>NZ_KE384401.1:0-276050 GCF_000425585.1 Terrimonas ferruginea DSM 30193
AGCGGAGTAACAGGGAACGGAAAGCTTGTAGATGCTGAAAGGAAATGACTGTTCCAGGTCGTTAAAAACGTAGCCGATAAACCGGAAGGCAGACCAGCATAGTCATCATAATGCGTTCGCGTTAGTCTGTCCCAACCGCTGCCCGGCGTGGAAGTGGCGGCAAACGGATAGTCCGTCGAAGCCGCATTGGCCTGTGTCTGCTGCCAGCTTCTGGTCTGGCTGCTGGTCCACAGGCCTGTTTGTACAGGGCGGTTCAAATAATCATACAGCGTCACCAGCCATTGGTTACTGCTTCTCAGGTTGCCGTCCTGCGTCATCACCAATCGATCCTTATTATCGTACACCATGTACACCGGTTTGGCGCCGGGTACCTGTTTGGCGATCATTCTGCCACGCTCATCATAGGCGTAGCGGAAAGTCTGTTCTTCCAAAATAATACTGGTAAACGTGAGGCTGTTGGCCACCAGGTCGATAAAACCCTGTGGCTGGATCACACCGGCCAGTCTGTTATGCTTGTCATAGATATAATAAGTACAGAGCCAACCGCTGTGCCCGCTGCCGGTTCCATTGTCAGCCGTGGCCGTCAGTTGCACTTTCTTCAACACTACTAACCCGTCTTTGTCCTTGTACTCGATCACTTGTTTACCGTGTTCGTCGGTCGTGATCGTTTTGTAAAGTTCTCCTTCGGGATAGATACCCGGAGTGGTATACGTTGCAAAGTCGCCGCTCACTGTTCCCACATTCCAGATACGTACCGCGTCGGTGGCTGTATTGTGCATGTACGAAGTTTGCACGCCTCTTGCCGCGCCCACCCAGCTATTACCCGGGGACATGCCTTTTAATGGGCGGCTGAGTGGTGACGCTTCAAATTCCGTTTTACCATAGTAATACGTCTCACCCTGGCCCGCGACCGGGTTCAGCGCAGCGTTGCTGCTGCTATAAAAAGCATTTTGTTGCTCAAACGGGTTGCGTTTAAACAAACCATCGGTTACACTGGCATTGCCACCCGTTGTACTAGCCGGAGCTGGCAAAAACTTGTATTGTTCCCTACCCAGTTCATCATAAACAATCGTGTTAACGATATCCGTCGCCGTTCCGCCTGTAATTAAGGATCCTTGTTTGATCACCGTTTGCACCGGTCTGCCTACGCCATCCATGTATTGCGTGGCCATGCGCACATCCGTTAATGGCCGTGCAATGAGGTTGTCGGGGTTGGTCTCCGGCCCTGTCGCATCCCAGGTGCGTACCCAGTTGGTCTTCGAACCCGCCGGATAGACGGCCGGGGCCTGGGCACGCGCGGTTGATCCAACTAAAATAGACAGGAAAAAGATATTTACTGCACGACACGGCAGTAAATGCAGCAACAGGCGACGCTTCGGCATACGATGGTGGTTGGTTTGGACGAGATGATCAGCGATGGCTTAAATCGATGATCATATTGTTGGCTCAGCTACAAACCTCGGGGAAAAAGTCAAAATTAAAAAGTCAAAATTCAAAAAAGGGGGAGATGGTCAATCGGTAAATTCGTCATTCCTCTGCGCGAAAAATTCACGCAAAGACGCATAAGGAGCAAAGATGCAAAGAGATTTATAGCCTTATACCTTATGCCCTAGCCCGAAGTGTCGGGCCTTACGCCTTCTACAACCTCCATGCGCCATACACCTGCACATACTGCCCCTGCTTGCCGTCAAATTGATAACGCGCGCCGATGCAGGGTCCCAATAATATTTTACCAATATTAATATCCGCAAACGGACGGAAGCGTATAGGACCCGTGCCTCCTTTATTTGTTTCGACCGTTTGTGAAAGTTTTCGCTCCTGTCCATTCACGAAGGGATAGATGGTCCTGTTTTCTTCCGCTGATAATGGCAGATCAAGTTTGCATTGCACACCCGCCCCCACAGAGACGAAATGACCAATGTTATACCTCAATTGCACCGGTACTACGTCAAGCCGCAGGATCCGCGCGGAGACTTTCCTTTCATAGAAGTCATAGTTATAATCCACACCATCGATGGTGACACTACCGGGCCGGAATACACGCCCATAGTCTGTCTGTTGTTGCACCGTGCCGCCATACAATTCCACTTGCCAGTATAATTTTTTATAAGGCGCCAATGGCGACAATCCCACGCCCAGCGACCAGGCCTGCCGGCTGCGCATACTCTTGACTTCTTTATCTACGTCTCCATCCTGTATGCTTAACTGATGCGCCGCAAACACAATTGGTGAAAGACTTTTGCGGAATCTTCCCGTTGCCGTGTTCGTTATGATCGGTTCGTTTTTGTCAAAGTAAATAGCCGTGCGCCCACGGAATGCCTGGTTCGGCAGTTTCTTCCTCGGCTTTACCACAAAACGGATAAATCCCTTCGTACTGTCTTCATTGGAGATGTCTTTGGCTTTGGTTCCGGGCAGACTGATCCAGCGGAAATTAAATACGATTGTTTTGTCTTCCTTCACTGTTTGCTCCCAGCATCCGCGCGTAATACTGTCCGAACAGGGAGGACAGTTGGGCGAAAGCTGCAACAGTCTGAATGTGGACGGATCCATGTTGGCTGGCAGATCTATTTCTAACCTGATATTGCGTGCATCGCCTTCACCATCATTCTGGAATTGCACTTTGTACAACATTTCTTTGCGTTTTGCCATCATACGATAGCTCATCCGCGATTGCTTCAGCGACATGCGGTTCGGATCATGCGAGGCTACTACGGGCACTTCCAGCTGATGCACATAGGCATCGCCACCATCTTCCGGAAAATAAATGCCCGTGATCGTAACCATGGCATTGGTATCCTTCAACATTTCCGGTGTAATGTCGTATTGAATAAAGGAGAACGCTGATTTATCTGTTTCGCTTTTCACTGTATACACCTGCTTTGTATTATACTGCGCAAACAATCCACGGAAATATTGATTGGCTTCATCCGCAGTCACTTTGCGGTCCTGGCGGTTATTGTAATGCGGACTACCGCTTTGCGTAACCGTTATCTGCGATACCGATGCCCATAGTTTAGCGGCGTCTACACTGTCGGGGTTCAATTGTTTTTCTCCATAATAGGATGATGCATCGCGTTGTTTGAATCCACCGGGTCCATAGATCTTTTCATTGGTTAATATCAATAAGTGTCCCTTTCCCTGGGGCGCCCGCAATCCGGCAATCAGCAACATGTCTTCACCCGGAAGCGCATTGGTGTTTTTTGCCAGTTGAAATACACCATTGGCGGAAAAGAAGTTTTTCTCCGCATTCGACGGTGAGGTAACAGAAGCCATAGCTTCAGAAACTTCATTCTGGCGTTTTACCGGGCGTGGCGGACGTTTGCCGTCATCATAATTGTTGACGGCGTATAATTGAACGGTATAGTTTCCGGGCAATGCATAACGGTGACGCGGCATGGAGTCTGTACTGAAATGTCCGTCACCAAAATCCCAGAGATAGGTATAGAATGGGCTTCTGCCACCCGGAATAACCTGCAGGGGCCGCAGTTTAGGTCTGAATTCAAAATCGTCTTTGCCGGCCACAATCTCAAAACCGGCAGTACTATCAGTTCCGGCAGGCAATTGCGCATAAGCGGGTGCAGCCATTGCGGAAAATAACAGGAAAAGAAGCAGGTTCCTCATATCTGACAGGTTTTTGACGGTCTGGTTGGAAGAGCTGAGCATATATACTTCAAGCTGTTACGAAAAATAAGTAATATTTTTAAAGTAATAAGTAATAAGTCAAAAGTCAAAAGTGAGGAGCGTGAATAAGTCAATCAGTGAGTAAGTCAATATATTCACCAATCGGGATCAATATTCAGTTATTTACTAATCGACTTATTGCCGGCTATTACAGATCATTTTCTATTCACAATTGACAATTGAACATTCATTCTTTTGACTTTTGAATTTTTAATTTTGACTTAACTCTTAATCTTGCACCAGGACCAACGCTATATCACTTTTTTACAGCAAAATGATGCCCGTGGTATCGCGGAGATCTATCGTTTATATGCAGATAAAATAAAACGGCTGATTGTTACCAACAGCGGTAGCGAAGAAGACGCGGCCGACATTTTCCAGGAATCCCTTGTCGATATATACCGGATGAGCACGGAAAGTGATTTTGTACTTACCTGCCCGTTTGAGGCCTTCCTCGTATTGGTCTGCAAAAGAAAATGGCTGAATGTGCTCAAAAAGAACGGCAGAAGCCCGGTAACAAAGTCGTTTGACGACGTATCTTCTTTTAAACAGGAGGAATGGGACAGCGCCGGAGAGTATGCCCGGCGCGAAGAGCGCGAAACAACGATCATGGAACTGCTGGAACAACTCGGCGATAAATGCCGGGAGATCATCAAAGCCTGCATGTCCGGCGATCACCAGGAAAAAGTAGCCGAATCGCTCGGTCTCACCTACGCCTATCTGCGAAAAAAGAAAAGTGAATGCATGGCCGGCCTCGCAGCCCTTGCGCGCCAGCACCCATTGTTTAAATAGAAGAATGTCATGGAAAATTATTTCGATCAAATACAGGACTACCTCGACGGACAACTTTCCGCAGACGGGCAGGCGGCTTTTGAACAGGAGCTTCGCGGAAATGCGGAACTGCAAAAGCAAACGGCCATCCGCCGCGAAATGCAGGACGTCATTGCAAAACGATTGAAAGCAGAACAAGCTGTGCCCGCTCTCCGCAGCACCTTGAAAGCAGTAGCGGCGGCACAAAATAAACCCACCACCCGAGTAATACCCTTCCGCAGGATCGTGATCGGGCTGGCGGCTGCGGCTGCTTTGATCTTTGCAGTGGTGATGTCGGGTGTATTCAGTAACAACGGAATGGAACTTCCGGCGATGGAAGCAACCATAAGCCGCGGCGTCAACAGCGATTCATTATTCAACGCGGCTTCTAAAGCTTACAATGATAAAGACTATGCAGCTTCGGCTTTATTACTGGAACAGGTAGTGACGGCGGATACGCAATCGGCTGCCGCGCGTTATTATCTCGGACTGAGTTATGTGGGAAATAAAGCATGGGGACCGGCGGTCACGCATTTGGCGCGCATTTCTTCCGGTACGTCTGTTTATGCAGGTGATGCGGCTTATTTTGCAGCACTTTCGTATGAAAACCTCAATGAAAAAACTGCGGCCCGAGAACAGGCGTTAAAAGTTCCGCAGGTATCTCCTTATTATAAAAAAGCACAAAAGCTACTCGGTAGCTTGTGATCCGGGTTTGAAGTTTCTTTTCGCCAGTTCCCGGCGTACACGGCTCAGCGATTCAGGCGTAATGCCCAGGTAAGAAGCGATCATCCATTGCGGTACGCGGAGGGTAAGACTTGGATAACGTTCAATGAAGTCCATATAACGCGTCTCCGCAGAAGCGCCGATCAATAAACTGATCCGGTGCTGTTGCATGCGCACCAGGTTGTGCAATGCTTTTGTATTAAACGTATTGAAGCCCGCAAAAGCCGAAACCTGTTGGAAAAATTCCGGCGTCAACACCACCAGTTTCGACTCTTCTATTGTATCAATGAAAATAAGTGACGGTTCGCCGAAAAGGAAACTGTTGCGGTCGCTGATCCAGCTATCTTCCGGCGCAAACTGAATGATGTGTTCGCGGCCATTGTCATCCACTGTGTAGGAACGCAATAAACCGTTTGCTACAAAGTATACTTCACTGCATATTTCATCCTGCCGCAAAAGCACCGTGCCTTTGGCAACAGTCCGCTCCTGTATGGCATGGCTGACCGTGTCGAATTGTTCGTCAGTGAGGGCGCCCTTTGCGAGCAGGTAGTTGCGGAAGAATTCAAAATTCAAAAGTCAAAATTCAAAAGGGTGAATGGTGAATGGTGAATGGTCAATCGTCAATGGTCAATGGGATGCTTACCTAAACCTATGGCCGAAGTTTCGGCCCGAAGTTTCGGCCCGAAGTCCTCTTCATGCACCTTTTCGAGCACCTTAGACCTTAAGCCTTACGCCTTAAACCTTACACCTTCTTCCTTACTTTTTAAAAATAAAATACACGGCTCCTACTAAAAAAGCAAATCCTATCAAATGATTCATGCGCAGGGTTTCCTGTTTGAAAACAACCAATACAAACACGGTAAATACAATCAGGGTGATCACCTCCTGCAATACTTTCAACTGCCACAGGTTAAAAGGGCCGCCGTTTTCAGAAAAACCAATGCGGTTGGCCGGCACCTGCAGGGAATATTCAAATAAGGCAATGCCCCAACTGATCAGGATGATGCTGACGAGCCCGAGATTTTGGCCCCATTTGTATTCCTTGAACTTGAGGTGTCCGTACCACGCCAATGTCATGAATGTATTGGACAGTGCCAGCAGTACAATAGTCAGGATAGCTTTTTTCATACAAAGTATTTTTTACTTACTCTGTTGCAGGTGTTTTCTTTTGTGCGAGGATGCTCCAACTGGAATCTTCGGCTACGATGGTATTGGATAAATGTCCCAGTTGATCGATGGCCATTTCCACTTTATCATTTGCCTGCAACCATTGTTCCTGGTAATTCGGATCGTTCAGTTTGCCCGTGCCGTTGAGCTCGAGGAAACATCCGGTGCCTACGGTGCCGCTCCCGATCACATCGCCGGGATACAGATCCACGCCATAGGAGGCGCGCTCGATGATCTCTGCAAAGGTCCAGTCCATATCACCGAGATTGCCTTCGCTCACCTGAACACCATTTACCCAGCATTTCATCTTCAGGTTCCAGCTTTTGCCGGTGTGATTTTCTTTCGCAGGAATTTCAAAGGCCTGCAATTCATCCAGCGTTACCAGCCAGGGGCCGATAACAGTAGAAAAGTCTTTGCCTTTGGCAGGTCCGAGGTTCAGCAACATTTCTTCCATTTGAAGACGTCTTGCGCTCATGTCGTTCATGATCATGATGCCGCCAATGTATTCGTCGGCACGTTCGGCAGGAATGTTACGGCCATGGCGGCAGATAACGATCGCCGCTTCCAGTTCGAAGTCGAGCTTTTCGAAATGATCCGGCATGGCGCGAAGTTCACCGGGACCCTGTATGCCGTGGTGATTGGTAAAATAGAAAATGGGGTATTGGTCGAATTCGGGAATCATGTCCACTTTGCGGTTGCGGCGCGCAGCGGCCACGTGCTGACGAAAGGCATAACCATCGCGGCAGCTTGCAGGAAACGGCACGGGTGCCAGCAACTGCAACTGATCCACAGGAATGCCGCGGTTGCTCGTGCGCGTTCCTTCACGCAACATCAACTCTCCCGCCTGGGCAATATGAAAACTTTCGTCCCAGTAAGTAAGGAACATGTTCATACTATTGGGAAGATCGGGGTGCAGTACTTCCATATCATATACAAGGTTGTTCACCAGCACGCCCAATTGTTCGCGTTCATCTTTCAGGTAGGAGACCAGTTTCATCGGCAAATATTTGCCGCAAGTTAATGGGAAATGAGCAGCCCGCTGCGCCCGGCACCCTTTTTTACCTGAAGAGTTGTATCTTTTGCCAATGATACGCCTGGCCGCTTTACTGTCGTTCCTCTTTTCTTTTTATACCATGCATGCCCAAACTCCCGACTCGTCCTGGCTGCGCCGACTGCTGGAAGAAAACGCATCGCCTGCCTTGAAGTCCGTACTGGCACAGCCCGACACGTTCCGCTATCAACTCATTTATACCCGCATCGACCGCGATAAAAACAATAAGCCTTCTTTTACGCATTACTACCTCAACGTAGACAAAGACCGCTATTTCAATCCGGCCTCCACGGTCAAGATGCCACTGGCTTTTCTTTCCCTGGAAAAATTAAACCGTCTCAAAAAAGCCGGCGTCGGGAAGTATACAACGATGCTCACAGACAGCGCCGCACCTCCGCAAACGACCGTACTCACCGACACTTCTGCCAAAAACGGACTGCCATCCATCGCCCAATACATCCGCAAAATATTCCTGGTAAGTGATAACGATGCCTATAACCGGTTGTATGAATTTCTGGGTCAGCAATACATCAATGAAACCTTACAAAAAAAAGGCTACAGGAACACGCGCATTACGCGCCGGTTCGTGCGGATGAACGAAGAAGAGAACCGCTTGACCAATCCCGTACGTTTTTTAGATGAAAAAGGAAAACTCCTGTATGCACAACCTGCCGCCAAAAGTGCGTTCAACTTCGACTTCAGTCAACGCAACCTGATCGGCCGCGCCTATTACGACCGCGACGAAAAGCTGATCGGTGAACCGATGGATTTTACCACGCATAACAATGCCCCGCTGGCAGATCTGCAACGATTATTACAATCGGTTTTATTCCCCTCTTCCGTTCCCGCGAAGCAACGCTTCGATCTCACGGAAGACGATTATCAGTTTCTGTATCGCTATATGTCTGAATTGCCTTCGGAGAGCCATTTCCCCAACTATGACACCACCGAATTTTTCGACAGCTACACCAAATTCTTTTTCTTCCGGGCCGGCAAGGAAAAAATTCCGTCCTATATCCGCTCGTTCAACAAAACCGGCTGGAGCTACGGCTTCCTGACAGATGTATGTTATATCGTAGACTTTAAAAATAACGTGGAGTTCATGCTCTCGGGGAATATCTATGTAAACAAAGACGGCGTGCTCAACGATAATAAATATGAATACGACGAAACAGGCTACCCGTTTTTCAAAGAAGTTGGCAACATCATTTATAACCATGAATTGAAACGTCCGCGTAAACACCAGCCCGATCTGCAGAGCTGGAAGTTTACCTATGACTGACCAAAGCTGCTTGTGTATGAAAATCTTTTCTCTTTTGTTTTGCCTGCTGTTTGCCGCCGTTGCGGAAGCACAGCAAAGCTGGATACGGATCAATCAACTGGGCTACCTGCCCGATCTGCCGAAGGGCGCTGTCTGGTGTGCCAAAAACGGCAATGTTCCTTCGGAATGGACCTTACATGACGCGAAAACCGGCGCTGAAGTGACCAAAGGAAAAACACAGTCCTTTGGTGCATACGGCCCGTTCCGCCACACGGCCAGACTCGATTTTTCTTTCTATAAAAAATCCGGCAGCTATTATTTGCAGACAGGCGATACGCGCTCTGCGGTTTTTTCCATCGATGCAAACGTGTACAAGGGCGCGGCAGACTTCTGCCTGCGGTATATGCGGCAGCAGCGATGCGGCTTCAATCCTTATCTGAACGACAGTTGCCATACGCAGGACGGCTACGTGCGCTATGGACAAAACATTCCCGACAGCAGTTACGTGGACGCGCGCGGCGGCTGGCATGATGCGAGTGACTATCTCCAATATGTAACCACTTCTGCCAATGCCACCCATCACCTGTTGCTCGCCGGCCGCGACTTTCCGGCGGTATTCACGGATAAACACCTGGCCAATGGACGCCCCGGCGGTAATGGCCAGCCCGATGTGATCGACGAGGCAAGATGGGGAATGGAATGGCTGAACCGTATGTATCCCGGAGGCGATACGATGTACAACCAGGTAGCCGACGACCGCGATCACATCAGCATGCGCATACCGAAAGAAGACAGTCAATATGGAAAAGGCTATCAACGGCCGGTCTATCGCATCACCGGCGAATCGCAGCAGCAGGGAAAAGGATGGAATAAAACAACCGGTACCAGCTCTACGGCTGCCAAGATCGCGGCGGCATTTGCATTGGCCTATCAGTCCGGCATCCATGTGGAAACGGCTGATAAAAGTTACGCAAAAGCCATCGGCGCTTTCCGTTTTGCCTTAAAGAAGCCGGGTGTAACGCAGACGGTTTCCGTCAAAGCGCCTTATATCTATGCAGAAGAAAACTGGACAGATGATATGGAAATGGCCGGAGCGGCATTGGCAGGAATGCTATGGAAGGAGAACCAAAAAGCCGTGGATGATATGCTTGACAGAGCCGTTGCCTATGCGATCAATGAACCCATCACGCCGTGGCTTGGTGCAGATACGGCCGCGCATTATCAATGGTATCCGTTTATCAATACCGGTCATTATGAATTGACGCGCCTGCTTCGTGAACGTGCGGCCAAAGCCAAAGGAGCAGAAGCGGTCTATTGGCAAAAAAGAGCAGATATGCTGATGGATTTTTATCGTACAGGTATTGAAAAGGTTTGGGACAAGGCGGAACAAAATGCTTTCTACCGCGGTGTTCCCTTTATCTGGTGCAGTAACAATCTTACCGCCGCCTTTGCCATTCAATGTTTCTGGTACAGGAGCCTGAGTGGTGATAATCGCTATGCTGCATTCGAACAGGCCAACATCGATTGGTTGTTTGGTTGCAACCCGTGGGGCACAAGCATGGTATACGGACTGCCTGTACAGGGCGACACACCGGTGGACCCGCACTCTGCGTTTACGCATTTAAAAAAATACCCGATCGATGGCGGCCTGGTCGACGGACCGGTGTATACATCAATTTACAAAAGCCTGATTGGTATAAAACTGCAGGACGAAGATGAGTACGCGTCGTTCCAGAGCGACCTGGCTGTTTATCATGATGATTATGGCGACTACAGTACCAATGAACCAACGATGGATGGAACAGCATCGCTTGTGTATTTGCTGGCATCGCGTGAGGCGGTCAAAATGCCCGCACATCTGGCGGCTAATAAAACGATGACCTATGGCGCTATTACCCGCGGCGATACGCGTACAAAGAAAATTGCATTGGTCTTTACCGCCGATGAATTTGCCGATGGCACGGCTGCCATCACAAAAGCACTGGCGGATAAAAAAATAAAAGCCTCGTTTTTCCTGACCGGGAATTTTTACCGGATACATAAAACGGCGGTGCAGCAACTGAAACGCGGTGGCCATTATCTTGGTCCGCACTCAGACAAACACCTGCTTTATTGCAGCTGGGATGATCGCGACAGCCTGCTGGTGACAGAAGAACAATTTTTCGCAGACCTGAAAAAAAATTACGAAACGATGGCCACTTACGGGATCCGCAGCGAAGATGCGGGCTTCTTTTTGCCGCCTTATGAGTGGCACAACGACAGCATTGCGGCCTGGACAAAAAAATCGGGGGTACAATTGATTAATTTCACGCCTGGTACAAGGAGTAATGCGGATTACACCTGGCCGGCGTTATCCAATTACCTTAGCAGCCAGGCGATTTATGACCAGGTAGTACGCTATGAAAAAGAATCCGCTTCCGGCCTGAATGGATTTATATTACTGCTTCATTTAGGTACGGATCCGGCGCGTAAGGATAAATTTTACCGTTTACTGCCCGCGCTGCTGGAATATCTGAAAAAAAGAGGATATGATTTTCAGCGGGTTGACGAGCTGCTGAAATGACACCAGGTTATTCGTTAAAGTTTCCATTGAAAAAAAAAATCAGGGTTTTTGCTGCGCTCCGCTGATGCAAAAATCAAAGTATCTTTGCCGCATGCAATTCGAAAAGATTCACAATAAGGGGCAGGCCAGGTTGTTCAAGAACGATTACCTCGAGATGCTGACAAAAACACATCCGCTGGTGATCTGGGGAATGTATACTCCGGTGATCATTTATATGTTGTATTACAGCAATGCAACCTTGCATTACAGTGCAGGGCGCGTATTCCTCACGTTCTTTGGAGGCATTCTCTTCTGGTCATTCTTTGAATACCTTGCGCACCGGTTCCTGTTTCACTGGGTAAGCGATAACACGCGTATGCAGAAATTCATCTATACCCTGCATGGCAATCACCATCATTATCCCCGTGATAAGCAGCGCCTGTTCATGCCACCCGTGCCCAGCCTGATCATCTCCAGCACTATCCTGGGACTGATGTATCTCGCTATTGGCAACAATTCGCTGATGTTCTTCCCCGGTTTTATGCTGGGATACCTGATGTATGGCACGATGCACTACGCTATCCATGCCTGGAATCCGCCGTTTAAATGGATGAAAGGTCTGTGGCGCAATCACCATCTGCATCATTACAAAAACGAACACAATGGATTTGGCGTGAGTTCGACTTTATGGGATCATGTATTCGGTACGATGTTCGACCTCAAAAAAGAAAAAGAAGACAAGGAGAAAGTGAAAGAATTGATGTTTGGGAAAAAATAAACTTACCATTTTTCCTCATCGGGAATAGAAGGATCCCGCCGGCTGAACGTCTGGCGGGATTTTATTTTTTGTGCCATTCTCTCCACCAGCAGCCCGGTGATCAGTACGGCGGAGTCCGCTTCGGGCTGCCCGGCCAGCAGCGCTCTTAATTTGTGCTCGCTCACGTCCTGGCGGTACAGCAGGCTGACCAGCGCATTAAAGTCTTCGTTGATCAATTGCCTGATCTGCTCCGTAAGGCGGTTTAAATCGTCGCTGGCAGGCTGTTGGGCTACCTGCTCGGCCAGATGAATAAGAGAGGCTGTTTCGGACATAGCATTAAAAATACGATTCACGCCGGCGTAAAGAAAATGTTAAAGGAAGTACGAACTATTTCTTATTACGAATATTCTCGTAATTTGCACGAGCAAAACCAACCCCATGTTTAAGAAACTGCTTCTATTTCTGTTAGTTACATCATTTTCCCTGTCCGCGTTTTCCCAGGGCTCCGTTAAGGGCAAACTCCTCGATTCCGCCAATAAACAGCCACTTGCACTGGCCACCGTTACCGTTTTCAAAGCAGCGGATACGGCTATTGTTACCTATCGCCTCAGTTCCCCGGACGGCGATTTTCGCGTGCCCGGCCTGCCACTCGGCATCCCGCTGCGCATGGTGGTCTCGTTTTCCGGTTACGGCGTTTACCGCCACGAATTCACCGCCACCTCCGATACGCCCGTAATCGATCTTGGGAATGTTTACCTCGAACCCAATGCCACTTCGCTGGACGAAGTGCTGGTGGTGTCGGAACGCCCGCCCGTGACGATCAAAAAAGATACGATCGAGTTCAATGCATCGGCATTTAAAACATTGCCCAATGCATTGGTGGAAGACCTCCTGAAAAAATTGCCCGGCGTTCAGGTAGATGCCGACGGTAATATCACCGTCAACGGCAAACCCGTTAACCGTTTGCTCGTCGATGGTAAGTCCTTCTTCGGCGACGATCCGAAGATGGCCACCCGCAATCTGCCCGCTAACGTGATCGATAAGGTACAGGTGGTAGATGATAAGGAAGAAATGCTGCGCAATGGCGATGATAATATCAATAATGTAGGAAAGGTGATCAATATCACGCTCAAAAAAGGCGTGAAGAAAGGCTGGTTCGGAAAAGCCTACGCCGGCACCGGTACCGAATCACGTTATGAAGCAGGTGCCATCGCCAATATTTACCGCGATACTTTGCAGGTAAGCATACTCGGCTATGCCAACAACCTCAACCGCCCCGGTTTCAGTTATACCGAACTTATGCAGACGGGTGGTCTCGACCGCTCACGCGGTGTTCAGGGAAGCAACAGCACCAGCATCTGGCGCAACAATTCCGGCAGCTCTATCAATGTCAACGGGGTTAACTTTGGCGGTTTGTCCAGCTACGGCGGTATCAGTACCAGCAAGGGCGCCGGTTTTAACCTGAATCACTCACCCAGTTCTAAGCAATCCATTTTTGCGCAGTACTTTTTTGGCAATGTAGTGGTAGACCGTATCAATACCATCAATATGCAGCAGTTCAGCGGCGACACTGTCATTACTAACAACAACCGTATTACCGGCGATGTGGTGACCAACGCACACAACATCGGCGTGGGGGCAAGATTGAAACCCGATTCTGTTACCAGCATCCTGATCAATGTGAATTATATGATCGGCAAAACAGATGAAGACCGTATCAGCACCATCACAAGCGACAATAACAAAGTGGGCCCGCTGAGCACAGGCGATATTTACCAGAATAATCTCAACAATACTTATTACTACAAGCACATGGCCAACATCGTGCGGTTGTCGAAAACGAAAGCAAACCGCCGCATTGTGTTCACCAATTATTTAGACATCAATAATAAGTTTACCGACTTCCTTACCGAATCCGAAACGCGTTACCTGTATCCGATTCTTTACGACAGCTTGTTATCGCAGCTCCGCCTGCAGCGCATGCCGAGCACCACTACCCAAACCATTCTCGGTTACAGCGAGCCCATTACCAAATGGCTGATCTCGCGAAACTCCGTACGCTACGAATACGAAAAAGTAGGCAACGGCGTACGTACACTGAATAAAGATGGCGATGGAAAATTCCAGGTGCCCAACGAAACGCTTACCAATGATTTCAGCCGTGAGAACAATCGTATGATTGCCTCAACAGGTCTTGAGTTTAAATACAAGAAACTGACCGTCACTCCTTCGGTGCGCCTGCAATGGCAAAACATCAACAACCGGCTCGAAGGTGTGTCTCCCGTAGTACAAAAAAGAACGGATTTGCTGCCAAGCCTGGCCGTCGTTTTCAACCAGTTCAATTTAAATTATAGCCGCGACGTTGTATTGCCCGGTTATATGTACCTGCTGCCGGTTACAGACAACACGAATCCTTTTTATATCACCCGTGGCAATACTTCCCTGCAACCGTCCGACCGGCATTCGGTTCAGCTTAGTGGTTATTTCAATGATGCAAAACGCAACCTCTATTACAGCTTCTACACATCGGCAACAATGACTAACAACGATTTTGTACAGCATATACAGGTAGATGAACAAGGTGTACAAACTACCACGCCGATGAATGCGAATGGTACGCAAAGTGCCAACATCAATTTCAACGTTTCCAAACAATACAAGTACAGCCAGAAATTCACGTTCTCCTGGTACACCGGAGGCTGGGGACAGATCGGCAAGAACAGATTTATGTTCAATGAAGACGACAGTTGGCAACGCAACCTGAACATTTCGAGCTGGTCTGGATTTACGCTTAACTTCAATGACAAGGTTGAATTCAAAACCAACTACTCCATCAACTATCAGCGCGTGCGGAATACCAATCCTGCATTCAAACAATTGAATGTTATTTCTAACTGGACCGAGAATGAGCTGATCATACGCTGGCCGAAACATATATTCATTGAAAATATGCTGACTTATACGTACAACAGTTCTATCGGCGGCGGTTTACCCAAAGAAGTGCTGCGCTGGAATGCCGCGATCAACTTTACTTTCCTCCCCGGTGATGCAGGCGTGCTGAAGGTTGGTGTGCAGGATATCCTGAACCGCAATACCAATATCTGGGTACAAACGAATCGTAACACCATTACTACCAACAGCAATAATGTATTGGGACGTTACCTGCTGGCAACGTTCACTTACAACATAAGACCTTCGATGATGAAGAAGAAACCATCGGGTAACCGTTTCTTCCTGTGGGATTAAAAATGTTCGAGAATACCAAGCGCAAACAGCGCAAAATCGTAGCGAGCCGGATCTTGCGGATCGAATCTCCGGAGACGGTCCGTGAGTTCCAGCGCGGCGAGCCAGTCGGTTTGTTTGCGCTCCAGCAACCGGAACTTTCTCGCTACCCGTCCCACATGCAGATCGATGGGGCAGATAAGTTCCGAAGGACTGATCGAACGCCAGATGCCGAGATCGACGCCGCGGTCATCATGCCGGACCATCCAGCGGAGAAACATATTGAGTCGTTTGCAGGTGGAACCACGTTCAGGTGAGGCAACATGTTTACGGGTGCGCGGCGGCGCATCTTCCAATGAAAAAAAATAGTGATAAAAACCGGTCAGCATCTCTTCCACCGTTTTACCATGCATGGTGAATGCGGCTTCCAGCGAATCATACCGGTGATAATGATAACGGAAGAAGTCGATGAAATAAAGCAGATCGGTGGGATTGAAGGTGCGGTGTTTAAAAGAAAGTAGTTTTTTGAGTTCACCGGGACCTGCATGCAGACAGAAACTGTGCGGCTGCATCTCCATGAGTGAAAGTAATTCCCTGCTTTTGTTGATAATCGTGGTGCGGTTGCCCCAGGCAAAAGTAGCCGCAAAGAAACCAGCTATTTCCTGATCTTGTTTTTTGGTAAATAAATGGGGAATGAGAACAGGGTCCGCCGCGATAAAAGAAGGACGGTTATACTCATCAACTTTCTTATCCAGGAATTCTTTCAGCTTTTGCTCGGTCATTGTACAAAAATAAACCGCCGCAGGTAACTGCAACGGTTTATAAAAAAGTTCAGGGCTTTTAGTGGTGGTGCAAAAAATCTACACGGTTACACAGGGCTGCTGCCGCGGATAAGACGCAACAGGATAGCAATGATCGCGATCACCAGCAGTATGTGGATCAGGCTACCGGCAGAGAAAACAAAAAATCCTAAAAGCCAGCCGATTATCAATATTATCGCAATAAGGTATAACATGGCATCCGATTTAATTGTGAGGAAATTTCATGTCTTATACCTTTTTTAAGGCAGATACAATGCCAGAATATTAACCGATGGCCTGCTTCAGGTCTTCGATCAGATCTTCCGCATCTTCCACCCCAACGCTCAGGCGAATCAGTGAATCACTTAATCCGTTCTTGATACGTTCTTCCCGGGGAATAGATGCGTGTGTCATGGTTGCCGGATGATTGATCAGTGATTCCACACCGCCCAGGCTTTCCGCCAGCGAAAAAAGTTTGGTAGAGCTGAGCACGCGGTTCACTTCTTCCACACCTTCTTTCTTCAATTCGAAACTGATCATGCCGCCAAATCCACGCATTTGTTTTTTAGCTATGGCATAACCCGGCTGGTCTTCAAAGCCCGGCCAGTATACTTTGCTTACACCGGGATGCGCACGAAGCCAGTGCGCAATTTTTTCACCATTGATACAATGTTGTTGCATACGGAGGTGCAACGTTTTGATCCCACGCAGCACGAGGAAGCAATCCATTGGTCCGGGAACGGCTCCGCAACTTTTTTGAATGAAATAAAGCTGGTCGCGCAATGCCTGGTCGTTGATCACGAGTGCGCCCTGTATCACATCGCTATGCCCGCCGAGGTATTTGGTGGCGGAATGCATAACGATATCGGCACCGAGATCGAGCGGATTCTGCAGGTAAGGAGATGCAAAGGTGTTGTCGACGCAGAGAATGGTGCCTGCTTCTTTTGATATGGCCGCAATGGCAGCAATATCGGTGATGTTCATCAGCGGATTGGTAGGTGTTTCCAGCCAGATGAGTTTTGTTTTGGGTGTAACGGCTGCTTTTACGGCAGCTACATCGGTGGTGTCGACATAACGAAACACAATGCCGAATTTTTCAAACACTTTGGTAAACAGGCGATAGGTGCCGCCGTACATATCGGCAGCGGCAATCACTTCATCACCGGGTACGAGCAGCTTGATCACTGCATCGGTAGCGGCAACGCCGCTGCTGAAAGCGAGGCCAAATTTTCCGTTTTCGATCACTGCCAATGCTTCTTCCAGCGCCTGGCGTGTAGGATTCTGCGAACGCGCATATTCAAAACCTTTATTCACGCCGGGCGATTCCTGTACATACGTTGATGTCTGGAAAATAGGAGTCATGATAGCACCGGTTGACGGGTCGGGATTAGCACCTGCGTGGATGTATTTAGTACCTAATTTTTTCATGATAATTCATTTACGGTAAAACAGAATAGCAAAGATCAGGGAAATAAATCAGTATTCATGGAACTGGCTCCTGTAGCGCGTTTACCACTCATCCTCGTACAAATTCCTTTAACAAATCCTTAATCGCCCTGGTCACAGAAATATAACCATGCTTCGTACTTCGGGTTTACTTTTTCAATCATTGATAAAATGGTTTCAGATCGATTTAAGATAATTTAACGAATACGCCTGTAACATTTTCCGCTTACCAATGATCTATAAACGCATTGACTTCGCCTTGCAACGAAGCTATTTTAGCTGTGTCAAAACCTCCCTGTCATACAAAAAAATATTAGTTATGAAAACGCTTAGCTTAGTTGCCGCCCTGTTGATGACCTGTTTTACTTTCGCCGCTCCATTGCCTGCCGGCAAACCTTCAGAAGTAAATGAAAAAATATTGAAAGCTTTCAAAGAAAGTTTCACCAATGCGCAGGAAGTTACCTGGCACGAATACAAAGATGTTTACCAGGCGAGCTTCCGCCAGGATGATGTGCAGATGCGCGCTCAATATGATGCGCAAGGTACGCTCCTGAAAACAATCCGCTATTACGACGGCAGCCGTTTGCTTCCCGCCATCAAAACAAAATTGAACAAAAAATATCCCGGTCGTGAGATTGCTTCCGTAACGGAAACAACCGAAGATTCAGAGATCGGCTTTGTGATCAACCTGAAAGACGAGAACAAGTGGTATATCGTGAAGTCTGATGTGTACGGAAGACTGGAACTGATCAATAAGTTTAATCGCGGAGATAAGTAAATTCAAAATTCAAAAGTAAAAAGTCAAAAATTTTCAGGAGATAGCTAACTATCAGTAAGCCAACTTTTGACTTTTGAATTTTTACTTTTGACTTATAAAAGACGCGGCGGCAAGGTATCTCCAGTCATAATTGCCGGGATCGTGGGCAGCCGTTGCTATAACCGGCTTGTGGAGAACAGATGACCGCAGGATTTTTTCTTTAACGAGTGTATTTTTTGCTTCGTGGATGAGTGCTGTCATGGAAGGCGCGCTCATCCATTTTTTTTGCGGAGGTTCAAAGCCCGTTTTGTCTTTGCGCCAGGTAATAGACTCCGGCAAAATATCTTTCATCGACTCGCGAAGCAACCATTTGCTCCACCCTTTCCTGATCTTGAAATCCGAAGGCAGCATGAACAAAAACTCTGCAAGTTCATGACTTAAAAAAGGCAATCTCACCTCAATGCCATGCGCCATGCTGTTACGGTCTGCATAGCGCAACAACTCTTCGAGGCCATTGGTAAAAGCATTAAAATGCAAAGCCCCGTTCAGCGTGAAGATCTCCGGCGTGGTGTAATAAGCTTCCTGGCTTTGCAGTTTTACAAATTCGCGCGTGAGGTCTTTTTGTTTCAATGCGTGTAATAAGTATTGTTGTTCTAACAGCACAGCAGCTATATCGGGGAATAAAGCAGCAACAATATTGCGGAAGCCGAAAGGCTCGGTGATGCCTTTTTCCCTTGCAGCATTCAATTCTCCACTCCGCCACAATTTTCTTTTGCGGAAAAGTTCCTGCCAGTACCATTTATAATAACGGGGATAACCGGCGAGCAATTCGTCGGCGCCTTGTCCATCGATCAATACTTTGGTCTCATGCTGAGCGGCCAATCCATATACGCTGAATTGCGCAAAAATGCTTGACGAGCCGAATGGTTCTTCCTGATGATAACAAAGCCGTTCCCATTCACGCTCCAGCGATTCGGCATCGGGTGTAATGGTTTGATGAGCGAGTCCGAATTGATGACAGACCTGTTGCGCATGCGCCGATTCGTCACGCTCGAACCCCGGAAATGTAGCGGTGAAAGCCGTGAGCCCGGGATAATTTTCTGCATGAATAAGCGCGGCGATAGTGGAACTATCGAGTCCGCCACTCAGCGAAGTGCCGATTCGCACATCACTTCGAAGCCGTCTGTTTACGGATTGGCGAAGCAATTGATCAAATTTCTCCAATGCATGGTGGTCGCTGATCTTTTGCTGCTCATTGCTGTCGATCTCCCAATATTTTTCAATAACCGGTTCGGCAGAACCTGGTTTATAGTACAGGCAACTGGCGGCGGGTAATTTGCGGATATTGGTATAAAATGTTTCCCCGGGATCGGCGGGATTGCCCGTATACCCGATGGTGAGGAAGTTGAAAAGCATTTTGCGGTTGTGGTCGCGCGGAACACCGGCCGCCCAGAGAGCTTTCATTTCGGAGGCGAATAAAAAATTTCCGTTATGAAAATGATAGAAGAAAGGTTTTTCTCCGAAGCGGTCGCGCGCGGCAAAAAGCTCCTGTAGTTCGCCGTCCCAGATAGCGAAGGCAAACATGCCATCGAAATGATCGACGCAGGCGGCGCCGTATTCCTGGTAAGCGGCGAGGATCACTTCGGTGTCGGATTGCGTGGTAAAGTGATGGCCTTTTTGTAAAAGTGTTTGGCGGATTTCTTTATAATTATAGATTTCGCCGTTGTAAACAATCACGAGGTCCTTTGCTTCATCCTCGCGGCGTTGCATGGGTTGCGCGGCGGCGGCGCTGAGGTCGATGATGGCCAGTCTGCGGTGGCCGAGCAGCACGCTTCGGTCGGCGTTCTGCCAATGACTTTCTCCGTCGGGACCGCGATGCGCAATGGCTTTCGTCATGCGTTGCAGTTGCTCCAGCGAATAATGGCCAGGGGAAGAAAGTATGCCGGCAATTCCACACATACATAAAAGTAAAAATTAAAACGTGAATAGTGAATAGTGAATTGTGAATGGATGAATCAGCGAACGGGGTATTCGCGGTTCGTATGTGCACGAGCCATGGTACGAAGACAAAAAAAAGCCGCATCGTTCAGATGCGGCTTTCATATTCAGAAGTAATACTTACTACTTAAAACTTACCACTTATAACTTCCTTACAGCGCTTCGGCACCCATTCTCTTTGCTTGTTTGGAACGCTCATTTTCATCGAGGATTACTTTACGCATCCGGATGAAATTGGGCGTTACTTCGATGCACTCGTCCTGCTGGATATACTCCATGCATTCTTCGAGGGTCATGAGCGTTTTGGGGGCGATGTTGGTAGCATCATCACTACCGCTTGCACGGTGGTTGGTGAGCTTTTTCGCTTCCGTAGCATTTACGATCAGGTCACCGGGTTTGATGTTCTCGGCAATGATCTGGCCTACATAAACCTCTTCACCCGGATCTACGAAGAACGTACCACGGTCTTGCAGTTTATCGATCGAGTAACCGGTTGTTTTATCTGTATTCTTGGAAACCAATACACCGTTGTTGCGTCCGGGGATAGGGCCTTTCCAGGGCTTGTATTCGCTGAAGCGGTGGGCCATTACGGCTTCGCCGGTTGTGGCGGTGAGCATTTGTGTACGCAGACCGATGAGACCGCGTGAAGGGATGTCGAACTCCAGGTGTTGCATTTCACCTTTTGTTTCCATCACCAGCATTTCGCCTTTTTTGCGGCTTACGAGGTCGATTACTTTGGAAGCAAATTCCTGTGGAACGTCTACTACCAGGTTCTCGTATGGTTCACATTTTTTACCGTCGATCTCTTTGATGATCACCTGTGGCTGACCTACAGTGAGTTCATAACCTTCGCGGCGCATGGTTTCGATCAATACGCCGAGGTGAAGGATACCGCGGCCGTATACCACCAGGCTATCGCCTTCTTCACTGTCTACCACACGCAGGGCGAGGTTTTTCTCGGTTTCCTTCATCAGGCGGTCACGCAGGTGGCGGGAAGTAACGAACTTACCGTCTCTGCCGAAGAATGGAGAGTTGTTTACGGAGAACAACATGTTCATCGTTGGCTCGTCCACACTGATTACGGGTAATGCTTCAGGATTTTCCGCATCGGCGATGGTATCACCGATGTTGAAGTCTTCAATACCTACAACGGCACAAAGATCTCCTGACAATACTTCTGATACTTTTTTCTTACCCATGCCTTCGAATACATACAGTTCTCTTACACGCGTTTTGCGGATAGAGCCGTCTGTCTGCATCAGGGAGATAGGCTGACCTTCTTTGATGGAACCGCGGCTTACTTTACCTACGGCGATACGGCCGAGGAAAGAAGAATAGTCGAGGGAAGTGATCTGCAATTGCAGGTTACCTTCCTGTACTTTGGGAGCGGGTACATATTTCAGGATGCCGTCGAGAAGCGGGTTGATATTGTCGATCTGGGTCAGCGAATCGTTGAACCAGCCGTTTTTACCGGAACCATAATAAGTAGGGAAATCCAGCTGTTCTTCCGTAGCGTCGAGGTTGAAGAACAGTTCGAAAACTGCGTCATGTACTTCGTCGGGACGGCAGTTGGGCTTGTCCACTTTATTGATAATTACAATAGGTTTCAGGTTGAGCTGCAAAGCTTTTTGCAGTACGAAGCGTGTTTGAGGCATGGGGCCTTCAAACGCATCGACGAGCAGGCAAACACCATCGGCCATTTTCAATACACGTTCTACCTCACCACCAAAGTCGGCGTGACCAGGGGTGTCGATAACGTTAATTTTTACGCCGTTGTAGGTAACCGCTGCGTTTTTACTGAAAATGGTGATGCCACGTTCCCTTTCCAGGTCGTTGTTATCCATGATCAGCTCTCCGGTGTCCTGGTTGTCGCGGAATACCTTCGTCGCGTGCAGGATTTTGTCAACCAGGGTGGTTTTGCCGTGGTCAACGTGGGCAATAATTGCTATGTTTCTGATTTCCATAATGTTGTGCTTATCTGGCCGGGGTTTACCGGGTTAGCGGCGGGGCCTGTCTGCTTTTCGAGCGGCAAAGGTACATCAATTAAGTGGGGGCGACAAGTGAAAAGATCGTTATTACTGTATGGTGGCGGCTTTCAGCGCATTGCGCCTAAGGCGCAATGGGTTATAAGTTGTAAGTATTAAGTTATAAGTCTGAAACAGCCTGTTTGATAACAACGGATCGCCATACATTATTTATCGACCAGCCTTTACGTAGACGACTGCTTAACTAGTACTTAAAACTTATAACTTATTACTTATTACCGGCTGTTTAATAACTTTATAACACAACTTTTCTTCCACAAACCTGCCAAAGGGTATAATTCTTGGACACAGTATATTCTCACATTCTCACGCAAAAAACTAATCCACTATGTCTTCGTACCGATGGTCGCGCCGAAACATACTGAAAGCATTGGGTATTACAGTCGGAGGAACTTTTTTTCCGTTTTCGCTGTGGGGGAAAAATGAAACCGGTGAACCGCTGATCCTTCCCAACGACAAACGCCACAAAACGCTGGCCCGGCCGGTTACCGCTATCACACTTGGCGCCGGCGCCCGCGGAAACGTCTATGGTGATTACGGACTCGAATTTCCCGATCAACTCGATATCGTCGGCGTTGCCGAGCCCATCCCACTCCGCAACGAACGCTATGCACGCAAACATAAAATTTCCAACGATAAGCGTTTCAAAACCTGGGAAGATGTATTCAAACAACCCAAGTTTGCCGACGCTGTCATTATTTCCACACCCGATCAGTTGCACTACGGCCCCTGCATGGCCGCGTTGAAAATGGGTTATGATATTTTATTGGAGAAACCCATTTCTCCGTCAGAACAGGAATGCCGCGATATTCTCGAACTCGCCCACAAGACCAATCGTATTGTAGCTGTTTGTCATGTGTTGCGCTATGCGCCTTATTTCGTTAAACTCCGCGATCTGATGCAAAGCGGTGCCATCGGCGATATTGTAAGCCTGCAGCATTTCGAGCCGATCGAACATACACATATGGCGCACTCCTACGTGCGTGGCAACTGGCATAACAGCAAACAAACAACGCCCATCATCCTGGCAAAATCCTGTCACGACCTCGATATCATCAAATGGATGCTGGGTACGGATTCCAAACGCATCCAGGCTTTTGGCTCGCTGAAGTGGTTTAAAAAATCGAATGCTCCCGAAGGCAGCACCGAACGCTGCACCGATGGCTGTGCCGTGGAAGGCAGTTGCCCTTATTCAGCGCTTAAAATTTATCACCGCAAACGTCACCGCACCTACGTATTCGATTTACCCGAAGACAAGTCCAAACAAGGCGACGCCATTCTCGATTATCTGCGCACAACGGACTATGGCCGTTGCGTGTACCGCATGGACAACGATCAATGCGATCATTATACCACCAATATTCTTTTTGATAAAGAAGTAACGGCCACCTTCAATATGGAAGCCTTTACGCCGTGGGGCGGACGACGCACACGCGTAATGGGTAGCCAGGGCTATATCGAAGGCGATATGGATCAGTTCACCGTTTGGGATTTCCGTACAGACAAATCCAAAAAATACGAGAGCAAAGTACTCGATGTAGAGAACTATAAAAATGAAGGCCACGGCGGTGGCGACTGGCGGCTGGTTGCTGATTGGATCCAGGCTGTATCGCAACAAAATGCCAGCCTGCTCACTTCTACCATCGATGCATCCATCGAAAGCCATATTATGTGTTTCATGGCAGAAGAAAGCCGGTTCAACAACCGCGTCATGGAAATCAAGATGTAAGCAGCCGTTTATTTTGCAAAAGCAAAACGGAGTCCTCCCAATACCCAGCGGCCCGGCATCGGCGCGCCCAGCAGATCGCTGTAAGAGCGGTCAAATAAATTATCCGCCTGCGCAAATGCCATCAGTTTATTTTGCCAAATCGCCCATGATACCTGCACATTCATTACAAAGTAATCGCGGGTGAGTTGTGCCTGGATGGCCGGTGCCTGCTGTACGGCCCGTTTTTTATACAGTCCGTTTACGCTCATACTAAAATGTCCCCATTGATACAGGGCCGAAAAGTTGGAAAGAAAACGTGCATGTGATGATACATACAAAGAAGAAGTGCCGTCGCTGCTCCGGCTATCGAGCCAGGTGATGCCTGCAGTCAATGAAAGCTGACGGCCCGGTCCGAATTTCTCCACGTATTGCAAATCCGCCTCAAAACCTGAAGTTTCTACCCGGGCAATATTGCGCGCCAAAGCATAGGTGCCGGTTGGTGACAGGTTTTCTTTGCGCGGCATATCGGCATAAGCCGTGGTTACATAATCGATCAGCTGACGGTGATAGCGTTGGAAAAAAGTGGCGGAGAGTTTTAGTTTTTTATGGAAAAACCAATCAGCACCCGCTTCATAACTCCAGGAGTGTTCAGCTTTCAGATCAGGGTTACCGATGCGGCCGCTGGCGACAAAAGGTTTTGCGTAGTTGTTGAAGCGTTCGGTGAAGTCTGCATCGCGGATCGTCTTGCCACCACTTGCGCGCCATTGCCACGCACCCTGCCGCCAGGATGCGGTCAGTTGAGGAATCCATTCTGCATCGAGTCCTTCGATAAATTCCGTACGCAGCGAGGGTTGTAGCGTAAAATGTTCGCCGATTTTCTGATTCAATGAAACAAATGGCGCGGCGAGGTACAGTGAATGTTTACCGCGGTCATTGGAGTTGATCATTTTCTGCTGGTAATTAAAACCCGCCGTCAAGGCCCCCGAAGTATTGAGCTGATATTGGTACACCAATAAAGATTGGAAAAGTTTTGATTTACTCTGATTGGGGAGTGATGATGGATTGAAGCGGTATTCGTCTTCCAGTGTTTTATAACCTGCATCGAGCGATACGCGGGTTTTGTTACGCCGATAACTCAGGCGTGCCTGGTGCCACCACGAACTGACTTTTTCATTGGCGGTGTCGGATAAAAAGGACGTATAAAAATTTTGCGCAGCAAAATCACGGCTGTCGAAGGCTCCGCGATAAGCAAGGCTCCAGTATGGATTGAAAAAATAAGCCGCGGATGCCGACACGGAGCGGTTGTGTACAAAGCCGGGTATTCCGCGTTGCGGAACGCCATCGGTATTATTGACGAGCAAGCCGCCGCCCAGTTGTAGTTTCCCACTGCGGTAAGTGCCGCCTGCGCTCACCTGGCTGAAACCATATTCACCTCCGGCCACGCGCCCCGAAAAAGAAGCACTTGAAGGTTGTTGCTGACGTGCCGCAAAACTTTTGGTGATGATATGAATAACGCCGCCCACCGCATCGGCGCCATAGATAGCAGAAGAAGCACCTTTCAATACTTCCACCCGGTCGATCTCTGCGGGTGTAATAGGGATATAGCTGTTGAAATGTCCTGTATTCGGATCGTTGAGGCGCAATCCGTCGAGAATCACCAGTACCTGTTGAAAAGTACCGCCGCGTAAAACAAAATCGCTTTGTGCGCCGAGTGGTCCGCGTGCCTGCGTTTCAACGCCGGGCAGGTACCGCAGCAGGTCGTCGATGCTGTGAACGGGGAGACCGGCCATCTGATCGCCGCGGACGATACTGATATTGCGTCCTGTTTCAGAAGCGCGTTTTTCCGTCAGGGAAGAAGTGATGGTAACGCCATCGAGTTGTTCCTGTTCCTGGGCGCAAGCAACTGTGCTGAATAATATAAATGCGAATAGGGAAAATTTATGTTTCATAGTGTGTTGTAAAAAATCGCGGCGAAGTTAAGAAAGGTTGGAAGTAATAAGTTTTAAGTTATATGTATCCTAACGACTTACTACGTGAAACCGGGTCGTGTTTTCACGCAAAGGAAATTGACTTATTTACTGATTGACCTATTGCCCACGGCTTCGGGAGCCTCAGCCACCAGTGCCTCTTTTGACTTTTTACTTTTGAATTTTGACTTAAAAAGCTCCGCCGCCGGGTCCCAGAAATGTTTTTCGAAATCAACGATGCGGTCGTCTTTCACGATAACTCCTTCTTTTTTCAATAATTTTTCCATGGCATCGGGCGGGGAAAAATGATGCTTGCCGCTGAGAATACCCAGGCGGTTCACCACGCGGTGTGCGGGCACTTTGGGTCTTACCTTGCCGGCGCCATTCATGGCCCAGCCGACCATGCGGGCCGACAAACCGCTGCCGAGTGCTTTTGCAATGGCGCCATAGGAGGTTACGCGGCCTTTGGGAATCTGGCGCGCCACTTCATATACAAGCGTAAAGAAATTATCATCCGCCTTGCCGGATGGACGCACCGCTTTGGGTTGTGCTTTTTTCTTTTTGGAGGTTGCCATAAGCGGATGTGTTTATTCTTCGGTGGCGTTTTTATCCGGATTTCCTTTTGCCCGTTGTTCGAGCAGATAGCTGCGTCGCGGTTCGGGTACGCTTTCGTATCCGTAGGGGCAATGAAGGCAACCTTTCCCGCAGCAATAGCCGCGTTCGAGATGATATCGTTCGGTGAGGACGAATAATCCTTCCTCATTGATATAATAATGGACACCTTCAATCCAATCCATCTGCCATTACGGTTTGTTTAAGCACCGCATCCTGTTCGAGACCGGCCAGTGTTTCGGGTAAAGAAAAACACAGGTAATGTATGCGGCTGCTTCCTGCTATATCCAGTCCTTCATAGTGGGTGCGGATGGAAAGTTCAGGATGATCGGGTGCCTGCTCGCGTACATGATCGAAATCGGTGTGAACGGTGCAATTGTATTGTGCGATCACGAGTTTGGTGAACTTATACAGATCGGGGCTGTCGGTTTTCAAATTGATGCGTCCGCCGGGTTTCAGGAATTGCTGATAAAGGCGCAGAAACTTCGGATGGGTGAGTCTTTTGCGCATCTTTCCGTTCCGCAACTGCGGATCGGGGAAAGTGATCCAGATTTCTTCTACTTCGCCGGGTGCAAAATATTGCGCGATCTGATCAATTTGCGTACGCAGGAAAGCAACGTTGGGCAATGGTTCCTGCAATGCTTTGCGGGCACCCACCCAGATGCGATTGCCTTTCTGGTCCACACCAATAAAATTGCGACCGGGGTAAAGTCTCCCCAAACCAACCGCATATTCGCCCTTGCCGCATGCCAGCTCGAGCACAATGGGGTGCGGATTTTTAAAGAAAGCCTGCCATTGACCGGGCATATTCTCCGGGTACTGCAACACATTGGAAAACGTCTCCAGATCTGCAAACCGGGCCAGTTTATTTTGCGCCATAAGCCGCAAAGTTAGCAGAAGCCCGGCAAAGAGGAGGACATGGAAGATAGTATGGCACTTTCTTTGAATAAGTAAGGTAAATAAAACCAAACAACATGAAAATCAATACGTTAAAATGGGCTTCCCTGCTGATGGCCGGAAGTTTCCTCTTTGTTGCCTGTAACAACGAAGACAACAAAGACAGCGCAAACAATACGCCTCCTGCAAACGAATACAATGTTGGTGACAGCACCGGCAGCATGAGTAACAATCCTGCTGATCCGTCAAAAACCAACAGCACGCCTGGTAGCAAAGTGGATCAGCCACGTAAGAGTGGTAAAGCGTCTGCACGGATGGCCGACGAAGACACCAAAGTAAAAATTGAACGTGACAAAGACGGTATTTATATGCGTGCCGACATGGCTCCCGGATATCCTGGTGGTCAGGACGGTTTGGATGCGTATATTACACGTAATATTGAATATCCCGCCGACGCGATCGATAACAATATTGAAGGCACCGTATATGTACAGTTTGCTGTTGATGAAAACGGTAAAGTAAGCCAGGTTCGTACGGCAGGTACCAAACTGGGTTATGGACTGGAAGAAGAAGCGGTGAAAGTGGTTTCTAAAATGCCGGCCTGGACCCCTGGTCAGGTGGCTGGTAAGAAAGTGAAAGTATGGCGTACATTGCCCATCGTTTACAGGCTTGAATCCTAAAGTGAGATAAAATGGTAAAAGCAATCCCCGCTGTGAGGCGGGGATTTTTTACTGGATAAACAGCCGTATTAAGTAATAAGTATTAAGTTTTAAGTAAAACAGCCGTTATAGGTATTAGGTAAAACAGCCGTTGACGACTGACTCATTCACTTATTCACCTATTGACGATTGACCATTCACCATTCACCATCAGAACTTCAGCAACAACCCCAACCCTATCAGCGATTTTAATTGCAACCCCGGAGAAGTGCCGTTTTTGCCAAATAAACGTACGTCATCATCATAAATAAGATCGAGGCTGTAGGTGGCAGATAAAATTCTGGTCAGTTTAATATTGACCACGTTGGTAAAATAGAAGTCAATATTGCCGGGTTTGTTTTTATAATTTGAAAAAAGGTCGAGCCGGCCTTTGTAGCTCACGATCTTGTTGAATTCTTTCATGTAATTAATAGAAGCAAATGCACCGAGTTCGTATGTGCTGTGCCGTCCGGAATCCACTCCGTAAAGGCCTTTGGCCGATAAGGTGTCATCCATTACAAATACCCAGCGGGAAGTGGCGGGTGAAACAAAAATGGACAATCCTTCAATTGGTTTATAATCAAGACCGGCACTCAGCAATACATAGGCAGGTGAAAGGAGGTCGGATGTCAATGATCTTGTGGTGTCTTCATAGGCATAGCCTTTGAAAAACTGCGAACGGAAGTTGAACAATCCGGCGAGGTTCAGTTTGGGATTGAGTGCATAACCATATTTGGAGAGGAGGTCGATGCGGTCATCGTTTTTCCTGCTGCCGAGACTGGTAGTATTTACATAGCCCAGGTTAAAATCCAGTGTATTGTCCCAACTGTGTTTATCTTTTTTATAAAAAGCAAAAAGGTTGAGTACGGAGTTGACAGACAGCGAAAATTCATCGCCACCGGCCGCCCAGTTGTTCAGCGAACCCTGGGATACGTTGATGGCATACTGGCCGCCATACTTCCATTTCTTTTGAGTCGTATCGTTGGGATCTTTTTTGACCGTACGTTCTGCTTCCGATTTAAGTGCTTTCACACGCTGATCCTGCGCAAAGGCGCTGGTAAAAAGTATACTTGCGAGAAAAAGCAGCAGCGTTTTTTTCATAGTTTCCATTTAAGCCGCAAAACTAAGGATTAAAAAAAAACGACCTGTCTGCCTGGGCAAAGAGATCGTTTAAAACCTGAAGGGCAAAAAAAAGCCTGTAAGTACGAACTCACAGGCAAGCTAATCGCCACACGAGAAAAGAGCTGTAGGGGGAGGAGTCGAACCTCCACGGGGCAGTTAGTTGTAGCACAAAGTTCAGTGGTCGACCCTGGTCGCTCCGTTGCCGAAGCGGCTCTATGCTATATTTATTCTGTTATCCCCACCCCCGAGACAAGAGGGCATGTCTGCCGAAAATTTCATCACCCCACAGTATGAACCACATTATACATTACCTTCAGAAAGGCGCTGTTTGCGTGGTGTCTTTTAAAGAACTTGATAGAACAAAAATACAGTGTCTGGACCTTTTGTTCCAAATTTTCGAACAAAAATTTTGAAATAATAGAAATTATTCAAATATTCGTGGTGTCAATTGAATTTATTTAAAATCACTTATAGAAATGGCCGCTAAATTGAATTTGGATAAATTGGATCTGCAGATCATTCAGCATATGATGGAGAATGCTGAGATTTCCTACGCCGATCTTGGAAAAAAATTATATGTGTCTGGTGGTACCATCCACGTCCGTATCAAAAAACTACAGGAAGCCGGTGTAGTAAAAGGCACCCGCCTCAATACCGATCTTAAAATGCTGGGCTACGATGTAATTGCTTTCATCGGTATTTATCTCAAAGAAAGTTCATTGTACGATACTGTTGCACGTGAACTGCAGAAAATGCCCGAGATCGTCCGTCTCAATTACACCACCGGCAATTACAGCATGTTCGCCGAAATCGTGTGCAAAGATATTTCCCAACTCCGTTCAGTATTGCACGACCAGTTGCAAAAGATTAAAGGCATAGAACGTACCGAAACCTTTATTTCCCTGGAAGAAAGCTTTAGCAGGAATGTGCGGGTTATTGCATAACCCAATGTGAAAATGTGGAGATGTGCCCCGGCTGCGCCGTGGGCCGTGTGAAAATGATCAATTCATTTCCACATTTACATATTCCCGAAGGTGACACATTTACACATTTTTTCTAAAACTCCCAGTTCCACCAGCCATTTTCCCTCCGGCTGGCCGGCGTTTGCAAACCATTGGTTTGTTTGTTCACCAGGTCATAAATAGCCGCGCGCAGTTGGCGAAGCGGTGTGCGCCGGTCGCCCCAGGACAGGTTGTTCAAGAAGCTATACGTGAATACACCATTGTTCCAGGATTGGCCTTCATAGGCATATTCATTACCCGCCGCCGCCGAAATAACAAACGACCCGTTGCCGCGGCTGAGATCGCCAAATAATTCCTGTATCAGCAATTGCTGATTGCGCCCGCGCCCTGAAGCCGAGCTGTCCGTATCTTCTACGATCACCCCTCTTTTTATCACACTTACGCCTTGTGGTAACTGGCCGCTGTGCGTGGCAATGTCTTCTCCACTGTGGCAGGCATCCAGCAGCAACAGCCGTTTGCGCGCAGGAATACCATCCAGCAACGACTCGATCATCCTTATCGACAAACCCTTTGCTTCCGGACGGCTGAAGTCCATGTCGTGGGGAGCAAACACAAAACCGCTGTCCCTGCTGATCATACCGTGACCCGACAAAGAGATCACAACGATGTCGTCCGTATTCGTCTGCCGGAGTTTTTGTTTTACCTGCTGTATAGCAGCGAGCGTCGCTTTTTCATTGAGCAGGGTGTCGAGGATCGTGGCATTTTTAGTTTGTTTCAGACGTTCTGCTATATCACGTACATCCTTCGCTGCATACCGGAGATTTTTCTGACGGTCGGCATATTCAGCAACACCGATGCCGATGTAAAACACTTTGGGCGTATCTGGTTTGTCGGGCTGGTAGTAGACGGTATATGTTTGTTCCAGGCTTTCCTCACCGGCTTCATTCACCCCGGTTATGCTGATCAGGTTTCTGCCAGCGTTGAGTGACAGCGGATAATCCAGTGCATATTTTTTTACACGTCCGTTTACCGGCATACCGGTGGCGGCAAATTCCGGTACGCCATTCACACGGATGAGCAAAGATTTCAATGCCTGCTGCTGGTCTTCCAATGTCAATTGCAATTGCAGTATCCGGTCTGTTGCCGTCAGTGGAAGATGATCGCGGTCCCATTTAAGTACCGGGCGATTGCCCGCGTTGTTTAGTTTATCCGGATCGAAGCCCAGCCTTTGTATGCGGCTTCTCCAGGCAAGTTCAAGCGTACGCAGAAAAGCGGTGTCGGCATACCCCAGCGCTTTAAATACTTTGTCGGGACGGTTGCCCTGCAATTCAAAACTCGATAAGGGGTAGACGGTTTCATTTTTTATAAAATGAAAATCGTTGAGCAGATCCGGATCGATACGGTAATGTCCCGAAGGCGTGAGCATCGCATAGCGCCATTCTTTTTCTTTTTCCAAAAATTTGATCGTGACCTGTATCGTTTCCAGCTGCATGTCGACAATCGTTACATCGCCATTGGCGGAAAGACTGTAAAGGCGGTTGCCGCGGACAACCAGTTTTTCAATGGCACCACCTTGCGTGTTGAGTATGTGACGTGGAGAACTGCCCGTTGTATCCCAGATCAACAATTGTCCGTTCTGGCTACCGGCCACAATGCGCGCGGCAGGTTTATAATAAGCAACGCTGGTGAGATAGTCGCGCGAATAAAAACTGCGGTGAACTTTTTTTTCTTTACCTGTTGCTGTTTGCCATTCAATGTTACGGAAGTTGATCGACAGGCCGGATTCGGGATAGTGTACATAGTCTTGCCAGAAAGTGGAGTCGGTCAGTTTTGCAGCAGGCATGTCTGCTATATAATTCAGGGTGTTCAGACCGGCCCCGCGGGTGTTGCCGGCATACAATGCCACCTGCTGTGTTCCCGGGATAAACCTTACGTCGTATACTTTTTTAATGTTCAACGTGCGCGCCTTCATTTGCCGGAGATCCCATACCAGCGCCGGACTCATTTTTTTTTCATCGTAAAAAGAAAGTCCTTCGGTATAACTAATCGCCCATTTCCCATCAGGCGATACGGCTACCTTGTTATGGAAAAATTCAAAAGCCGGGACCCCGGCTGAAGCATCGTCTGCAGCCGGAATAAATGTTTTGCTATAGATCGTATCCTGTGTACGATCATTGATACGCATCAACCCATATCCTTTTTTAGAGGAAGAGCCATAGGACTGATAAACGCGTGTATCTAACTCGATGCGTCCGCTGCCATCGGGAAGAATGGAATAACTCGTGTGGGACGGTAATGTTTTGTTGTCGAGGGTGGTGAGGTTGAGCAACAAGTTACTGAAGGCAACCAGCCTGCCATCGGCGCTTACATCAAACCCTGCTAAAAAGGCTTTCGGCGTGCGCGGTCCCCAGGGAACCTGGTAGGCGCTTTTATGAAATACGGTAATCAGTCCTTCATCGCCATCCTGGTAAAGCCATTCATTTTCCCTTAATGCATATAAGTCTGCATACAGCCTGTCAATGCTATCCGTTTTGCTGACCTGGTTATTTTGTATCGTGGAAAAAATGGTGCGCGACGATGCCGGTTGACAGACGGCATGCAGTGTATTGGTTTTAGCTAACCATTCAACACGTTTGATTTTTCCGGGGAGCTGAACAGGTGATTGTGCCTGACCGTTTTTGTATTGGGTCAGCTGGTTGCCCTCCGGGCTCCAGCGCCAGAGGCCCTCCCTGCTCATCATAAACTGTTCAGTATCGGAGCAGGTGGTGATTTGTTTTGGCTGATCTGTCAATTGCCAGATTGCCGTTATGCCATTTACGGTTGCGAGTGCCGACCATGGTTGATTGGACATTGCTTCGAGTTGCAATAGTTCTGCACCTTTCCATTCACGGATTATTTTATCAGAAAAAGTGCTTGCGGCAGTTTGCCATATTTTATCTGAACCGTCAATGGAAAGCCATTGATCGTTATGATCAGGATCGGCAATAACGCGGAACCGGGAACTCATTGCGCGCGGTCCCGTACCTTTTTCCCCCAATACTTCTGAACTTTTGATCGTGCTGTTTTTCAGGGATACGATATGACGAACATAACCGTCGTATGATGACTGTCCGCGGGCCTCGATCACCAGGATAGATTGGCCGCTGCGGTCGGGGGTAGACGTTATTTTTGCACGGAATGCATGTTGCATAAGCTTCCTTCGTTGCTTTACATCCCATACCTGTAGCACATTTCCGCGGACGAGGGTAAAAATTTCCCGCGCCGGACTGAACGTGACCACAGCGGTTTCATTGGACGTATATACATTGTTCAGCATCATGGTGTAGCCGGTGCTGTCGGCATAACTTTCGACTGTTCCCTTTTCAATAATGGAGAAAACGGTGAGATCCTGCAGGTTTATTTTTTCCAATTGATAGCTGCCGGCAAGCCCGTTGTCGTCGCGCATCCGGCCTCCGGCAATTAATTGAGTGCCGTTAAGGAATACGTCATAAAAATCGAACAATCCCGTTAAGCCGGGATGTATTTTCTGTGTGTACTGTTGCTTATCAAGCTCCCAGCAATGCCATTCGCGCTCGTCGGTAACAAAAACAAGTTTATTGTCAGGGGTAAAGGAAAGATTGGTCAATGAGCGCACAGTTTTGTCTGGCAGGGACACATCGCTAACAACCGATCCGGTTTGGGTATCGATGATACGGATACCAGTGGACAGCGCCACCGCTACCAGTTGGCCGCTGCCGGCGAAGCCGTAATCGGATGGAGGGCTGGTTAATTGTTTTTGCTCATAAATGATTTTTCCTGTTGCGAGATCGAGTAATGTATAAGAATAGTTGCCCTGCCCGTAGCCGGTTAATAAGGCTTTTTTGAAATCAGGGCTTGCCTTGATACCGCGACAGGCTTGTGCGAGCGTGATTTTGTTTGCGTTTGTTCCGTTGGTGATCTCCAGCGAGTTGTTTTCGACCACAGCGAGCTGGTTGTTAGTTGAACCTGTTGCAACATACACGGAGCCGCTGAATTTTCGGGAGGCTGCAGGATTCTCCAGGGAAAAAATGACGAGGCTGTCTTGCGGAAACTCACGGAAGGATTCGCGGGTGAGGAAGGGGCGGATGTTATTATTGAAAAGGTCCTGCACAGGTTTGCGTTGTTCGTTCAGCAGCAGCAGGCTGTTGTTGCCGGGATAAAACTGTCTGAGTACCGGGTTGACCAATTGATGCCGCGTGCGTTTTTCAATTTGCAGGCTTTTATTGTTGACCAGGAAAATGGAGTCTGGGGTAGAAAGCGCCAGGTATTGACCATCTGCCGTCTGCACGGCGGAGAGTACTTCGCCGTTGAAGCGCAGGGTTTGCGCAGAGAGGGCGGTAGAAAGGAAAAGCGATATAATCAGTAGATAATTCAAAAGTCAAAATTCAAAAGTCAAAAATGGTGAATCGTCTTTCGGGTCAATTACTTTGCATCTTTACATAGAGAGACCGCCGGTTTCACGCAAAGACGCGTAAGGAGCTAAGTCGCAAAGATTTCTTAAGTCAACCTGGCTTTCGGACAGTATCCTGCGCGTTTACCTATAACTTACTACTTAAAACTTATTACTTACTACCTATTTTTGATATGTTTAACAAGCCTCATCGTGCAGGCCGGTCTAAGTTTGCATCCTGAGTTGGAATTCCATTACTCACCAACACCTTTTTAACATGAAGAAACTCTCTGTCCTTTTCATTGGCCTGCTTGCGGTACTCACTGCTTCCGCCGGTGATATCAAATTTGTTACCGGTCTTACCTGGAAACAAATCAAAGAAAAAGCAGCCCGCGAAAAGAAAATGATCTTTTTTGATGCCTATGCCACCTGGTGCGGGCCCTGTAAATATCTCGAATCCTCTGTTTATACCGACGATGCCGTCGCCAAATTTTACAACGATAATTTTATCAATGTAAAATTTGACATGGAAGAAGGTGAAGGCGTTACTCTTTCAGAGACATTTGCCATTACTTCTTATCCCACGCTGATGTTCTTTGCTGCCGATGGCAAAATGGTGCACAAATACATTGGCGCCATGGAAGCTCCCGAATTCATCAGCCTTGGCAGACTTGCACGTGATCCCGCCACGCAATATTATACCCTGAAAGAAAAAGTTAAGTCCGGCAAAGCCACGGACGAAGACTTTTCCCATTGGATCAGCAATGCACAGGATCTGGATGACGAGGACCGGGTCGAGATTTCCCAGCAATTCCTTCAAACACGCCCCGATCTTTTCGCCAGCAAAGACCTGCTGCTGGCGGTGATGAGCTATGCCCGTCTGAACAGCCCCACTCAGCTTGAGCAATTGCTGAATGCCCGCGCCAAAATCAAGACGATGCTGGAATGGGATGACCAACACCTCGATGCAGCTCTTTACCGTAAAACATTTTTGTATGCCCTGTATCAATCCGGCGACGACCTGAATCACGAAAAGTTCATGGGCATTATCAAAAAATATTATCCTTCACGCGTAATATATGCGGAACATGAACTCAGCCTGGTGGCTGCAATAGTTGGCGAGGATGCCGATAAAATGAAAACCGTTTATCACAGCATGCTGGCCGGCAGCAAAAAATTACCCATCGAACAATCCTCTCAGCTTTACCTGGAATACCTCGAGAGCCTGGAGGACACTGTTCATGAAAGCCTGATTCCCCTGCTGGCGAGTTATAAATTTACTTCGGCAGAAAAAGGCAAGGAAGGTTGGCTTTACCTGATGCAGACCATTTCCTATTCACAGTTGAATGAGGTGGCCAAAGCCAAAGAAGCCGCCCTGAAAGCCTACAATCATCCCTGCGTTCCCCAGGAATATAAAGATATTCTTAAGAGCTCTTATGAGCTGTAACTCTTTCGGGGGACGAGAGAAGTTGTAAGTTTTAAGTAATAAGTTATAAGTGCAGTGATGGTTCGTATATACGAACCATCACTGTTTTACGGCAAATACTTAAAACTTACTACCTTTTCCTTTTCTTCGTCAGTATCTTCTCAAACTCCGGCTCTTCCCGGATATTCCTGAGCATAATATCCGCACGTACGCCGCCGATATTATAACCGATCAGCGACATGGCTTTTTCCAGCATTTCCAGCGCTTCTTTCTTACGACCGGCTTCGGCACTCAACTGCGCCAGCCTGTAATACGCATCTCCAAACTTTTTATCCAGCTTTATTGTCGAACGGAAATATTTTTCCGCAGTCTCATATTCCTTCAATTGAAAGGATGCTTCGCCATAGTTATGATAATAAGTTGCCACCTCCGGAGCAAGACGGATGGCTTCCGCATAGCGATTGCGCGCAGCTTCGTACTCTTCCATTTTGAACAGCACATTTCCCATCTGGTTATAAGCATATGTATCCAGGCTGTCAATTTCCAGCGACTTATAAAGCGCGCCAAATGCCAGCGTATCTTTCCCCAAACGGGAAGCCGCTTCCGCATAACCTTTCCAGGAACTGGTGCTCATACTGTCCAGGTATAAAGCGGTGGCGAACATACTCAGGGCCGTGCTATCCATTTCATACTCCAGCGATAAGTTGCCAATGCTCTGATAGGTGACCGGGTTTTCGGGATCGAGGCTGGTCATTTTGTTGACATAATATGACGTGCTATCGGTATTGCCCATTCGTACATGCACCTGCATCGCGCCTTCCAGCGGATAGATGACCGTACTGTCCACCTTCATGGCCTGGTAATAATATTGCAATGCTTCGGGGTATAATTTCCGGTAAAGATGAAAATGTCCGAGCAGCGTCCACAGGTAGGGATCGTTCGGATCTTTTTTCAATCCCTGTTTGATAAAATAAACGGCCGAATCCGGTTTATTGTAAGTATGATAATACAACATGCCTATTCCGGCGTAAGTGGTCTGGTAATTACTATCGATGATAATAGCCCTGCGGAAATATTTCATTGCCGAGTCCCCGCGGCTGCGATCAGCAAAGGATACGCCGAGATTGAAAATGGGATACAACCAGTTCGGTGCAAGCTTTACACCGGTGCGGTAAGCTTTCTCCGCTTCCTCGGGCTGGCCGATAAAACTATGCATCAGGCCTTTCAGGTTATACAAATAAGCCGCCTGCGGTTTTAAAGCAATGGCGCTATCGACTTTGCGCAAGCTGAGATACTGATCTGTGCGTTTGTCGGAACGCCAGTTGGCATGCCCCTCGAGAAATAATAAGTTAACCTGTACATCCAGCGGGTTGTAATAGGCCGTATCGGCCACTTCGCGGAATACGCGCAGTTTGTTGGCGGCCGTCATGAAATAGGGATAAGTATACAGGTTGTTGTTCTGCGCTGCATTCAGGTAGGTCCGGATCACTTTGGACACATCGCCCATCAGCAGGCTGCTGAGTTCGAACTTCAATTCATTAATTACCTGCGGAGAGAGTTTCGGATGCTTCAATACCTTGTTCAATAATTCATAGGCGCTGCCGGAGCCGATAAGTTCGTCGTTGTTCAGTGCGCGCATATATTGCTGGTACCATTCCGTTAAACCAGCCGCCTTCATTTCTTCTTCGAGTCCGCCTCCGCGACCAACTGCGAGTAATGCATCTTCTTTCGTCATGCCTCCCCAGTTGCCGGCCTGCAGACGCTGCGCCAGTGCCTGTTTTTGTTCTGCCGTTACCGTGCTCAGCACCATCCCGTCGCGTTCGGTGCAGCAGTAGCGCGGGGTTTGTTTGTACTCTTTGGTGGTTTTGTCGTAGGAAGCGCGGTTCACATTTTTCTTTACATAGTCATACAACTCTGCCAACGTTACTTCACCGTCTTCCGGATCGGTATCGGCCATTCCCCTTAATCCATTGATGAAGTGCCAGGAAAATAATCCTCTGCCGCCACCCCAGCGCGCGTCTTCAAACGAGACCTGGTTGGAGGAGCAGGAAATGAATTGTATTTCTCCGGCTTTCCGTTCAAATATTTGCTGGTAAGCGATCGTAAGGCCTTCTTCTTTTCCCGGCAGTTCATTGGTGCGGCAGGCATCGGTGATCAGCACTACCTGCACGCCTTTGCGGGTTAACTCTTCGATCCGGACTTTAAGTTTATGAATATCGATGAGGCCAATGCCGGTTGAGTAATTGTTGCGGTCATTACCGGGAGGTGCGTCATACGCCAGCAGGTAAGCCTCATCGGCGCGGTAGGCATCGCCGTGGCCGGAAAAATAGATATAGAATACATCGCCCTTCTGCAGTTTGTCTTTGAACCGGTTGAATTTTTTCCAGAACTCCATGAAACTGGCCTTTTCATTCATCAGCGTATCTACATTGGCCGATGGTAGCCGGCCACCGTCCTGTGCAACCAGGTAGCGATAAAATTCGCGGGCATCTTCATCGGCATAACGCAAAGAGCGATACGTATTGATATCCTCGTAACGCGAAATACCGGTGATAAGTGCGTACGCATTACCACTGAGCTTCATGGTATCGGTGCTTTCCGTAATGGTGCCTTTGGTAACGGGCTGGGCAAACGTTAAGCAGCAGATACAACAAGCCACAAGTAGCAGCGACAGTTGGAATAACGGTTTCATAATAGCGAAATGCAAAGGGCATTTGGTGGAAAACTAGGCATTGCGGCTTTTATCTCCTATACCCGTCTCAGGGTATTCTTTACAATTCCCAGTCGTATTCGCTCGTTTCCTGCCTGGATGTAGGTTGCTGAAGGCCGTTGGTTAACTGCTCCACGCGGCGGCTTACATGTTGTCTTAATGCACTGATGCGGATACTTTCCGGTTGTTGATTGAGCGCTTCGAGAATGGCATAAGTAAACACGCCGTTGCCAAGTGTACCTCTTTCCTGTGCAAACTGCGTTCCCGCCGCCGCGGAAATAATGGTTGCCCCGGTGCCTCTGCCCACATTGATGAAAAGGGATTGCATCAGCTCAAAACTATTCTGAAGTCCGATGCGTCCGCCGTCGTCGGTGGATTCTGTAATGCCTCCTTTGGTCGTAATACCTTTTGTGGCCAGTCCGCCGGATGCTTGTTTTATTTTTTCAAATTCCTCTTTATCTACTTCTCCGCTATGGCAGGCATCGATGAGCAGCAGCTTTCTGCGCTGCGGGATGCCGTCCAGCAGGTTTTCAAGTTGCTCGTAAGGCAAGCCGTTTGATGACGGATTGCTGAATGCAATATTGTAAGTGGAGAGATAATAGTCGAACTGCTGATCCAGCAGGCCGTGACCCGAATAAGCGATCACCACTTTGTCGTTGTGATTGCCGGTTTTCAGCTTTTCTTTTAAGGCAATGATATTGTCAACGGTTACGCGTTCATCAAATAAGGTATCTGCTATGATCAGGCGGTCTCCGTATTTTTTGCGGAAGGTCGCGGTGAGGTCGCGGATATCTTTTACGCTCCAGCGGAGATTGTGTGCGCTGTCGGCAAACCGGTTGATGCCAATGCCTGCAAAGTAAAGCCGGCCTTCGGTTTCGGCTGATGACGGATAATTTACAAAAAGCGGCGTCCGGGAACTCTCCAACCCGCCCGCATCAGACAAAGCCGCCTCAATCCGGTTTTCTCCCGGAGATAAGAGGATGCTGAGGGAGGTGTCGATATTTGTGGTATTGACACGGATGCCGGTTTTGGTAAACACGGGCACCTCATTGATCCAGATATGCAAATAACCGGTTGGTGTTGTAAGCAGTCCCTTTAAATGCAAGGGAAGTTGCGGTTGTTCCTGCACGTAGCTGAGCTCGCTCCGGTTGGCAATGCCGAGCTGCGGCAATAAATTTTTTTGCGAAGCAAGACTATCGATACCCGCTTTTTTCAGCCGTTTGGTAAAAGCTTTTTGATAGGCCCGGATCAATAAAGTATCAGTCGTATTTAGAGAGGAAAGAACGAGGTCTGGCCGGTTGTAACGAAGATCAAAACTGGAAAAGGAAACAACTTTTTCATCCACCAGCATGTTTAGCCGGTTGGAGCGGCCTTTTGTTTTATAAAAGCCTTCCGGTGTGTAAACCACATATTGATCCGCGCCGAAAGAAATCCAGTTTGTTGCGGTTGCCTGTGGCTGCGTGTAGGGAATTACACGGATCTTGTTTTCGTTATTTGAAATCAGCGCGAGATATTCTTCGTTCAATGCATAATAAAACGCTTTTTCTCCTGCCGTGTTTGGCAGGGAATACATGCGGTTTTTGTCCTGCTGCCAGATGCGGATACTATCGCTGTTGAAAAACGCCATGATAAACGGATGCGCAGAGACGATCACATGTTGTGGTGCTTCTGTTACCGCGAAACTCCGATACAGCGATCCGTCCTTTTTGCTGGTAAGTGAAACAGCGGGTTTTACGGGTTCAATGCCTTTTACCATGCGGAAGAAGCGCCCGAGCCGGAGCGTATCGAACTGGTATTTTTCCATGCGGGCAAAAAAATCATTCGCCGTTTCGGCGCCGCAGGCTCTCATGTAAAAAAGATCACGGTCCATCACATCCCAGGCGGAGGTTTCCTTCGTTAAACCAGCTGCGGCGATAAAAATGTCGGGCACCTGGTAGGCCGGTAGTTTGCGCGGATCGCAGGTTTTAGGTAATCCTTCGGGATTGAAAAACGACCACTCGACATCCGAAGATCCTCTCATGGTATAACGATGAACGCCTGCACCGGCGAGTCCTTCTTTTAGTGCATCGCTCTGCGCCTTTAATAAAGAGCGTTGATCTTTATCGAACCGGAAAACAATGGCACTGCTAAAAAAACCGATATCCGGTTTTTGTACGGTGTCGACGAGATAAAGATTGTCTTTGAAGGTGTACCGGTAAACGGCACCGCTGGTGTGGTGCGAGTAAATCGTGTCTCCGGCTTCGGAAAAAGTTACATCATAAGCAATATGATCCGGTAGTGCAATTGATTGTTGCAAACCTGCGGATGACAAATCCCAGAACCTCAAAACACAACCCCGCGAACCGAAATGTGTGGTGATCATTTCGCGGTTGCCACGCAAATACACACCGGTCAACTGTGGCGTCGGATCTTCCTCGAGTTCTCCGGTTTTCTTTCCCGATTCAATATTGATCACCTCTACATTACCAAAGAAATTGCCGCAAAACAAGGAACGGTCCTGTACGCAGATGCTGGTATAAGAAGCCGGAACGGCAGACTGATAAAAACGGGATTCCGCCACTTTTCCCTCAAACGGCATTTGTAAAACGCGTTGGTTATTTGTGCCGATAAAGATTTTTTTCCTGGTACTGTCTGCATATACTCCCTGTACCAGTTCTCCTTTTTCACCGCCCTTTACGGGTATGATGGTTGATCGGATTCCCGCAGCACTGAAATCCAGGCGCAACAGATTTCCCTCGCGGGCAACAAAGGCGGTATTGTTTCCTGCAAAATCGTAACCATACATACCGGTACAGTAATTGGCGGCCGCCGCAATTTTTTTCCCGGCAGTATCAATGATTAATTGTTCATGTATACCCAGGAGATAAAGCCGGTTGGCCGTTTCTCTGATGGAAAAAACGGCGTCGGAGGAAAAAGGAATCGAGCGGTAAGGCTTGCCATTCAGCAATTGCGTTTCATTGGCAAACGAATAAATCTTTTTCTCCGACACGACTCTTACTATCGCGCCATTGCTGATTGCGCTTACACGGTCGTTAAGGATATGAGCGGATTTGCTGATTTGCCGGGCAGACAATACATGTTGCAAATCGAAAATATCCATGCCCTTGTCTCCTGCCACCAGTAGATACTGCTTGTACAATCGTGCATCATTCACTTCGTTTTGGGAAGAATTGGTGCGCAGTACTATTTTCTTCTCGGCACGATTCCACACGAGTACTCCTCCATCAGCCGCTATCACGATGTATTGTTCGCGTGAGATGGGCAATATTTTTTTTATAGCAGCCGTGAATCCTGTTTGATAGGAAATGTCAATTTTCTGGCCATGGACAACAGTATTCCAGGCGCAGGCAAACAAGAGGCATAGGAGGAACAGGAAAATTTTTTTCATGCAGGGTGTATTGGACTATTGCAGCTCGTCGGGCAATAGTTTTTGATTGATCACTTTCTGGAAATTCTTTTCATTCGATTCGAGGAGGCGACCGGCATTATCGAGCAGTACCCGGCTGACAAATACGTCTTTACTGCTTTCTTTTACGTTGACACGGATATTGTAAACGCCCTGGCTCCAGCTTTTCTTCAAATCTTTTCCATCCATATAATAACCAAAGGACCGCGGCACGATAAAGGACCGGCCGATGATACGCGTGCGGGAAGGCAGGCTGTCGTAGTAAGCTTTGAAGCCGGGATCATTGTGATCGAGCGGCGCATCCCGCAGGGTGAAATAAAATTTTCCCAATGTCACATTGTCGAAAAGCTGACCGTGTTCATTAACGTAAGAGGTAGTGAAAACGATCTCGAAGTCCATGTTGAGCTTTTTCTTTTTGCGCCGCGGAACTTTTGCTTTTGCATAATACAACTGGAACTTTTCGAGCCGAAGTCTGAACATGGAGTTGTTGATGATTTCGCTGAGGCTGGTGGTATCGAGGCGGAAAGTGGCGGTAAAAGCGGTGTCCAGTCCACCTGCTTTGTTGCGGAAGGTGCGGCACAAAGAGAAGCCGCTGAACTGCATACCTACCGGATCGAAAGCGCTTTGGGAGGATAATTGGTCATAGAAATACAGGTCGCTCAGGGAAAAAGGGTAAGCTGCAGCGTATTTACTTTTTTCATTGGCGATCATCTTTTTTACCGTATTTACGCCGAGCGAAACAAGGCTGCCGGTGGCGGAGGCCAGGGAAATACCACGGTTGCCCAGACCACGGGTGGCCAGGGTCGGGATTTCCTGCTCGCGGAGTTTGGCAAACTGTACAATATCCGGTTTCTGTTTGATCTCCATGTTTTCCCGCGAAGCGCTGACAGCCGATCCTTCCCTGGCCGAACGGCATGAAACCAGTGCCAATGCTGCCATAGCGACGAAAACGCCAACCCTTCTATCCCTCATTGTATGTTATTTTGGGAACAAAATACAGAGAAACGGTAACCCGGGGAATACCCTCTTGTACCCTTTTTGGGGTACATAAAAAATTGCGGCTTCAGGGTATTTTCGCCAGTTGACAATTGCCATACATTCGAACCGTCAATACTCATTAACCACCTTCATTTTACTAAAATGAAAAAGATTGTTTTTCTTCTTGCGGCAAGTGTCATGATGATCCCGGCCGCTTTTGCCCAAAAAACCAGCGCTTCCAAAATGCTGGACAAAGCGCTCAGCAGCGTAGTAACCGTTGCCGTGTATGAGAGTGGCGTTGGCAACAAAACCCTTGGTTTCCGTGGCAATTCTTCCGAAATGGCTTATGCACGTGCACTCGATCTTACCGGCGCACAAGGCAGCGGTTCTGGTTTTGTGATCCAGGAAAACGGCAAATACTATGTGATCACCAATGCACACGTGATCGAAAGTGCCGCCGACAAAAAAGGCAGCATCTATGTATACAGTATCAACTACACCAAATACGAAGCAAAAATTGTAGGCGGCGATTCGTTTTACGACCTGGCCGTACTGGAGTTTACCGGCAAACCGGGAGCAGAGATTACTTCTATTGCATTCCGCAAAAATGATATTGACGTGGGAGAACCCGTGTATGCCATCGGCAACCCGCTCGGGGATTATCCCTACTCCGTTTCCGAAGGAATTATCAGTGCCAAGAACCGTGTACGCGGCGGCCTGACCGGCAAATTTGGTTTTCTGCAAACAACCGCTACCGTTATCTGGGGCAACAGCGGCGGTCCGCTGGTAGATGCCAATGGCGAAGTGGCGGGCATCAACTCACAAATCGCATTTGCAGATCGTGGCGACCAGAGTATCTGGCAGCCGCAGATCAACTTTGCACTCGAAGCCGGTATCTCCCGCAGGCTGATCACCGATATTCTTACTAATAAAGGGCTGGTGAAACGAGCTTATATCGGCGTGGAAATCGCTGCGGCAAAACCCAACACATCCAACCGCAATTCACTGCGCGCTTCTGCTAATGTGGAAACCCGACCCGTGATCAGTGGCGTTGTTCCCGGAAGCCCGGCTGCTGCTGCATTAGCATCGTACAAAGGATATGTGGTGGAAGCGGTGAACGGACAGAATGTACGCAGTATTGAAGAGGTGCTGGGACAATTTGAGAAAACAATGCCCGGTCAGGATATCCAATTCCGTTTGAGCCTCAACGGCAGTACGCAAACGGTAAAAGTAACCACGCGCGCATCCAATGCCACTACAATGACCTCGATCAGTGATTATGTGTCATCGGCCTGGGGCGGTCGTTTGCTCAGCGGCACTGAAAACCTGACGATCAACTTCAATAATCCGCAGAAATATGCAGCTTATCGCAACCAGGCATCAGAAGGTATCTGGTACGTAGGCAATACCAATAACAGCTTGCCCAGCAATACACTTTTCAGTAACGACTGGATCGTGATTGCTGCGGGCATTATTTCAAAAACCGGCGGTCAGGTATGGCGTGTATCGGATGCGGCCGATCTTGCGGCGGCGTTGCGTTTGGGCGGTTCTACCGGTATTATCGACCTGGTATTGTTCCGCAAAGGCGGCAATCCGGAAGATGACAGCAATTATATCCAAAAACGTTTCGTATTATCGGGCAGTGATGCGGTGTTTAAGCAGACGCTTTGGTATTAGGGACAATCGTGAATGGTGAATCGTCAATAAGTGAATCAGTGAAGCCCCTTGCGCTTTAATAGCTCTGCCGCCTTGCGTGAAAAAAAGCGCGGGGTTTCCCGTAAAGAAGTTAAGGAGCAAGAATCCCTATTACTTATAACTTAATACCTAAAACTTACTACTTAGTTGAAAAAATACCTCTTTAAACGCGACACGCTTCTGGCTACGGCCTGCGTATTCCTGATCATGGGCCTTTTCTCGCTGTTGCCTTTGAATACGCATTTGTTTGATCCGATTAAAATGGCATTATCGGACCTGAGTTTTAATGACCTGGCGTTTTCGGTGATCAAATCGCACAAAGACAATGGTATTGATAAAAGGATCGTGGTAGTGGATATTGGGCAGTCGTCACGAGCAGATATTGCGGCTACGATTGATTCGATCAATAAAGGAAATCCTTCGACGGTAGCGCTCGATATTACGTTCGCGGGTCCGAAAGAACCGGCGGCAGATTCCGCATTGCGCAGCGCATTGAGCAATACAAAACAATTGGTGCTGGCAGAAAAGATCGCGTTTCACGGTGATAGCCTGCAAAGCGCACCGAATTATTTCCGCACACCAAATGCAACGGTTGGTTATATAAATTTCATCGGGGAAGAAGATGCCGTTATCCGGCATTACTCTCCTTCGGAAACTACAGCCGACAGCACATACCAGAGCTTTACTTCGCAGATCGTGCGCCTGAGCAACCTGCAAAGTTTCGAGCAACTGAGCCATCGCCCGCAAGGCTCAACCCTGATCACTTATCGCCGCGATGCCAGTCAATACCTGACCATCGACCATGCAGCAATGCTGCGCGGAGAAGTTGATTTGTCAGTACTAAACGGAAAGATCGTATTGGTCGGATTGGCCAATACGAATGCAAACGATATCGAAGACAAATTCTTTACACCACTTAATAAAAAGTTCGCAGGCAAATCCACTCCTGACCTGAATGGCATTTACATACATGCGAATATCCTTTCGATGGTCATGGACCAGGATTATACAAAGAAAATTCCGGGCTGGCTGATGATGCTCGTTTCGGTAATCGTTGTATGGTTGCACATGGCATTTTTCCTTAAGTATTATATTGAGAAGCATATTTGGTTTCACCTGGTGGTGAAGAGTGTACAACTGGTGTCAGCCGTGCTCTTCATCTATTTTGGCATATTGCTGATCAGTAAGGCCGGTATACAGGCCAACTTCACCATGATGCTCGGCGGTGTGGTGCTGGCGGTAGACGTATTGTATTTCTATGAGGGATTGGCACAATGGCTGCGCAAAAAATTTCATATCTCAACGGTATTTCCAGGAGACCATCATTAATATTTTTTATGAAAACGTTTTTGCTACTGCTGTGTTTGGTATTTGCGGTTGGTGCCGCCGCCCAGGACAGCCTGCTTGTTTTTGAATTGAAAGGGAAGGCGTATTTAAAAACCCTGGACAATAAAATTCAACCACTGAAAGTCGGAAATAAATTTTATGCCTATCATTCAAGACTCGAAATAGATAAAGGCAGTTCAATTACGCTGGTGAGCGATACTTACAAAGCGCTCACGTTTACAAAAAGTATGGCAATGGTTGATATCCGCAAGACGTTTCACCCCGGAAAAAATACGGACGTAACCGGAAAATACTTTGCGTATGTATGGGAGCAATTCACTCACAAACATGGGTCACCCGAAGCAGACCGGCGTAAGTATATGAGCAATGCGGGAGGAGTGGCGCGCGGTTGCCCCGGTGTGGATGCAGACCATTTGCCCGATACCATTTACTATACCGGGAAGTCTTTGGTATTTAACATTACGCATAAACTTCCCGCAGGCCGGCTGCAACTGGCTTTTCAAAATGCCGATTCAGCCTGGCGTATAAATGTTGATCCTTCGGCCGTATTTTTTCCTGCAACGGAACAGCTGAAGCCCGGCACCTCCTGGAAATGGTTTTTGCTGATCGACAGGCAACAACCGTGCAAGGAAGGTGTAATCATTTATATGACACGTGCCCAATACCTGCTCAAAGAAAAGGAACTCAACAAGCAGGTGATCGTATCTGATCCGCTGGAGGCCTCGAATATGCTGGCTTTCCTCCTGGAGGCGTCGGGCTACCTGGATGCCGCGCAGGACATTTACCGCAACAATCATTAACAAATTGCAAATACCCAAAAGGGGGTATTGGGCTGCCTTATCAAAGCGGGTACTTTTAACCCTGAAAATAACAGTGACTGTTTTTTCGCTCAAACCAGTAAATCAGCCAACCATGCGTTCACTTTTCTTCACCTTTCTGATCCTGCTCGGCCTTGGGGCCATGGCGCAGAAGAAGCATGCGCTGATCATCGCCATCGGTGATTATCCCGATCCGGAAGTCAATATGTGGAAGCCCATCAGTTCCGCCAATGACGTTCCCCTCGTCCGCGGAGCCCTGGAAGCGCAGCAGTTCAATGATATTGCCGTGCTGCAGGACAAACAGGCCACCAAGCAGGGTATCGTGGATGCGCTTGACAAACTTATTGCCAACGCAGGTTTGGGAGATGTGGTAGTGATTCATATTTCCAGCCACGGCTCACAAATTGAAGACGACAATGGGGACGAAGCCGACGGCCTCGACGAAGCGATCGTTCCTTATGGCGCCACCTATACCTATGATCCGGAAGAATTTTCTAAATATGCACCCGGTTATCTGCGCGATGATGAATTTGGAGAAAAGATTACCCGGCTCCGCAACAAACTGGGCAAGGACGGTGATCTGCTGGTGGTGATCGATGCCTGTCATTCCGGCTCGGCCACGCGCGATGTGGATCCGGCCAATGCACCACTGGTCCGCGGCGGTTTTCAACCGATCGTCAGCAGCTCATTCAAAACGAACAACGCCAGCAGAGGCAATAATACAGACTTCCGCGAGTCCGGCGCTACCGCTCTTTCCGATGTAGCATCGCCTTATGTCGTGATCTCCGGAGCGCAGGCATCAGAAAAAAATTACGAATGCTGGAGCGACGACCGCAAGCCCGTCGGCTCACTATCTTATGCATTCAGCAAAGCACTCGCCTCTAAAGACGAAAAAGTAAGCTACCGTACACTGTTCTCTTCCATCGAAAATATCATGCTGAGTAAGGCACCGAAACAACGCCCGGTGCTCGAGACCGACAATTCCGACCGCGGTATTTTTTCCAACCGCTTTATCTCACAGAAATTGTATTACACGCTCGACCTGCGTGAAAGTTCCGCCAGCGAATTTTTGGTAAATGCGGGTGCCGTAGCCGGTCTTACCAAAGGTTCTGTCGTGAAACTCTACCCTGTTGGCACCACCGATCCATCGGGAAAAAAAGAACTGGCGACAGGTAAGATCACACAGGTTGACAATTTCAAAGCAACACTGAAGCTCGACAAACCCAATGAAGCGCTACTGGAAAAAGGAGCCTGGGCGTTTGTTACCGAACTCGCCTACGGAAATGATAAAGTGCGTCTGTCCGTAAAAGACGTCAACGGCAGCAAACGCAAAGTAGCGGAAGGGCTCAAAGACTTCAAACTGGTTGACTTTACCGGTCCGTACGACCTGGAGCTATCGCCATCGTCCGATGGTAAATGGCACCTGAAGTACACTACATCCGGAGATGCATTCGGCGAGGCAGTTGATTTTACAACAGCCGACGGTATAGCCAAATTGAAAGAGGCGATCAAAACATTTGACAAGGTCCGCTATCTCCGCAACATGGATATAACTGAAGCCGGTCTCAAGGCCCAGGTAGATATGTTGCTGGTAAAAGACGGCGAAGTAGATGAAGCGCTGACAAAATCGCGCTATGTAAACGGCCGGCTTGAATTGCGTGTGGGCGACCAGGTGCGTTTGCGCGTGATCAATACGGGTGACAAAGCATTTTATGTAAATGTGGTAGACATCCAGCCCGACGGCATCGTGAATCCCATTTTGCCCAATAAAAAATTAAAAGACCGCAACAAACGGCCGGCACCTGTTACCGCAGCAGATTGCCGCGTGGAAAAAGGCGACACATTGAATATCCTCAACACGATGGCCATCACGATAGGTCCGCCTTTAGGCAACGAAGTGTTCAAAGTATTCCTGTCTTCCGACATGCTCGACCTGGAAGAAATACTGGTAACGGCACGTGCAGAAGAATTGAAGGGAACACAGGGACGCGGCACATTTACAAAACTGGAGTCGCTGTTCAAAGGAGCGGAAGTGAATGATAAAGGTACCCGCGGCGGAGACGTAAATGTGGAGACGGAACAGACCGGTACAACGTTCAGCAAACCGTTCACGATTGTCGCTAAATAAATGTTAAGTACGGAAACGGAATATGTAAAACAACAACGCTTACGAATCATACCAATAAACAAACCAATTTATCAAAAATCAAAACATCAATCAAATGAAAAGAGTCACATTAGCAGCACTCATGGCAATCTTCTCTATGGCTTTCTTCGCCACCACAGCCACTGCACAGGAAAGACCTGTTGAAGAAGTAAAAGGCAAAGCTGCTCCCGCATCACGCGGCACCAATCCTAACATCAAATCAAAACGTCCGACTGTTGACAAGGAAGAAACAAAAGACCGTTCTGCGTCTTGTGATGTTTATTTCTCTAACTACACCGGTTATTATGTAGATGTTTATATCGCAGGTTACTATCGTGGTACCATGGCACCTTATGGCTACCTGACGGCTACTACCTCATTGGCCAGTCCTGCTGTTTATTGTGTAACAAGCGGTGGTAAATATGAGTGGAACTTTGTTCACAACTGTGCGACCAATCCGATGCAGAAACTGTATCTGTAAGGCTGGTCATAAGTAATAAGTATTAAGTTGTAAGTAAACAGCCATGGTTCACCATGGCTGTTTTTTTGTTGGCGGAGAGCGGTTTAGGGTTATATAGGTGCTTTACTGATCTTGTCGAGACATAAACTACCACACTGTTACCCGGAGCATCAACTGCCCTGGTTCGTGTATACACGAACCAGGGAGGTGTCATGATGATTGTTGTATTCTCTTATTCACGATTCACGATTGACGATTCACGTAAAAAGTATATCTTTCTCGCATGAGCGCAGGAGCACATTCGTTCTGGCAGGCCGCCTGGAAAAGACTAAAGAAAAATAAAGGAGCAATTTCCGGACTGATCGTTATTGGTATCTCGATCCTGGTGGCCGTGTTCTGTTATTTTATCGCGCCCGATTCTTCCCCTTATGCCAACCGTATCATCCTCGAGATCGATGGTGAAAAACCCGGTTTCCGCCAGACGCTGCTCAAAGTCCGCAAAGACCGGGAAGTGCCGTCAACAGGCTTTTTCAGGCGGTTGATGAACGGAAAGGAAGACCCTTACTATTACGTTCCCATTACATCATACGAGGAAAAAGGTGACAGTCTCATTGCGCAGAAATTCATTGATGAAGGCGTTTCGGAGCGGCAGGCCTACGCACGTGCTCAGCTACCGGCCGAACCCGTAGTGAATAAAACCTATGTACTGGGCACCGATAGTTATGGCCGCGATATTCTCAGCCGGCTGATCGTCGGCACGCGCATCAGCCTGAGTGTAGGTTTGATCACCGTGATCATATCCATCAGCATCGGTTTATTGCTGGGATCGCTGGCGGGCTATTACCGCGGACGGACAGACGAAATCATTATGTGGTTCATCAATGTGATCTGGAGCATTCCTACCTTATTGCTGGTTTTTGCTATCACCCTGGCGCTGGGCAAAGGATTCTGGCAGGTGTTCATCGCGGTGGGACTCACCATGTGGGTGAATGTGGCCCGCCTCGTAAGAGGACAGGTAATGGCCGTGCGCGAACTTGAATACATTGAAGCAACAAGGGCATTAGGGTTTTCGGATGCGCGCGCTATAGCACGGCATATCTGGCCCAACATCATCGGACCGGTGATGGTAATCGCGGCATCCAATTTCGCTTCAGCTATTGTTATTGAAGCAGGACTCAGTTTTCTGGGCGTAGGCGTACAACCACCGCAACCCAGCTGGGGCCTCATGATCAAGGAAAATTATAATTTCATCATCACCAATAATCCCATGATCGCCTTAGCGCCCGGCTTCGCGATCATGCTGCTCGTGCTCGCCTTTAATTTATTGGGAAATGGATTGCGCGATGCGCTGAATGTACGCGGGAGAGTGAGCTGAGGACAAATGTGAAAATGTGTAAATGTGGAAATGGATACGCACCTGGCTCAATCAATGTTCAATTCCTGAGGCTTCCAAAGGGGCACGAAAGGTCGCCCATTCGCGAGACTTCGGCATTGGCATTTTCACATTTACACATTTCCACATTGCGGTATTACCGCACCTTCCTTCCTTTCCACTCATAACCACCTGCCACACCCAGAAATCCTGCGATCACTGTATAACCAATATGTAAAGGCTGTAAAAATAAAAACTTCAGCAGGCTGACTGGTGTTTTGAAAAAACGCGCAACACTGTACACAAACGGATACTCTACCAATGCTTTGGCAATAATCAATACAAGTGCCGCTACCCAATACATCGAACAAAAGAATCCGGCGATCAATAGCACCGGTAAACTCAGGTTTAATAAATAGACCAATACAAGCACGGCAATAATTCTTTTGTCATCATAAAAGGAAGCCTTGCTGGCCCAGCGGATGCGTTGATTCAAAAACGCGCGCCAGCTATGAACGGGTGCTGTTTTGATGATTACATCAGGACTGCTCAGATACCCGATCCTGTCCGTATAGCGTTGCCAGATCTTGTGCATGAGCAGCATGTCGTCACCGGAAGCAATGTGATCGATGCCGCTGTAACCATTTACTTCATAAAAAATATCACGGAGATAAGCCATGTTGGCGCCGTTGCACATCGAATGAACGCCCTGCTGTACGGACGCACCTGTAATGCCTTGCAGGATCATGAAATCAAGTGCCTGAAACTGTTCTACCAGCGGCTTTCCGGCTTCGATCGATACGGGCGCCACGATGAAGGCCGCATTTGTTTGTTGTTGAAAAGCGGCGATGGTGCTCAGCCAGTATTTGCCTGCCACACAATCCGCATCGGTGGTTACGATCAGTTGACCTTTTGCCGCGGCCACGCCCTGCTCCAGCGCTTTTTTCTTATAAGAATTGATATCGTCCTCCTGTAGCCTGATCACATGCACTCCGGCATATTGTGCGGCAAGGGCAGCCGTATCGTCGGTGGAATGATCATCGATCACGATGATCTCGTATTGTTCTGCAGGATAATCCTGTTGCTGCAGTGAATCGAGGAGCCGGCCGATGTTGGCAGCTTCATTCCGGGCGGGAATGAGCACCGAAATAGAAATCGAAGCCTGCTGCCGGGGACGAAACAACGGAATGCGCTGCCACGCACTGCGGTAGTAAAATAGCAGGCAGGCATACAAGACCAGCAAAAATACAATGAGTGAATACAAGACCATGAGTTGCAAAAATGCCGTAATTATCGATTCTCTCCTTGTTTTGGCAAAGGATCTTTCCCGTCGAGTGCATCAATGATGGCCGTTGCATGTTTAGGATGCAGCACCTGGTGACCGGCCTCCAGCAAGGTAATGTTAACCAGTTCCTCCACACCACGACGGAACTTTTCACCACGCACCGGCAAAATAATGCGATCGTAGCGGCCATAGATCAGCTCTGTGGGAATGCGGTGCCGGCGTATTACCGCTTTTACTTCAGACAAAGAAGGACGGATATGGCGCAGTGTCATCCAGCGCTGATATAACTGTTGACGCACGGTAGCATCGCCAATATAATAATCTACAAACTTATAAATGCTGGTGTTGACCAGCCGCAGCTTCTTCAATACTTTCAGCAATGCGTAAAACCAACCGGGTTTGCGCATGGTATAGGCAAAAAGTTGTTTGCCTGCCCAGCTTTGTGTAGCCAGCCAATACCAGGGATTTACTTTTAATCCATCCGGTGCCAGCAACACGATCCGCTGCAAGGGAAGGAAATCCTGTTGCGTAAGATAAAGTGCGAGGCGTCCGCCGAGACTAAATCCGAGCAGGTATACCGGCACCTGTTGGCCGGGAAAATGTGCTTCGATCAAACCGGTAATCAATGCCTGGAGATCACCGGGTGAAAGGCTTTCTGCATTCCAGTGGGTGTGACCATGGAAGGGCAGATCGGGTGCGATAAAAGTGTAGCGGTCACCGGCTGTTTCTTCCAGGAAAGTAAAGCGTTCGGCGGATTCACCGTAGCCGTGGAGGCAGATCACAACCGTGCTGCCACTCCCGAAAACGAGGTAGCTGACAGTGGAATTACCGCAGGAAATCGACGCGCTGAACATGAAGAAACGGGTAAAATTATTTTTTGGAAAAATAAAGGAACTATCCGAAAATAAAGTTATTTTTGGATAGTTGCACAAACAACTATATGCCAAACAACCATTTTAAAAGAGGCGAGCTTTACAGCTTCATTACGGGAAAGGCGTCCATCGCCATTGCCCGCAGGTTGCAGAAGAAGTTCAACGGAGCCGGGCTCAATCTCACCATTGAGCAATGGAGTGTTTTGTATCACCTCTGGAAAGCGGATGGCATCAGCCAGCAGGAACTTTGCAAGGCCACCTTCCGCGATAAGCCCAGCATCACCCGCCTGGTAGACAACCTTGAAAAAGCCGGACTCGTTAAACGCGTTGCTTCTGAAAACGACCGCCGCATCAATTGCATTTATCTTACCAAACAGGCGCAGAAGCTGCAACAGCAAAGCATGGACATCGCCGAAGAAACGCTCAACGAAGCGCTGGATACGGTAGACCCGGAAAAAATCGAAATATGTAAACAGGTATTGCAGGTGGTTTATGATAACCTTAAATAACCGCTGCAGTGATTTATAAACGATTGAATTTTTTAACCGCTTAATATTTTTGCCATGAGTACCGCAACGCCCGCAAAAACAACCCTGAAGGGAGGTGAATGGCTGATCAAAGCATCGGCTCCCGGTGATACGTTTATCCCGGAAGAGTTTTCTGAAGAACAACGGATGATCCGCGACATGTGCGACCAGTTCCTGGACGCAGAAGTGTATCCGATCCTCGACAAGATCGACTCGCTCGAACCCGGTCTGATGAAATCACTGGTGACCAAAGCGGGCGAACAAGGTTTGCTGGCTACCTCTTTCCCCGAGGAATACGGCGGATTGGGTAAGGATTTTATTACGTCCACCATCATCAACGAATACCTCGGTGGGGGACATTCTTTTTCCGTCGCCATCGCCGCACACACCGGTATCGGTACACTGCCTATTCTTTATTTCGGTACTCCTGAGCAGAAAGAAAAATATATTCCCAAGCTGATCACAGGCGAGTGGGCAGGTGCTTACGGTCTTACAGAACCCAACAGCGGCAGTGATGCCCTCGGGGCCAAGACCACCGCACGCCTCAGTGACGACGGTAAATATTACCTGCTCAACGGCCAGAAATGCTGGATCACCAACGGCGGTTTCGCTCAGGTATATACGGTATTTGCAAAGGTAGACGGCGATAAGTTTACCGGTTTCATTGTTGACCGCGGCACCGAAGGGTTCACACAAGGCCCCGAGGAACAGAAAATGGGCATCAAAGGTTCTTCTACCGTCCAGCTCTATTTCCAGGACGCAAAAGTGCCCGTGGAAAATGTATTGGGTGAAATTGGTAAGGGACATAAGATCGCGTTCAACATTCTGAACATCGGTCGCCTGAAACTTTGCGCAGCAGCATTGGGTGGCGCCAAACGCGCGATCGGTACCAGCATTGAATACGCCCGCACTCGCGAGCAATTCAAACAACCGATTGCCAATTTTGGTGCTATTAAATACAAACTCGCCGAGATGGCGATCCGTGCTTTCGTGGCGGAATCGGCATTGTACCGTACCGCCGCATGGGTGGATGAGAAAGAAAAAGAATTACTGGATGCAGGTCAGCCCTTTAATGAAGCATTGCTCGGCGCCGCTGAAGAATATGCGATAGAATGTGCCATTCTCAAAGTATATGGTAGTGAAGTACTGGATTATGTGGTGGACGAAGGCGTGCAGATCCACGGCGGCAACGGTTTCAGCGCCGAGTACAATATTTCCCGCGCTTACCGCGACAGCCGCATCAACCGCATTTACGAAGGTACCAACGAGATCAACCGCCTGCTCACACTCGATATGACCTTGAAACGCGCTATGCAGGGTCGCCTCAACCTGATGGGTCCCGCCATGGACGTGCAGAAAGAACTGATGAGCATTCCCGATTTCGGTGCGCAGGACGATGCCCCTTTTGCAGCGGAACAAAAACTCGTTGCCAACCTGAAAAAAGCAATCCTCGTAGCTGCCGGCGCCGCCGTACAGAAACTGATGGCGAAAGTGGAAACCGAACAGGAGATCCTGATGAATCTTGCAGACATGGCCATCGCCACTTTCAATGCGGAAAGCGTATTGCTGCGTGTGATGAAAATGCAGGAAGAAAAAGGAGAAGCGGCTACCGCGATTTACACCGATATCATGCGCACCTATCTCTATGATGCTGCGGATGCGGTCAACAAAGCAGGAAGAGATGCCGTGAATTCTTTTGCCGAGGGAGATGAACAGCGAATGATCCTGATGGGTATTAAACGTTTTACTAAAGCAGAGCCTTTCAATATTAAAGAAGCACGCCGCCGTATTGCCGACAAGATGATCGCCGACGGACGGTATAATTTTTAAAGGAACTGGTTAAATTGTTCACGCGGAAACAGAGCTGCCTCCAATGAGGTGGCTCTTTTCATTGGCTGTTGCCCGTAGATCATGTTTAATTCCCTGCGGGTGATCTGCAGTTCGCGCAGCCGCCGTACCCTTCCGGCTTCAAAGAATAAACCGACGGCAAAGAATCCCGAGCTGAGCAGTGATGCCATGAAGTAGATAATCAATACATCGGCCGGTGAACTTCCTTTGATGAGGAAGAAGATAATATACAACATCGTATAACAGCCGAACCCGAACAACAATGATGCGGACATGAAAGCTTTGCCAGTCGAGCGCTGGCGATGAACGGCAACGCGGATATGCTGCCAGGTAAGAATGGCCGTAAATACCAGGCATAAGAAATGCGCCGGTGCAATTGTGTAAAGCGTGGTGTGACGGTTGTAACCATGTATGCTGATCATTACAGCCGTGTAGGCAAGGCATATTGCAAATGATATAGCTATAACGCGTTTGAATCTTTTCGACGAAGGCATATAAACCAGAAACAGCAGCATCAGCAGGTTATCAAACAGGTTGTTGGTGACATAGCACCACTCACGGAATGCTGTATTTAATGGAATAAAATCTATTGAACACAGGTTGAAAAGCAACGTAAGCAGGAAGTAAATGCCGAGTGCAGGAAATGTCTGGTAGGAAACGAGACGGTATACCAGGATAAACAACAGCGGCACCACTGTTACAATAGAAGAAAAGATGCCCATTATGTCGTTACCATTCATGTTATTCGTTTTTCTGATAGGATAAGGTTAGATCGCCCGCAAAAACTTGCAATCCTATGCAATGATAACGCAATACTGGCGTCCATAGTACTAAAAACGAATGTCTTATATAAAATCGGGTAAAACCTTGTGACCCCTCCGTATTTATACGCAAACAGTTTTTCAGGTGTTTTTATGTTACTTTGACGTGATGATACGATGTATGCTTCTTTGTTGTTTGCTGTCGCTCTCCAAATTGTTCGCGCAGCCCGTTTTTATTTCAGGACAAACCACCGGTGATTATCCCTATCTCGATTATGGTCTTGGTGAAGACCGTTTAGGCGGAGCCAAGATGACTTACCTCGATACCGCTGTGCGTGTCCGCGTTGTCGACAGCGTCAGATCGACTTATAAAGTTCAGTTGTCAACCAATCATTTTGCTTACCTGCCAAAGCAGCATTTCCGCAGGGATACAGCGGTTTGGAAGCCTTACCATCTCACCGGCAGTTGGCATGTATCGGGTGATGATCGTTATGATTATGTAAAGATCGGTTTGGATGAACGACTGCCTTATACAAGCAGACAGGAAATCTCGCCTTCAAGAATTGTGGTGGATATTTTTGGTGCTACCAGCAACACGAATTGGGTCACACAATTGAAGACCGTTAAAGAAATAAAGAACGTTTATCACGAGCAAATTGACGATGATGTTTTTCGCGTGATCATCGAATTGCAGCACCCGACACATTGGGGCCATTCTGTGTATTATGAAGGCCGCCGGCTGGTCGTCCGCATAAAACAGCAACCGAAAAGTCTCAAACTCAAAAACCTCAAAATAGCCATCGATGCCGGTCACGGCGGTAGTAATACCGGCGCGCGCGGCCTGCAGACAGGCATCCTCGAAAAAGATTATACTTTGCTGATGGCGAAGGCGTTGCAGGAAGAATTGACAAAGAAAGGCGCCGAAGTTTTCATGACCCGTTCCACCGATACTACTTTGTCGATGAATGAAAGGCTGGCCCTCGTGCAGGGTTCCCAACCCGATCTGCTGATCAGCATTCACCTGAATTCGTCGGGTCGCGCCACAGTAAAAGGCACCAGTACCTATTACCGCTATATCGGCTTCCGGCCCTTGTCAACGGCAGTATTGAATGAAATGTATAAACTGGATCTTGCCGACTTTGGCAATATCGGGAGTTTCAATTTTACGCTGAATGGCGCTACAGATTTTCCCAATACCCTGGTAGAAGTGGCTTTTCTTAGCAATGCGGAGGATGAAGCGAGAATCCGGGACGAAAAATTTCAGAAGAATGTGGGCCGCCAGATCCGCAAAGGGATCGAGCAATGGCTCAAAGGTATTCGTTGATCGTTACATGCCTGCGGGATAAGGATCGCCGCGATGGCAGGTATTGCAGGTCACTACATTCAGATAGGCCGGATGTTTGGTGCGGTCGTAGTAGAAATAATCCCTGTTGATAGAGATCGTCAGGCGGATCATTTTGCGTCCTTCTTCTTTCATCTGATTATCGTCTGCAGCGTAGTCGAGACTGTCTTTGATGGTTTTATGCGGTGAATGGCAGAAGGAACAGGAGACTCCGAGCGCCTTGTTGTAGGTCTGCATCAGGCTGTCCAGCGCTTTATCACTGATGTCTTTTGGCAATACCTTCAGGTTGCGGGCGGGTCGGTCGAGCCGGCCGGCGGCTACGCCGGCAATCACCAGCAGGCTGAGAATCCCTATCACTTTCCATTGAGTCAGTTTCATAATCAAATCAATTCTGGTTAATTACCGGACGACCGGTGTATCGTAAAGGTGGCGTTAAAATAACAATTGTTTGGACGTCAGCGCGGAAATTCCGCATCCCGGAAGCGCATTTTTTGCAAAACCTACCGGCCTTTCAGTACCTTTGCAGGCAATATTTTATTATGTCTGATGTAATTGCTGCGCCGTTGACGGCCAAAGATTTTGCGACGGACCAGGAAGTGCGCTGGTGCCCGGGTTGTGGTGACTATTCTATCCTGGCCCAGGTACAGAAGGTAATGCCCACGCTTGGCATTCCCCGTGAGAATGTGGTGATCATTTCGGGTATCGGCTGCAGCAGCCGTTTCCCTTATTACATGAATACCTACGGCATGCACTCGATCCATGGCCGTGCTACGGCTATTGCATCAGGATTGAAAGCCAGCCGTCCGGAACTGAGCGTATGGATCGTGACCGGCGACGGTGACAGTCTCAGCATCGGTGGTAACCACACCATCCATTTGCTGCGCCGCAATTTCGACGTGAACGTGCTGATGTTCAACAACCAGATTTATGGCTTGACCAAGGGGCAATACTCACCTACTTCTGAAGAAAACAAGGTGACGAAGTCTACGCCGATGGGAAGTATCGACCATCCCTTCAATCCGCTGGCACTGGCGATGGGCGCGGATGCGAGTTTTGTGGCCCGCACTATGGACCGCGACCCGAAGCACCTGCAGGCAATGTTGCTGCGTGCCAATCAACACAAGGGCGCATCTTTTCTCGAGATCTACCAGAACTGTAACATCTTCAACGATGGTGCATTTGAAATATTCACGGAGAAAGGCTCCAAGCCGGTAGAAACTTTATTTGTGGAAAACGGCAAACCGCTCACTTTTGGTGCAGCGGGAGAAAAAGGACTTCGCCTCGATGGCTTTACGCCGAAAGTAGTTGACCTCAGCGAAGGCTTCAGCACCGACGACCTCTGGGTGCATGATGAAACAGATATTTACAAAGCACAGATATTAACCCGCATTTTCGACGACCCGCGTTCGGAAGGGCACCTGCCTCGTCCGTTTGGTGTGTTCTATGCAAAAGAGCGCGCCTGTTATGAGGACATGATGGCCATGCAACTGGAAGAAGCCAAATCACGCAAAACAGCGGATCTGGATGCGCTGCTGCGTGGTAAAGAGGTATGGACGATAGGATAATGTGAAAATGTGCCCTTCCTCCGGAAGGGTTGATGTGGAAATGTGAAAAATGAAATACAATTGTAGTATTTCGGCGCTTATGTATTCTTCCACGACCTTATGGATATAGTACTCTCTATTTCCATTTCCACATTTTCATATTTGCACATTTACACATTCTTTCGAAGCTCCGCTTCTGCATACTGAAACACTTTCTTCTTCTTATTCTCATACCACCATTTGGGAACGGTTTTTTTCATGAGTGTGTCGATGCTGCGCATGCCGAAGAGGTTCCAGGCACCGCGGAGTTTACCTGCGAGTGAGGGCTGCAAAGCGCGAAGGCTCATGGCAAATCCACTGTCGATATACTCCATGTGATGCCAGTAGCCTGCCGGCATAAACAAAGTGTCGCCGTGTTCCAGTATCGTTTCAAATCCATTGGCGAGTTTAAGCGCAGGAAATTTCTCGTAGTCTGGAGTGCCGTTGCCTTTATAATAATGGGAAAAATCAGCAAGGCTTAATACCTCGAAAGGTTTGCGGTAAAGCTTGTGCTGTTCTTCATAAGGAAAAAGCAAAACACGTTTTCTGCCGGCAAACTGTGTATGGAGAATATGCGACATATCGATGTCGAAATGCATATGGGTGATGCTGGTGGCTCCTCCTGTGAACAACATCGGGTATTTTTTTACAAAACCCTTCATCAGGTGTTCCGGCCAGGTGAAATCTTTTGTGAGTTGCGGTGCGTGATCAAAAATGTTGAAGAGGAAAATCCGCCATCCCGCCGGTCCCTGCCTGATCATGTCGATGTACTCACCGAATGTTTTATAATCATCGGCTGTATTGATAGGTGTGTAGGCATCGCTTTTCACATTATTGTATAGCGGAACGCGCTGATCACCTACCAGCTCTTTAAAATAATCCCAGTTCCATTTTGTATAGGCAGGCCAATCGTGTGATAAATTCTTTATGATCAGAGGTTGTCCACTATTATAAAAATCCTTTTTAAAGACGGCCTGCGAAATGGAATCAACTGTTGTAACCGGCTTCAATTGCATGACAGTGATTTAAAATAATTCAAAAGTCAAAAGGCAAAATTCAAAATTAAAAGCTTGCAGTGATGATAAATGAGCTGGTGATTCCTGGATTGTTTTTGACTTTTTACTTTTGAATTTTGACTTTTCCCGTACGTACAAAGATAGGAAAGCCTTATTGATCTGTTTTTTTAAGAAAAATTTTTACAAAATCGGTTGTAATTTCAAGCTATGTTATTATCTGTTCATCCCGATAATCCGCAACCCCGCCTCATCAGCCGAATAGTGGAAACACTGGAGCAAGGCGGCATCATTATTTATCCTACTGACACGATTTACGGCCTTGGCTGTGATATCCTGCAACATAAAGCGGTGGAAAAGATCTGCCGTATCAAACAGGTAGATCCGAAAAAGGCGCAATTATCGTTTATCTGCAACGATCTCAGTCACCTGAGTGAGTATGCAAAGCAGATGCCGACTTCTACTTTCCGTTTGTTAAAGGAATATCTTCCCGGCCCGTATACGTTTATCCTGCCTGCCAGTAAGATGGTGCCGAAAATTTTACAGAGCAAAAAAGATACGATTGGCCTGCGTATTCCCGACAACCGCATTGCACTGGCCATTACGGCGGCCCTCGGCCGGCCTATTCTAAGCGCCTCACTGCCGGGTGATATGGTCGAAGATTATACCGACCCCGAGATCATGCAGGAAAATTTTGGCAACGAAGTAGACATAGTTGTCGATGGCGGCATTGGCGGAATCACCCCGTCAACGATCATTGATTGCACCGGACCATCATATGAGTTGGTGAGGCAGGGAGCCGGCGAGTGGAATGAGTAGTATTTTGCTGCTAATAGGTTTTAATACTGCGAAGCCTGCCCGAGGTTCGGGCGCACTGTTATAAATAAGCATCCCATTTTCACATTTCCACATCCAGCCGGAGGCGGGCACATTTCCACATCAGAAAGCACCGCCCCTGGGCGGTGCTTTCTTTTAACGGTGGCGGCGATTATGTTTGAACCGGTATACTTCACGGCTGTGATGTTTTTTCATCTTGCGGATTTTATGTCTTTCATACGGTGTTATGTGTCCGTCACGGCGCGCCATTCTTTCGGTGCGGTTGATGTGTTGTTGTTGGCGGACGAGATGATGCGTTTCCCCGCGGGTCAATGCTCCGCTGCGATGCCCCTGCACCACACGATCACGATTAACACGATCACGCGGACCTTGTGCAGAAACAGAAGCGGTGATCAATACCAGCGAAAGCGACAGGAATAAAATCTTTTTCATAGCTACTTTTTTAGGTGAATCAAATCGGTTTGCAGTAGTATGACAGCGGGTTTTTATCGACGTTTAGCTGATAAGGAAACTTTAACATCGTGAATCGTCAATGGTGAATCGTCAATAGAGTCCCCTGGTTCGTGTATACATGAACCAAAGTCGGAAGATTTTAAACCCTGTCAATCCGACATCACGCCACCGTTGGTCTCCAGACCAACGGGCCTGCTCATGGTTGAGTTATGCAGGAAGTTGGCCTTAACCTATCAAAGCAACCTGACGCTTGCTCGTTGGTCGGGAAACCAACAAGGGCGCTACCTTCTACCTCACGCCGCCATTACGTTTAAGAATGAAAAGCGACTCTTGGGGATAAACGTTCCGAACAGTTATGGTGTATACACGAACCAGGGAGTTGGCAGCGTGTGGTGCCGGATGTTTACTTATAACTTAATACTTACAACGGCTGTTTGACTTCCTCCTCCCTGAACAGCTCCATCTGCTTCGGAATAATATTAAAACTTTTGCGGTGATATTGGCAAATGCCATGCGTTTCAATGGCGCGGCGATGGGCGAGCGTACCATAGCCTTTATTGCTGTTCCATTGATAGTGCGGAAACTCTTCGTGCAGTTGCAACATATAGGCATCGCGGTAAGTCTTGGCAAGAATACTCGCCGCCGCAATGCTGGTATATAATCCATCGCCCTGGATGATGCAATGATGGGGAATGTCCTGGTAAGGTGTAAAACGATTGCCATCGATCAGCAGTGACTGCGGACGTATCGACAATTGATCGAGTGCGAGATGCATAGCTTTGAACGAGGCCTTCAGAATATTGATGGTGTCGATCTCTTCGCTGTCGATACGGGCAACAGCGTAACACACGGCTTTTTTTTCAATAACCACACGAAGCATTTCGCGGTCTTCAGGAGCTACCTGTTTGGAGTCGTTCAGCAAAGGATGACGAAAATCAGGTGGCAACATGACCGCCGCCGCAAACACCGGACCCGCATAACAACCCCTTCCGGCTTCGTCGCAACCCGCTTCCAGCAAGTGTTTCGTATGAAAACGCTTCAACATTCAACGGCAAGTTCCGTATTTTTTTCCGTTCAAAAGAATTTGTGGAAATATTACGGGCGGGTTTAACTTTGCACCTGCTTATGAATGGCAATCGCAGTTATACCCGCTACACCTGGTTTGTGTTGATAATGATTTTCCTGGTCATCCTGGCCGGCGGTGTGGTCCGCACCACGCAAAGCGGAATGGGTTGTCCCGACTGGCCTACCTGTTTCGGTCGCTGGATACCTCCCACCAGCGTAAAAGATCTTCCCGCGGATTATGAAAAATATCTGCGCAAACAGGACATCGATCATACGTTCAATGCGCTTCATACCTGGATCGAATCGGTGAACCGCTACCTCGGTGCGCTGCTCGGCATTTTCTGCATCATCCATCTTGTATGGAGTTTCCGCCGTTTCTTCCGCACACGCCCCGCCATTTTCTGGTGGTCGCTTTTTATGCTGCTGGCCACAGGCTTCCAGGGCTGGTTGGGTAAACGGGTAGTCGATGCCAACCTTGCCGTCGTTAAGATCACCACCCACATGTTGGTGGCGCTGGTCATTGCAGCCGTGCCCGTCATCATTCTCACCTTACTCAAAGGTCAACGCGCTATCGCTTCACCCGTTTTGAAAAAAGGTGCTGTGGCTGTATTGCTGCTGGTGATCGTGCAGATCGTACTCGGTACGGATGTACGTGAACAGATTGACGAAGTTTCCAAACCGCTCGGCTACGAACACCGCGAGCTCTGGCTCAATAATCTTGATATGATGTTTCTCGTGCATAGAAGCCTTTCATGGCTCGTTGTGCTGAGCATCGGCTGGTTGTGGTGGAAATCGCGCAGTTATGCTTTACTCGCAGGGCACAGGGCATTGATGCTGGCCGTTACCGTTATCGTACTGGGTGCAGGACTCGTGATGTATTTTTTTCATATGCCTGCTGCCATGCAGCCTGTGCATCTGCTTTCCGCATCAATTCTTTCGATCACGCTTTTTTCTTTTCGTTTGCAATTGAAATAAGTACTTTTATTGCTTACTGAAGCAATATTATGAAGGCCTGGCTGCGGGGTTTTATCTACTCATTTCCCATACAATTATTGTTTCTGCATTTCAGAAAATACCAGGTACTGCTCCTGTTCTGGTTTATTCTGTTCAGCACGATCAACGGAGGTTTCATGAAAACCTTCGGTGCGGACTCATTATACCTGGCACCGGAGTACCTCGGAAATGTGAATTCCATCAGTTTTGCGCTCGTGGGTATTGCCGTGGGCATGTTTATCATGAGCTGGAATATCAGCACCTTTATTCTTTTCAGCCGCAACTTCCGTTTTCTCGCTGCCACCACTAATCCTTTTCTTAAATATTGCATCAACAATTCTATTCTGCCGCTGGCATTCCTGATTTTCTACGGCATAAGGGCCTATCAATTTACCCACCACCTGGAACTGATCAGTAATGCAGAATTATTGGTGATGGCCGGCGGATTTCTCAGTGGATTGTTATTTATTCTCGTAGCCTCTTTCTTCTATTTTTTTCGTGCCGACCGCAATATTCTCCGGCAAATGACCCCGCTGATCAATAAGCCCGGTGAATACATCACGCACCTGCGGCCGGAGAAAGAAGTAGTGGTAGATTATAGTCTCATTCGTACCGAATGGTATTTTGAATTGCCGTGGAAGCTGCGTCCCTGTCGCAACGTGAGTCATTATACACGTGATTTTGTCGATTCGCTTTTCAAACGTCATCACTTTGCGGCCATCCTTTCCGTGTTTGCGGCGTTCCTGTTTCTGATCGGCATCGGCTTTTTTCTTGATTCCCCTTTTTTCCAGATACCAGCCGCGGCGAGCATTACGATTTTCTTTTCCATCCTGATCGGTGTGGCCGGCGCATTTTCTTATTTCCTGCAAAGCTGGAGCATTCCTTACCTGGCAGCACTTATCCTGTTGCTGAATTTTCTTTATAAAATAGATTGGATCGATCCGCGTAACAAGGCATACGGATTGAATTACCACCAGGAAAGCACAGAACGTCCTTCGTATTCTCGTGAAGGATTGCTGGCGATCTGTACGCCGGATAAAGTAGAAGCTGACCGCCGCAACATGCTGCGCATTCTTGAATCCTGGAAAAAGAAACAACAGGAAAAGAAGCCGTTGATGATCGTAATCGTCACGAGTGGTGGCGGACACCGCGCCGCGGCGTTTACGATGAGCGTACTGCAGCAACTCGACAGCCTGAGTCAGGGTCAGTTGATGCGGCAGACATTTCTGATTACCGGCGCATCGGGCGGTATGATCGGCGCCACCTATTTCCGGGAATTGTACAGACGTAAACGCGCCGGAGAAAATGTCAATCTCCAGGACCGCCGGTATGTTGAAAATATTTCAGGGGATTTGCTGAATGCTATTTTCTCTTCATTTGTTGCAAGGGATCTTATTGCGCCGGCGCAAAAGTTCCGCATAGGTCCTTATAATTATGTAAAAGACCGGGGTTATGCATTCGAGCAAAAACTGAATGCCAATACGTATGGCTTACTCGACCGGCAATTGAAAGATTATTTCCAGGATGAACGGGAAGCCAACATCCCGCTGATGTTTTACAACTCCGTTGTCACACGAGACAGCCGCAAAATGCTGATCAGCACACAGCCGGTAAGTTTCATGATGAAAGGCTGGCAGGACAGCACGCGCATGCCGCAGATGGACCCGGATGTAATCGACTTCACTGCATTTTTCAAAAACCAGGATCCCTACAACCTGCGTATGCTCACGGCGCTGCGGATGAATGCAACATTTCCCATTGTATTACCCAATGTGTGGCTGCCCTGCGAACCGGTGATCGACGTAATGGATGCCGGTCTGCGCGACAACTACGGCCAGGAAACATCTTTACGGTTTCTGGCACAATTTGATGACTGGATACGGGAGAACACGCGCGGTGTATTGCTGATGCAGATCCGCGACCGCAATCCCGGCGGTTGGGATGCCCCTTATCTTTCCGACGATATCAGCGATCATGCTACCAAACCGTTTTTGTTGCTCCAGCATAATTGGTTTAAGATGATGGAATATTCGCAAAATGATCTGTTGAGTTATTACAGCGACAATGCGCGCAGGCAATTACGTAAAGTGTTGTTTCAGTATTCCGCCAGCAAAGAGGAGAACAAAGCGGCGCTTAACTTTCACCTCAGCCAGCGCGAACGCAACGATATCATCAATTCTATTTATACGCCGCGTAACCAGGATGCTTTTGCCGAAGTGATGAAAGCGATGAGGGAGAGATAATGTGGAAATGTGCCCGGCTTCGCCGGGGCCATGTGGAAATGTGAGAAATTAATCCTTACATACAGCCAGCTCGACCCAGATATGAATACGCAAACCATTTTCACATTTACACATGGCCCCTTCGGCACGAAGGGCACATTTACACATTATGCCTTCGGTTTCAACAACCTGAAAACCTGCTTCCTCACCTTCACTTCTATGGTATCGGGTGTTTCTGCGGGATCGCCATCTATGTGAAGCGGTGCCTGTGAAAGATTTTCGATGCTGATTTTTTCTGTCTGGAAATAAATGACTCCTTTCCTGGGATTGATCTGCGACGGGTCTTTCAACGGCGTAAAGCCGCCTACCTGTTGCAGGGTTTGCCAGAGAACCGCAAGTTTGTGCGGACTCGCCATGATCACGATATCGAGCAGGCCATCAGAAAGACTGGCTTTGGGAGCAATCGTAAAATGATTGCCGAATTGATTGGCATTGGCAATGCTGATGAAATAAGCTTCAATGTCGAGTTGCTTTTTTTCCGACGTAATGCGGAAGCGATAACTTTTTGCATGGAAGAAATTGCGGAAGACCTGTTTAATATAGGTACTTAGCCCGCGTTTGGGTTGCTTCGCAAAATCATGCGCCACTTTTGCATCGAAACCCAGTCCCGACAACATGCAGGCAAATTGTCCATTCAGTACGAAGCCATCGGTAGGTTCGCTGTGACCGGCGAAGATAACATCGAGTGCTCTGTCTGCTTTTTTGGAAATACCGGCGGCGAGCGCCAGCCCGTTACCGGAACCACAGGGAATAATGCCGAAGTTGACACCTGTTTTATGCAGGCTGCCCACCACCTGGCTTACGGTGCCATCACCACCAGCAATCGCGATGTCCGTGATCTGTTCTTCTTCGATAATTTTTTTCAGGAAACCATAATCGCCACTTTCAACCGAAGGAAATATCTGGAAAGAAATACCTGCTTCGTTGCTGCGACGTTCGACAATTTTATGAAGATTGCGGCGGCCACCAGTACCCGATATCGGGTTGATGATGTAAATTATTTTGCGTTCCATTTTTAACGGAGCACAAAAGTACACAAATGTCGCGGTCTGATGCGAACTCTTGCCGCGAGCTCCGGATCGCTGGGCAAGCCGAAGGTTTGTATTTCAAGCGTGGTATTGTTTTGCCAGAGCGCGGCAAATTCTTTTGCAGAGATCGTTAGCTGTGTAACGCTTTCTTTGCGGAAAACCGTATTGCCTTCCGCGTTCGTGATCATGATGGAGCGGATGTATAAGGAAGGATCTTCGTCGTAATAAGCTATGGTAAGACTTTGCTGCAACTTGTCTTTTGTCAGCACAACCTGGTTGCTTTCTTTGTTTTCTTCGCGGGATTTAAGAATGGTTTGTTTTCCGAGGCTTATCTCCCAATACGGTTTGGCTAATGTATCCATGGTTGCGCGTTTTTCTTCCTGCGATGCAGCAGTGCTTCGGCTTTGCGCACAGGAAAGAAGTGCGGCAATCAGGATAAGGGGCAGAAAGCGGTGCTTTTTCATATTGTTTAGAAGATAGTTGTCCGCAACAGGTTGCATTTACCAGCGGAGAAGGGCGCTGCCCCAGGTAAAGCCACTGCCAAATGCGGCCAGGCATACCAGGTCTCCTTCTTTTACTTTTCCCAGTTCCCATGCCTCACACAGTGCGATAGGCACCGAAGCCGCAGTGGTATTACCATAACGCTGAATGTTGTTATGTACCTGTTCTGCCGATAATCCCAATTCCTGCTGCACAAATTGTGCAATGCGGAGATTGGCCTGGTGCGGGATCAGCAAGGAAATATCTTTTGCGCTCAATTGGTTTTTTGTCAGCGCTTCGCGGATTACTTCGGGAAATTTCACCACCGCTTTTTTAAAGACGGCCGGACCATCCATGTACGGATACAGATCATCTTTGTCCAGCAGATCCTGCGTGATGAACATACCTCCATAGGGCTGATCGGGCTGCACAGGTTTTACTTTATCCCAAAGTTTTCCTCCATGAAAACCCGGATTCGGCATGCTCAGGGATTCGGCATCATTGCCATCACTGTGTAAATGCGTACTCAGGATTCCCTGGTTGGGATGATCGGTTGGTTGCAGTACAACAGCACCTGCACCGTCTCCGAAAATAACCGATACATTCCGTCCCCTGGTGCTGAAATCGAGCGCATAGGAATGCGTTTCAGAACCGATGAGCAGGATATTTTTATACATGCCGGTCTTGATAAACTGATCGGCGATGCTTAAGCCGTATACGAATCCGCTGCACTGGTTGCGGATATCGAGCGCACCAATTTCTCCCATGCCAAGCTGGCGTTGTACCAGCACACCGCAACCGGGGAAATAGTAATCAGGGCTAAGGGTGGCGAAAATGATAAAATCGATATCGGCGGCCGTAACACCGGCCCGCTCCATGGCACGGCGGGCAGCCTCGGCGCCCATCGTGGCGGTGGTGTCTTCAAATCGTGTGGCAAAACGCCGCTCCCGGATGCCGGTCCGTTCCTGGATCCAGGCGTCCGAGGTATCCATTACCTTGGTGAGATCTTCGTTGGTTACCACATTTTCGGGTACATACATGCCGATCCCGGCTATTTTTGTACGCATCATGCAAACAAGCGTTTAGGGGGAGAAAGATAGCAAATGTGGAGGAAAAGCAACTATTTCACAGCGAACTAATTACCGGCTCGTGGATTTCCGGCCTCATTGCCTGATTATGACCGGATAGAAGCAGTGTAGCACGGTTTTTTCTATTATTTTGAGTTAACATTTTACGGACAGAATTTTCTGTCCGGTGGCGCCCTAAAACTCGAGCAGGATTTACTGAATGGAGCAACCAAAAAAGAAGAGGAATTTCTGGCAGAAACTGCTAAGGGTGGTCTGGAAGACGCTCCTTTTCCTGTTTCTTTTCATTGTGCTGCTGATCATCCTGATCCAGACTCCGCCTGTTCAGAATTTTATCCGCAAACAAGCCGTTAATTACCTCGAGAAGAAACTGGATACCAAAGTCGGCATCGGCAGGCTGTATATCAATTTCACCAAAAAAGTAGTACTGGAAAATGTGTATGTGGAAGACCGGCAACAGGACACCCTGCTGTACGGTGGAAAAATAAAAGTAGATGTAAGCATTGTAGACCTGATTTTCGGCGATCTCATGATCAACCAGGTGCAGCTCGAAGACCTTACCGCAAAAGTAAAACGCCAACTACCCGACACTACCTTCAACTTTCAGTTCATCATCGACGCATTCGTTACCCCCAGCGATAAACCCAAAGAAAAAACCGACACCAGCTCTTCGTCGCCGGTTCCCATCAAAAAAGTGGTGCTGGATAATATCCGGCTGGTGTACAAAGATGTTGTTACCGGCAACGATGTGGAAGCATGGCTTGCGCATTTCGATACGCGCATCGAGGAACTTGATCCGGGGCTGAATATTTACCGCATTCCGAAAGTAAACCTCAACGGACTCACCGCACGTGTATACCAGACCAAACCGATGGCTACACCCGATCCGCCGGCAAAAGATATGGCCGAAGCGCAGGAACCGGCACCGCCCATGCAGATACTCGTGGACGAGATAGCACTCGACAAAATCAAGGTCGATTTTAAAAATGATGTTTCAGCCTTCTATGCAAACCTCGACCTCGGTAAATTATTGCTGCGTCCCGACAAAATAGACATGGTGCGCAAAGAAGTGGTGGTAGATGAACTTACACTTGCGCAAACAACAGCGGCCATCCGTCTTGGAAAAACGCAAGCCGCAAAAGTGGTGGAGAACGAAGTAGAGCAGGAGGCAGAAAGCCAGAAAGAAGCCGGCTGGGTGATCCGCGCGAAAAAAATCCGCCTCGATGAAAACAATATCGCTTTCGACAATGACAATAATACCCGCGCCACCAGCGGAATGGACTATGCACACCTGCACGTCAACCCGCTTACGCTGCACGCGGATAATTTTGTTTTCAGTGATGACAGCATCGCCGGTAAGATTTTAAAAGCACAACTAAAAGAACAGGAAGGTTTCGAACTGCAGGAACTGAAAACAACATTCGCTTATACATCCACAGGTGCATTCCTTTCCGATCTTTATCTGCAAACGCCGGGCACGGTACTTCGCCGCGATGCGAAGATCAGTTATCCTTCGCTCGATGCATTGAAAGAAGATATCGGGCAAATGAACCTCGACCTGAACCTGGAGAACAGCAAGATCTGGGTGAAGGATGTATTGACTTTTGTCCCCGACCTGCGTAAGCAACCTGCGTTTGCCGATCCGAATGCCACCTGGCTGGTTAATAGCCGCCTCAAAGGAAAAGTTTCCGATCTGCGGATCGATGCATTACAATTGCAGGGCGCTTCCGATACAAAACTGGATGTGCGCGGTGTGGTAAAAGGATTGCCGGATATGGATAAAATGTCGGCGGATCTTGTGATCAATTCATTGAGCAGCTCCCGCCGCGATCTGAACAGGTTGTTACCCAAAGGCACATTGCCGTCATCAATCACTGTTCCCGGCAGTTTCAATCTTACCGGTAATGTTAAAGGTTCGATGCAACAGGTACAAACCAATCTCAACCTCCGTACCGATCTCGGAAATGCACACGTGAGTGGTACCGCTTCTTCCTTGACAGACAAAGCCCGCGCCCGTTATGATCTGCTGGTAAAAACAGAAAGACTCGACCTCGGTACGTTATTACAGGATAAAGAAACGCTTGGACCCGTTACGGCGGACTTCCGTATTAAAGGAACCGGCTACGATCAGCAAACGGCGAATGCAACCATCGACGGTCAGTTGCACCAGGCCGTATTCAAAAAATACAATTACAAAAATCTCAAACTGACCGGCAGCATCGCCAGGCAGCAGGTCGATATCCAGGCGGGCATACAGGATCCGAATATTCACCTCGCCTTGCAGGCCAAAGCGGATCTGTCGAAAGAATATCCCTCGGTGCAACTCGAGACCATGATCGACAGCATCAAAGCGCAGGAACTGCACCTGACCAGCGACAAACTTATTTACCGGGGAAAAATCACGGCCGATTTTCCTTCGACAAATCCCGACAGTCTCGAAGGTCAATTGCTGATGACGGAAGCGTTATTAGTACAGAAAGAAGAACGGATCCAACTCGATACACTTAGTCTCAATGCCGGCAGCAACGACAGCGGACGTTATGTGCGCCTCAATGCCGGCGCAATACAGGCACGGCTCGAAGGAAATTATAAGCTCACGCAAATGGGCGATATCATCAGCCAGGCGATCGAACCTTATTTCTCCGTTAAAGACAGCACCAAAGCCGCAACGGATTCATCACTGGTATATAATTTCAGACTGGAAGCAGACATCGTGGATGCGCCGCTGATCCGCGCATTCGTGCCGGATCTGAAAAGATTGGATTCTGTACAATTGCGCAGCCGTTTTTCCAATAACGAAGGATGGGAAGCAAAACTTACCGCACCTGTTATCGAACTGGGTACTAATTCTATAAGCGGTTTGCAGGTAACAGCGGCTGCGGGCGATACCGCCATCAATATCGACGCGAATGTATCCGGCTTCCGCAGCGGAAACACCATCCAGTTGTTTGCCACAAAAGTGAATGCGCGCCTTTCGAATAACCAGGCAGACTTTACTTTAAACTTAAAAGACAGCGAATCCAAAGACCGTTACAATCTTTCTGCACTGCTGCGCCAGCCTGAAAACGGAACCTATGAAATAACGCTTCGTCCGGATGACCTGTTGCTGAACTATGATAAATGGGCGGTGCCGGCCGATAACAGGTTGCGCTATGGCAATGACGGAATACTTGCACAACATTTCCGCCTGTCACGCAACGGACAGGAGTTGCTGATCAATAGTGCCACACAGGAGCCGGGTGCTCCGCTGGATGTGAGTTTTAAAAATTTCCATCTTTCCACGCTTACCGGTTTTGTGGAAACAGATTCATCGCTGGTTGATGGATTGCTGAATGGTACGGCACAGGTAAAAGATATCATGACCGAACCGCTGTTCACGGCGGACCTGCAGATCGCCGATCTCAAACTCAAAGGCGATACGGTTGGCAACGTAGCAGCGAAAGTTTCCAATAAATCAGCATCGGTCTATGATGCGGATATAACGATCACCGGCCGCGGAAACGATGTACAGCTTTCCGGTGAATACAATGTAAGCACCAGCTCCGCGGATATGTTGCTGGACATAAGAAAACTTCCTGTGGCTACGGCGCAGGCTTTGTCGGATGGCGCTATCCGCGAAGCAAGCGGTGATGTGAGCGGCCAGTTCCGCGTGACGGGAAATATCAGCCAACCTGCAATACGCGGTGATCTTAATTTCAATAAGGTCGGTTTCAACCTGTCGATGTTGAACAACTATTTCCGTATCGACCAGGAAAAACTGCAGGTAAACGAACAAGGCATCCGCTTCAACCGCTTCCAGGTCCGCGATTCGCTGAACAACCAACTCGTGATCGACGGGCTTGCCGCTACCAGTGACTTTACCACTTACAAACTGGATCTGAACATCAACGCCAAAAACTTCCGTGCACTCAACAGCACGAAGAAGGATAATAAACTTTTCTATGGCCAACTGTATTTCGATGCCGATCTCGATGTAAAAGGAACGGCTACTGCACCACAGGTGGATGGCCGTTTTAAAGTAAATGAAAAAACAAAAATGACCGTGGTGCTGCCACAATCTGAGCCCGGTGTGGTTGACCGCGAAGGTGTGGTGGAATTTGTAGACATGGATGCGCCGCTGACCGATTCACTCTTCCTCGCAGCGTATGACTCCATGAACACAACCAGTCTGCGTGGAATGGAAGCTTCTATTAATATAGAAATCGACAAAGCCGCCGACCTTACACTGATCGTAGATGAAGGCAATGGTGACTTCCTCAATGTGAAAGGTGAAGCATCGCTGAATACAACCATCGACCCGGGCGGTGATATTACACTGGCGGGTAGCTATGAACTGGAAGACGGTGCGTATGAGCTTTCGTTCAACGGTATAAGACGCAAGTTCAATATTCAGAAAGGCAGCAAACTGATCTGGGGCGGAGAACCTACGGATGCCACCGTTGACATCACCGCGGTATATATAGCCAACACCGCACCGTTGGACCTTGTAAAAGGTCAACTGGGTGATGACGTGGGTTCAAACGAACGGAATACCTACCTGCAGAAATTACCGTTCGATGTAAAACTGATGATGACGGGCAAACTGCTGAAGCCTACTATCAAATTTGACATTGTATTACCCGACAATAAAAGCTATGTGGTATCCAACGATATCATTTCCACCGTGCGAAATAAGCTTGATCAGTTGCGCCAGGATGAAGCGGAAATGAATAAACAGGTATTCGCCCTGCTGCTGCTGAACCGTTTCATCGCCGAAAATCCGTTTAACACCAGCAACTCGATCAATGCCGGTACACTTGCACGTCAGAGTGTAAGTAAACTGATGACGGAGCAATTGAACCGCCTGGCTTCCGACCTGGTACAAGGTGTGGACCTGAACTTTGACGTACAATCATCGGATGACTATACCACAGGTCAGCGTGCCGACCGTACGGATCTGAATGTGGGCTTGTCAAAACGATTACTCAATGACAGGCTGACGGTAAGCGTGGGCAGCAACTTTGAACTGGAAGGACCCGCCAACTCCAACCAGCAGTCGAGCAATATCGCCGGCAACATTGCCGTGGATTACAGGCTGAGCAAAGACGGCCGTTACCGCCTGCGTGCATACCGCAAAAATGAATACCAGGGAGTGATCGAAGGATATATAATAGAAACAGGTGTTGGTTTCATCATCACACTTGACTACAACCGCTTCCGCGATATATTCCGGCAGAAGAAAATTCAGAAACGCCGCGAAGAAGCCCGCAAAAAGCGGGAAGCGGAAGAGGAAAAGAAAAGCAACGAACAACCGGCCACACCAACGAAAAAAGAACCATGAACAGGCACTTAATATATATACTGCTGGTGATAGTTGCAGCAGTTGCCGTTACCGGGTGCAACATCACGAAGAGTGTGCCTGAAGGAGATGCTTTGTATACCGGGGCCACCGTGAAAATAGAGGACAGCGTGCTGAGCTCAAAGAAAAAGAAGAGCATGCGAAGCGACCTCGCGTCGCTGATCCGTCCCAAGCCCAATAAAAAAATATTAGGCATCCGGTTCAAACTGGCGATGTATAACCTGGCCGGTAATCCGAAAAAAGAAGGTGGTTTTCGCGGCTGGCTGAAAAATAAAGTAGGTGAACCACCCGTATTGCTGAGCGATGTCAATCACCTGCGCACGGCGGAAGTATTGCAAAGCAACCTGGAGAATACCGGCTACTTCCATGCAAAAGTTACGGGAGATACCACGGTTAAAGGGAAAAAAGCAACAGCCACTTATGTAGCCAAACCCGGCCCGCAATACAAGATCCGCGAAGTGGTATTTAATAAAGACAGCAGCATCCTTACCAAAACGATTGATTCGGCTGCAAAAAATTCATTACTCAAACCCGGCGATCCGTTTGACCTCGGCGTAATCAAATCAGAACGAGACCGCATCGATGCATACCTGAAAGAGCGCGGGTTTTATTATTTCGACGGAGACTATCTCATCATCCGTACAGACAGTACCATCGGCAATCATGAAGTGAATCTTTATGTACATGTAAAACCACAAACACCGAAAGAAGCGAGACTGGTATACCGGATCAACGATATTTATATTTTTCCTAGCTTCCGGCTGAACTCGACAAGCAACGACACTTTAAAAGCAAATGCTTCTTATTACCAAGGATATTATGTAGCCGACCGCAGGAAGTTGTACAAGCCGCGGATGTTTGAACAATCGATGCAGTTCAAAACCGGCGATGTATACAACCGGACGGATCACAATCTTTCACTCAACAGGCTGGTAAACCTGAACGTATTCAAATTTGTAAAGAACCGTTTTGAAGTGGTGCCCGGCGGAGCAGACACTCCCCGGCTTAACACCTATTACTACCTGACGCCGATGCCGAAAAAATCATTGCGGTCGGAAATCAACGCCAGCACCAAATCGAATAACCTTACCGGTTCTTCGCTGACCGTTGGCTGGCGCAACCGCAATACTTTCCGTGGCGGTGAACTATTTGCCGTAGATGCAACGGGAGGTTTTGAAGTACAGTTTAGCGGCAACTTCAAAGGCTACAACACTTACCGCGGTGGGCTCGAGACTTCGCTCACCTTTCCGCGGTTCCTCGTGCCCTTTATTCAGATAAATACGCGGGGCGGCTTTGTGCCCACAACCAAACTATTACTCGGATACGATCTGTTGAACAAACAGAAACTGTATACGATGAATTCATTCCGCGCGGGCTTCAGTTATATATGGAAGGAAAACATCTACAAGGAACATCAGCTAAGCCCGATCTCGATCAATTATGTGCAGCCGTTGAAAATAACGCAGGAATATCTTGATAGTGCCGCAAAAAACCTCACGCTGCAAAAGGCGATCGAAAAACAATTCATCCTGGGTTCCAGTTACAACTTTAACTACAACGAACTGGCGGGAGGAGGCAACGGAACAGGATTATATTTCAATGGTAACCTGGATCTGTCGGGAAACATTGCCGGTCTTGTAACAGGTGCCAATGCGAAAGACAGCAATATTAAATATATCGCGGGTGCGCAGTTTTCGCAATATGTGAAGCTGGAAGGCGATGTGCGTCACTATACGAAAGTGAGCAGCGGCATCATCTGGGCCAATAGATTGATTGTTGGTTTAGGATATCCGTACGGCAACTCTACGGCGCTGCCTTTCATCAAGCAATTCTTTGTGGGCGGCACCAACAGTATCAGGGCGTTCCGCAGCCGCGCTTTGGGTCCGGGTACTTACAAAGACACGACGAGTCTGACCTTCCTTCCCGATCAGTCGGGTGATATCAAACTCGAATTGAATACGGAGTTGCGGGCAAAACTGTTCAGCATCGTGCATGGCGCCATTTTCGTGGATGCGGGTAATATCTGGTTGTACAATGCCGATTCATTGCGGCCGGGTGCGGAGTTCAGGGCCAGCCGGTTCATGAAGGAAATTGCGGTAGGTGCCGGTGTGGGTTTGCGGTTTGATATTTCTTTCCTCGTGTTGCGTCTCGATCTGGCCATGCCGTTGCGCAAGCCGTTTCTGCCGGATGGGGAGCGGTGGGTGATCGATAAAATCAATTTTGGTGATCCGGCATGGCGCAAGGAAAACCTGATCTTCAACCTCGGTATCGGCTATCCGTTCTAGGAACTTAAGTAATAAGTTTTAAGTAATAGGTTATAAGTAACAAGCGTTCCCTGACGTTCCCGAAAGGCGCTCCATGAGGCACTCGAAGGGTGGCCCGAAACTTCGGGCCCTGAGGCCGAAACTTCGGCCACTCGAAGGCGGCCCGAAACTTCGGGCCCTGAGGCACTCGAAGGGTTAGAATCGTTTCTTCTTGAAGTTGCCTCCACCGCCACCGCGGTTATCACGGTTGTCGTTCCGGCGGTTGTTGTTATTGTTTCCTCCGCCTCCGTTGTTGCGCTGCTGGAATTTATTGCGTGGTTTGCCGTATCCGCCACCGCCCGAACGGTTGTCGCGTGCTTCCTGCTGACGGTACGCTTTTACATAAGGCGTGTTGGTGAAAGTCAGTTGACCATTGGTGATATTGGTCAGTTCGCTCTGGATAGCGTCGTCGTGCACGATTTCCTTGTGCCAGTTGTTGTACGCCAGCTTCATATAATAGGCAATGGCATTGGCAAAGCCCTGACGTTTTTCCTGTTCTTCTTCGCTCAGTGCCTTGTCGATTACGGTCTCCAGGTTTTTGCCCAGGTGCGAGAAACGCGGATGACGTTTAGGATAAGGCAGCGGGTTAGGCCTGGCCTTAAGCGTTTCGCGGGTGGGTATGGGGTAAGGAGATTTTACTTCGAGTGTAAAGTCACTGATCAGGAACAGGTGATCCCACAGTTTATGGCGGAAATCTTCAACATTTTTCAGGTGCGGGTTGAGGAAGCCCATCAGTTCGATCACGGCATAAGCGTTACGCTGGCGTCTCTCGGGGTCTTCGATCTTCATGATATGCTCGATCATACGTTGAACATGGCGGCCATATTCGCGCATGATGAGATGATTTCTCGTTGTGTTGTATTCCATTCTGAATTGTTGCGTAACGGCAAATGTATGAAAGTTTTTCTGCCAAATGAATACCGGGAAGGGGTTCCGGCCCTGGGCAGACTTGAGGGCATAAAAGAAGGGGCCCCGAACCAAGGCCCCTTTTACAAGCCACCATCCTCTTCCACCTAAGAGGTCATTTAATTAAAAGTTGTTGAACACCGGACTGCAGGCTGTTTACATCTGTCACTTTAATCCAATACACACCTTTCGCCTGTAAAGAACCGAGCTGCACTCTATCCAAATTCTCTGCCAAAATCTCCTTTGCAACCAGTGTTTGCCCGAGGGCATTAAGGATCGTTATTTTATAACGTCCGCTGACAAAGTTAGCAAATTTAATACCAACAATACCATCTGAAGGGTTCGGAAATAAACTAAATTTTGGAAATCCCGAACTTTCCAGATTTATGTACCGCATTTCGCTGAACCGCACATAACCATTGGCGTACACCTGGCGGATCCGGAAATAATGCGTACCGGTACGGCTGGCAGTATAGCTTAATTTATAATTACCTGATCCTGCATTGTTTTTCTGAACCGAACCGATTGAAACAAAGCTCCGTCCGTCCAAACTCACCTCTCCCTGGTAATAATAATCAGAATTAGCCTCGTCAAAGCCGTTCCAGTTAAGATCTACTTTTGAGCCTGTAATTTTCGTCAAAAAGAAATTACGCAGGTTCATCGGCAGTACCGAAGCCGGGCAGGTACAATACTCAAACCGCAGACGAACAAACCCGGAAGTAGAAATACCAATAGACGCATTCGCACTGCTCGTAATATTCACACCACCCGTGATCATATAATTATAAGATACGCTGTCATTGGGCGGACCATAAAACTCAGTCAGCGAGGACTGCGTTGTTACCGTATGACAAACCGTCGTCCCCAGGATCGTATCATTGATTACTTTTCCAAAGTCCGGACCCGAACCCTGGATGCCGTCCGAAGCCGAAAGCGAAAAATTGTAAGGCTTGCTGATCGTGCTGATCATGGCACCGCTCAAACCGGGCCCCGTAATAAAATCCGTACGCCCATAAGTGGCGGCAAAATCATGCGGATTGCTGATGTCGGTATTTTCAAACGACAGGCTATCCACCACGCCACCCACCGTAATACAAAGCCGCATACAGGTGACCATCCCATTCTCCGGATTGAATTTCGGAAACTTCACCGTCATCGAGGTTACACCCGATGGAAATGAAATGGTCTGGTCAAACGCGGTTTGCCCGCTTGGATTACCATTCGGACATTGCGCCTGTGCAGACACACACAACACCATCATCGCCAGCGCGACAAAGGCTGTCTTTTTCAAGGGGTAGGAAAGATATTTCATAGGTACACATTGGATTTGGGAACAAGGCTAAAGGTAATATGATGTACCCTTCCCGGCAATTGTAGTATTGCTGTTTTTCTGTAGTAGTAATAAGTGTAGCAGCATCGGAAAAGCACCTGTTAACTAACGACCTGCCTGTACGGATTTTAACGCGCTGGTATATTGTAACAATTCAGGACATCTACGGCGGATACTATTCGCCTAACTTTGCAAAAGTTTATGGTAATTGTAATCGACAACCGTTTTCCTTCAGCAAAACCCGGAGGTTTTAAACTGTACACAGAAATGTTGTTGCGCGAACTTGCGGAACAGCATCCGGCATACCACTTTGTGGTATTAACGGCAGATGAAAATGCGGCAGGAAACACCGTGGAAAATATTGCACGAATTGTTACCGGCGTGTTTCCATCCGGACTGAAGCGTTGGTGGTGGCAGCGGGTTGGTTTGCCCAAATTGCTCCGTCAGCAAAAAGCTGCCATATATATATCATGTAACGGATTGTTATCACACAAAAATCAATTGCCGCAGTTGTTTTTTTCTGCCGGTCCCGGTTGGATCGAAGATGATAACAGACCGGGCAATCATCGCATGATGATCCCGGCCGGCCGCTGGATGACGGTGACGGAATTTGGCCGTACGCAGTGGCTGGAACAATCACGCTTTTTGAAAGGAGGAAAAATTGCCGGCATCGCCGTGAGGCCATTTTTTAAACCATTGGAATGGGAGGAAAAAAACCTGGTGAAAGAACAATATACGCAAGGCACAGAGTATTTTCTTTGTACCGGTGCCTTTCTGCCACGGAAAAATCTGATTACCCTGCTGAAAGCTTTTTCGCTTTTTAAAAAAAGACAACAGAGCAACCTGAAACTGGTGATCGCCGGCGAGGTGGAAGAAAAGTATACGGCTTTTGAAAAAGCACTCAGTACTTATAAATACCGCTCGGATGTAGTGTTGACGGGCTATCTCAACGGTCCGGAGCTGGCACGCGTAACCGCAGCAGCCTATGCGGTGGTATATCCGTCGCTGTATGAAGAAGTGGCTACACCCGTTGCAGAAGCGTTGCAGGCTGGCGTGCCGGTAGTGGCGGCAACGGGCACGGCAGCAACGGAAATTGCGGGAGAGGCGGCGCTTTATGCTGATCCCGAAACGCCCGCCTCCATTGCCGATCAGTTAATGCGCCTCTATAAAGATGAGCGCCTGCGCACGCAAATGATCAGGGCCGGACTGGAGAAAGCCGCGGGCTTCAGCATTGGCGAAGCGGCCCGGCGGCTGGCGGCGATGATTGAGGCGTTACCCCGAAATTAGCCTAACTTTGCCGGTCAATATAATAAAGCAGAAATGAAGCAGTCTTCTATCTCCATCGAAGTACATACCGACGAAAACCGCGTACCCGACGCGATCTATTGGAATGCGACCGATACCACTCAACCCGACACCCAACAGGCCAAAGCCATGATGCTGGCATTCTGGGATGGTGCCGAAAAAGCGGCGCTGCGCATCGATCTGTGGACAAAAGCCATGATGGTGGACGAAATGGCCGACTTTTTTTACCAGACCATGATGACAATGGCCGATACTTATGGTCGCGCTACCAATCACCAGGACATGGTACAGGACATGAAAAATTTTGCCCGCGACTTTTACCAGAAATTCCGCGACAAACAAATGAAGGAAAGCAAAGCCTGATAACTCTCTCTTCTCCCTAAAAAAATAAGACTATGAGCCTGGAACAGCAAATCATGGTGGAACTCAAAGCTGCCATGCTGGCGAAAAACGAAGTGGCGTTGCGCAGCCTCCGTGCTATCAAAGCCGCGATCCTGCTGGCCAAAACGGCCGAAGGCGCCAAAGGTGAATTGACAGCCGACGATGAAATCAAACTGTTGCAAAAACAGGTAAAACAACGCCGCGACTCACTGGAGATCTTCCAGCAGCAGAACCGCCCCGACCTCGCGGAAATCGAGCAACAGGAAATTGCCGTGATCGAAAAATTTCTGCCGGCACAATTGTCTGCGGAAGAATTGCGCGCCCGTATTGCTGCGATCATTGCGGAAACCGGAGCGGCCTCACCTGCCGATCTTGGCAAAGTGATGGGCGCTGCTACCAAACAGCTCTCCGGCCAGGCCGACGGTAAGGCAATATCTGCTATCGCAAAAGAGTTATTGACCCGTCCATAAGCCGGATCAACCACGCATGCTGATAGACATTATCCTGCTCATATTGCTGACAGGCGCCGTTATCCGCGGTCTCCGCCAGGGATTGCTGGTCGGCGTATTTTCTTTTATTGCCCTGATCGTAGGTCTGGCAGCGGCAGTGAAACTTTCGGCAGTGGTGGCGCGTCATGCCGGTGAGGTTGTGACGGTGTCGGAGCGATGGTTGCCCGTACTATCCTTTTTAGTGGTGTTTATTGTGGTGGTACTGGCCGTACGTTGGGGCGCCCGTTTGCTGCAAACGGCAGTGGAAGGAGTGGCGCTCGGCTGGGTCAACAAGCTGGGCGGGGTGTTATTCTTTGCCGCTATTTATGTTCTTGTCTTCAGTATTCTTTTGTTCTACGCGGAGCGGCTGCATATACTGCAGCCCGCTGCAATGGAAAAGTCCGTGAGTTATCCTTTTCTCCGGGCATTCGGCCCCGGCGCTATCGAGATAGTCGGCGCGCTTATACCCTTCTTCCGGGATATGTTTATTCAGTTGCAGGCATTCTTCGAGAGATAATTTGATGATTTGAAAATTTGATAATTAGGCGATGGGCTTGCTACAGCATTTTCAAACTTTCAAATTTTCAAATCGTCAAATTAATTTTCGTACTTTCGCATAGTCTACTATTAAGATAGACTAAACTGTTCATGCCATGTCAGTGCCTGTTGAAAAACAGGTTCAGTATTCTTTTACCCAATTGTATTGCAATGAAACTGAATTATCTGGCATTAGCGGTTCCGTTTTTCCTGTTCTTTATCGGCTGGGAATACCTCTACGCAAAACGGAAAGGGAAAAACTTTTATCAGTATGCAGAATCTGTGGCCAATCTCAATACGGGAATTGCCGAACGGCTGCTGGATACATTTACCACGGGATTGTTTTTCTTTTTGTTCCAGTATATCTATGAGCATTGGGCCATCTTTCACATCAGGCCCACCTTACTTACCTGGTTCCTGCTGTTCCTGGCTACCGATCTTGTGTGGTACTGGTATCACCGGTTTGCGCATGAGATCAACAGTTTCTGGGCGGTACATGTGGTGCATCACCAGAGTGAGGATTTTAACTATACGGTATCGGCGAGGATCACCGTGTTTCAGGCGGTTGTACGAAGTATGTTCTGGTCGGTATTGCCACTAATTGGTTTCTCACCGGTAATGGTTACTTCGTTGCTGCTGGTGCATGGACTGTATCCATTTTTCATTCATACGCGTGCGCTGGGCAGGTGGGGCATTTTTGAAAAAGTATTGGTGACGCCTGCGCATCATTCCCTGCATCACGCATCCAACCCGGAATATTTAGATAAAAATTATGGTGATGTGCTGATCATCTGGGATAAATTATTCGGCACGTTTGTAAAAGAAAAGCCGGGCGTGGAAATCTCCTACGGCCTCACTTCGCCGCTGAAGAGTCATAGTTTTTTGTGGCAGCATTTTCATTTTGTGCTGGAAATGTACATGAATTTCCGCAGGGCAAAAGGGTTTAAAGCGCGCTGGAAGGTATTGTTCGGAAAACCGGATGATCTCGATCCGCGTTTTCGTGAGGTGCTGGAGCGGCGTTTATTGCACAACAGGCAGGCACCGGAGCCGCCTACGCCCGCCATCCGGCAATATGTGACGGCGCAAACAGCGGTTTCTCTCGTATTATTATTTATTTTATTGTTATTTGAACATTATCTTACCGTCTGGCAGCTCTTTTTGTTTTCAGCATTTTTGATTGTAAGCCTGATTAACAGCGGAGCGATACTGGATCAGCGTCGCTGGATTTTTTACCTGGAATTTACCAGGGCAATCCTGATACTGCTGGGTCTTGCAGCATTTTACCCCAATGGATATACGTATACGGCTATCCTGCTGGCAGGTGGAATATTGCTTTGGTATTTCCGGCCGATACAGCGATATTATCTGGGCTTATTATATTATCGCTAAAAAACACATGGATTCTGAAGAAAATCCGGCATTCAAATTGGATTTCAATCTTTTAAATTTGCCGGAAACGATAGATTGTTTAAATTGAAACTGGGGTTTCCCCTAAAACATTTACTTTAGCAAAAATTAATGTGGCTTAGAGATACTAATGAAGTACGAAATTAAACAGCAGGATAAGTTCAGGTACATCGAAGAAGGCGAAGGAGAGCCGCTGGTGCTGCTTCATGGCCTGTTTGGAGCATTGAGTAATTTCGAACCACTTATTGAATATTTCAAACAATACAATAAGGTGGTGGTGCCGATGCTGCCGTTGCTGGAGATGGATATCCTGCATACGAGCGTGGGCGGACTGGCCAAATTTGTCAATAAATTCATCGAAACCCGCGGTTATACCGGTGTGCATCTGTTGGGCAACTCGCTCGGCGGCCATGTAGGCTTGGTGTATGTAATAAAGAACAATCCTTCGCAGATCAAATCCATCATTCTTACCGGAAGCTCTGGTTTGTTCGAGAACGGCATGGGTGATTCTTATCCCAAGCGCGGTGATTATGAATATATCCGTAAAAAAACGGAATATACCTTCTATGATCCTGCCATGGCTACCAAAGAACTGGTAGACGAAGTGTTTGAGATCACCAACAACCGCCTGAAGGTGATTAAAATTATTGCCCTGGCGAAAAGCGCCATCCGCAATAACCTCGGTGAAGAACTGAGCCAGATCAAGCAACCGACGCTGCTGATCTGGGGAAATAACGATAATATAACGCCTCCTTTCGTAGCGAAGGAGTTCAATAAGCTCATCCCTAACAGTGAACTGCATTTCATCGATAAATGCGGCCATGCCCCAATGATGGAAGTACCTGCTGAATTCAATGCAATACTTCATAAATTTTTGAAAAAACTGAACGAGCCTGCAACAGTTGCCTGAACGTTGCGGTCTTAGGTTCAAATAAAGCCGCTACCATGTTAACAGGTGATCTCCCATTTCAGGCCCTGCCGTCCCTTCATCTGACCGATAAGGTATACCAGGCCCTTCAACTCATGAATGATAACCAGGTGACACATCTCCCGGTAATAGAGGGAGAACGTTATGCCGGTATCATTAGTGAAGATGACCTGTTGCGCGCCGAAGATGAAAATGAACCGCTTGAAACACTTCGCCAATTCTTTGGAAATATCTCTGTAAAAAATGATGAATTTTTTCTACGCGCGATCAGCGTAGCGGGCGACAATAACCTCAGCGTGGTGCCCGTAACAGACGCCGAAGAAAATCTTCTCGGAGTGGTTACTGCCGGCGATCTGCTTAAATATGCCTCCCAATTTCTCAGCCTTCATGAACCCGGCGGCCTGATTGTAGTGGAAATGGAAAGCAATCAATACGCCTTCAGTGAGATCAGCAAACTGGTGGAAACCAACGATGCACAGATCACACAACTCAATACCACCAATAATCCGGAGACGGGCATGATGTTGGTAACTCTCCGTATCAACAAAGCAGAGGTTTCTGATATTATAGCCACCTTTCAGCGATATGAGTATAACGTTAAGTACTATTTTGGCGAAGAATTATACGCCAACGAGCTGCGAAGTAACTACGACAACCTGATGAATTATCTGAGGATATGACTGGTTTTTTCCTGCTGCCTTGGTTGACAGGGATATTTTTCCCTTAATTTAGAAGCCCGCGTTCCGGAGTGATGTGATGCTACAGGAAAAGAAATACATGGTTTGGTTACTGGCAGCCGTGCTTACCACCGTAATTACGGTGCTGCCTGCCCGCGCGCAGACCATACCCGAACCTGCCATCGATTCTGTCAGGCTGACTGACATCGCCGCACCGCCCACGCCAATGTCTTCCCCCGACGACAGCCTTTTTCATATCAAACGCATATTTGTTACCGGCAACAGGAAAACAAAAGAACCCGTCATCCTGCGGGAACTCCCGTTCCGTGTCGGCGACAACTACCGCCTGCAGGATCTGGTGCAGAATTTTGAGAAAGCCCGCAAACAACTCATGAACACCACACTCTTTCACGAAGTAGTGGTAGCCCTCAAGAGTTTCAACGGATACGATGTGGAGGTGCTGGTGCAGGTAAAAGAACGCTGGTACATTTTTCCGCTGCCTTATTTCAAACCTGTTGACCGCAACCTCAACCAATGGCTGGTGGAACAAAAAGCCAGCCTCTCCCGTGTCAATTATGGCGTGAAGTTGCTGTACAACAACGTTACAGGTTTCAACGATAAACTGCGTCTCTACGCCATTACCGGTTACACACAACAGTTCTCGCTCGGCTACGACCGCATGTACATCGACCGCGCTATGAAATGGGGCATGAACGTCAACGTGGCCCTTGGAAAAAACAGGGAGATTAATTACAAAACGATCGACGATAAACAGGCCTTCCTCAAAGATGAGAATGATTATCTCCGCAACTTCTTCAATTCATCGCTCGAACTTACTTACCGCCGCGCCATCAAAACAAGGCACCGCTTCGGTATTGCCTATGTATCCGAGCGTGTGAGCGATTCAGTGGCCATCAGCAATCCTTCTTATTTCAAATTCGGACGTACACAGGTGCGCTACCCGGAAATATATTACGGTATGAACTACTTTGATGTGGATTACATTCCGTATCCCACCAAAGGTTATGTGGCCGATTTTACCGTAGGTAAGCGGGGGCTGAACAATACCATGAACATGTGGTATATCAATGCCAAAGGCATGGGTAGCTGGCATACCGGTAAAAATTCATTCTTCAGTCTTGCGCTGGCCGGCAGTCTGAAAGCGCCTTTCCGCCGCCAGCCTTATTTCAATAAAAGGATATTGGGATACGGAGATGTATTCATGCAGGGCTATGAATATTATGTAGTGGACGGTGTGGCCGGAGGTTATGCCAAAGCCACTTTCGCCAAAAAAATCGTCAGCTTCAAGATCCGCATACCAGGCACCAGGAAGCTGGCGCCGCAACAGATACCGATCAATATCTATGGCAAAACATTCGGTAATCTCGGGTATGTGTATGATCCCGAACCGGGCAATAACATACTCAGCAACCGCGTATTGGTGTCCGGAGGTTTCGGCATCGATGTCTTTACCATCTATGACTGGACGGTCAAGTTCGAGTGGTCATTCAACCAGTTAGGGCAAAACGGTCTATATTTACACCGTAAGACCATTTTTTAACACGCACATGAAGGCAGCCATCTATAGCCGCGGCATTGAAGAAGAATTAAGGAGCGACTTAAAGACTTTCTTTGAAGAGTTAGCCAGGTATCAGATCGAGCCTGTTATCTACCGTCCTTTTTTTGAACAAATCTCCGGCTTTTTATCTCTTGAACCGGGTACGCACACGTTCAATACAGCAGAAGAGCTCGACAGCGAAGTCGAATTCATGATCAGCCTCGGCGGCGACGGCACCCTGCTGGATACCATCACCCTTGTGCGCGACAAGCCCATTTCTATCATGGGGATCAATTTTGGCCGGCTTGGTTTTCTGGCAGGCATTGGCCGGGAGAACATGGCGGCAGCAGTAAAATCGCTGGCGCGCCGCACATTTGTGGTAGACAAACGTACCCTGATTCATCTCGACGCCGATATGCCGTTGTTTGGTAATGTGCCTTATGGTCTCAATGAGTTTGCCATTCACAAGCGGGATACCGCCGCGATGATCAAGATCCATACCTACCTCAACGGTGAATTTCTCAATACCTACTGGGCGGATGGATTGATTGTGGCCACACCTACCGGATCCACCGGGTATTCGCTGAGCTGTGGCGGCCCGATCGTTTTCCCGGATTCCGGCAGTTTTGTGATCACGCCGGTGGCACCGCATCACCTGAACGTCCGGCCGCTGGTAGTGCCCGACGATACGGTTATTTCTTTTGAAATAGAAAGCCGCGCGGATCAACTGATCTGTGCCATGGATTCCCGCCGCGAAATCGTGGGAAAAAATGTGTCGCTGGCCGTGAGGAAGGAATCTTTCCGGGTTAAATTACTACGGCTTGGAGAGAACAATTTCCTGCAAACATTACACAACAAACTCACCTGGGGCTTCGACAAAAGAAATTGATGGCTTCCAACGAAAGAAACTCCGTGTTTTTACGTTTTAAGTACCGTCTAAATACTATTTTGCACACATGAAGCGATCCTTTTTTCCATCACTACTGCTCATAACCCTGCTTTCTATCATTTCAGGTTCAACGCTTTATGCCCAGAACTCCATTGTCCAGGAAGGAGAAGTTGGTATAAGTTTCGGAGGAGCTCATTATTTCGGAGATCTGAATACCCGTGCGCGCGTGAACCGGCTCAAACCGGCTGCATCCGTTTTTTTCCGTAAGAATTTCAGCAACTATGTAGCTGCCCGCGCCTCACTGACCTATGCGCAGGTTGGCTATTCGGACCGCTATAACTCCCACAATGAATACATGTTTCGCCGCAACCTGAGCTTCAACAGCAATATCTGGGAAGTGGCCATACAGGGCGACTTCAACTTTTTCCGCTTCCTTCCCGGCGAACCCGGTCTTCATTTCACTCCCTATATTACCCTGGGTGTAGGCGCCTTCAGCTACGATCCTTATGCGTACCTGAATGGTGAAAAATTCTTCCTTCGTCCCCTCGGCACCGAAGGACAGGGCAGCACCCTGTATCCTGAGCGCAAGCCTTACGGCAGCTGGGCGATCAGCATACCATTCGGCGTAGGCTTCAAATATGCGCTGAGCGAGCGTTTTAACGTGGGCGTGGAAATCCTTCACCGCTTTACCACCACCGATTACCTGGACGATGTGAGCACCACTTATGTGGACCCCGCCGCCTTCCCGGCCAACGGCGACGGTACTCCTTCCGTAGCGTTCCTGATGAGCGACCGTTCCTACGAACTCGGTGAGCCCATCGGCATCAAAGACCGCCAGCGTGGCAACAGCCGCCAGAAGGATCAGTTCCTCACCGCACAGATATTTTTCACCATCAACCTGCAATCTTACAAGTGCCCCACGGCCTACTAATTTCCCGCAAACATTTCCGGGCCTACTTTCCCGCTGTTGTTTACCTTTGTGCGCTTTCTGAATACGGCAACAGATGTCACAGCTACTGGAAAAAATAGACAAAGGTCATTTGCCCCGGCATATCGCCATTATCATGGACGGTAACGGACGCTGGGCTAAAGAGCATGGTCAGGACCGGCTCTACGGGCATTTTCATGGAGTGGAAAGTGTGCGCAACATTGTAGAAGGCTGCGCAGAACTCGGCATTGGCTACCTGACTTTGTATGCATTTTCCACCGAAAACTGGGACCGTCCGCAATACGAAGTGGTGGGCCTGATGGAACTGCTTGTCAATACCATCCGCAAGGAAGCTGAGGTCTTGCACCGTAATAATATAAGGCTGCACGTTATCGGCGATCTGAACATGCTCCCCGATTATGCGCGCCAGGAACTGAAAGAAGCACTGGATATGACGGCGGCTAATACCGGCCTAAACCTGATCATGGCACTCAGCTACAGCGGACGCTGGGAGCTGCTGAATGCCGTTAAGAACATTGCTTACGAAGTAAAAAGTGGTAAACTGGCCGTAGAAGCTATCGACCAGCATACACTGCAACGCTTCCTCTGTACCAGCGATTTTCCCGACCCGGAACTGATGATCCGCACGAGCGGTGAATTCCGGATCAGCAATTTCCTGTTGTATCAACTGGCGTATGCAGAACTGTACTTTACCAACGTACGCTGGCCGGACTTCCGCAAGGAAAACCTTTACGAAGCGATACTGGACTATCAAAGCCGGGAAAGGCGTTTCGGAAAAACGAGTGAACAAATTGTCACATAGTAGATAAGAGGCTGATTATAATTGGTTTGGGCTAAAAAGTAAAGGAGAAGGACCGGGCTGAAAAGCTGACTGGTAGCGGAGTTGTTTTAACAAACACTTTCGATATTTACCGTTAATTTGCCGCCGCAAGAAGTCTGAGGTAGCTTATAATAACAAACTAATTGCTGAAAGGTTTGCCTTTTAAAGAATAACTGACTGAACACACACACATGCAATTTTTTTTAAAAAGGATTAGTGCTTTATTGATCGTGCTGGCTGCATTTTCCGTACAGAAGGCAACCGCCCAGGAAGACACCATTCCCACCACATCTGTTGACCCACGCGTGCTCGAGTGGGAAGATCCGCGTCAACCGCGTGAATATACCATCGCAGCCGTAGACGTAGTTGGTCTGCAACACCTCGATTCCTCCATCGTACTTTCGATCAGCGGCATCCAGGTTGGCGATAAATTCACACACCCCGGCGGCGACCTTTTTGCCAAAGCCATCAACAACCTCTGGCGCCAGAAACTTTTTTCCGATATCGAGATTTATGTTACCAGGATAGAAGGCGATAAAGTAACAATCGAGATACACGTTTCCGAACGTCCGAAAGTTGGTACCATCAAATGGTACGGTGTGAAAAAATCCGACCAGGATGAACTGCAGGGAAAGATTGCAATCGCCAAACAGATCATCATCACCGAGAACATGCGCCGCAACATCTCGGAAGTCACTACTAAATTCTACCGGGACAAAGGATACCAGAATGTAAAAGTGCGCATCGAGGAAAAACCTGACCCCTCCTATGTCAATTCCAACTCCATTACTATTTATGTCGACAAAGGCAGAAAAGTAAAAATTGACGGTATCAGCTTTGCCGGCAACGAAACGGTTGATGAGATGAAGCTGAAAAAACAAATGAAAGGAACAAAAGAAGGTACACGTATCTCCTTATTCCCTTCACGTCATACAAATCCCTATGGTGAAAGCGAGCGCGTCACTTTCCGTGACTATGTAAAAGATTATGGCTTCCTTTCTTTTACCAAAACACGCCGTCTCCTCGATCCTTATTTCCGCGTGAAACTGAGCAACGCAAAATTCAATCCTGCCAAATACGACGAAGACAAAGAGAAGGTCCTGAGATATTACAACTCACAGGGTTTCCGCGACGCGCAGATTCTTGCCGATACAGTAATAGCTGAAGACGGCAATCTTTATGTCGATGTCAAAGTAGATGAAGGACGTAAATATTATTTCGGCAACATCACCTGGAAAGGCAACGCCAAGTATACAGACTCTGTGCTGAACCTGGTGCTCAATATTCGCAAGGGGGATACCTATAACCTGGAGGTACTGAACAAGCGTCTTGGTAAGGAAATGTCTGCCGACGGAAGCGCCGATGTGCAGGGCCTTTATATGGACGACGGTTACCTGTTCTTCCAGGCCGATGCGGTGGAAACAGCCGTTTACAACGACACCATCGATCACGAAATCCGTTTGCGTGAAGGACCGCAGGCCCGGATCAAAAACGTGACCGTTGCCGGTAACGACCGCACCAAAGATCACGTAATCATCCGCGAACTCCGCACGCTGCCCGGCGAACTTTTCAGCCGCTCCGACATGATCCGTTCCGTGCGTGAACTGGCGAACCTCAACTATTTCAACCAGGAAAAAATTGAACCACGTCCGGTACCCAATGCCGACGATGGTACAGTAGATATCAACTGGACCGTAGAAGAAAAATCATCTGACCAGCTCGAGCTGTCTGCCGGTTGGGGTGGTGGTATCGGTCTAACCGGTACGCTCGGTGTAACCTTCAACAACTTCTCTATTAAAAATATCTGGAAGAAATCTTCCTGGGATCCGCTGCCAACTGGCGATGGACAAAAGCTGAGCGTGCGTGTGCAGTCCAACGGACGTGCCTTCCGCTCTTATAACTTCTCTTTCACCGAGCCATGGCTGGGTGGCAAGAAACGCAACTCACTGACCTTTGCTTACAACAACAGTAAGTATACAAACGGCTTCGACCCTGTGACCGGTCTGTTTGACCGTAAGCGTTCCGATACTGCTTACCTGAAAGTAAACGGTGTGTCACTGTCATTGGGCAAGCAACTGAAATGGCCGGATGACTATTTCAGCCTCGTATATACTGTTGCATTCCAGCAGTACAAAATGCGCAACTATCCGATCTTCCAGGGCATCAAGGACGGTGTGTCCAATAACCTGAGCTTTAAGATCGCGCTGGCGCGCTCATCTGTGTTCGATCCTATCTTCCCGAGAAGCGGTTCCAACATCATGGCAAGCGTACAGTTTACGCCACCATATTCTTTGTTCAATCCGGACCTGGTCAATTCTGCCAACCCGTATAAAAATCCTGAATACCATAAATGGCGTTTCAATGCTGAATGGTATGTGCCGATCGGCCGTGCGATGGGAGCGGAGAAAAACCGTCAGTTTGTGTTGAAGATGGCGGCGAAATATGGTTTCATGGGCCGTTACAACAGCAAACTGGAATACTCTCCGTTTGAAAGATTCCAGGTGGGTGATGCGGGTCTGACCAACAACTTCGGTTTGCTGGGTTACGATATCGTGGCACATCGCGGATATCCGGTGTATGAATCATCTGATCCGACGGTTAACCCCGATCGCCAGAATGCGAGCCAGTTCTTTACTATCTTTAATAAGTATCAGTTGGAACTCCGTTACCCGCTGGTGACCAACCCTGGTAGCACCATATATGGTCTTACATTCTTCGAAGCGGCTAACGGCTGGTATGATTACAAGAGCTACAACCCGTTCCGCCTGCGTCGCAGTGTGGGTGTGGGTATGCGCTTCTTCCTGCCGATGTTTGGTCTGCTCGGATTTGACTATGGTATAGGACTTGACAGGATACAGCCTGGCCAGGGGCTGAAAAATGCTTCACGCTTTACCTTTATGCTTGGATTTGAGCCTGAATAAGCAGATGGCCGGAAATGTTTAATAACCTAAAAGCATTTACTATGAAAAAGATCTTATTTGTTGCCTTTGCACTGTTTTTTGCTGCCGCCGGCGCTGTAGCCCAGCGGTATGCAATCATCGATACGCGTTATATCCTGGATAAAATGCCTGAATATGCTGCGGCCCAGAAACAATTGGATGGCGTAGCGGCCGGCTGGCAGAAAGAGATCGATACCAGGCAGTCTGCATTGGACAAAATGTACAAAGACTATGAAGCGGAACAGGTGATGCTGAGCGAGGATCTGCGCAAAAAACGCGAAGACCAGTTGTTCATGAAAGAAAAAGAACTCCGCGATCTTCAGCGCCAACGCTTTGGTTTTGAAGGTGATCTGTTCAAGAAAAGACAAGAACTGGTAAAGCCCGTGCAGGACAAGGTTTACAACGCCGTACAAAAGCTTGCAACGCAGCGTGGGTACGACTTTGTGCTCGACAAAAGTGAAGGAATTACCATTATATTTGCCGACCCCAAGCTGGACAAGAGCGATGATGTGCTGAAGGAGCTGGGTGTAAAATAAATTTTGTTAAAACGACGTGACTGATCAACGGTTTCCTATCCGGATTCATCTTTGACAGTAGATTTTAAACCATAAAAGAGGGGGAAGCCCTCAACGTAAAACTTAACTGATGAAACATTTGAAAGTTGCCGCGCTGGCACTTGTTTTCCTGATGGTCGCCGGAAGCCGTGTGAATGCGCAGACCAAGATCGGCTATATTGACGCCGAAACCTTGCTGTACCTGATGCCAGAAGTAGCCAAGGTAGATTCTCAACTCCGCCAGTATCAGCTCGATACGCTGGGTCGCGAGTACCAACGCCTGCTGACTGATTATCAGTGGAAAGACAGTATGCTGAAAGCGGAGAAGCCTGAAAAGCCTTTGCCTCCCAGCATCAAAGAACAATATCAGAAAGATCTGCAGGAGCTGACACAGACGCTCACCAACTGGCAGTCAATTGCCGGTGAACTCAACCAGCAAAAACAGCAGATCCTCATCGCGCCTGCCATGCGTAAACTCTCCGACGCTATCAACGCCGTAGCGAAAGAAAAAGGATACACACATGTACTGTCACGCGAAGTATTCATCGTTGCTCCGGATGCCGACAACCTGATCGTAGCCGTAGCCGCGAAGCTGAAAGTAACCCTGCCTCCCGAGCTGATCCCTGGTGGTAAGCCCGCAGCAGCTCCCGCAGGTGCTAAGCCCGCCGGTCGCTAAGAATGTAATGGTTCTACTATAACAAGGCCCCCGCAGTAAATTGCGGGGGCTTTTATTTTTACCCTGCTCAGGGTATTTCAACAGGCGATTCTTACTGGTATTTTTCCCGAAAATTTTAAAGGATGAAAACCTTAGCCTGCTTCCTGAGCCTGCTCCTCTCCCTCACAGCGCTCGCCGACCCCATCGTTGAGGGCAACAAATGCTGGGATGAAAAGAAATACCAGTGCGTAGTGGACAACTACCGCCAGGCCTTATCCACCCGCCAATACAAAGAACAGGATTACTCCACCATTCAATACCGTATCGGGCACAGTCTCGGCAAACTCGGGCGTTACAACGAAGGTCTCTCTACGCTCAGAGAAGCAATGAGAGCGAGACCCGGCTATCCTTCCGCTATATGGGAAATGGCATGGATATTTTACAACATGGGCAAATATGACAGCGCCACCATCTATTATACCAAAGCAATTCCTCTGTACAATGATCCAAAGGATCTATTCCGCTTACATTATTGGAAAGGCCAGAGCCTGACCGGAGAAAAGAAATACAAAGATGCCATACCCTGCTACAAAGCAGCTTTGAAAATAGATTCAACAGACGTATATGCCACTGCCGGTATCGGCGATGCGGCAATCAACAGTTACGATTACACACTCGCCAATCAATATTATACACGTGCAATGGCCATTGCACCAAAGGACGATGTCAAACTGCTCACCTCACTCACCTATTGGAGAGGTAAATCAAACTATTACCTGCGAAAATATACCGACGCTCTTGCGGATTTTCACAAAGCCCTCTCTTATAATCCGCAGTATCGTGTTGCCGTATGGGACATCGGAGCCGTATATTATGATCAGAAAAAATGGGCAGATGCAGAAACCTGGTATGGAAAAGCGATCCCCCTCTACGGTGATGATAAAACAAGCAGAAGAAACCTTCACTTCTACCGTGGCTTCGCCCGCGAACAGCAAAACAACCTTGCCGGTGCCATGGCTGATTATGATATGACCCTGCAATTAGACCCGGCCTATGTGTCTGCTATATGGCAAAAGGCGGAAGTATTGCAAAAGCAGCGCAAAACCAAAGACATCATCGCACTGTATACCACGGCCATTGGCAATGATTCATTGAAATTCAGCCGGGCCTTGCTTTATTATAAACGTGGTGACATTTACCTGAAACAAAAAGATACGGCATCTGCTTATAAAGATTTCGGGCTGTCAACCAAAGAAGACATGTACCTCGGTGAACCAAACCTGGCACTCGGCCATATAGAATTCGCGAGAGGGAAATATGCCAAAGCAAAGGATTATTATGATGCGGCCCTCGACGACTTTACTTTCTTTCCTGATTCAACAGAGATGGGCCTGCTGTACTACCGCAGAGGTGTTGGTAACTGGATGCAGGGATTGGATGCAGAAGCAGAAAAGGATTTTCTGTCGGCAGCAGATTATACGCCGGGTTATGGCGGCAACAGACGTTATCTCGGAGAGATATATTACAGCCGTAAAGAATACACAAAGGCATCGGCGGAATTTACCAAAGCCATCGGTCTTTATAAAAACACGCCCGACAGCCTGCACAAAATGTATTACTACCGCGGGCTTACCAATATCGAGTTGAGTAAAAACAGCCAGGCGATGGCAGACTTCAATGAAGCGCTCAAACTGAAACCAAACGAAACGCCCTATATCTTCCGCGTTGGTCAATTACAATTTGAACTGAAAGATTATACGAAAGCGAAAGATAGTTTCACTAAACTCACGGGTTTACTTAAACAGGACAATAAGAACGACCTGGCATTGGTCTATTATTGCCGTGGCCGCTGCTGGATGGAACTGAATGATAAGGAAAAAGCCAGGGCCGATTTCTCCAAAGCGCTCGGCTACGTACCCGACTATGACGAATGCAAGCAGTGGCTGGCGAAGGCACAATAAGCAAGCTGATTCGGCTACCTTTGTGGCATGAGCGGACCAATCGGCGTATTTGATTCAGGCTATGGCGGACTGACCGTTTTAAGAGAACTGGTCAACCGGCTGCCCGGCTATGACTATCTCTACCTTGGCGACAATGCACGTTCGCCTTATGGCAACCGTTCTTTCGAAACCGTATATGAATATACTTTGCAATGTGTGCGCTGGTTTTTTGACCAGGGCTGCCCGCTGGTGATACTGGCCTGCAATACGGCATCGGCGAAAGCGCTACGCTCTATTCAGCAGAAAGACCTGCCGCAACTGGCACCGGACCGCAGGGTGCTGGGCGTGATCAGACCCACAACAGAACTGATCGGAACATTTTCACGCACCGGCAGTGTGGGCATACTGGCCACGAATGGTACGGTGGCGTCCGGTTCCTATCCCGTTGAGATCAATCGTTTTTTTCCAGACCTGAAAGTATACCAGGAAGCCTGTCCCATGTGGGTGCCCCTGGTGGAGAATGGCGAATACAACAGCGCCGGGGCCGATTTTTTTATTCGTAAAAACCTCGACAATCTTTTGAGTAAAGGCAGCGATATCGATACGGTGTTGCTGGCCTGCACGCATTATCCGTTGCTGCGAGACAAAATACAGGCGGCTTTGCCGGAGGGAATTCAACTGCTTTCACAGGGGCAAATTGTGGCGGAGAGCCTGGCTGATTACCTGCAGCGGCATCCCGAAATCGAAGAGCGCTGCCGCCGCGGCAATGACCGCAGATTTTATACCACCGACAGTCCGGAGGATTTCGACAACCATGCTACGGCGTTTTTTGGGGAAGCAGTGAGGTCGGAGCGGTGTCAATTGTGAATGGTGGGCGTCAATCGTCAATCGGGAATCGTCAATAAACAGCCTGCTTACTTAAAACTTACTACTTAATACTTATAACTACCTGTTTATCAGTTAAAAAATATATTCCTGCTAATTTTCTCTCAAAAAAAGCCTTCTTTTGTCCGGTCATTTGCCTACCTTTGCCGTCCTTTCACAAGCAGCGGGTGTGGTGACCTGTTGTGAGAAAATTGAAACCGGCATGTTCTCCCGTGCTATATTCAAGAACGTGAAAAAAGCTTAAATAAAATGAAACGTACATTCCAGCCCCATCGTCGTCGTCGTAAAACCGTTCACGGTTTCCGTAAGCGTATGCAAACTGCAAATGGTCGCAAAGTTCTGGCCAGCCGTCGTGCTAAAGGCCGTAAGAAACTGACTGTTTCCGACGAGCGTAAACTGAAGTAATATCAGCGCTGACCAACATATTTTATAGCTCCTCCAGAAGGAGCTATTTTTGTTTTGTTTAATTCAATGTAATAAAGGTGTCTGTGCGGCATACGCTTAATAAAACACAGCGGCTCAAAAGCCGCAAGTTGATCGGGCGGCTTTTTGACAAAGGCCGTTCTTTCTCATTTCCGCCTTTTCGTGCCTACTACCTGCTGGATGAGGACCAGGCTCATGGTGGTGAAAACCTGCTGTTCGGCACAGGAGCTTCTTCCCGCCACTTCAAACGTGCCGTGGACCGCAACCGTATCAAACGGCTGATCAGGGAAGCCTACCGCCTGCAATGCGGCGAACTCCGGTTGCAAATGAAAACAGTACCTTTAAAACTGACCGTCTTCGTTCTTTATACCGGTCGTGATCTGCCCGTGTATGCAGAGATCGCGGCAAGAATGGATTTACTTTTAAAAAAGCTGAGTGGTGTCGTGGAGCAACAAAGTGGGTCAGCTTCTTAGCCTGCCCTTCATCTTATTGATAAGATTTTACCAAAAGGTAATATCGCCCTGGTTCGGCCCCAAATGCCGGTATACACCCACCTGCTCGCATTATGCCGTTGAAGCATTGAAGAAACACGGCCCTTTGAAAGGGATGTGGCTGGCCATTAAAAGGATTGCGCGTTGTCACCCCTGGGGTGGCAGCGGTTACGACCCTGTGCCCTGATGTAATTTCATATAAAAGAACTATTTTGGCACCTCAATTTAAAATTTCAAAACCAAGACTAAAATGAAAAAAGCAACATTTGCCTTTGCTGCGGGTCTCGTTCTGCTCTCTTTTGCTTCCTGTTCTTCTTCTTCTTCTTTCGAAAGTGATGTGAAAAAAATGGCCGGCTTCATGTGCCGCGCGCAGAAAGTTTCTGCAAAAGCTGCTACTGATGAAGCCGCTCAGAAAGAACTGGAGTCTATCGAAAAAGAAGCCCAGGCTTTCAGCGAGAAAATGAAAGAGAAATACAAAGGAATGGAGAACGATAAAGCAAAGAATGAGCAAGCAGAGAAAATCATCAATGAAGAAATGGCTAAATGCAAATAAGTAGTAAGTTTTTAAGTTATAAGTAATAAGTTTTCATCCCCGATGAAGCCTGACTTATTACTTACAACTTATAACTTAATACCTTTGATAAAAGACAAACCCCGCAATCGCGGGGTTTGTCTTTTATTAAAGGGCTGCTTCATAATGTTCTGCAACCTTGCTCCAGTTGATCACGTTCCAGATCGCCTTGAGGTAATCAGGACGCTTGTTCTGGTACTTCAGGTAATAAGCGTGTTCCCACACGTCGATGCCAAGGATAGGCGTGCCTTTTACTTCAGCCACATCCATCAGCGGATTGTCCTGGTTAGGCGTGGAAGATACTTCCAGCTTGCCGTCTTTTACAATAACCCAGGCCCAACCGCTGCCGAAACGTGTAGCACCCGCCGTGCTTACTTTTTCCTGCAAGGCTTCCAGTGAACCAAATGCACTGTTGATCGCTTCGGCTAATTTGCCGGAAGGCTGACCACCATTGGCAGATAACAGTTCCCAGAAAAAACTGTGGTTCCAATGACCACCACCATTGTTACGTACTGCAGGAGAAATAGAACCGGCATTCTTTACCAGTTCCTCGAGCGATTTGTTTTCATGCTCAGTGCCGGCAATTGCTTTATTCAAGTTATCAACATATGCCTGATGATGTTTGCCATGGTGAATTTCCATGGTCTGCTTGTCAATGTGCGGTTCCAGAGCTTCGGGTGCATAAGGAAGCGCGGGTAATGTGAATGCCATAAGTAATGGTATTTTAAGGATGATAATTAGATAGTAATGTATAAGGACAAACAAATTTATTGCCTGATTGTTGATTCGGCTGCATTTTCCCGCAGATTATTTCCTGGTAACCGTTGCGGTATTGTGCGGTCAACATAATGCCTTTAATTGTTGACAGACGTGTATTCATGCGCAACAATAAAATCTTTTGCGGCTTAATTTTTGTAAATTCATAGCAAACCAAACAAACTGCTATGAAAAGAAACCTTGCACCATGGGGGATGGTCATGCTCTTCTTCCTCCTGCCTTTTTATGCCTTCTCTCAGTCCCGTCAACTAACAGGCTCCGTCAAAAACAACAAAGGTGAACCTGTTCCCGCCGCCACCATTCAGCAAAAAAATACCACGCATTCAACAGTTGCCGGAGCTGATGGCCGCTTCGCGCTGGAGGTGACGGGTGGCGATGTAGTGCTCGTGGTCAGTTCCGCAGGCTATACTCCTTCGGAAGTAACAGTCGGCACGGCCAACAGTTACGATATCATTCTTACCGAATCCGGTACCATGAGCGAAGTAGTGGTTACCGCAGCATTTGGTGTGAAACAACGAAAGAAAACATTGGGCTATACCGTGCAGGAAGTGTCCAGCTCCGAACTATCCAAAGGACGGGAGAATAGTTTTATCAATGCATTGCAAGGCAAAGTAAGCGGCGTCAACATTACCAACACGGGTGGTGCTCCCGGCGCTGGTTCCGACATTTTGATCCGCGGTATTTCTTCGCTCAGCCCCAACGCCAACAACCAACCGCTGATCGTGATCGACGGGATGCCTGTCAACAATACCACCGTTGTCGGCAGCGTATTGCCCAGCAGTGGCACCAACTTATTGCAGGCCGGCAGTAACGACCAGTTTGCTTTTGCCAACCGCGGCCTTGATATCAACCCCGACGACATCGAATCCGTGTCGGTTCTCAAAGGTGCGGGTGCTACTGCGCTCTACGGTTTGCAGGCCGCTAACGGCGTGCTCATCATTACCACAAAAAGAGGTAATGCAGGCCGCATGAGCATTAACGCAAGCAGCTCCGTAAGCTTCGACTTCCTGACCAAGTATCCCGAGATACAAACGAAATACCGCGAAGGCTCCAACGGCCGTGTAAACGTTGCTTTCGACGGCACACCCGGAAGCAAGTTCCAGACCTTCGGTCCGCCACGTACAGCCGATGATCCGGCGTATAATAATTTCCAACGCGCTTTCACCACCGGTAACCGTTTTAATAATTCGGTTTCCTTGCAAGGGGGAAATGCAAAAGCTACTTATTACAGTTCTTTTTCCGCGCTGAACCAAAGCGGTATCCTGGATTACACCGACTTCAACCGCTATACGTTTAAACTCGCAGGCACCTACCAGGTGTCGGAAAAATTCAGTGTGAATGGTTCTGCTACCGTCACGTCTTCCGACAATACCGCACCGGCTGCCGGTGACAAAGGGGTAATGACTTCTCTGGCCTATCATACGCCTACTTACGATGTGAGAGATTATATGAACCCCGATGGAAGCCAGAAAGTATACGCACCCGGCACTATCGACAACCCGCTGTATGTAGCACGCTTCAGCCAGATGAAGAGCAACCTGTTCCGCACAGTCGGCAACATGGGGTTTACCTATAACATCATTCCGCGCCTCAAATTGGATTACAAGATCGGCGGCGATTTCTATGGAGACAGCCGCACGCGTATTGTTCCCGGTCCCCGTTTCGCCGGTGATCCTACCACACTCGACCTTGCCATCGCTAATGGTGGTTTTATGGTAGAGGAAAGAGTTACCTACCGCGATGTGAACAGCAATGCTTTTCTTACCTGGCAGGATAAATTCAACAACAGCGATTTTGATTATACGCTGATGGCCGGCAACAACATCCAGGTGACCTATACCGATATCATGAACACACGTGGTGAGCGATTCGCTTTGCCCGGCTTTTATGACCTGAGCAATACGGCCAACCTGTATACCAACCGCGCTACCACACGCAGAAGATATGCCGGTGTGTTTGGAAGTGCTAAACTTGGTTTCCGCAATGCGCTGTTCCTTGAACTGACCGGCCGCAACGATTGGAGTTCTACTTTGCCAAGCGTAAATAATTCTTTCTTCTATCCTTCCGCGAGTTTGAGTTATGTGTTCACCGATCTGCATCATATCTCCAACAACATTCTCAATTTTGGTAAGCTGCGTCTTTCTTATGCGCAGGTTGGTAAGGATGCACCGCCTTACAGCAACGGTCCTTATTATGTAGTGGCACCGGGCTTTCCGTTCGTGAGCGGTACTACATCGGTACCCGGCTTTTTACGCAGCTCTGTGTTTGCAGACCCTGCACTCAAACCCGAGATGCAGAAGTCCTTTGAGATCGGAACCGAATTACATTTCCTCCGCGACCGGTTGAATGTTGATTTGTCCTGGTACCAAAGCACCAACGAAGATCAGATTATTCCCGTGCCTATTTCCTACACCGGTGGTTACACTACTTATATCACCAATGCGGGAAGTATCCGCAACCGCGGTATAGAAGTGGAACTCAATGTAACGCCTGTACGTCAGCGCGATTTCCAATGGAATTTTGTGGTAAACTGGTTCCAGAACAGAAGCAAAGTGCTTTCGATCAAAGAAGGCATTTCCGAAATTGCTTTTTACGACGAAGGCCGTATTCTCAACAAACTTACCGTGGGTGGTTCGGCCGGTGATCTTTACGGAACCGCTTACCGCCGCAATGATCAGGGACAATTGCTGATCAACGCGCAGGGCTTTCCCGACTTTACACCGCAGTTTGTAAAGGCCGGTAACTCCATGCCCGACTGGATCGGCAGTATCAATAATACAATTACATGGAAAGGCATTTCGCTTTCCGCTTTATTTGAATACCGCAAAGGTGGTGATGTATTTGACGTAACAATGCGGAATGCCATCCGTAATGGTGTACTGAAAATAACCGAGAACCGTTATCAGCAGGTGATCTTTGACGGCGTGAAAATCTCCGATGGCCGTCCGAATGATATACCGGTTATTCTCGATCACAACTTCTACCGCAACACAAATGCCTTCAATAACATCACCGATGTGATCTTGCAGGACGCGAGCTGGTTCCGGCTCCGCAATGTGAACCTGAGCTACGAAGTACCGAAAAAATGGATGGAACGCACTAAAGTAGTGAAAGGTGCTTCTGTTGGCGTAACGGCCAGCAACTTCATTCTATGGACTCCGTACTCCGGTTACGATCCGGGAAGTACCGCATTCAATGCAGGCTACAACGTATATGGCTTTACCGGAAGTAATATTCCGAACTACAGCTCCGTGATCTTTAACCTCAACCTCACCTTTTAATTAAACTGTCATGAAAAAAAATACAATACTGCTATTGGCCGTTGCAATGACAGGGATACTACCGGGTTGTAAAAAATTCGTGGAAAAGGGAGATGTGAATACCAATCCTAACCGACCTCCTTTTGTAACCCTCAATACCCTGCTGCCTGCTGTAGAAACAGCCACGGCTGCCAATCATACCAATGTGGCGTATATCACGTCGATGTTCAGCCAGCAGATGGCGGCCTATACCAGCGGCCCCATCAACGATGACCAGCACCGCGATGTAAGGATATCTGCTGCTTACGCAGGTATCTATCAGAATGGTTTGACCAATGCCAAAATATTGCTGGACCTCGCGCGCGAACAAGGCTCGCCACATTACCGCGCCATTGCGCGTATTCTGTTTGTTACCAACCTTGCGCTGGCAACAGATACCTGGGGCGAAATACCATTAACCGAAGCATTCAATGCACCGGCGCAACTGTATCCTGCCTACGAAAACCAGCAGTCGATCTATGATTTCATGCACAAATACCTCGACTCTGCGATTACCGAGATAGGGCAAACCAATCCTGCTACGGTAAGACCCGGCGTGGATGACCTCATCTATGGTGGCACGATGGCCAGTTGGACGCAAACCGCCTGGTTCCTGAAAGCAAGGTTGTACATGCACACGACCAAAAAAGGAGTGGCCGCCGCTACCAGTAATGCGCTTACGGCGTTGGGCAATGCGTTCACTTCGTCATCCAAACCTTACCAGGTCGTTTACAGCGACCGCAACAACAATCCGTGGTTCATTCAGGTATCAGGACGTATATCGGGCAGCCAGGTGTTTACCATCGGGCCATCCAAGCGATTTGTGGATGCACTCACCGGCATTACCTATCCCGGGTTATTTGATCCGCGTATCGATACATTGATATTTAAAAGCGGGACAGGCGTGTATACCGGCATTCCCAATGGTGCAGGCAATGTAAGCAACAACGTAAACCTGACCGACGTAACGTTCTACGGCCGTCGTATTGCTCCGCTGTTGATGGGTTCTTATTTCGAACAAAAGCTGATGGAAGCGGAAGCGCTTTTTCTTGCCAATGGCGGCACGCAAACATCAACAGGATCTACGCCGGCAGCCTATGCGGCTTATATGGAAGGCATTGTTGCCAATCTCCGTTATCTCGGGTACGATACACTGCTCACCACACCCAATGGCATTAAGGGGAAAACGTATGTTAATCTTCCGCAGGTGCGTTCGAGCGCGGCCGCACTGCGCCTGGAGCTGATCATGCGTGAAAAACATGTGGCACTTTTCCTGAATCCGGAAGCATGGACCGATATGCGCCGCTACGACTACAGCACCACTTTGTATCCGGGTGTGGCACTTCCACTCAACCAGGATGCGGCTATGGGGGGTCAGTTTATCCGCCGTGCGCTTTATCCATTAGATGAAGTCAATAGAAATCCGAATGCACAGGCGGCGTTGAAAACGCTGACGACGAAAGTGTGGTGGGATGAGTAACTAATTCAAAATTTAAAAGTCAAAATTCAAAAAAGTATTAAGTTATAAGTTTAAAGTAATAAGTAGTTGAGCTGCGTGATGTAGGATTGCTTTTTGACTTTTGATTTTTTACTTTTTAATTAAATATTTTTTATGAAAAAATATTTCCCTTTTCTTATCGCGATACTGGCACTTGCTGCCTGCGACAAGCGTCATGATTTTATCAGAGATAACGCTTCACCGACCGGCCTGGGCTATGCGCCGGTTAGTACCAATACTTTGCAAAATGTAGTGCCTACTCCTCCGGTGAACCTGGGCACAAGTGCAGCCACGGCTAACGCTTTTGCGGCAGGTGCCACTATCCGTACAGAACTGCAATACTTTTCACAAAGCCCGGTAAAAGAGATCCAGTTTTATAATACGATCGGAGCGGGTACGCGCACGCAGGTGGCGGTTTATCCGTATGCATCGGCATTTTCACAATCCAAGCGACTGGATACTTTGCTGATACCGTATACCATTCCCACCGCTGCCAGCGGCACGGTTATTAAACTCGAGATCGATATTTTAAATGAAAATGGGCTGCGATTGCCAGCACCGAAAGTGGCTTATGTGAAGGTGCAATAGTGAATGGTCAATGGTCAATAGTGAATGAGTTGTTTACGAAAGCAGTTTTTATTCACTATTGACCATTCACTATTCACCCTATCTCTTATTCCGGAAAAACGCCTTCATCAACGCCGCACACTCATGGCTGAGAATGCCATTGGTCAATGCTGTTTTGGGATGGAAAGGTGACACGGGGGCGTGTAATCGCTGGAAGCCATTTTTTTCATCATCGGCTCCCCAGACCACACGACCGATCTTGCTCCAATAGAGCGCACCGGCACACATCACACAGGGCTCCACGGTAACGTACAACGTAGCATCAGGGACATACTTGCCGCCGAGATGACTGAAGGCAGAGGTAAGTGCAATGATCTCGGCATGCGCAGTTGGATCATTGAGCTTTTCGGTCATGTTATAACCGCGCGCGATCACTTTGTTTTGTAATACAACGATGGCACCCACGGGTATCTCATCTTCCTCAAAAGCCCGCTCCGCTTCCCGGAGTGCAAGATTCATATAGTATTCGTCAGTCATGCCGTGATGGTTTGCCTTATAAACGGTAATTTGGGATAAAATTACCTGAAAATGGCCAGTATCGCTTCGCTTCAGCAACTGCGTGATTATTTCAATGCAGGCCACACGCGCCCTTATGCTTTTCGCCGCCGGCAATTGCAGGCGCTGAAGAAAGCCGTGCAAACACATGAGGATGCGCTGCAGGCAGCATTGTACCAGGACCTGCACAAAAGTCCGGAAGAGGCATGGGTAACAGAGACCGGTTTTTTACTCAATGAGATTAAGTATGCCATCAGCCATCTCCGCGAATGGATGGAACCGCAGAAGGTCGGCACCAACCTCCTCAATCTTCCCTCGGGCAGCAGCATTCAGGCGGAACCATTAGGCGTTGTATTGATTGTGGCTCCATGGAATTATCCGTTGCAGTTATTGCTCACGCCTTTGGTGGGCGCCATCGCTGCGGGCAATTGTGTAGTACTGAAAGCAAGCGAGTTTGCGCCTGCCACTGCTGCGGTCATGAAAAAAATGATCACGGATTTTTTTGATCCTTCTTATATTCTTTATACCGAAGGTGATGGTGCGGACGTAGTGCCGGCCATGATGAATAATTTCCGTTTCGATCATGTATTCTACACCGGCAGCACGGCCGTTGGCAAACAAGTGTATAAAATGGCGGCTGAAAAACTGGTGCCGGTTACTTTGGAACTCGGCGGCAAAAGCCCCTGTGTGATCGAAGCGGATGCCGATTTAAAAGTGGCAGCGCGCCGCATCGCCATGACCAAGTTTTCCAACGCCGGGCAGATGTGCATCGCCGTGGATTATGTATTGATCCACGAATCGGTAAAAGATAAATGGGTGGGGGAAATGAAGAAGGCATTGAAAACATTTTTCTCCGATAACCCCGAACAAAGTCACGAGTACGGACGCATCATCAATCATCGCCAGTACGATCGCATCAGTGGTTATCTGCAACAGGGAAAACTGTTGCATGGCGGTAAACAAAACCGCGATACACTTTATATCGAACCAACACTGCTGACGGATATTTCAACAGGTGCTTCCGTAATGGAAGAAGAAATATTTGGCCCTGTGTTACCGGTTATCGGATTTAACGATAAGAAAGAAGCACGCGACATCATTGCGAAGCATCCCGATCCGCTTGCATTCTATGTTTATACATCGGACAAAAACAAAGCAGCGCAATGGTTGCAGGATGTGCCTTCGGGCAATGCGTGTATCAATAACAGCAGCCTGCACGCCACCAATCATCATCTGCCTTTTGGTGGAAGAGGCAACAGCGGCATCGGCGCTTATCATGGCCATCATAGCTTTGATATATTCAGTCACCGGAAAGGTGTGTTGCGCACCCCCACCTGGTTTGATCCGCCAATGAAATATCCCCCGTTCAAAGGGAAATTGAAATTGTTGAAATGGTTAGTGGGCTAATCGTATTCTAATTTTATTTTAATGTAAAATAACCGTGCATGCGTAAACTAAAAAGGATTTTCGTTGTAGTATTGATGCTGACGCTTGTTTTCGCTGCATATGTTATGATCGTAAACAGACATTCAACAGGTATGACAACAAGACAAAAGATCATGAAGGCCATCTATCCGGCGCTGATGTTCTTTACCAAAAACAAAAAGAAAATGCACACGTCAGAACATGCCCAACAGGCAGCAGTATCATTTTACTCATTGAAGTTTACCGGCAACGATCAGCAGGAGTTTGATTTCAGCACGCTGAAAGGGAAAAAAGTATTGCTGGTCAACACGGCATCGGATTGTGGTTACACGCCGCAATATGCCGATCTGCAGAAACTGTATGAAGAACAAAAAGACAAGCTGGTGATCATCGGGTTTCCGGCCAATGATTTTAAAGAACAGGAGAAGGGATCGGATGAAGATATCGCACAGTTCTGCCAGCGCAATTTTGGCGTTACGTTTCCGCTGATGAAGAAGAGCGTGGTTGTTCCCGGCCAATCGCAGAATCCGGTATTTCAGTGGCTCACGGATCCGAAGCAAAACGGATGGAACGACACGGCACCCGAGTGGAATTTTTCCAAGTACCTGGTAGACGAAAAAGGAGAACTGTTGTATTATTTCCCTCCCGGCATTTCACCAACGGGGCCGGAGATACACAAGGCATTGGCAGAGTAGTCCGGGCCTGATTATTGTGTTACTATATTGCCGGTAAGGCGAAAGGAAAGATGAAAATCGGTTTCTTCCGTCTTCCGGCTATTTTTTTATCATTAAAACATAGCGTATGAGTTGGATTTTACTGATTATCGCGGGAATATTTGAAGTGGGATTTGCCACCTGCCTCGGTAAGGCACGTGAAGCAGATACCAATACAACTTTATGGATGACCGGCTTTTTCATTTGCCTGGGCCTGAGTATGTATTTACTTTATAAAGCTTCCCTGGAGATTCCGTTAGGTACAGCTTATGCAGTATGGACAGGCATCGGCGCCGTAGGCACCGTATTGATCGGCATTTTTGTATTCAAGGAGCCGTATAGTTTTCTGCGGATTCTTTTTCTCTGCACACTCGTCGGATCGATTGTCGGTCTGAAGATGGTGTCTTCTCACTGATCCCCTTCTATTACACCCATTTTTTTCATAAGGAACGACGCACTGAGTTTCGTACACACGCCTTGCTTGAGGCGATAGTCGAATAACAGTTCGTCGTTTTTTATTTCCGCTTCGAAACAATTATTCGCTATATATTCCGGGTACTCGCGGATCAGCTCTGCCACAATTACGTCGTGTGTGGCAATGATGCCGAATGCACGCATACCCGCCAGTTTGCGGATAAGACCGATCGTGCCATTCCGCTTGTCATTGCTGTTGGTGCCGCGCAATATCTCATCCAGCAAAATAAAAGTCGGTTGCCCCTGCTCAAGATGCTGAATGATCGTTTGCAGCCTTTTCAATTCTGCGTAGAAAAAGGATTCGCTGTCCTGCAATGAATCCGTGATGCGCATGCTCACATATACATCAAACGGATAAAAAACAAAATTGCGCGCACACACCATACTGCCTGTACGCGCCAGCACCAGGTTGATGCCGACTGTGCGCAGGAAAGTGCTTTTCCCCGACATATTGGAGCCCGTGAGGATCACGAACTGCTGGCCATCAAAGGAAATGCTGTTGTTGACGCGTTTCTCTTCGCGGATCAGCGGATGTCCGAGATCATTGGCAATCAGCTTTGGCGTTTTACTCAGTTCGGGTTTACAGAAAGAAGGATTGTTATAAGCGAGATTTGCAAGACTGTTCAGCGCTTCCATTTCTCCCAATAAATTCAACCAGTCTTCTACCTGCGCACCTTGTTTGCGCTTCCATTTTTCCAGGTTATACAATACATGCACATGAAACTGAAACAATCCATTGAGCAGGATGCTTACCAGGAGGTTCACCACCGTTTCCAGGTAATTGAACAAGGAGGCCAGCCGCGCGATAGACTGCGAAGCCGTGCGCCCTTCGGTGGTGATGCGCTGCTGCATCTGTTGCAGCAGCGGCGCGTTGAATTGCTGTGTTTCGATCTGCTGCAACTGGCCGGCGTATTGCTGCAATAATTTATTGACCGAAGTAGAAACGGAAAGATGTGCAGCAATGCGTCTGCCAAATCCGAAAGAGATCAGCAGGTTCACAATAAAGAGCACATATAGCACATCAAATGCTTTGTCGCTGCCGGTGACAATACCATAAACCATGCTGCTCAGTAGCGCCAGCGGAAAGACCATCAGCAGGTAGTAGGCAATTTTATTGCGGAAGCCATCCGGTGATTTCAACCAGGCTTTGAGTTCGCGTAATTCTTTTTCTTTTGTTTCGTGAATGCTTCCATAGGCCTGCAGGTGCTGACGGAATTCAAGCTTTTGTGCTAACTCCTGAATGGCTTCCTGCCGCCCGGGAATGTTGGCCGTATCGGGGTGTAATAATAATTGCGCCAGCGCATCGCGGCCGAAGGCCGTACTGCAACGGTTGAGGTAGGCATATAATCCGCGTTCGCCAAACAGATCTAGGTCGTAGGAATATGAATGCTGCGGATCGGTGTAAGACGCGCCGCTTTCGTAAACGGAGGGTGCGCCTTCCAGGAATTCTTTTTCATTTTTATTCAACCGCACCAATGCTTTATAAAAAGATGTGCGCATGTCGAGCCTGTCGTATATTCTTACAAGAATAAGAAAGGCCAGGATCGATGCAACGGTACCGATGATGAAGGCGGTATCGCCGGTGCGCATGGATTTATAGCCAAGAAAAATAAAAAGACAAAAGAGAAAAAAACGCAGGAAGCTCAGCAGGCGCAGACGTGCATTCAGTTTGTTACCAATGGCTTCGTATTGTTGCAGCAGTGCAGCATACACAGCTGTACCGGGCAGCGTGGATTGATTCATGGTAAAAATTAAAGCGCAGGGTGCCCGGGTTTATACCGGACATTTTTCATGATAATTGATTAGTTCGATCGGTGTTTTCTCGATCTCATACCCTTCATATTTCACGGCTATTTCATCCAGTACCGCATTGATCTCTTCTTCCGTTTTCAGGGTCACGAGGCGGTTGCGGTATTCTTTTATATTGGGCAGGCCTTTGAGATAGTTGGCGTAGTGACGGCGCATTTCGTTGATGCCCACCACAGGATTTTTCCATTCAACGCTTTTCTTCAGGTGTTTGCGTACCACGCTGATGCGTTCGGTGATGGTAGGTGGTGTGTGGTGCTGTCCGGTTTTTATGAAATGATGGATCTCGCGGAAGATCCACGGATAACCGATTGCGGCGCGGCCGATCATGATGCCGTCGACGCCATAACGGTTTTTATATTCAACGGCTTTTTCAGGGCTGTCGATATCACCGTTACCGAAAATGGGAATATGAATGCGTGGGTTGTTCTTTACTTTACCGATAAGTGACCAGTCGGCTTCGCCTTTGTACATCTGCGTGCGGGTGCGGCCGTGAATGGCGAGGGCTTTGATGCCCACATCCTGCAGGCGCTCTGCCACTTCTTCAATGTTGCGGGTATTATCGTCCCAGCCGAGGCGGGTCTTTACGGTTACGGGCAGGTTGGTAGACTTTACCACGGCATCGGTAAGGCGTACCATGAGGTCGATGTCTTTGAGCACACCGGCGCCGGCTCCGCGGAGGGCTACTTTTTTTACGGGGCAGCCGAAGTTGATATCGAGCAGGTCCGGGTTGGTCACTTCCACGATCTTGGCGGCCAGCGACAGGCTTTCCTCGTCGCCGCCGAAAATCTGAATGCCCACGGGGCGCTCATAATCAAAGATATCGAGCTTGCGACGGCTCTTGATGGCGTCGCGGATGAGTCCTTCACTGCTGATGAATTCCGTGTACATGAGGTCTGCTCCGTTGTCTTTGCAGACGGCGCGGAAAGGCGGGTCGCTCACATCTTCCATGGGCGCCAGCAGCAGGGGAAACTCGTTGAATGTAATGTTACCGATCTTTACCATAATCCTACGCGGGCGCTTTACTTTGGACATCTGCCCGCACTCCTCTATTTTCGTGCCTGCAAATTTACACACTTATCACCGAAGTTTATGGATCAGGATGCAAAAGGTATTTCGTGGCTCGCCGGCTTCTTAATGTTGATCTGCTTTGCGATCGCCGGAGCGGCTTTTGCCGCCACACTCGGCAATCTGGCGTGGCAAGCCCTTGTGCCTGAAGTGGATATCATTAAAGGCATGAAAGATCCGGCGCACAGCACCGCCTCCAAAATGGTGCAGGCACTTTACGCCGTGATGGGTTTTTTGCTGCCCGCCATTGCCACCGCCTGGTTTTTACACCGCAAACCGCTGAAATTGCTGGGCTTCCGCGGCCCGATCATGCCGCAGCAGGCCGCGCTTGTTGTCCTGATTATGCTGGCCGGCCTCGCCGCTTCGTCCGGATTAGGCTTTGTAGGGCATGAACTGCCTTACCCGGCTTCCTGGCGGGAATATTTCGTGAAACTGGAAAACAGCTACAACGACCAGGTAGCTGCGATCATGGGATTGAACAGTCCCGGCGACTTTATTTTCTCCCTGGTGGTCATGGGCTTCCTGCCGGCCTTGTGCGAAGAAGCGCTGTTCCGCGCTGGTCTGCAACAGTTCCTGACACGTTCCACCGGCAAGCCCTGGGTGGCCATCATCGTGGTGAGCATTTTATTCAGCCTCGTGCATTTGTCGGGTTTCGGATTTTTCTCCCGCCTCTTCCTCGGTATCGTGCTGGGCCTGATCTTTCAATACACCGGACGGCTCTGGCTTTGTGTGCTGGCGCATTTCGTCAACAATGCCATCGCCATCAGCGTGGTCTATTATATGAAAACGCAAGGCAAACCGATGGACGTGATCATGCAGGACAACGGTGGCAGCTATTGGGGACTGCTGGCTATTCCGGTAGTAGTGATATTGCTGATGCGTTTACGGAATAAAACACCTCAACCGGCATCAACGGCCGGAGAGCTGCCCGCTTAAAACAACTACATGGCATTCAACTGGCAAACATTTACAACCCGCGCCATTTCAGGACTCAGCTTCGCCGGCATCATGATCGCTGGTCTGCTTTGGAATGCATGGAGTTTTTTATTCTTATTTACCATCATACATTTTGGTTGCTGGCATGAATACCTGCGCCTGGTTGAGCGGATACGACAGGTAGAATTTCATCCCTACACCAAACTCGGCTTCATGCTGCTGGGTTTTGGCGGCATGTTAATGTTTGCAGCAGAACAATACGATATAGCGGGATACAGCATCCGCGACAATGCATCGTTACCGCTGACGATTGCGGGATTTGTATTGCTGGTCATTGGCATCTTCAGAGAAAGAAGATTGCAGGTAAAAGCCTTTGGTATGGCGGCACTCGGCTGGTTGTATATTTCATTAAGCTGGGGGTTGATGTTGGATCTGTATGATACCTGGCTGATGGTAAAACCCGGACTGATGATCAGTATCGCGGCCTTTTTCATTCCGGTCGTACTCATTCTTTCCATCTGGGTGAATGATACCATGGCTTATCTCGTGGGGTCATTCATAGGCCGCACACCGCTGACGTCCATTTCTCCGAAAAAAACCTGGGAAGGAACGATTGGCGGCATGGTGCTGGCAGTACTGGCCATCAGCTTTTTGTTCCCGCTCCTTTTTTACCGCGACTATTTAAATGCGCTTTACCCCGGTCTGCTTGTATTATCGGCAGTGGCCGCAATCTCCGGAACGTTCGGCGATTTGCTGGAATCTTTGTTGAAACGGAAAGCCGGCGTGAAAGACAGCGGCAACATGATGCCCGGGCACGGTGGTTTTCTTGACCGGTTCGATTCATTGCTGATCGCAACACCCTGCTGCTGGCTGGCCTATTGGCTATTTATTCGTTAACCCGGCAGCCTAACGCTGAAAAACACATTCCACTATCTTTGCACCTCAATTTAAAAACAATGACGATTCACAAAGAAGGTTCAGCCACAATCGCCATCACTGCCATCGTGTTTGCTGTTATCAACCTGCTTTCCTTTTACCTGCTCAGTTTCCAGGCGCCCGTGATCAGCACGCTGATCTTTATCGCCACACTGGGCTTGCTCATTTTCATTATTTCGTTTTTCCGCATTCCCAAACGCACCTATACCGTTGGTGAAAACTATATCGTGGCACCCTGCGATGGTAAGGTGGTGGTGATCGAGGAAGTGCAGGCAGATGAATATTTCAATGACCGCCGCATACAGGTTTCTATTTTCATGAGCCCATTGAATGTACACGTTAACCGCAATCCCGTGACCGGTGAAGTAGTGTACAGTGAATACCACAAAGGCAAGTACCTCGTAGCCTGGCACCCCAAATCATCGACGGAAAATGAACGCCACACGGTCGTTTACCGCAAAGGAAATAAAGAAGTGCTGACCAAGCAGATTGCCGGTGCACTCGCCAAACGTATTGTCAATTACGTGCAGCCTGGCCAGCAGGTGCGCCAGAATGATGAAATGGGATTCATCAAATTCGGTTCGCGCGTAGATATCCTGCTTCCGCTGAATGCGAAAATCGTAACCAAGCTGGGCGATAAACCCAAAGGCGGCGTAACTGTAATTGCAGAATGGTAATTGCTTCCCCAAAGCTTTTTTAAATGTCCGGCTAAACCCGGACATTTTTTTTGAGTCTTATAGGAAATAAGCCTGTTATGAAAGCGAAATATTTAATGGCGCTGTGCTTTTCCCTGGCGGCAATGCCGGTTATGGCACAGACCGATTCAACCGGGTTACCCGGAGACAACTTCAGTCTTGAGGCGGCGCTCGATCTCTTCAAAAACTCCGCTTCACCCGAAGCATTTGAAAAAGCCCTCAATACCGAAGGCAATAACGTTAACAACCTCGACCTCAACGGCGACGGCGATATCGATTACATCCGCGTGATCGATCACCGCGACGGAGATGTGCATACGATTGTACTACAGGCTACGATCTCGGCCTCGGAAAGCCAGGACGTGGCCGTGATAGAACTGGAAAAGACGGGCGAGAATACCGCCGTCATCCAGATCGTTGGCGACGAGGATCTTTATGGGGAAGAAAAGATCGTGGAACCCGAAGACGATGGCAACTCAACTTCCTTCCTCTCCGGCGGTACGCGCTATGCGCACGGACCTGCGGTGATGGAAGAAGGTACAGGCATTATCGTAAATGTTTGGTTCTGGCCTTCAGTAAGATTTGTGTATGCACCTGCCTATGTAATCTGGACATCACCCTGGACATGGCGTGCGCGTCCGATGTGGTGGCGTCCCTGGAGACCGGTGCGTCATTCGGTATTCTATGTTCGTTATGCACCCTATCGCCCGCGATATGTGGTAGTGCGCACACACCGTATTGTACGTGCGCCACGCATTTACAGACCAGTGCGCGTAACATCGGTAACCGTATATAATCGTCATCAGGCTTCCGTTACCCGTTATCGCAGCACACGCCGTACAACTACTATTAACAACGGCCGCACGCATAACACACAGGGACGCGTGACGCAAAGAACCACCACCACAAGACAGGGTGTTGGTCCGCGCAAAGTAAAAACAACAAAGACAACAACCGTGCGTAAACCACGGCGATAGCTACAGAGGCGATGATCCGTTCACTACGATTCCCTCCCCTTGAGTTTGGGGAGGGATTTTTATTTTATATTAAAAAGAGTAACTCACATATACCATGCAACGGTCGCGCGCGCGCACTTTCCCCTCACCTAATTGCTGACTGAGCGGATGCTGATAATTAGCACCTATGCCTATGTTGCCGGCTGCAAATTCTGTTCCCACCGTTCCCATCAATGAATGACCGCCGGTTGCGAATACTTCCAGTTCCCGCGTGTTGTGGTCCTTCTGCGATGTTTCATACAACAGACCCGCATTGGGTGATACGACCAGCTTCGATGTTTTCACCGCCTGATAATAAAGCAGACTGTTCAGGGTGAACTTGTTTCCATACCGGTAATCAGCCTGGTTGTAGTTGTTGATCTTATAAGACGAGTTAACATTTAATCCGGCTTTACCGAATTTGATATCATACATCAGGTGAGCGGAAAAATCCATGCTGCCCGTGCCAAGTTGAAATGTATTCTGTCCGGCCTGTTCGATATTCTTTTCTTCTTTATTGTATTGTCCGGTCGGTAATTTGAAGCCCGCACCGATCCAGAGATTTTGCTCCAGCAATTTATCGCCAACAGCTTGCTGGTGATTAAGCAACCGGTAATAACCCACCATGCTCACATCTCCGATGCCGTTGCGGGAAGTGGTGCCTTCCTGGTTTTTTCTTTCAATAAAATTATACGGAACAAAAGCCGCCACGCGGAATCGTTGTCCAAAGTTTACGGCACCCCATACCTCCGCCACGCGATAGGTTTCTTTGGTAGTTAAATAAGTGATACTGCCACCTGGACCAAGATGATCGCGCAGGCCATTTTGCTGAAAGCGCAAGCCGATGAATCTTTTTTTGAACGAAGGCCACAGGCCCATGTATGATCCGCCACCGCCACTGCCGCAGATATCGCAGGCATAAGACGACAGGGAAATAAACAACAGCAAAAATGCTGTTCCCGCAGATTTTATCATTTTGTAGCAATTGAAGTGAAAGGAATATGAATATGTTTTTTCTCCCAGAGAAAAGTAATAGCGCCGGACTGATCATCCACACGGTCTACGGCGTAGGTGAGCCGCGGCGTTTCTTCGTGGTCTTCGGGCGTTACATTGAAGCGTAACACATCTTCTTTGGGATTGTATTCATCCGTTAAATGTTGTTCATGCCGGCTGTTGAATATAGCAATCCATTGATCGCGGCCGGGTATGATGAAGAAAGCATAAGTACCTGCGGGTAATGCTTGTTCATTTATTTTCACCGGGCCATTCAGTTGAATGGTTGTAGCCTGATGAGCGCCGGCCACCCAAACCTGGTCATAGGGAACCAGTCCGCCCCAGATCACGCGGCCACGCACGCCGGGAGAATGATAAACGATGTGTACGTGCACGCCGCCGACAGTTGCCATGGCGGTGCGTTGCGGACTTCCTTTGAGCGTATCGTCTTTGATCAGTCCGTTGTTGATGCTATCGCAATACCCGGACGAAGCGCTCTGCGGCATGTTATGTTTTGAGTGGTCTGTTTTGGCGGGTTCATTGCCGCAGGCGTATAACAAGCACAACAGTATGGCGGGTAATAATATATTTTTCATAATCTATTGCTCCGACAGGAGCCGGTTGGTGATAAAATCTTTATCGTCTAATGTTTTGAGAAATGCGATCAGCTTTGTTTTCTCGTCATCGCTGATGGCAATGCCTTGCCCGGGTTGCAATGAGGGATCGAGGTTGGGTGTGTTCTGCACCCGGCTGCGGTAATGATCGATCACGGCATCCAGCGTATAAAACCTGCCGTCGTGCATGTAAGGAGCCGTGTACGACAAGTTACGGAGGCTTGGTACTTTAAACTTGTATTTATCGGCAGGATTCAGCGTCACGAGATAACGTCCTTCGTCATTGTTGGTGCCGATGGCAATGCCGTTGTTGCGGAAGGAGAAATCCGTGAGCAACGGTTCAGCGTGACAATTGCTGCATTTTTGCTGAAAAACCGTGTAGCCGGCTTGTTCATCTGCCGTAAAGATTTCTTTTCCCTGCTTTACGCGATCATACTTTGCATTGGCGCTTACACAAAGGATCATGAATTGCGAAAGAGCTTTCATCATTCTTGCCGTTGTGATTTCTTCGGAACCAAATGCCTTTTTGAAAAGCTTCGGATAATCGGGGTGTGCTTTCAGTTTCTGAAGAACATTGGCTACGCTTTCATCCATTTCTTCATGGGCCGTGATGGGCGCAATGGGTTGCAGGTCGAGATCGAATACGCCACCATCCCACATAAACGAAGGGCTCCACGCAAGGTTCATAATAGGTGGTGAATTGCGTTTTCCCAACCGGTCGTCGATACCATGACTTACATCGTGGCCATGTTGTGTAAAGGCAGATGACTGGATATGACAGCTACCGCAGGAAATGGTATTGTTTCTTGAAAGGCGGGGCTCATAGAACAGTTTTCTGCCGAGTTCAAAGCCTTCTTTGGTAATGGGATTGTTGTTCAGCGCGTAAGAAGGTTCAGGAAAATGCGAGGGTTTCCGGAAGCCTTCAAACTGGTCAACGATATCCTTGCTGCATGAAACAAGAATAATAAAACCAACGCTGAAAAGCCAGAATCGCTTGCTCATAATTAGCTTATTTGATTGAAAAATGGCGATCAGTTTTCAGTATGGTCATGATAGAACATGGCCGTATAATTATTGGCGATATTGGTGCTGAAATCACTAAACATTACCGTTGGATTGGTGGCAATACTAAGGTTATTGGAATTGTTGAAGATTTTCAGCAGGTCTACCATCAGGTGAATATTGGCATTACGTCCTTTGCGCGGCCGGGCAATGCCGGAGGCAGAAAGGTCGATCGTAATTTTTTTGATGTTGTTGATCGTTGGAGCAGAGTAGCCTCCGAATCCGCCGATATGATAACGGAACTTTCGCTGCCCGGATGGATCAACGGGGGCAGAGGGGGAAATGCCTTCAAACTTTACGAAAATATATCCGCTGTTCCAGCCCCAGTACATGCCGTCTTCCATACCGCCTGAGGGGTCGAGCACGCCGGTACGTTTGGTAATGTCCATGGTGCTGCGCAGGCTGTCAACACCGAGTATAAAGCTGAGCTGCCTGTAATCGCCTTCCGGTACTTTTACCCTGGCGAAACGCGTAGCGGCATCGCTTTCACGAATGAGAAAATAGCTGCTGTCCTGGTTTACTACATATTCGGTGCCATCGGCACGACGAAGGCTGATATTGCTGATAAAGTATTGGAACATACTTACGTTGAAGTCTTCTCCCGCCCCATTGGTGTAGGTAACGGTGTTGAGAAAGAGATTTTGTCCCCCAACGATATTGTCAAATTCAACGGAAAGAGGAACCAATTCACTTTCATCAGATGTGTCGTTTACATCTTTCTTACAGGATACGATGAAGAGCATGGCCACGCTGGCCATGAAAACATATTTTTTCATGGAAATATTAATTAGTGTTCAGAGATAAATACACGTCGGCATAGCCGGTCGGACAAACCGGATGCACATGGATAAAAATGAACACTAGGCAGCGGGAGGATGAAAGAAAGAAGACGGTTGATCAACAGTAGCCGCTACCTGGAATACAGCATATTCGCCGGTAGTGTTGTTGGTTGTTTTCAATTCGCCGGTGTGATAGAAGGAACGGGAGGAGAGTACGAGTAAAGGAACTTTGAGTTCTGCTTTTTTCTCCTGGTTTTCCTGCTCTTTCTTTTCTTGCGCCTTGATCTTTTGCATCAACTGACATTTACCGTCGCAATGAAGCTGTGGTCTGGCCTTGTTGACGCAATCTTTGGCGTAAGCCATGCGGTTGGTATAATAGTCAAGGAAGTAAACGCCCCGCATGAAGGTCTGGGCGGTGAATGAAAGGAGCAATATGATAGCGACTATCCTGTACAAAGCGGCACAAAGATACAGGTAAATAATCCTCGGAATAATGATAATGACGGAAAATGTTTAACAGGGAATGTCCAGTGACAGTATCTGCAGGTCGCCAGCGCGGCCGAGCTTTTTCACTTTTCCTTTTACCAGTTCCACGCGTGTGATAATATCGTCCTGCAACATAAGCAGTTCCGTATCATGTTCGGAATGGTCTATGCCATCATCGCTTACGCTAATGTGCAGCAGTTGTCCTTTACTGATGATGATCGATACTTTCTGCGCCTGCCGCCTGGCTGCCGATTTCAGTTGGTTTTCCAGGATGCGGAAAAGATGAAAACCTGTTGCCGGATCGGCGGAACTGACATCGGGATCAAAGTCGTAACGGATCTTCATGCCTGCCTGCCCGGTATAGTTTTCCACCAGGTCGCCGATGAGGCTGAAATAGTCTTCGTTGATCAGTGTGGTAGGAGCAATGGTTTGTGTGAGCGCCTGTATCTGTTGTGTAAGCGTCTCGATGTTCTCAAGGCTTTTTTGTAAAAATGTTTGCCTGTCCTGGTTGCCATCCATCGATAACTCGATGAACATGCGTGTGGCGGCTAAAGTTTGTGCAAAGTTTTCATGCAGTTCATGCGCGATAAAACTATAAGCCTGATCTTGAATCGCGAGACGAAGTTGTGCGAGTTTTTTCTCGTCGGTGATATCATTGATCTGCGATACAAAGTGCAGTGGTTGTCCTTCGGCGCTGCGGATGAGTGAGACGGAAAGCAGCGCCCATACGGTATGTCCCTGTTTGTGGATGTACCGTTTTTCCATACGGTAATAATCGCGCTTGCCTGCGAGCAGTTCTTCCAGCAGGTCAAGATCACCATCGAGGTCTTCGGGATGTGTGATGTCCTGGAAACGAATCTGTAACAATTCTTCTGCGCTGTAGCCGATGAATTTGCAAAGGCTGTTATTGACCTTTAGCCAGTCGCCGCGGAGACCAACGAGCGCCATACCGGTAGTGGAGTTCTCAAAGGCGCCGCGCAGTTGTGCTTCGTTGATGCGCAATTGTTGTTGTACCTGTTTGCGTTCGGTAATATCGGCCGTATACATCAGGATGCCGCCGATTTCGCCGTCGCGGATATACCAGGGCCGTACTTCCCATGCGATCCATTGAACGGCGCCGTTCTGCCGTACGAATCTGGCTTCGTCGCATTTATCGATGGCCCCCATCATGCAAAGCTGGTGGATCTTTTTCCAGCTTTCTCCTATTTCGGGGAATATTTCATAATGCGAACGGCCGATGATTGACTGGCCTTTCAGGCTGTAATCCTTCAGCCATTGTTGTGATGCGGCAATGTAGTGCATGTTGCGGTCAAACATGGCGAGCGCATTCGGGGCCTGTTCTACGAAGATCCGGTTCCGCTCGTCGCTTTCCCTTAGCCGCACCTGTATCATTTTACTTTCATGAATGTCCTGGAACGTTCCATAAAGCCATGCACATCTGCCTTCGGACATTTCGGCAACGCCGATCGCTCTTACCCATTTTTCTTTGCCGGTATATGTGGTGATCTTTAATTCCAGATCGTAAGGCGTTCCGGTTTCAATTGCTTTGGCAAAAGCGGTTGTGATGGCTTCCTTGCTTTTGGGGTCTGTATAAAAGCCGAGTGCGGAGTTGAGCTCCGGAACAAATTCGTCTGGCACTTCATGTATTTCGCGGGTCACCTGGTTCCAGGTGAGGCTGAGACTGACGGGATCAATTTCCCAGGTACCGATGCGCGCGGCCTGATTGGTTTGTTCCTGTCTGTTGCGAAGTGTGATGAGTGCGAGTTCGGCGGTCTTGCGGACGGTAATATCCTGCAAGGTGCCGGATACGCGGGAAGACCGCCCGTTCGCATCGCGTTGTGATACGCGGCCGCGTTCAATCACCCATATCCATCCATCGATAGCGCTTTTGATGCGGTACTCGCATTCATAGGCCGCCGATACGGAAAGGTATTTGCGACGGATGTCTTCGCTTTTTGCGCGGTCATCGGGATGTATATACGCGAGCCAGTCGTTTCCTGAAAAAGTATCGCTTGTTTCAATACCTGCAATGATCTTCCACTGTGTATTGACGGTAAGCCGGTCCGTGGATACATCCCATTCCCAGGTACCGGCGTTGCTGCCGGCAAGAATATCGTTGAGCCGTTTGTTTTGCTGGTAAAGTTCGCCGAGTGCGTCAGGGCCGGTCTGTAATAATCTTACAAGCCCGAGTACTTTAACAACGCGGCCATCTGCATCCGCCACAGGCAATAAAGTGGTTTGCATCGGCAGGCGGAAGCCTGTCTGGTGACGGTAATGAAGGATGCGCGTGAAACTTTTTGTGGTGGATGATGCGCGCAGATCGTTGTCCAGCGCTTTGGTTTCTTCCGGATCACTGAGCTGCGACCATTCAGGTATGCCGGGTAATGAAGGGGCATAACCTAATAGTTTCAACAGGCCTGAATTAGCCCAGCACTCCTGACTGTTTTCGAGAGTCCTGTACCAGCAACCATCGGGTCCTGAATCCTGGAAAAAATCGAAAAGTGTAAAGTCAGTCCTTAACCTTTGATATAGTTCGTCTTTAAGCGGATGCATGCGGTTAGCAGCTTCTTCGTTAAGCCTTAGGTGTCTTTCAATGAAATAAAGGTATAATGTAAAATGAGAAGAAAGAATACCACTCACCTTTTTTAGCTATTTTATGACAAGTGTCAATGAACTCCTTACCGCTTACTCAATCTTTTCTACGGTTCGCTAATTGATACCTCAAGAAGTCGATAAGGGTTTTGTCCTATGTCGGTTCCGTTCTATTTTTTTCCGGCCACATCGCCGAGCTTTGTATTTCCGGCGGAAACCGGACCGGTTTGCCGGCGTCTCCTCCCGTTTTCTTTAACTTTATAATCTGAATATGATAACGCCCCTGCCAGATCATGAATTATATGTGCCGGAACCGGCATTGCGCCCGTATGTAAAATACATCCGTGTGCTGCGTTGTGGCGGGCAAGGTCAGTCGTTCCGCTTCTTTGCCGACGGATGTCCCGGTGTTATCTTTCACCGTTCCGGCAAGCCGCTGGAAGCCGGGGAAAGCCGCGAAGTAACGGCTCCGTTCTTCCTTTACGGGCAAACAGTAAGGCCGATCGATCTGGTGACGGAGGGGTCATCAACGCTGCTCGTTTTTTATTTTTATCCGCACGTGCTGCGGGGTGTTTTCGGTTTCAACGCACAGGAGATAACGGATGCCTGTGTGGATCTTTCATTGCTGCCGGTGGCACCGGGTATGCGAATGGCCGAGCGTTTGCAGGAGTCGGATTCGATGCATCATGACATCGGTCTGATATCCGGTTACCTGTTGCAACTGATCGCGCTGCAGAAAAAAGAAGTCGACGGCGTATTGCAATATGCGGTTACCCATTTGCTGCGCTCCAAAGGTGAAAAATCGCTCCGTTCCCTGCATAAAGAACTTTGCATGACCGAAAGAACCTTCGAGCGGCGATTCAGCCAGTACATTGGTGTGTCGCCGAGGATGTTCTCAAAAATATGCCGCTTCCAGGCATCATTGAATCAATTGAAAGAAAGCCGCTACGATAAGCTCTCCGATGTTGCATTTGAAAACGGTTATACCGATCAATCTCATTTTATAAGAACCTTCCGCGAGTTTACCGGTTTTTCCCCGCTTGAATTTACCAAACAGCCTGCCCTGCCATTCCGCGAGCATACATTGATGCCCTGATTACTTTGTCGGAATCTTACTATTTATCCCCTTGTTGCCACGGTAGTTTTGACTTATTAAATCACAACAAAAATAAGTTTTATGGAACTACTGATCATCGGAGCAACAGGCACTACGGGCCGCGAAGTGGTTAAGCAGGCGCTTTCGCTCGGGCATCGTGTAACGGCATTCTCCCGCAACCCCGAACCTCTCCGCCAAATACGTCATCACAATCTGCAATTGATGAGTGGCGATGTGATGGATGCCATTTCGGTAGAGAAGGCCGTAAGAGGCAAAGATGCGGTGCTGTCGACATTGGGAGCAGGCCGCAAAGGAACGATACGCTCAGAAGGCACGCGTCATGTTATCGAAGCAATGCAGAAAAATAAAGTCCGCCGGTTTATCTGCCAGACAACATTGGGCGCCGGAGATAGTCGTGTTCACCTGAATTTTTTCTGGAAACATATAATGTTTGGCCTGATGCTGCGCGAAGCTTACCGCGATCACGAAATACAGGAGCGTTATATCATGAACAGCAACCTGGACTGGACCATCGTACGTCCGGCTGCATTGACTGATGGACCCGCAACGGGGCAATACCGTCACGGATTTGGTGAAGAGGAACGTGGACTCAGGCTTAAAGTGTCCCGGCAGGATGTAGCGTTGTTCATGTTGATGCAATTGTCGTCTGAACAGTACGTGCATCAGGCTCCGGGTCTTTCTTATTAAAAAAGTCTTTAAAAAATCAGTATGTCAATTCAGCAAATCATTGTCTTCATCACTGCATTTTTTCTTGCGCTGATGGCCGGCGTATTTTACGCATACAGTTGCTCGGTGAATCCCGGTCTTAACAAGTTGCAGGCGAGTGAGTACCTGCGTGCGATGCAGGTCATCAATCGTGCGATTCTGAATCCATTTTTCCTCCTGCCATTTGTAACAACGGTGGTGCTGCTGCCACTCAGCGCGTGGCTGGCTTACCGTGGAGGCATGAGTGTGCAGTTTTATTTGTTCCTGGCGGCTGCGTTGGTCTATGCCGTCGGTGCTTTTGGTGTAACGATCATGGGAAATGTACCATTGAATGAAATGTTGGATAAAGCGGATCTGACGGTCGCGGATATGGAGCAACTGCGTGTAAGTTTTGAAATTCCGTGGAACAAACTTCACACGATACGTACGGTGAGTATTGTGGTGTCGCTCGTGCTCGTGTTGGCGGCGCTGGTGAAGCGTCAATCGTGAATGGTGAATAAGTCAATGGTGAATCGTCAATTGTCAATTGTCAATCGTCAATCGTGAATAAAACAGCCATAGATCCCTGAGGTTCTCGAAGGGCTCGAAGGCGGTTCCTGAGGCCGATTCTTCGGCCTCTCGAAGGAAAAGATCAGGAGCGTTTATTCAGCCAGATACCGATCCCTACATCTGCAATAAGTGTAAACCGGCCCTCGGTACGGCGAACAAAATTATAGTTGATGTCTTCCGTTAAAACGGACGCAAACTGGTAGCCGGCGCCGAGGTTGATATCAAGACTGAAACGTTTGGCATAGTTGCGTTGCATTCCCCAAATGGCGCCGATAGTTGTAACCGGACGGCGTTTGGATTCTTCGAGCTGGTCGCTGTCGAGCCTCACTTTTGACAGATAAGTCTGAACGGTTGCGCCAAAATAGTTGCCACTGTTGAGTCTTGTGAATTTTTCTTTACCGGCTCTTTTTTCCAGGTTGTAATAATAGCGGTATTGGACCATGGCCGCCGGGTCGAGGTAAAAATCGAACTCACTGCCGAGACTGCTCGAATATAAGTATTGTATAGTCGGGCTGGCATATAGCTGTCCGTAAAGGGTATGTTTTTTGCCAATCGATTTTTCGTAGCTGACGCCGGGGCTGAGGATGGTTGCTTTGAGAACGTCTGTTGTTGCCGGCGGGGAATCCTGGGCATTGACAGATAAAGTGGCACCCGCGAAAGCGAGAGCGAGGATAAGCTTGTGCATGATTGTTGGTTTGGGCGAAGATAATAGGCCTGTTATCAGAGAAAAGTTAAAGTCGACGGATGGTGTGAATCGTGAATCGTCAATCGTGAATCGTGAAGCGTCATCCCGAAGCCTCGGGAGTGAATAAGTCAATAGGCGAATGGATGCTGTTTTTTTGTTGTTTCATGTCCTCACGAATGTTAGAGGATGAACGGTGGATGCTTACGCGCCCTGAAGCTCCTGAGGGACCTTCCGCCATTGTTGGTATTAATACCAACAATATTAAGCAGTTTCCCTTTTACCGTTTACCTTAGGCCGAAGCTTCGGCCCGGAGTGTCGGGCCTTCTACCTTCAACCTTCTATCTCCAGCTCATACTTATCCAGCAACTGCAATGCACCCCCGGCACTGAACCTTGCTTTTTTCATTTTATTGATCTCGGGATTGATGGAGAACAGCGTCGCTGTGCGGAAATCGGTTTTTTCCAATACCGTATTTTCAAACCGGGCACCGGATAATGTCGTTTGTGAAAAGATGGCCGCAGTGAGGTCCGCCCCCGTAAAATCAACTTCCTGCAATGTGCAGTTGCGCCAGGAGGTCTTTTTCATTTTTCTGTTACTGAACGAGGAGAAGTTCAGCGTGCAATGCTCAAAGTCGACCTCAAATAAAAACTCGCTGCAGGTATCAAACAACAACCCCATTAACTTGCAATCTTTGAATTTGATGTTCTTGAATGCGGTTTGCAGCAGTTTCGCATTGCTCAGGTTGCAGTGGTCGAACCGGCAATCGGCGAAATGAATTTCCGACATATCCGTGTTGTCGAACTGACAATGCACAAAGCGGCAGTTGTCATACTCCGCCCTGGGTAGCCGGTTCTGACGGAAATCCTGTTTTTCGAATACCCTGTCTTCCACATAAGAGCGATCCATAGCCATTTTCTTTGGTATAAAACTACAGACTTACTTTAAAAAATCAGGGATAGGTTTGTTTAACAGGTAGCGGTAATAAAAACGGGCTGTTTCATTTTTATTGTGCAGCCACTTATCCCCCCGGAAACCATGACCCTGGCCGGGATAAAACGACAGCTCAAAGTGTTTTCCGAGGTTCTGTAAGGTATCGGCAACCTGCAATACATGTTGCGGATGAACGTTGTCGTCGGCCGTGCCGTGTACGATACGCAGGAAACCTTTGTAGCGGTGCGCGTAATGTTCCACCGCAGTGATCTTGTACCCTTCGGGGTTTTCCTCCGGCGAATCCATGTAACGTTCGGTGTAATGGGTGTCGTAAAGTTTCCAGTTTGTATTGGGCCAGTGTGAAAGTCCGTAGTTGAATACATCGGCGCCATAGGTCAATGCCATACAGGTCATGTAACCGCCAAAACTATAACCCATAATGGCCAGTTTTGACGTATCGGCCCAGGATTGTTGTTTAAGCCATCGTCCTACTGCCATGAAATCTTCGATTTCCATGATGCCGGTCCGGCGATGAATTTCATCCATTCCTTTTTTTCCAAAATGGCCACTGCTGCGGTTGTCGGCCGTTACCTGTATCATGCCCTCCTGCGCCCACCAGATATCGGCGAGCGGTGTATTCCATTCGTCATATACTTTGCCTGCATTGGGGCCGCCATAGACATACAACATCATCGGATATTTTTTAGCGCTGTCAAACCCGATCGGGTAGGTGATCACAACGGGCAGCTCATATTTGCCATCCGTAGTTTTAACGCGGTTAAAGGTTTTCCCGGGCAACGCATAGTTGTCGAAATCGGCCCCTTTGGCATTGCCAAGTTCCCGTACGGTCTTTCCCTGGAAATCCAGCACTACCAACTGATCGGGTGTATGAATATTAGAACGTTTTACAACGATGTATTTATTGGAAGGAGAAAAATACACATCCTGTAAATTATAGTCACCTTGCGTTACGCGACGGAGATTTTTTCCATCTGATTTCATTTCATAGATGTCAGTGCGGGCAGAGTTTTCTTTGCGGGCAGTGAACCACAACAGGTTCTTCTTCGGGTCTGTTTTGATGACAAATCCGCAACTGTAGTCTCCACTGGTCAGTTGCCTGATCTCACGGCCGTTCATCTCATGTAAATAAAAATGAGGCCATCCCGAACGATAGGAACGCAATATGAAATGTTTGCCGTCTTCCAGGAAGCGAACGTTAACGCCTTCGCCGATGGCCACCCATGTAGGTTGCTTTTCATCATATACTTCGCGTTTACTACCGCTCAGCGGATCTACGGCGTATAGTTTTAAATTGTTCTGCGCACGGTTAAGCCATTTTACCCACAACTGATTATCGGGGGCAAAAAACGGGATACCGAAATACTGATCATCGTTCTCCCTGAAATCGGCCCAGGTTATTTTGGATGTGGCAACTTCCACAATGCCGATGCGAACCCGCGGGTTGTGGTCGCCGGGCTGGGGGAAACGTTGTTTTTGCCAGTTACCTGTTTTGCCTGGTGACTGATAGAGCATGAAAACCGGAACATTTGATTCATCAAAACGCATGAATGCGAGATAACGCCCGTCCTCGCTCCACCATACACAGGCAGTCTTTCTACCCGTGATCTCTTCTTCATAAACCCATGAGGCAACGCCATTCAGCAACGAATCATTGCCGTCCCGCGTAATGCGTTGTTCTGTGCCCGTCTGCTGATTGCGCATATACAGGTCATTTTTTCTTATAACCGCTGCCCGGTCGCCCGATGGCGACGGCACATAGTATTGTGCGTCTTTAGGAGCGCTGACAGAGGATTGGGTAGCCGGCTCATTGTATGCGCTGCGGTTGCCAGAGGCAACGTGCACGATAAACTGTTTGCCTTTTTCTTTGATCAGCATACTATCATCGCCCAACCATTTTACGAAAGATGGAACCTCTTTGTATATGGCATTCGGCTGACTTTTGAAAGTCTGCTCATACGAAAGTCGTTTTGATTGTCCGTATGAAGACAAAATTCCGATAGCCATCAGTGTGAGCGCACACCGGCGGAGTTGTTTTCCTTTCATAAATAAAAGCGAAGTGATGTTTGTCTGAAGATCAGGATCAAAGATAGACTGCAAAGCGAAGCAGTAGTTTACAAAAGGCTTAACGACCATTTATTCCGTCATATTGCCCGGGCAATAAAATTGACAGACCTGCGTACTGTCAACCGCATGCTTTTATTTTCTTTTCGAGGAAGCGCTGATCGACGGGGGACTGGGCCAGCGATTTGGCCAGCAGGTAGGCGTTTGCAGCGTCGGCGTATAAACCCGCGCGCTGAAGGAGATGGCCTCTGGCGGCTTCGAGCAGGAAGCCGGGAATTTGATGGAGAGAAGCTGTGCTGTTCAATTCGTGCAGGCAATCTGTCGGATCCGAATAATAACTTTCCGCAATGATGCGATTGAGGATAAGTGAAGCATCTTCCGGATGCAATTCTTCCAATTGACGGTAAAGCATTACGATGGATGGCCAATCGGTGTCTTGGAACATTTTTGCGCAGCAGTGAATAGAGGAAATCAGCGCTTCGAAATGATAACGGCTGATTTGCCTGCCCTGAGTGGCTTTGCGCAAATAGGAGAATCCTTCGGTGATCATACGCTGATCCCACAAGTCGCGGTTTTGTTCTTCGAGCGATAACCATTCGCCTGCATCTGTTAGCCTTGCCGGAAACCTGGATAACGTGAGAAACTGCAGCGCCAGCAAGGCGGCAGTTTGTTCACGGTTGATGGTGACGGTGTCAAATACAATGCGCGTCAACCGTATCGCTTCGTAACAAAGATCGGGATCGATGCCTTTTGCTTTTCTCGTAGTCTTGTAACCTTCGTTGAAGAGTAAATAAAGAATGGTGAGTACAAGCGGTAAACGGTCGCCGTCGATCGGGGAGGCCTGTGTGAGCTGTTGCAGTGGTTGTTGCCGGAGTAAAGCCTTGCTGCGTGTCAGGCTTTTTTTGACCGCCTCCTGTTGCATGCGCAATGCGTTGGCTATTTCGGGTACCCCGAACCCGCAGAGAATATGCAGGGTGAGGATAATTTGATTTTTTTCCGATATCACGGGCTGGCAGCAGGCGAGTAACAAGCGAAGCTGGCTGTCGAGTATATGCTGCTCATCGATAACGAAGTCAGGTTGTGTTGTGGTTTCCTGCGTCGTGATCGTTTCTTCCAGGTTCATCCGCGCATTTCTTTGCAATGCATTGATGAGTTTATGGCGGCTCACGGTCATCAGCCAGGCTGCGGGATTATCGGGTACGTTGCCGTAGCGCCAACGGACGAGTGCCGCTTCGAATGTGTCCTGGATACAATCGAGAATCGTGTCGAGTTGTTCCAGGCCGAAGCGGCGGCTGAGCACAGCCGCCATCTTTCCCGCATTTTCCCGGAAAAGATGGGCGGTCAGCTTTTCCAGTTGATTATCCCTCTGCTGCATGTGTTTCGATCACTTCACGGATTTCCACCATGCCTCCATTGTTCAACGCGGGACAGCCGGATGCAATGGTTGTGGCTTCTTCGAGTGAAGAGGCAAGCAGAAAATAAAATCCGCTTATGCATTCTTTACTTTCCACATAAGGGCCATCGGTGACCAGGCGGTTCGCGCCCCTGATGTGGCGGCCTTCGGTATCCAGCGGATTACCAGCCTTGAAGTGTCCCTTTTGTACGAGTTCTTCCATCCATTGAAGGTGCGCCTGCATATCGGCCTGCATTTCCTCCGGCGTCATTTGTGTCAGGTCCGTGCTTTCTCGTAATAACAGCAGAAATTCTTTCATGATTTTGTTTTTATAACGAAGTGACAACTTAACAAAGCATAAGGGGACAAAAAAAGATATTTTTTTTAAATCTTTTTGAAGGAGGGGATCGCCATGTACAAAAAAGAACAAACTGATGCGGCAATAAGATTATTTTTGTGGTCACCCTCTAAACCAAATACATGAAAAAACTTTTACCTGCTCTTTTATTCCTTTCCTTTTTCTCTTTGCAACTCCGGGCTCAGGTCTGGTCAACTTTTACGCCGCAACCGGGCGTGAACACGCTTTTTGATGTTTATGCACCTGATGCCAATACGGCTTATGCAACCGGTAACAACGGTTTTGTGCAGGTCTGGAATGGCAGTACCTGGACGCAAATGACCACCGCGGTGTCTGCGCAGCGGTTTGCCGTATGGGCCGCAAATGGTTCTAATATCTGGGCCGGCGGCGCAAGTACCGGTAACCAGCTTACGTACTACAACGGGACATCCTGGTCGAACGTCACGGCTACTACCGGCTGGGCCGGAGGCTCTATCCGCGGCATCTGGGGAACAGCGGCCAACAACGTGTGGTTTTCCGGATCAGCTGCCAGTTCGCCTACGCGTCCACAACTCGTACATTACAATGGGATTGTTTATACATCACGTACGGCAGGTCTGCCGGCAGACTTTGCGGGATTAAAAATCTGGGGAACCGATGCCAACAACGTTTGGGTGGTAGGTACCTCGGGTCTTAATGGTGTGATCGCAAGATGGAATGCGGGCGCTTCTTCCTGGGATGTGCAGTTGAGCGCTGGGTATACGGCAGTTCGGGGTATCTGGGGTTCTGCCCCCAACAATGTATGGGTGGTAGGAGGCAGCGGCAGTGCCGGTAACACTGGCTTCATCCTTCAATGGAACGGTGTAAGCTGGACCGACCGTACTCCTGCCGGTGGTGTTGTTACACTCAACCAGATAGCCGGCAGCAATGCCAACAATATGTGGGCGGTAGGGAATGCCGGAACAATATTAAAATGGGACGGCACAAGCTGGAGCTCCCAGCCATCCGGTACCACACAGGCCCTCAATGGGGTTGCCGTTGGTAAAACCGGCACCGCCAACCGCTTATGGGCGGTAGCTTTCGGAGACGGTACTACCAGTCCGATGTTCACGGCTACTATTTCCATTACACTTCCTGTTAACTGGCTTTCGTTTACTTATAAATGGCTGGGTTCGGATGTGGAACTGAACTGGGCTACCGCTTCGGAAACCAACAACGACTATTTTGTTATCGAACATCAGTTGGAAAATGGTGATTGGGAGGCGTTAGGAAGAAAAGAGGCCAGCGGTAATGAATTAATACAACAGCAATACCGGTTTGTTCATCGCGCGCCGGGTAATGGCCGTCATCAATACCGCATCAAACAGGTGGATAACGATGGACGTTTTACCTACAGCAATGTTATTTCAGTGCGTGCCGGCGCCGGTTCTGCCCTGATCCTGAATAATCCGGTACGTAATAAAAATCTTTCCCTTCGCCTCGATAATACGCAACAGATCAGGGTCGCCGATGTGTCTGGCCGGGTGTGGTTTGATCAACGGAAGAATGCGGGGTTGATTTCGATACCCTTATCATCCTGTCCTGCGGGGATTTATTTCCTGTCAACAGAAAATGGTGTACAGCGGTTTATTCTTGAATAAGAGAAAATTAAATGCAGGGCAGCAATGCCCTGTTTTTTTATACTATGAATATCATCAAGCTTGCCCGGCATGACCGGCCGCGATTGTCCGGCCTGATAAAACTATATGAACAGGTTTTTGAAATGAAGCCTTTCGCTGTTCCTCCGGCAGAATACCTCGATACTTTATTGACAAACCCGGGCATAATTTTTATTGTTGCGGAGGAGGAGGAAAAGATTGTGGGCGGATTGACCGCGCATGTTCTGCACTCGGTCTATTTTACTTCAGCGGAAGTGTATGTATACGACCTGGCTGTATCCGAAGAACTGCAACGAAAGGGCATTGGTACACAACTGATGAAGGCCGTGCAGGAGTATTGCCGTCAACAGGGCTACCGGGAAGTCTTCGTACAGGCAGACCGTCCAGATCAGCATGCGCTGAATTTTTATCAGAAAACAGGCGGCTTACCCGAGGACGTTATTCATTTTACTTATCCGCTGACAGGAACGTCGGCGACATAAACGAGCTGTATGGAAATAACATCTGTTGCATCTTTTCTTCCTTATTTCGATAAAATACGGTTACGTACACGTAAATTAGTGTCAATTATACCTGCCGACAGGCTCGAATGGGCCTATGCATCTGGAAAATTCACGTTAGGCGATCAGGTCCGTCATATCGCCGCGATCTCAAGATATTTATTTGCTGAAGTAGCCGCGGGACGCCCCAATGCCTACAAGGGTTGCGGCCCCGAACTGGCGGCTGATCTGCCATCACTGTTGCTATACTTCGATGAAATGCACCGGCAGACAAAAGAAGTGATCGCGGGAATAGAGGGGGAAGCACTGAAAAAAATGTGCGCGGGTCCTGGTGGGCATGCCTTGCCATCCTGGAAGTGGCTGCGCCTGATGACAGAACACGAAGTGCATCACCGCGGACAACTGTACGTGTATTTAGGATTGTTGGGTATACAAACACCCGCAGTATTGGGAATGACGGCAGAGCAGGTGCAACAGGATGGAACGCAGCACTAGACGAATTACTTTCCGGCAGGCTTAGTTTTTAATGAATGGCTTAATTGACAAACAATCGTGCAACATCCGTTTTTCCCGGAGCAATCCGATGGCATAGCCATATGAAAAGGCTTTGCTGGCCACTTTTATTTTTTTTTCCCTTACTGTCGTTTGCACAAAGCAGAGATCGCCGCATCACTCATTTCAATACAGAAAACGGGCTTCCGCAAAACAGCGTAAGCAATATCAATTTTGATCAACAGGGCTATTGCTGGTTGAGTACGGAGATGGGACTCGTCCGTTTCGACGGAAAAAATTTCAAAACATTCGATGCGCGTAATATACCCGGTCTCACAACCGAACGTATGCGCAATGCCGTTACCGATAGCCAGCAGCGTGTTTTTATTGTTACCGGTGTCGGTCAATTACTTTCGATAAAATCGGATGACCATACCCGGGCGTCCACACCTCGGGTGGTTGCGGATCTGCCACCGGAAGCAAACGCCAAACCACGGCAGAATAATCAGCATTCCTCATTGTCCTATTCGCTGGCATTTTCCGGTTTGTCCGGGCAATCGTACACGGTAATCGACAGGAATCTTTACTACGGGCATGACGGAACCGGAGAACTGATTTATACTGAACCCGAATTCTGGAACAGCCGCTGGCTTATGTTTGGTGAATATTTTATTTCGCTTAAGAATCCCCGTCAATGGAAACTGTGGTACGGCGGAAAAGTGGTACAAAAAAAAATCAGGCTGGAAGGTCCGCTGGCGGCAGATAAAAATTTTCAGCAGGGAAAATTTATCTGTACCAGTAAGAATCAACAGCATTATGTATATGCCGGAACTACTTTATATGCTGTGCGGCTCGAAAACGATACCATCATCAGCAGGATTGCCTTGCAGAAACTGGCGATTCCTGCCATCAATACCGTTTATTATCATCCCCAGCAACGAAAATATTACATCGGTTCGCTGATATCGGGTCTGTATATTATTCCGGCACCGGGATTTCAATATCTGCAAATGGCGGACAATGCACGGGACGAAGGCTTCTTCGCGCAGGCCGTTACACGCAAGGATGAACTGATCTGTGAACGCTATTTGTATAATAGGGAAAGCGAAAGCTATCGCCGGTTACATCTGGCACATCGCCCGGGCGCTTCGGTGTGCCTGCTGAATGACCGGTTTCTTTATTATGGGGAAAATGCGGTGTTGCGACATTATGATATTCATACAGGCAAAGACACAAAGGTTTCCGATCTGGATACGCGGGCTTCCTCTATTTATACAGATAAATATGACACAACAACGCTGCTGGTAACAACCGGTGGTGTATTGCTGAAAATCCGGGAAGATGAAATAGTTGACAGCCGCAACATACCACGGCCAGCTAATATTATGTCTTCGGTCCAATATGGGCGGGATACATTTCTGCTGGCTACGCAATATGGATTGAAATGGTATGACTATACCCGGAACAAAATTTTCCGGACCATATTGGACTCCTTTACTATAAGAGCCGTGGTGCCGGGGCCTGAAGGCGAAGTATGGGTCTCCACTTATGGGGCAGGTTTTTATTTATATGAAAAAGGGAAAGTGCAACCAGTACCGGTTCCGCAATTCACTGCCATGCGGACGGTGCATGCCTTCATTGACGACGGCAAAGGATTTTTCTGGATGCCGACCAATAACGGGCTTTTCAAAGTGGAAAGAAAGGCGCTGCTTGATTATGCACGCGGAAAAAAAGAAGATCCTTATTTCTATTTGTATAATGTTGCCGACGGCCTGCGTACGAATGAATTCAATGGCGGATCAACGCCTTCCTATGTTTGGCTTAACAACGGATGGCTATCGCTTCCATCGATAGAAGGATTAGTACAATTTGATCCGTTGACATTGCCGGCAGACATTCCTTCCAATAAAATTTATATAGATGAAATAAGGCTCGATGATTCGGTTATAGATTTTGCGGCCGATCACAAGCCGGAACTGTCTTCAGGTTATCGCCGTTTTTCGTTGCGGGTGAGCAGTCCTTATTTTGGCAACCGGGAAAATCTTCGCATTGTGTATCGTGTGAAAGACATCGACAATGCGTGGCTGCCATTACCCGATGACGGACAGGTTCAATTAAACCTGCTGCCTGCCGGCAACTACGAGGTGCAGATAAAGAAAATGACAGGAACGACAGCAGTAGATATGTTGACATTTCGTTTTTCTGTTAAGCGTTCTTTCTTTCAGACCTGGTCGTTTTACCTGCTTGTGCTGGCCTTGCTGATCCTGTTGGTGCTGCTTGTGATAAGGATAAGAATACGATTATTGATACGGCGCAATAAACGGCTGGAAGAAGTGATACGGCAGCAGACCCAAAACCTGGCGGATACGGTTTCACGCCTGCAGGTTTCAGAAGCGGAGCTTTTGCAGAGTAACCGTACAAAAGACATGGTGAATACTTTACTGTTGCATGATCTGCGATCGCCGATACGCTTTATGCATACGATGCTGAGTACAATGGCACGCCGCCATACGGAAATGCCAACAGAAGAAATGGCACAATACCTTTCGCTGCTGGAAGTAAGCACGGCCTCATTGAATGATTTTACTCAACGGTTCTTTACGTGGGCGGGTAGTCAGCACAAAGATTTTAAAATAACGGTATCAGAGTTTTCTATTCGCGAGCTTTTCGAAGAGTCAAGCGAACTGTATGGGCCGATAGCTGAGTTGAGTGGCAATAAACTGGAAGTTGCGGACGCTGATTTTTCTGTAAGCACAGATAAAAATATTCTTTCCGCGATTATCCGCAATCTGCTGGACAATGCCTGTAAGCATACGCGGAAAGGAACGATCCGGCTGTCAGCGGAAGAAACTGCTGAAGGGGTTACCATTTGTGTATCGGATACAGGAACCGGGTTTTCCGCAGAAGCGATCAAAGCTTTTCACGATACCGAACGGCTGCCGGGTGACAATGGAAATGGCAGTCTGATCATGCAGGATCTGTTAAACAAAATCGGAGCGGCCATAACGATCAGGTCCAATAATCCGGGAGCAGTTTGTATTGTTAAGCTGAATGTGCTACCAGGCCATGACGGCGTGCCAGACCATCGAGCTCCAACAACGATGTAATACGCAGTTTTTTAAAAATTCGTCCTTTAAATGTGCTGGCCGTAGAAGGGCTGATGGTCAGTGCGGCGGCAATTTCCAATGTGCCTTTTCCCTGTAGTAACAACATGGTCACGTCGAGTTCGCGGGTAGACAACTGTTTCAGCATGTCGTTGCCGGCGGGGGTATTGTTGCCGTCTGTCTGCCTGATGTAACCGGGGAAATAAGGGTGGCCGTTCATGATGGAGAGAATCGCTTTTTTCAACTCTTCGTCTCCGGAATTTTTTGAAATGAATCCATAGGCACCGAGCTGATGACACTTGGGTGCAAAATATTCTTGTGGGTTTACGCTCAGCACCAGGATCTTCAGCAGGGGTTGAAGCTTGATAGCCTTTTCTAATAGCGCGAGACCATTCAATCCGGGCATGTTCATATCCATGATAAGCATGTCGAATTCCTGTTGTTTCAAAAACGAAAAGGCGATATCACCTGAAGTGGCGTGTTCTATTTGTATAGAAAGCTGTGAATTGTTGCGGATCAGCATTTCGAGACCAAGCCGGACTACAACATGGTCATCGGCAATGAGAATTTTAGGGTTCATCGGACGAGAGCAGTTTAGGAATTGGAATAGGATGCAAGGAAATCAGTGCAATAATACTACATGCGGCGTAATGCTGATTAAAAAAAGAAAGCAAGGGTAAACTTGTAGCTGCATTTCTACAAAAAGCCCCATCAAATATCGCGTACTTGCACACGGTCAGTATAGTGAATATCCGGCCTGACCGATACCTGTGAAACCAACCGAAATTATTTATCCGTAATATCTTGTTATGAGCCAAAACCAACTGCTTTTCCTGCAAGCATTCTCCTTGCGACTACACTCTGTTTTTCCTCCTTTGCTATGTAAATAAGGGCTTGCCTTATCAGCCCGTCCATTTATCGGTGACGCTGTTCGTTACCGTCGTTCCTTTTATCCTGTATAAAGACAAAAATCCCTATTGATGAAAAAAAACTACACTCTCTGGAAACGACTGATCGTCGTCTTTCTCCTGTTGCTTGGCGGCTCGGGAATCCTGACAGTTGCGGCACAAGGTTATGTGCACAACAGCCGGACCATTAACCTGGCCGGAGCGGACATTTCGAACGCGCTGGTGACCGACGAAGCCGGCAATAGCTATCAACTGATGGCTACCACGGCCAACAATTTCGCGGTTACTACCGGTGCCGCTCCCACCGGCACAGCACGTAAAGCGCTGCTTATTAAGATGAACATCGATGGTGACATCGTATGGGCGCGTTATATGCCGCAAGGTACGCCCAACACTACTTCGCTGGAATATCGTAAGATGGAATACCGCAATGGTATGTTATACCTGCTCGGTACTACTACGGCCACCAACATTGTGACCACCAACGGATCTGTCGGCGCCGGTGGCGGATCGGATGCGATCTATGCACGCGTGGATGCATCGAATGGTGCGGTGGTTAATACTGCTTACCTCGGTGGCAGCGGCGTTGAAAATGCCGGACTGGATATGAAAGTGTCCAATGGCAATGTGTACGTTACTTATACCACTACTTCTACCGACATAGAAACAACAAATGGAAGCAGTTTCACCGGATCAGGCTTTGATCAGGTGGTACAAAGACTAGATGTTTCGGGTACCATAATATATACCAGCTATACAGGAAGATCTGCTACTGCAACGGAAGCAGTGCTGGCTGCTGACAATAGCAATGCTTACCTGGTAAGAGTGATAGCGGCTGATAACAATTTTACCACCACAAACGGAAGTACCGTAAAAGGAGCGAGTGATTATGGTGTTGTAAAACTAGACAACTCCGGTAATCCTGTGTATCGTTTGCTATATGGTGGCGCTGCGGATGAGTCTATACCCGTAGTGGCCGCACTTAACGGAGAATTATTTTTATATGGTGCCAGCACTTCTGCCGATTATCCGGTTACGGATGGAAGTTCTTTTGCCGGCTCGCCGATTTTGCATGTGCTGACAAAATTTGGTGCCAATGGCGAGGTAATCTATAGCAGTCATCAGGCTGGAGTAGCAGCAGGAACTGATAACCCTTGTATGGTCTATGACAACGGATCACTGTATATGATAACCTCTGGTTTTTTGAGTGAACCCCGTGTGAATGTGACCGATGGGACAACCGGTGGTGCGTATCTTATAAAGATCGATGCTCACAATGGCAGCACACTGTTTGCTACAAGGTTTTTTACCGTCAGAAATTTTCTGAACTCATCAGGATCACAGCTCGCAGTGGACAACGACAAAGTGTATATCGCGATCCCGACACTTAACGTCGCGAATGGTGTAACAACAGACGGCTCTACCAGGCTTGCCAATTCCAGTTCTTATATAGCTGCGTTTACCACTACCGGACGTTTTGTGTTCGGTACTTACCGGTTTACCGGAGCCAGTACGCCCAATGGCGGAACGGCTAACCATTTAGCGGCAAGAAACAATGTGCTTTATGTTTCCGGTGCCCTTACTTCTGCCGGTGCTACGGTAACGATACCGCAAACCGTAGTGGGCAATACGAGTGCAAACTCCGCCGATGTCTCACTGATGCAGTTCCGTTTTTGTCCTCCTATGCCAACAGAGAATACGGTCGGGCCATTAACCCAACCGGTTTGTGCGGAAGGCTTTACGCAACTATTAACCGGTAACAAAGTAGCCGCCTCTTCAGATCAGTTCCCTGTTCTTTACAGAAACGGCGCAGCTATTTACCAGATGGAAATTCCCGCCCGTTATCAGTGGCAGGTTAGTGATAATCCAACTGGTCCGTGGACGAATATCCCTGGTCTGGGAACCCAAAAAGATTATACACCGACTGCTGGTGCTGCAAGCCGCTACTATCGCCGTGTCGTGTTGCCTCCGCTGGGATGCGGCGACGATCCTGTGAGTACTTCTGATGTAGCCGCCGTTATCGTCAGTGCCGATCAGGCGCCGGCTATTGCAAGTGATGTTTACTCCACCTGTGCCGGTACAGCAATTACCATTGCAGCCAACGTTACCGGTGGCGAAGCTCCATATACTTACAATTGGCAAACCGGTCTCGGCACCACCTCATCCATCAGTGTTACTCCCACTGCGAGCAGTGTTTATTCTGTGGTCGTGACCGATAACAAAGGTTGTCAGCAGGTTGGCCAGGCCATCGTGAATGCTTATGCGGCTGATGCAGGTCCTGCCACTACTGCAAGTTGCGGTGGTAAACCGGTGCGTATCGGTACCTTGCCTCCTGCGGGTCTGGCTGGTGTACATATTCATGGAGTCCCGCAACCGGCCTCGACGATCCGACCGTGGCTCAACCACTGGCATCTCCGACCGTAAGCACGGTTTATACCCTGAGCATGACGGTTCCCGTTTCTGGCGGAGGCACCTGTACAACCACCGATCAGATAACCGTAAACGTTGTCGATCCTCCCGTAGTGCCTGACTTTGCAGGAGCCGATCAGGCCGTTTGCAAAGGCGGAACACTTACACTGGGAAGTGCCAATGAAACAGGGTTTACTTTTACCTGGGCTCCGGGTAATTACCTGACTAATATTTCTGCAAGCACTACCACATTTAATGCCGGCAGTGAATTGCCAAATCCTAATTCTTTCACCTACCAGCTCACTGCTACGAAAGGTCAGTGTGCCTTCGTGGATGAAGTAGTTGTGTCTGTACTCGCTGTTGATGCGGGTGAAAATTACTGCGGTCCGCGTACTGTTGGTACTCCCGATCTCATTCCCAATGTTACCGGTAAAGTTTACCTGTGGGAAAAAGTTTCCGGCCCTGGTACGATCACCGGTCCCACCAACCAGGCAATGACCACGGTATCGGCATCTGTTGGCGCACCTACTACTTATCGTCTGAGCGTTTCTTATCTCGGCGCTACCTGCAGCGATGAAGTGGTTGTAGGCGACTGCGGCGCAGAACCCGGTTGCCCCATCGTGCGTATCGATGTGGAAGCCGAACAAGGATGCCCTTCCACCGCATTCGGTGAAGTGAAGCTTCGTGCAGTACCCCGTGGTCTTCCGGCCAACCGCTGGACCTATGCCTGGTCTGCTTCACCCGCTGGTGGTATTTCTGCCAATACCGGCGAAACAATATCTCTTACTGATGGAATCGAAAGAGATATTACGTTAACCATTACAAATGTTGATAACCCGGCGATCACCTGCTCCGAGGTCATTCATGTGAATGGTCCATCCTGGTCACGTCCGGTCTTCAGTGCACAAGATGTTTCTGTTTGTGCGGCCACTCCGGTTTCTATTGGCGCAACAGCCGTAGCCGGTTACAGCTATCTGTGGAATGGTGCGGGAAGTGCGCAACAGACGGTTTCCAATCCGACTGTAACACCAACACAGACTACCAGCTATTTTGTAACGGTAACAGATGATCTCAGCGGATGTACTACGAAAGACACTGCTACTGTTATGATCAAGCCGATCATTAATAATCCGGGCAGTGACTGGACCTCCTGCTCCGCCGCCGTAATACAATTGGGGTCACCTGCACTTGCCGGCTATACTTATTCATGGACACCTGCGGCTGCAGCTTATCAAAACGGTACCTCTGCTACTTCTGCTGAACCACAGGTGCTGGTTGCTGTGTCACAGGATTTCACACTGACTGTTACAGATACTGAAACAGGTTGTACGAAAGATTCAACTGTTCATATCATTATCGATGAGTCTCCGGTCTTACCGGCGATGACCGACAGAACGATCTGCCTCGGATCAAGTGCTGAAATTGGTCTGCCTGCATTGCCGGGTGTTACGTATAGCTGGTCTCCGGCTACCGGACTCAGCAGTACTACCGTTGCACAGCCTGAAGTAAACCCTGTCGCCACAACTACTTACACCGTAGTGGCTACCTACCATGATGCGGGTGGTGCCATAGCCTGTACAAAAACGGGTAGCGTAACGGTAATTGTCAACGCTCCGCAGATCACGATGTCAGATGATGTGATCTGTCCCTCCGGCGCTCTTTACAATCTGGGAACCGGTGTTACCGTAACCGGCGCGAGTACTTATGCATGGTCACCAACTGCGCTCGTTACTACACCAACATCACTGACATCAACTGTGCGCAGTAACCCGACTGTTCCGACAACCTATACACTGACTGCACGAGATGCCAATGGTTGTACCGCTACCGCTTCGAAAACGCTTACTCCGACAATAGTGGCTCCGAAAGCCGGAAGCAACGCAGTGGTATGCGTAGGTAGTTCTATTATACTTGGTGATCCTTCCAATGCCGGAACTGTTACCTGGACCGTAACGCCTGCAATTTCCGCCGGTTCACTGTCCAGTACAACAGCAACACAACCGGTCTTTACTCCTGCTGCTGCTGATGCAGCGAAGAGCTTCACATTTACCATTTCTCAAACAATAGCCGGTTGTACCAGTACGTCTTCTGTTATCATCAATACCAGACAACTGACACTGCCGTCTATGGCTGTGCAAACTGTGTGTGCCAATGCAAGTGCAACCATCGGCGTAACGCCGGTACAGAATATCAGCTATTCCTGGTCGCCGGCAACCGGCCTGGCTAATCCTTTTGCCGCTACAACCACTATTAACCAGGTGACCGGCAACATGACTTATACCCTGACAGCTACGGATCTGAACGGTTGCTTTGCTACCAGCCAGGCAGTGGTAGGTGCATCTGCTACTCCCGCACCAGTAGTAAGTATTCCTCCGATTACTATACCGATCGGTGCAACACCACCGGCATTCCAGCCGCAGGTAAATCCGGGTGCAGGTAACTATACTTATAGCTGGACACCATCCACACGGGTAAACAATCCGTATATCGCGAATGCTACACCTTTGTCATCGGGCATTGGTACCACTACCTATACGCTGACTGTTACCAATGACCAGGGATGTTACTCCACTGCTCAGGTCAATTTCACGGTGACGCCGGTCATCACATTACCGATCACACTCGAACGCTTCGTTGCGCAACAAGTACCTTGCGCTGTTGACCTGGCCTGGGAAATTGCCCATGCGGAGAACTTCTCTCATTTCGACATCGAAAGAAGTGCTGACGGCATCACCTTTGAAAAGATAGGCCGTGCCGGATTCAACAGTTCTGTGCGCATCTATCGCTTTCGCGATGAGAAGGCCAGCGCGGGGAAATGGTTTTACCGGCTGAAAATGACCGACCGTGACGATACACACCGTTACAGCGACGTGGTATCACAGCAGGTTGTCTGTGATAGAACGACTCCATTGAGAGTTTATCCGAATCCCGTACAGGGATTGGTCAACATCGTGAGTGCAACGCCCGTGGAAAGCGTGCAGGTTATTTCTCTTTCCGGTGCGATCGTGATGCGTAAAGATTTCAAGCAACAAACAGCTGCACCGGTTCAGCTTATTTTCAATAAACCACTTGTAAAAGGCATTTACCTCTTACAGGTGATCAGAAAAGATGGAAAATCGGAGTCTGTACGGTTACTCAAAGATTAGTAATCTGCAGACTGGTTTAGAGGCTGCTCCTTCACAGGGGCAGCCTCTTTTTTTTACGAGGCTGCCGCGAGCATGAATCGTCAATAGTGAATCGTGAATAAGGCACTCGTGAATAATCAATTTCCTGTGTTCCCTCTGGTTCCCGGAGAGCCTCACACCGAAAGAAAAATATCTACCTCTACCTGCTGCCAGTCGGCACTTCTTTCGTCATATTGTTCGAAGTCGAAACGATAGGCTCGTTGGAGATCGCTTTGCCAGATATTTTGCCAGGCAGCGCCCACACAATCCGGCATCACACCTTTTGCCGTCAATTTCACAAATTCTCCTCCCGGAATTTCCAACGCATCAAGTCCTTCCGGCACTGCTGTACCTGGTGCAACAGCGCATCCGATAAAGTAGCGGTAAGGTTGCGTATGATCACCGTCGTAATCATAATACACCGCGTATACATTGTTGTTTACCTTGCCGGGAATGCGGTTGAATACATTTTCTTTTTCAAATGCCATCCAATGATTTCCGCAATCAATGGCCGATTGTCCGTTTGCATTGAATGTTTTATGTGGTAATGCAATGCCGATCAATTGCATTCCGTCTCTGCTCATTTTTTCCATAAAGCAAATATAGCCTGCTCAACAGCCAGAAGTCAAGAGAAAAACACCATCATTCGTCGACTTTTTCCTCCTTTAGTCGACGGCACCTAATGGGCACTAAATGTTAAACGTTGTGCCGTTTACCAGCATTGTATTATATTTGTTTACCTGCCATTAGTAACGCTCAACGTTTTATCTGTGAAAATTTCCCTTGCTCTGCTATTCTTTATTGCTGTCACAGCAACGGCACAACCACTCCGGATCGCTACTTACCAGTATTCAACCAATTCACGTGTTCAGAACCTCGAACCACTCGCTGCTTATATCACCCAGCAAACGGGTAGGCCAACGGAGGTGAAAACATACCTCAATGTGCCATCATTGACCGAGGCTATTCAAAAAAGTGAAGTGGATATCGCGTTCATCAATACATTCGGATTTCTTTTACTTGAAACGGGAACAACGCCTTATCCGATGACTGCCGTCGCCGCTTTGTGGGCGCCTGATTCTGCAAAGAACAGCTATAAAACGCTGATCGTTGCGAAGCGTGCTTCGTTGACCGGCAAATGGCAACAACTATCGTCTCATTGCAGTAACCTGAAACTCAGTCTTGTTTTTCCTGCCTCTACATCCGGCAACCTCGTACCGAGGCTGGCTTTTAACAGCATCGGCATTGCAAATGCTGATGCGTCTTTCAGTTCCGTTACTTATGCGGGTACGCACCGGACTGCCTTGTTGCATTTATTGCAGGACTCGGCAGATATTGCGGGCATGGGAAGCGCAGAATGGGACCGGCTGTCGGAGAAAGAACGCGCTGCTTTGGAAATCATCTGGACATCACCCGACATTCCTTTGGGGCCGGCATTGGTAGCTGATCGACTTCCGCCTCAATTGCAAATGCAGATCCGTGCATTATTGCTGGCGCTCCCAAAAGAAAACCCGGCGGTATTTACCGCATTGAAAAGCGCGTGGACCGAAGGCAATGCCGCTGTCGATTTTGTGCCCGTCACGACAGTTTACTATGAACCATTTCTGCAAAAATTCGGATCAAAAGAATCCGTTCACCGGATCATCGACCAATTCGGACGATAAAAGATAAGTACAAGGTTAAACAGCCGGTATGGCAACCAGGATATAGATAAAGTAGCGGTCGACCAGTCGTTAGAGGCTTGTCTCGGAAACGGCTGCGATGTTTGACGTAGGATTTTTCAAAGATCTACTTTACTTTTTATAAAAGAAGCGGTCGCCACAATGGGCGACCGCTCTTATTGTTTCCGTCCGGAAAAAAATATTATTTGTAGCCAACCCACTTGCGCAGTTCCTGGTTGAATATCCAGTAGATGCCATTGGCATAGGAGAAACCAAACATCATTTCAACCGGTGCATTCTCGGGAAAAGCGAGTTTTTTTGTGAGAAAGCCGGTCTTGGCGTCATAAAGTTCCACTTCTTTGTTGGTGACATTGAGGAAGCCGAGTTCCTGTCCTTTGATGCCGGTGAATATCAGGGATACGTTGTTATAGTCTTCCGGAGTTTCCTCGGTGCTCTGGTCTTCGTCGATACCGTCTTTTTTGGTGCGGTTCCAGCGGATGATCACGGAACCGGCTTCTTCTCCCTTGTTGTTATATTTATAAACGGTGCTGCCTGACAGGAAGAGTACGTTTTTGGCGGAAGGATCGTAGGTGCCGACGCATTGCGGGTTAGGCTGGTAAGAACCTTCGAGTACGTTACTTACCTCTGTAATATTGCCTTTGTTATCGGTTGTGTATTTAAACCAGCCGAATTCATCATAGCCGTTGCCCCAGATTTCTTTGGTGGCGGGATTGTACCAGAGTCCGCGGGTATCGGCTTGTGTAACGAGTTCGTCGTCGCTTATTCTTTTACCGGTTGCATCGAAAATACCCATGGGAAAAGCCACGTTGCCAGCGAAAGAAGCATAATATTTTTTATAAACAGGGTGCCAGACCACGGCTGCTCCGCGTGTACCGGGCATATCGTCGTCCGCAGTCTTCGGCATTTTGAGTTCGCTTACTTTCTTGAGATTCTGGGTCTGGGCATCCACGCCTGCTGCGAAAGCGAAAGCAGCAAAAGCGAGGAACAGGAACTTTTTCATTGTGTAGAAATTTTGCTTAAAAATGCGGTAAATGATTGGAGTTTCCAATACCCTCTTAACGGTATTAGTATTTTAATTGAAGAATAGCACCAGGTATCTGCGCTTCCCGGAGGCGCGCTGCGTGAATCGTCAATCGTGAATCGTGAATGGGTTGCCTTGATCCGCCTTTTGCTCCTTTGTTGGTCTTAAGACCAACAAAGGCACTTGATACTCCTTCAATCCCTTGGTTCGTGTATACACGAACCAAGGGGAAGTAAACCCGTATTTAACCATCACAACAGGCTCCTGACAAGCTTCGTCATCAAAGCCATTTTCATTTCACTGGTATTGATAAAACCGGGGTAGACTTCATTTAAAAAACCGGTAATTGCCATGCTCGTGGTCGTGAAACTATAACCGTTGAGATCAATAATCCACGGCGAATAGCTGTTGGATCCTGTACTGTTTGTATACTGAATAGTGATCTTTTGTTTTGCCTGGTTGGTGATAATGATGCTTTTCCAGGTGGAAGAGGTACTGTAAATACCTTCGTCCGCCACCAATGCTTTGGCCAGCGCTTCAGGCTGCATTGTTTTGATCGAGTCTATAAGGAGTAAAACACGGTCGAAATCCTTTTCCTGGAATGGAAAAAAGAACGTCTGTGCCTCACGTTGTTTTTTGATTTCCTTTTTATACGCGCGGTAATCAGCTTCTGTAAACCCGAGATCATTCAGGGTGATGTCGATAGGATGTTGCATGATGCGATTCAGGCTTTCAACAAATTCCTGCACGGTGGCCGGATCGATGGTGCTTTTCCAATCGGGCAGGCGCTGACGCCCGGTTTTTTGTAATTCCGGATTTGCCCATTGCCCGTTTCTGAAAGTATAAGACAAGGCATTTCTTTCGTGATGAAAACAACCCATAGTTCCGTCTTCAAATGAAAGTTGCTGCAACCCGGATTTCAGAAAATCCTGCAGCAGCTGGTTCTTGGCGAGCTGGTTGATTTTCCTTCCCGATAAATCGGTAAAATAAACAGTGTCTGCGACTATAAAAGACACGGATTTCTCGCTGGCAACCCTGGTTGTGCCGGAGTCGGGCGTAAACGGAAGTTCGAAGTACGACTGCCAGGCCGTTGCGTTTTCTTTGTAAATAAATACTTTGTTGTTTTTAACACCCAATACGCTTTTGGCAATCATGCCGATTGCCTGCGGCTCTTCGGGCAGGTTAAGTTGTGCCTCAGCTATTCCGCTGATAAACAATAAACTTGACAACAGGATTGTACGCATACTTTCCAGATGCATAAATTAGCGGTATTACACAAATGTGAACAGGCAATAAATGAATGCTGCTCCCTGAGGCCGATACTTCGGCCTCTCGAAGGGGCATCAATCGTGAGTCGCCAATTCCTGGTTCGTGTATACACGAACCAGGGCTGTTTTACTTACTGTTTAACTCCGACCTTCACCGTTCGCCTTACCATACTATTTTCCTGAATTCGTTCGTTAATAGTGTAATCAAAACCACCGCCAAATGAGAAAGCCGCTTTTGCTGACGGCTTTGCTGTTCGCTTTAACGCCTGTTTTTTCCCAACATATCGAAGACACTCTTTCCGCAGTTTATTGGTGCCCGAATGATACCTTCAAAATAAGATTCAAGGATGAGCCTAAGTTGTCCGTTTTCACGGCCAGTCGTAAAGACAAGATCAGCCCGGGTACGGATGCCTATCCCGGTGAGTATGTCGTTTTTTATTTTGGCAATGACAGTCTGAAAGTTAACTACCACAACAATTTACCGTACGCGCATAACATTTACCTGAACTTTGCTTCCCCGAAAGGAAAGACTACTCTTCGCTTTCATTTTAATTACCGGACGGCACATTTTTCCAACGAGTACATAGTAAAACATAAAGACCAGGTGCGCTATGATATCCCCGAGGTGTATGAACTGGCTAACATTATCTGGACACTTTCTCCCTCAGGCCAACGTTCGGAGGACCCTTACAAGACAGGTGATTATTACCAGCGTGTTGTCAACTATTTTAAGCCTTGGATGAATCATCCGGTATTTAAACAGTTGAACTTTCCGGATAGTGTGGTGGCAATGGAATACTACAATTTCAGAGAAAATAGTTTTGCTTTTAACATAGATGAAAAAGCCGCCAGGGGCAAAGTGAAATTATTATACAATGGTCCTTACTATTATGTGTTTGGCGATGAACTGGCCGACAGCAGTCTGTTTGGCAGGCTCAAACCACTGGTGGAAGATTTTGCCAATAAGTCCAATTTCAGAAAATTCTATCGAGAGAATAAATCCTGGTATGATCAGCAGGCAGCACGCGCTGAAAAGTTGTTGCCGATGCGCGCTATGTGGCAATGGCTGGAGAAAAACTTTCCTAACAATAAATACCAGTCATATCGCGTGGTGTTCTCACCCCTGATCGGTGGCTCGCACAGCACGCAGCGTTACAGCACCTGGCAGGGCGACGTAAGGTTTGGTGAAAATGTAATGTTTGTTTGCGGTCCTGAGCGGTATGATTCCAATAGAGTATTGAGTGAGAAGCAAAAGGAAGGACTTTATTCAGGCGTGGTGTTTACAGAGATCGATCATAATTATGTTAATCCTGCCACTAACAGGTATGCGAAAAAGGTCGACAGTCTTTTTTCAAAAAGAGACATTTGGACAACCCGGACTTCAAGTACAGATTTTTATGGAAATGCCGTAAGCGTGTTCAATGAATACATGACGCATGCCGCGTTCTGCGTATATGTGGAAGATGTATACGACGCTGCCACAGCGGCATTTGTCATCGGCAAACGGGAGGACATGATGGTTGACCGGCGTGGATTTATCCGCTTCCGCGAATTCAACCAGGAGTTACTAAGACTTTACCGGGAAAATAAAGATAAACCGCTTGCCTCCTTTTATCCGCAGCTATTAGAATGGTGCGCCCGCCAGCAGTGAGTTAATGCGCGTGACGGTTTTTGAATTGATAATGCTGCTCCTGCAAAAGCCGTTTGAGGTCTTCGAATTTACTGGTCAGCGAGGTGGCGGAAATGATTACCGGTGAACCGTACATTTTGAAATTGGATTGGGCAGATTTACGCTTGAAAAAATTACCCTGCCGGTCGATGTATTCCTGCGGATTATGTACCACTACCACAATGAATTGCTGGTTGAAAACCCTGGTATCTCTTATTCCTCTTACATCCGTCCAGGGAACAAACCCGGCAGCCGTGACGCTTGAATGATCTTCTATGCCTTCAGTAGTAATGATCAACCCTTTCAGCGGTTTATTCAGACGGTTAATCAGGATGATCGCCATCAGGCCAAAAAAGGCAACACAGGTGGCACCCGTAACCAGCACAAACGTCGGGTTGCCGAAGATGATATTATCGGTTAAAGGTTCGGCCACCAGCATCCAGGCGCCGATGGCTACAAATACGATGGAGGTAATCAATGCAAAAACCAACTTCTTTCTGCTGGATTTTATTTCGATAGGAGCTGTAAGGGTCATGGATTATGATTTTCTGTGGCAACTAATTTACCGATTTTATCGCTACAGATTACCTTTGCTTTCTTAACCAACGCTTATGCTTCCTCAACCGATCAACATCGCTGAAAAATTTTCGTTATTCGACAGTACCTGGACGCCACATATCATTGGCGAACTCAATGGTCAGTACGTCAAGCTTTGCAAACTGACAGACGAGTTTGTGTGGCATAGCCATGAGCACGAAGATGAATTATTCATGGTCTTCAGGGGAACGCTGATCATGGATTTTCGCGATGATCATACGGTGGAAGTGAAAGAAGGCGAGATCCTTATTGTACCGAAAGGAGTAGAGCACCGGCCGCGTACGAACGGCGAGATTGTTTTCAATATGCTGTTTGAGCCGAAGCAGACACAGCATACCGGTGAGGTAGAAAGCGAACTGACAGTGAAGGAGCAGCAATGGATTTAGTCATAATTTATGTGCATACAAAGTTCTTACATGTTGGTTGATGTAAGTGCCAAGTCCGCGTCCGCTCATGGCTAACTGTTTCATGTTTTCGACATGTATACGACCTGGTCTGCTGTGATTGTAAATGTAGATGTCAGCACCGCGGAACTGCACGCGGATATAGTCGGTACCAATTTCATAAGCGACTACGCCGGATGATCCTGAAAGATTAAGATAAGGTGTCATAAAATTTAATTGTACACCAAAGTAAAAACAGTTTCTTCAAGTAAAAGGCGGGGAAAAACCCCCTTTTTTAGTTTCCGAAAATCACCTCAAACTCGTGTTGTCCACCAACATATGTGTAATCAATTTTCCAGCTTTCGAGTTTGCATATCTGTTGAACAATTGCCAATCCAAGGCCTGCGCCACTGGCGTTCGGATTACCCTTAATAAAACGTTGAAATATTTTGGAATTGTCGATGGTCAACGGTTTGCCTGGATTGCTGATTCGTAGTTTGTGTTCGTTGAGCTGAATAGAAATAGTACTTCCGGTCTCTGCATATTTGAATGCATTCGATAAAAGATTTGAGAGAAGTACCTCACACAGATAGGCGCTGGCATTGACCGTTACTGGCGTTGTATTTTTTTTCACGACTAGTTTTTTCGATTCAAACAATTCGGTTAATTGTTCGGTAAGCTGTTCGAGTGCAGTGTCCAGTCGCAACTTTATTTTATCAGCAAAAGCATTGTTATCGATTCGCGCGAGTAGAAGAAGGTTCTTATTGAGTTTTGACAAGCGATCAATGCCTGCGTTTGCCTGTTCTATATAGCTGGCCATTTCCTCCGGAATATCCATCTGGCTCATCTTATCGAGCTTTACACGGACAATACTCAGTGGTGTTTGAATTTCATGGGAGGCATTTTCGGTGAATTCACGAAGCGCAATGTATTCTTGCTGGCTGCGGTCTGCCAGTTCTTTCAATGAGTGCTGCATGTCGGAAAACTCCTGTACATCCGACCGCTGAAGATGGATGGGATTGGGTTGACTCACCGAAAACGAACGTAATTGCTCCAGGTTATAAAAGAACGGTTTCCACAGACGTCTGTTCAGGTAATAACTGACGACAATTCCTGCAGCAGCAAGCAATACAGCCGTTAGGATAAATACAAGCAGAATGTTTTTAAAATAATTTCCCCAGCCAATGTAAGTAGTCATCACCTTGACGCGGTAATGCTGGTTGCCGATCGTTTTGTGGCTAGCGAGGTAATGATAACCTTCCTGTTTCTTTTGAAGAAAATCATAGATCAAAGTGTCGCCGGTATAACTTTTTCGTGCAGGCAATGCTGCTATTTTGTCGATCTGGATGGAGGGATGATGCACCGGGCGTCCGGCTGTTAACTCTTCAAATACCAGCTCCGCTTCCAACTCCAACTGTTCGTTCATTTCGCTGGTAACTTCCTTGCGCAAGCCAAAATACAATACTGTTCCAGTAATGCACAGGATCAGCAGGATTACGGGTAATTGTATGGCAATGCTCCGGTGAAGTAGTTTCATAATAATTTATCAGGATGCACGCATCCATTTATAGCCAACACCATATACAGATTTGATCAGGTCCTTTCCTGTGGCGATCTGTATTTTTTTGCGCAGGTTATTTACGTGGACGTAAACACTGTCGTAGTTATCTGCCAGGTCAAAATGATCTCCCCATATGTGCTCAGCGATCGACTGACGGCTTACCACCCGGTTTTGATTGATAACAAAATACAGCAGCAACTGGTATTCTTTCCGGGTAACGTTGATAAGCCTGTCCTCATAATATACTTCCTGTGCTTCTGTTAAAATGCAAAGCCCGTCAACATCAATGCGTGCGTTGCCTTTGAATACTTTTCTTCTGATCAAGGCATTGACACGTGCATTTAGTTCTTCCAAGTGAAAAGGCTTGGTGATGTAGTCGTCGGCACCAAGATTCAGGCCTTCCAGTTTATCACGCAAGGAATCCTTTGCCGACACGATCAATATTCCTGTGGAGGGATGGTGTTTTCGTATCAGGTCAAGCAGACGAAGTCCGTTGCCATCGGGCAGGCTGATGTCGAGCACAATGCATTCGTAGTCATAAAGACTGATCTTTTCTTCGGCGGTGGCAAAGGTCGAGGCTTTCTCACAACGGTAATCCTGCTGAGAAAGATACTCTTCCATTTCGGTCAGCAGATCCGTTTCATCTTCTACGAGAAGTAATTTCATGCACTGATAAAATTAATCAGAATTTGTAGTTATAACCAATGCGGAAAACCTGCGTTTCATAATAATCCGTACTTGTTAGCCTGAATCCGTCGCCGGTTATTCTTTTCTTTATCCGGTAGGTGTTCAGGATATCGGTAATATTGGCAAATATCTCTACTTTTTTCCATTGTTTTCTGAAACCGGCATCAATCGAAAACCTGCTTTGGATTTTTCCCTGGGGAATGATATCCGGCGCCAGGTATATCGCCGACAGTTGCAACTCTGAAAATTCCGACAGTTTCATCAGCAGGTTCATTTTAATATTGCCGGAAACAAAATCCTGTTTACCGGCAGCATAACCAGTCGGTACCGGATATTTATTTTCAACCGTAAAGGCATCGATCACATTTTTATAAATATTGCCGTTAAAGTTTAAAGCAATTTTTTTGCTTAGTTGCTGCTGCCAGCTTGTTTCGATTCCATAGTTATAACTTTTACCTGCATTCTGGAAAATATTGTAAACGATCGGATCTCCGGGCACCAGTGTTCCGATTCTTGTAATGGTATTTTTGATCGAGCGGAAATACAAGGCGGTATAGAAAGATGATCGGTCGCGCGTCATTTTATATCCGGCTTCCATGGTTTGAGTGAATTGCGGCCGCAACCCGGGGTTGCCCACTTTCAGTATTTCCGGATCATCATATTTGGGGAAAATGCGTATATCGCCTTCGTCCGGGCGGTCAACGCGACGGTTGTAATATAGAGAAAGCTTATCGCGATCACTCACCTTGTAAGCAATGCGCACATTGGGAAATGGTTGCAGGTAATTATAGCCATCACTTGAATAAGTATTGTGATCAGGGTTAACGAGGTAACGCAAACGGACATATTCCAGTCTTAAGCCCGCTTCGGCTTCCCAGCTGTTACTTTCATAAATATAATTGCTATATAGGGCGGGAATGATTTCACGGTATTCTGCCCATCCGCCTGCATTTACGTCGAGCGGAGAGTTGATACCAGGCAGGAAGCGCATATTAGTTGGAATGTTGCGGTTACGGAATTTGGCGCCGGCTTCGATGCGTCCATGTTTCAACGGTCGTACATAATCGATGAATGCATCAAGGACATGTTGATCGGCGATGAGTTTAAATGTATCCCGGCCTGTGTAGGCAGGCATGGTATTCGTAAGAAAGTATTTTTCATTTTCCCGGTCGTAGGTATAGTTAACACCCGCGTTTAGTAAGTGTCCGGGTTGCCTGAATTTATGTTGCCACGATCCGGAGACCGTAACGGCGGTGACCAGCTCGTCTTCAAAGAATTGCCATAATCTTCGTTGTTGGGAATTGTCTTTGTTGAAATAGGGAATATCACCATAGTCTTTTATTTGCTCACGGCTTGCCAGCGCTGACAGGCTGAAATTGTTTTTTTGTGAGGCCGTCCAGTCGATGCCTGTCTTGGCGGTTGCAACGGTGGTGATGCGGTTGCGTTTAATCTGATGACGGATAAAATCGCCGCTGTCGTATTCGCGCTCGACAAATTCATTTTTGTTCAATGTTTTGGTATAGAGCCAGTCTCCCTGTAAAAAGAAGTTGAGATCGTTTTTGCGATAGTTAAGTGAAAGTGTCGGATTATATTTTGGCGTGCGTTGATACTGTGGTCTTATACCGGGGAGGTTTTCTTTTTTCTGCCATAAAGCACCAAGGCCTGTGGTCAGTCCGATCTTTCCGTTCCAGCCTGCTTGCCGGTTTTTTTTATAAATAATATTGATGATACCTGCGGCGCCGTTCGCATCATATTTAGCCGACGGATTGTTGATGATTTCTATTCTTTCGATCGCGGAAGCAGGAATATTATCGAGCCCCGCCTGGTTACCGAATCCCGTGAGTGCGGTTTGTTTTCCATCGATGAGAATAGTCACTTTATCGCTGCCTCTCAATTGGAGTTTACCATCCGGGTCGATGGTGATGCCGGGAAGGTTTTTCATGGCCTGCAATAATGAGCCGCCGGCTTGGGTCACGTTATTGGTGACCGAATAAGTCTGTTTTTCAATTTTTGTATTGCCGGATCCGCTGGAATTGACAACAACTTCGGCCATTGTTGAAGGCTGAATAATCAGCTCGATGTTGCCGAGGTCCAGAAATGCATTGAGCGTGCCGGCTAGTACTTTTTGTGTCGAAGGTTCGTAACCTGTTGCCGATATTGCCAGTAAATAGTTACCGGGTGTAAGATCGTTCAACACGAATCGGCCATCTTCTCCGCTTATTGTTGCCTGTACAACGGCGCTGTCTTTTTTCAGCAGGACGTTTGCCAGCGGAATCCCTTTCTTTGAAGAGTTCTCACGAATTTGCCCGGAAACCGTTACTTTTTCTGTTTGCGCCTTGATGGATATTGAGCAGAGAAGGAAAATAAAAGCCGTAACGAAATGTTTCATCCGAATGATGTTTAGGATGCAAACCTCCCGGAGAATTCTAAATAAAATTTAAAGAAGGAGCTCTTTTAAGAGATCGTTAATAGGCGGGTTTGAAGCGCCAGTAGCTTTTGACCGTTTTTATAATAGAATATTATAAGTTATGCGCTAAATTTACTTTAAACGCTTAAAGTAAACTTAACAGTTTTTAATTTTACTTTCATAAAACGATAGGTTAAGTTTTTAACAGGCCGGCATATACCTTAATTCAGGTTCCTCATCAAACATAACTTTCATCATGATGCGCAGATTGAATTATCTCTCACTTATTCTCATCGCCGTTTTCTCCATTTCATTTATGCTACCCGACCGCAATATCCGCATCTGGCTCGCCGGCGACTCAACCCTATGCGAATATCCGCGCTCACGCTATCCGCTCACCGGCTGGGGAATGCCTTTTGCAGATTTCTTTGATTCAACAGCGACCGTCGAAAACAAAGCGCGCGGCGGCCGCAGTACCCGCACTTTCATCAGTGAAGGCCGCTGGAAAGAAATAACCGATAACCTGCACGCGGGCGATTTCGTACTTATTCAATTCGGCCACAACGATGAAGTCAAAGAAAAAACAGATCGCTATACCCCTGTTGCCGATTATAAAACCAACCTTACCCGTTTTATCAACGACACTAAGAAGGCACAAGCCACACCGATCCTGATCACGCCGGTAACCAGAATGCGTTTCGACTCGTTGGGAAATGTGCCGGAAACCCACAAAGATTATTCCGCCGCTATGCGCGAGGTGGCCAAACTTACCCAAGTAAGCCTGATCGATCTCGATAGCCTCAGCCGCCAGCTACTGCAACGATACGGCCCCGAACGATCCAAAGACCTTTACATGTACCTCGATAGTCTGCAACATCCTTTTTACCCGGCCGGACAAAAAGACGGCACGCACTTCAACGAGTTCGGTGCGCGCCGTATGGCAGAATTAGTATTGTCAGAAATCAGAAGGCAGCATCTGCCGCTGGAAAGCAGGATCACCAGAAACACGGCTAAATAAGTCCGGAAGATTATTTTTTCTTTCCCAGACTATATCGCACTCCCGCATAAAATTCTCTTCCCCTCGTCGGTCCCCATACCGAGGATAAATCAAAGTAAGGCCCGAATGGATTATCCGCACTGATGATCGGCGAACGCTGCAGGTAGTGGCCAATGTTCTCACAGCCGGCATAAAACTCAAACGATTTTATCCGGAAAGTTCCCTGCATGTTCACCGTAATATAGGCTTCCGATTCAGCCGGTCGCCGGTATTGCTCCGGATTGTTACGGGTATCGGGCAGCCGCATTTTATCAAACCAGTGAGCATTGATGTCGGCCTGCCAGCGGTTATTGACTGTGCGATACGATACGGCACTCATCACCCGGTTCCGCGGATTGAAAGGCAACAACAGTTTTTCTTTTCCTTCTTTGCGGTAAGCATAGAGATAATTATAAGCTGCCCTTACCTCGAGCTGGCGGAACAGTACCAGCGAAGCATCTATCTGCATGGCGTTGGAACGTGATGCGTTTTCCAGGTTGCGGATCACGATGCCCGCCGGGTCGGCATCATAGTCGGGAAAGATCTGCCGCTGAAATAGCGTCTGGTAAAAGTCGGCGCTGATCGTACCCGAAGAATTGGCTCCGAGATTAAAACGCCAGGTATGACTGATTCCCCAGTTGAACGCTTCTTCGGGCTTCAGTGTTGCGGGTAAGATGATATTGCGCGAACTCGTCAGCATCACAGGTTGTTCGCTGAACAAATTAACCTGCCGCCATCCCGTACCTGCCGAAGCACGGAAGGTATGCCGGTGATTGATCGCATATTTCAACATCGTGCGCGGTGTGAAGTAATAGCCTTCGGTCTGGTGTTTGTCCAGCCTTGCGCCGGCAATTAGAATCATTTTGTCGCCGGCCCAGTGAAAGGTGTTTTCTGCAAACACACCCGGCACACGCAGTTGTGTGAGATGTTTGCCCATATAGGTTTTCGCAGGATCAGGCACCGAAAGACCTAAATCCTCCGTTGTGTTCAGGTAGCGATAACTGATGCCGGCTTTCAGGGAGTGCTGTTTCCACAATAGTTCATGTTGCAGGTTCAGGTATCCCAGTGTTTGACGTCCGCGATAGCTCAGGGTGCCAAACCATGAATCCTGTTGATGAAGCGAACCGGCCGCGGAAAACGATGTCAGGTGTTTTTCAGAAAAACGGAAACCCATTTTGCTGTATAGCTCCGGTTGATTGTATTGTACAAATTGGCCGTATATATTTCCGCTGCCTTTATCATTGTCTTCGCGGTAGTTGTTTTGTCCGCCGATACGTTTTTCATTGACAAACCGTACGCCGAGTTGCCAATGAAAACCGGGCTCTTTTTCGCTGCCGTATTTCCATTTGTTATAGGCCATGTATCGCGTAAGCAGGGGAAGATCGAGAAACCCATCGTGGTTGCGATCTGTTCTGGCAGCGCGTTGTACCGAATGTAAAGCCAACAGGCTGTGCCATTTTTTATTTTTGCCAACGGCTCCCGCAAGGTTCGCATTGAAATGTTTTTCGCCAAAACTATTGATGTAAGCATTGAAATGAAACTTATCGCTTTCATCAGGATGACGCGTGTCTACATTGATCTGGCCGCTGATGCTTTCAAAACCCTGCAGCACGGAGGTTGTGCCTTTTGCCACATAAATATTCTCGACAGCCGTACCGGGATAAGTGCTGATACCATAAGTATAGGTGAGGCCCTGCACGAGTGGCATGCCATCGACCAACACCTGGTTGTAAACACCGGACAATCCGAGTATGCGCAGTTCCTGCGAATTGGTAACCACATTGGTTGTCTGCGGCTGCACGGAGGCCTGCGTACCAAAACAACCTGCCAGGTCGCAGCAGGCGGCTTTACTCAGTTCGCGCTGGTTGATCAGCTCCATTTGAACGACGGAAGTGGTTGGGAATAGATTACCGGACTTGCTGGTAACGGTTACGCCGCTCATGGCTACCGGTGCTCTTTTCAACAGGATGCTTACATAGCCGCCACCGTCCCACTGTATCGTGTCGGTAAGATAACCAGTGCAACGGGCGATGATGCGTTTGTCCGTTAATCCTTCAACTGTTAATTGAAAGACACCATTTTCATTTACGATCACGGGCGCACCTTCTGCTATCCATTGCACGGTTGCTCCGGGGAGAATTTCTTTTCCCTGCTCATTTTCACCAAAGAGTTTTCCTTTGATGAGTTGCGCATGTAATGAACCGGTAAACAGCAGGAGGACAAATACAAATGTCCGCCTCATTGTTTTTCCGTTTTAGCCGGTTTCTCCTTTTTGACGCGGTAAGGTTTTGAACTTTTGTCGTCGCAGCCGGGTGTGTCTTCGATCGTTTTACGGATCTGTTCGATCGAGATCACCTGTCCATTATACAAAATCGTGAAATCGGATGCACCGCCAGCACGTTTGGTGAAAGCGACCGATTCAACACCGTCCTGGTTGAGCAATTGTTTTTTGATAGTGGGCATGTCGCCGTCGCAGGTAAGGTTGACGACGGAAACAACGGCTTTGGCAGCGGACGTATCGGTCTGCGCGGAAGCGGAATTGGATATACACAACGAGGCAATAACGAACAGGAATGAAAATATACTTTTCATGTCGAAATAATTTTTGATAAGAAATGATGTAAAGGGAGAATGATCAGATCATGAAAAGCGGGGAGGCTGCCAGAAGTCAGGGCGGTAGGCGTTGGATAGAATTTCCTGCGGATGTTGAAGAAAACTGATGGCGGGAGGATAGGAAGCTGATTGAAAAGCAACCGGCTGCGAAGGTATCAGTGCGTGTAAGCAACAGCCACAGGACTGAAAAGGATTGCCGCTGTTGCTGCAGTCCTGGTCTCCCTCGTCGTCACAGTCATCGGTTATTGTAACCGCGGCATGGCAGCAATCATCTTCTGCTGCTGTAAAAAATGCGTTGCCTGTGGAAATACACATGACAATAAGCATCAGCGTGGTGGCAATATATTTTGTGAGCCGTGACATTTGGAATTGCGGTCAAAGATACTGATTTAAGGCAATTGGGCCATGTTGTTGGCTGGTCGTAGTTTTGAATGGAAAAGCATTGTGTTGACTATAAAGGGTTTGTCATGATAAAGCGCATCAGACGGAGTTATCGCATCAGCAAATACATTATCTATAAAGAAACGCTTGTTGATTACAGGGAGAAGTTCTGGTCTTTCCTGGGGTCGTTTATTGGCATTGGTGTTATCGCCTTTATTCAGTCGTCCTACCTCACAGAAATGGAGAATGTATTCCTGATCGGATCGTTTGGTGCGAGCAGCGTGCTTATCTATGGTGCCATTCAAAGCCCGTTGGCCCAGCCGCGCAACCTGATCGGCGGACATCTCGTAAGCGCCGTGATTGGTGTAACCATCGCGCAGTTGCTGCCCGATATTCTCTGGATCACCGCGCCGCTGGCAGTATCGCTGTCGATTGTTGCGATGCAGTATACCAAAACCCTGCATCCGCCCGGCGGTGCCACGGCATTGATCGCCGTAACAGGCGGTGCGAAAATAACAGCATTGGGTTATTGGTATGTCTTGTCGCCGGTGTTGTCGGGTGTACTGATCCTTTTATTTGTGGCGCTTATTTTCAACAACATTACTTCGCAGCGCAAATACCCTACTGACGGAAGATTCTCGCGCACCATCAAATGGATGGTAAGTCCTGCGGCACAGCGCTTGAAAAATATCAGGAAGAAAAAATAAAAAGCCCAGGCAATGCCTGGGCTAACGGGTTCTTGTCCTGCAGGATGAGTCAAACGTCCCGGTTCGTCATCCATCCACCCCCCGTTAAAAAGATGATTCCTGCATTTCACAGGAACCATGACGGTGTACTGGTTATTTCACTTTCACTATTTTGGAACGAGTGCCATCGGCCAACTCCAGTACATAAGTACCTGCCGGTAAATGACCGATGTTCACCTGTTGTGTTTGTTCAGTAATTGTAAATGTTATCAGTTGTGCACCATTGATACCAATGATGCGTGCGGTGGTATTCAGCAGCTTTCTGTCAGGAATACGTACGTATACTTCTTTTGCTACGGGATTAGGGAAAATGTCGACCGAGGTTGTGTAAAAATGGTTCATCGTCACGATATTGCTGAAAGTGTAAGTTTCATCGATATCGATCATGCGCAACCGGTAATGCACTTTGCCTACAGGTGGATTGCAGTCGTCGAACTTATATTGATGATTGCCGGAGCCGTTGGCGCTTACCGTTCCGATCTGCTGGAAGTTTTGCGCATCGGAACTGCGTTCGATTTCAAAACGGCGGGTATTGGTTTCATTTTCCGTTTTCCATTGGAAAGTGTTGCACTCAAATCTTTTGGTGCCGGTAAAGCTGATGAGATTGAGTGGTAAGAGGATGGGAGATGTCTTTACAAAAAATCCGCTGAAGCCGGTAACATCGAATGTTACTTCCCATCTTGAGCTGCCTGCATTCCAGATGATGTCCGCGTCAACGGGGTTGATATTGGAACGGCCTCCGGAATAAGTGTTGGGCAAACCGGTGTTGTTGCTGCTGGTGCCTGCTTTTTTTTCAATGAGGAGATTGGCTTTTCCTGTTGCATCGCCGGAGTTTTGGGGCAGACGCAGTGCGGGGGCAGGCACCTGGTTATTGAAGGCATCAAAGTCCGCTTGTGTGAAATAAAGCGTCACACGTCCTGTTGCGGTAGCTGCATTGGTTCCGGGAGTTATTTCGTAATTTCTTCTTACGTATCCAACAGGTTGTGAACCTTGTATCCAGGTTTTTACGGTCAGGTTTCCCGACACCGTATAAGCTCCTCCCGATTGAAGTGAAGCGACAAGATTTGAGCAGGTAGCAAGGTGATTGATGCCTGCTGCCACTGGTACCTGTAAATTGGTGATGCTCGATGTGGGCAGTGAGCCGGTATTGGCATTGGTATAACCACCTTTATAAGCGCCCAAGTCCAGGGGCGTGATTCTGGTAAGTCCGAGGAAGTCGGTAGCAGGTGTGCTGCCGGTGCCGCCGCCGATGGCGGAAGAGGCACATTGCAGACGCAATCCATCGTCACCCGTTCCCCATCTGTCGTCGCCACCATCACCGTCTGATACATTCACAAAAGACGGACTTCCTGTTGTTACACCAGTGCAGGAAGTATTGGTAACGGTTGAGCCGGCAGCATCACGGATAATGCAATTGATGAATCGGGGCTGAAATTGTGTGCGGGTTTCCTGGCTGTATATTTCGTTTCTGTTGGCCACACTACTGGTGACAGGGTTATTGTTGGAGAAAATACAGTTGGTAAAAGTGGCAAAGGCAAATCCGATAAAAGCAGTGCCTGCAAAACTCGAGGTGTTATTGGCAAAGGTACAGTTGGAGAAAGTTGAGGTATTGTATTGGTCACCACCTGCTGAAATGGCGCCGCCATTCATAGCCTGGTTATTGTAGAAGATGCAATTGGTTACAACAGTAGTACCGTTGAGATCCAGCGCGCCTCCTCTGGACCCGTCGGTGAAACCGATGCGCCCAAGGTTATTGGCAAAGACACATCGTGTAAGTGTGTTGTTGCCTCCGAGTATGCTCATGCCTGCTCCGAATACACCGAAACTTGCACCACCGGCGATAAAAGAATTACTGTCGAAAATGCAATCGGTCAGTACGGAGTTGCCCAATTCTATTACCATCCCGGCGCCTAAAGAATCGTCATCGCCATTGTTACAATCTGCACTATTGTTCCTGATAGTGCAGTTGGTAAAAGTGGTGGCTGAGTAGGCATTGTAAATGCCCCCACCTTTATACCGGTCAATAGCCCGGGTATTGACGGTAATGCGTGATCCGCCCGCAGCCGTTGCATAACCTCCTGTGATGGTGACACCGTCGAGTACGGAAGCATTGGTAAGGTTGACAGTCATGACCACATGATAGGCGTTGTCGGTTAATGTCCCGACGGTTCCCAGATCACCGCTGAGGGTAGTGACATTGGTGATCCAGTTACGTTGACTCAACAGCGTTTCGGTACCGGCAAAACCGCCATAGATTCTCACACCCTCTTTCAGCATAAAGGTTTTGTCGCGGTTATTGGCGGGAGTGGCACTACCGAAAGGATCGTGCGTAGGAAGATAATTGCCGGCTTTTATCCATATTTCATCACCGGTGGTGGCGGCAATGATGGCGGCTTGTACATCACGCTTGGCCGTGCCCCAGCTCGTGCCTGCGCCCGTGTTATCAGCACGTGCCGCGTCAACATAATAAATGGTGGCTTGTACGGAATTAAAGAAAAGGATAGTGGTAAGAACGAGTATAATTCGTTTCATGGCAGAAGTTGGTTTACAGTGGGCATTTACGATCGACAAACGAAGGTAACACTGCGGGGAACCAGGGGACGATAGCATTGGATAACGCACATGCTATAGCCCATATAAAGCATTTATCTACACATGAACGACAGTTTAGAATGTATATAAGTTTGAGTGAGGTGAATTTTGCATAAAATCTAATCCCTGGTGGTCTGAGGAACACAAATGTTCGGAATGTTTATCCTCAAGAGTTGCTTTTTATTTTTTAAACGTAATGGCAACATAAGGAATAAGTCAGCGCTCTTTCGTTCTCCCGCGTCAGGTTGCTTTGATAGGGTAAGCTCAGCTGCGAACAGACTCCAGGAATGAGCAGGCCCGTTGGCCTGGAGAACAAAGGTGGTGTGATATCGGATTGAAGGTCTTAATCTTTCGTACAGTTGAAGCAATGTGGATGTAAAAGTGCCATTAAGCGGTAAGGCAGACAATCCTCTGAAAAAGTGGAAGCGGAGACAGCACAGAATCCCCCAAACAGGGGATAACGGGAGGTGCAGGGGAAACGTTATTTGTAAAATGCCGGAAGCGGCTTAATTTAAAGCTTTAATTGACCGGCATATCAACTGCACTTCATGAAAGACGAGGACAAAATAAAAGTACTGGTAGTGGATGATCACCCGATGGTACTGGAAGGTATGCGTTCCATGCTGGCGCAAATAGCGTTTGCCAACCTGACCGGTGTGGCCAGCAACGCCTGGGAAGCGATTGAAAAGATCAAGGAACAATTACCGGATATTGTTCTTACTGATATTAACATGCCGGACGTATCAGGCATCGAGCTTGCCGAGAAGATCAGGAAAGAATTTCCTTCCGTAAAAATTGTGGCCATGAGCACCTTCAAGGAACGCAGCTACATTTCCAAAATGGTATTGAACGGGGCAACCGGTTACCTGGTGAAAAGTGCTTCCAAAGAAGAAATAGAAGAAGCGCTGCTTTCTGTACATGAAGGTCGTTTGTATATGAGCTTCGACCTAGAGATGTCGGCATCCGAACAACGGGAAATGAAGAATGTACCCGTTCTCAGCACACGCGAGAAAGAAGTACTCAACCTCATTGCCGACGGACTCACCAACGCACAGATCGCCGGGGCATTATTCATCAGCATGCACACTGTCGATAGTCACCGCAAAAATCTTCTCACCAAATTCGGCGTGAAGAATACGGCGCTACTGATTCGCACGGCCACGCAATACGGACTTTTATAATTCAAAATTCAAAAGTCAAAATTCAAAAAGGGATATGCCAGATAGCCTTCCCGTCTTTGCGTGATATCGGTACATTTTTTTTCACGCAAAGGCGCTTAAGGAGCAAAGCCGCAAAGATTTACTTAAAACTTATTACTTACAACTTACCACTATTCCGCCCAGGGATCGAGTACCACTTTTACACAATTATCTTCCTTGTTTTTAAACATGGAGTAGCCATCTGCAATTTTACTGAGCGGCAACCGGTGCGTAATGATATCATCGAGGCGTACTTTTCCCTCCTGCACATAACCCAGCAGTTTATCGATATGCTTGTGAGCCGGTGCCTGACCACCTCTCATAATAATACCTTTATCGAAGAACTGGCCAAGGGGAAAATTATCGTAGGTAGTTGGATACACGCCTAAAACAGATACGATACCTCCGCGGCGTACCGCACTCATGCAGGCTTCAATTACTTTGGGTGAACCTTTTTCTAAATTGATGACAGCCTTTGCCCTGTCCAGGAAACTGCGGTCCGGCTCAAAACCTACCGCTTCTACGCAAACGTCCGCACCACGACCCTCTGTTACTGCGCGAATTTGTTCTATTACATCTTTCGGGCTGCTGCCTTCCCATAGCAGTGTTTCAGCATTAGCCGCCTTTGCCGCCATATCCAGCCTGTATTGTTGCGTGTCTACAATGATTACCCTGCCCGCGCCCCGCAGCCAGGCAGATTTTGCCGCCATGATGCCAACAGGGCCGGCACCAAAAATGGCTACCGTTTCACCTCCCGAAACATTACCCCAATCAATGCCCGTATAACCGGTAGGAAAAATGTCTGTGAGAAATAAAACCTGTTCATCGGTAAGATTATCGGGTACGATGCGTGGCCCTACATCGCCGTAAGGCACGCGAACGTATTGCGCCTGCCCTCCGTCGTAGCCGCCATACAGATCGGTGTAACCAAATAAGGCACCGCCTTTTTCGGTTAACAATCCGCCTTCGGGACCATAATGATCCGGGTTGCTGTTTTCGCAATGGCCGGGTAAATGATGCGAACAGAAAAAGCAATGACCGCATGCGATCGGAAACGGCACCACCACGCGATCACCAACCTTCAGATTTTTCACCTCTTTCCCTATTTCTTCCACAATGCCCATGAACTCATGACCGAGTACCATCGGACGGGGCTGGGGGATGCCCCCGGAGTAAATATGCAGATCTGAACCGCAGATAGCCGTAGCGGTCACTTTCAATAGTATGTCTGTGGAATCTTTGAGTACCGGATCGTCTACCGTATCACAAGAGATTTTGCCCGGGGCATGGATCACTGCTGCTTTCATCTTTAGAAATTTAAAGTGTATAAAGTCTGAAAATGAAACTCAAATGACGTGCCTGCCATTTTCCCGGAATTGCCGCTTTTAATTCCCTACAGCCAGGATTAAACAAGGGAAGAATTTACTCAACCGAAGTCCGGTAACGCTACAAATGTCACCTTTAAAGGACTGGCATAGAATTTAGACCTTTGCAGTTATGCCATCAATCGAATCAATAGTAGGAATCGCGGCAGGTGTGCTGACCTCGGCTTCCCTGCTGCCCCAACTGATCAAAACTTTCAGGGAAAAGAAAAGTGCGGATATTTCATTGATCTATCTCATCACCCTTTTCTGCGGGCTTGCCTGCTGGATCTGGTATGGGCTGCTTAAGGAGGATTATCCTATTATCATTACCAATAGTTTTTCCCTGATCGTTAATTCGATACTGATTGTGCTCTCACGTATTTATAAGGGCAACAAATAAAATCACCATTGAGTCATTGTGATGCCGGCGAGGCTGCCTGTTCCTTTCACCGAGCCGTGTCCGCTGATAATGCTCACGCGGTCTTCCACCCCGATCTCTACTTTCTGCCCCGCCGCACCGGCAGATACTTCCCCACGTGTAACGAAGTTTGCATCATTGACACCATTGGGACCAAACTCTATTTCCACCGCGCCTGATACAGAAGCTTCGGCTTTCACGGGACCCGCATTGCCGCCCACGCCGGCCGACACACCTACTGTTGTTACGGCATTCCAATCCACGATACTGTTGTCTTTGTCCAGTTCATAAACATAGTCGGTGCCGGCAAATGCTTCAACGGCAATCGGACCTGCTTTGCCACCAACCGAAACCTTGGGCGAATACTTCAATGTGCCGCCCACATATTCACTGCCTATTTCTCTTGAGGTGAAACTAACCAGCTTGGCATCATAGGTACTAGTGGTATGGCTGCAATTGATCTCCTGTTTGATCACCCACATATTAATGGAGCTTTTGTATTGACAGGCGATGTCGTCGAATTCTGCCAGCTTGCCGGCTTTTCCCGATTCTTTTTCCACGCAATCTTTGTAAGCGCCTTTATAAGTACTCATTTCCAGCGGTTGATATTCGCGGTTCTTCTGCAGCCAGGTGAGTTCAAACTCTATTTTAATCAGTTGGAATGCATTTTCATCCACGCTGGTGTACTGCGACCAGAAGACCATGTCATTGCAATAATGGCGAAACAGTTTCAACGCTTCATCATCAAATAATTTTTTCCGATCGTTCAGTTTCTTCAGCAGCTCGTTGATGCGGTCGCGATGGGCGGAACAAGGCGCTTCTGGTGCGGCTGGTTTATGATTTTTACGGATGGCCTGCAGATCGGTTTGCAGGTCCATGTAGAGATCGTTCAGCTTCTTGAAACGTTGCTGGTAATAAGTTTTACGTTCCTCCAGTTGCAGTGAAGCCTTGCGCATGAAAGGCGGTTCGATATTACCACCTGTCGACATAAATTTTGCTGCCATTGCTTGTGCAGATTTAGCGTACGCAGCCGTTACTTCCTTCATCTCGTTCTGCAATTTTTTGGTACGGGCTTCTATGTCGGCGTTGAATTGGTTCCATTGCGGCAGCAGTGCATCGATCTGCGCAATGGTGGTCGGATAATCGGGGCGCTTGGTTTTTTCAAGGCCCAGCGGATCGGCCGAAGGTTTGATCGGCATGCTGATGTCCTTGCGTGTAAGCTTGTGGCCGAGTTTGGCCAGCTTCTCTTCTTTTTCTTTCGTATAAGCGTGACGTATGGATTTCTTCAGGCATTCAATCGCTTTGGTCTTGTTGCCTTTGTTTTCTTCGATGGCGGCTTTGGTAAGATTAGCCTGCGGATGATACGGGTAAATGGCAACCACGCTGTCGAGGTATTTCTCTGATTTGGCGATATCGCCGAGGCCGAACCAGGCCTGACCGAGGTTGTTGAGAATGGTGGTGTTGCGACGGAATTTTGCATTAAGGTTTTCTAAAATGGGAATCGCCAGGTGCTGACCGCCATTCATGGAGAGCATGGCGGCATAGTTGCAGAGATTGTCTGTATTGGTCGCGTCTTCCGAGCAAACACGCCCCATGAGATAAAGACTTAACGAAGGCTTTCCACTCATCCAGAAAGCGGCGGCCATGTTGCCCGCCTGTAATTTTGATTTTGCGGTCTTCTGAATTTCTGCATAAATGGTATTGCCGGCTTTGAGCGTATTGGCATCCATTTTATTCATCATTTTTTTCTGAATACCGGCGATATAAGTGAGCATGCGCGCGTCCGTTACACCTTTGGGAATAGCAGCGATACGTGCAGCATCTTTCTTTGGCACGATCCGGTTTTCATCTTCCCAGGCATCTGCTAATTGTTTGTCGGACACAGCAGGCACTTTCACGTTTTTCGTTGACGGCACTTTGATGCCCATGCTGTCCATCATCTTCCTGTCTTCGGGACTCATTTCCTTCATCATTTCATCCATCATGCCCTGGGCTTCCTTCATCATGTCCTGCATCTCCTTTTGCGTGGGCGCTTTCTCTTTTGGTTTTTTTGTTTGGGAGAATGCGATTTGACTGAGGAGCAGGAATGCTAAAAGGGATAAAACAGGTTTCATGGCGAATGATTTACGCTGGTAAAAATGACGGATATAGCAAGGGCAGCCAATCACCTGAAGCGGTCATTTCGGTAAAAAGGCTTATCCCCTGAAAAGGTGAGTGCGGTGTTGGATTTTAATATCTTTATAGCAGTTGTCATGCAATCTCTTTTTGAAACATACCTGCCCGCTTCACCCATACTCCGGCAATACATTGCTTATTTTTATGTGGATGTGCAGGAGGATAAAAAATTTTACCGCAAGTTTTCTTTTTTTCCGCACATCAATACCACGCTTAGTTTTTACAAACATGCTTCGTTAAAAACAGGAGAAGTAAGCCAGGTAGAAAGCGCAGCAGGTAAGCCTTTGCTCAAACTGCTGACCCGGCAGCATCGGGTAACTACGGTGGTGCAGACAGGACCGGTATATAAAATCGGCATCGTATTTCTGCCTTTGGGGCTCAACCATTTTATCCGGCAAACATATGGCGATCTTGCACCGGAAGAAGTACAGGAGTTCAATCCGGCCAATGCAAAGGAATGGACTGATCAGATCAATAGCTCTTTTGCCTGCAGGGATCCGCGCGAAGGCATACAACAACTGGAGGTGTTCCTGTTATCAGTTTATCAGCGAAGGGAATACGGGGTGCTTGAAAAAATACTGCGTGATCTCAACGATCCGCACAATGCGAACACGATCCGTGAAGTAGCGGAAAGTCATTATATCAATCACCGCAAACTCAACCGCGACTTTAAAAAAGAACTGGGCATTACACCAGAATATTACAAAATGATCGCACGGTTCCGTCATGCCGTTGATCTGCGGATAATGCACGACAAACAAGGGCCGCTGACAACCATTGCTTACGAGAGCGGTTACCTCGACCAATCCTACATGATCCGGTCATTTAAAAAACTGACAGGCTTATCTCCGTCAGCTTTCTTTCGCGAAGGAAAACACCTTGGCATCGGGGATACTTTCTGGAAATTCCATAATACGAAAAATGTCGTATAAGTCCAATTCTGAGCAAAGCTGATAAGTTAGTTTTGGGTAAAACTATCTGTCATGCGAATACTTTGTCTGTCGTTTTTTCTTTTGGTGAGCCCACTCTCAAATGCGCAGGACTGGACCAGACTTGATTCGGCCAGATTCATCAAAGCTGTAGCAGCTTCATCAGCAAAGTTGGATACCAGACGATCACTGCAAAAAGTCAATATGTATGCAGCCGATCCTGCTATCAACGGCGATTCACTTTACCGGTTATTGACTCAATGGCACGAATATCCGCGGCTCTCCAAAACCGGAATCATCGGTGAATTTTATGTGGAGCTTGATACAAATTATAAAGTACCGGTGTTGGTTTATGTACCCAAAAACTACAATCCGGCGTACAAGACATCCGTGCTGGTTTATTTTCGGGGAGGATGGTTATCGCGCAAGCAGGCGCCGGTTGATTATGCACGTGAAATAGTGAAAGACAATCCCAGCTTTGCCTACCTCGATCAGCAAAATGTAATCGAGGTATTTCCCGTGCTGGACAGCAAACTTGCAATCTACGGGTACTATGGATACAAACATCTCAACGCCATAGTGGCTGAAACGAAAAAGCTATTCAATGTGGACGATAATAAAGTGTACCTGGCAGGGTTCTCCGACGGAGGTAAAACAATATACAATGCTGCTGGTTATGTATCGACTCCTTTTGCGTGCTTTTATGCGATCAATGGGATGTTTGTGAGCCCGCCGGAATATTATAATATGATCAATCGTCCGTTGGTATCGTTTGTGGCGGAAAAAGATCAACTGACCGACAGCCGCAGTATTCAAAGTAAAGCTGCTTTTGTAACAAAACTCGGCGGCGACTGGAACTACCGGTTTATGCCGGGTAAGAAGCATTTTTATCATCCTTATCAGGCAGAAATTCTGCCGTGGATGTTTGCACACATGCAAACAAAGACGCGCAATCCGTTTCCTTCTTCACTAACTTATGTATCACAGGAAAATTATAAAGACTTCCACGGCATAGACTGGTTGCAGATAAAAGTGGATACGAAGAAAAAACCGGAAGCATGGCATCGTACCGATTCTGTTGAAACCTTCGGCTCGGACGGATCCGAAAGGAATTACCGCTATGGCAACAAGCTTGGGCAGGCTAAGGCTGAATATTTCGATAACACATTCACCTTAACCACATCGCAGGTGGCGGAGGTGACATTGTATATTTCTCCGATGATGGTAGATATATCGCGCCCGGTGCGGGTTATCGTGAACGGGAAGGAATTGTTTAACGGCAGGGTCGGTTATTCAAAAGAATTTATGGCGGAAAGGTTTCTGCAGTTCTTTGACCGTCAGCAGGTGTGGGTGAATAAAATAACGGTGGCGGTGGAATGAGTGGTTCCGGCATCATTTTTTGAGTGTAGGTTTGTACCGTTTAAATGAACCAGTATGAGCCAGGCGTTTGTAAAGGAGGAAGACGGGCAATGGCTGCATGATCTGCCGCCCACATTAGCCGCGTTGATCAATTATCTCACCCGTGAGAACAACGGCGTGAGGGTGTATGCTTCTAAGACAACGATCCGCAAAGATGGTAAGGAGTTGCAACACATGAGTAATGGGCTCAATTATTTTGTGAATGATAAGAGCCAGTGGGAGATTGAGTGGTAAAAGGATTAAGGTATAGGGCTTAAGGTATAAGGCATAGGGCCCGACACTTCGGGCCGACACTTCGGGCCGAAGCTTCGGCCTAAGGTTTTGGGTATTGCGGTTTATTTGCCCTGGTTCGTGTATACACGAACCAGGGTGTTTAGCTGGTTGTGACGTTTCTACGAATGTTCCGCATGCTTACGTCCATTGCACGCCAGGTAAAAATCAATTTAAACATTGCCGTACAATATCGCAAATGGCAAAATATTTGCTGCACAGGTATCGTTAGAAGATACACCTGTAAAACTACTTCTATGCCCTTGCTGATCCTGCTTATTTATGTATTGATCACCTGCGAAGCAGGCGCACAGACAACAGTGAACGGTTCCTTTGTTCACGGGGGTATTACCAGAACTTATTCCTTTTATGTACCGGCGTCTTATAATCCTTCACGTCCGGCTCCCCTGGTGTTTAACCTGCATGGTTTGGGAAAGGATGGAGCCGATCAGGCCGAGAACCGCGACTTCCGGCCTATTGCGGATACCGCGGGTTTTATTGTCGTTCATCCCGACGGCAGCATACAGCCTTTATTGCAACAACGGTTTTGGAACTATGGAAGTGTTGCCGGTTCAACGGTTGATGATGTCGGATTCATTGAGAGGGTCATCGATACCATCTCAGCCCGTTATAGTATCAATCAAAAACGTATCTACAGTGCGGGAATGTCTAATGGTGGGTTCATGAGTTATTACCTCGCCTGCAAGAGCAACCGATTTGCTGCAGTTGGTTCAGTCACGGGCTCCATGTCTACTGACATGTACGAGTCGTGCAACCCGTCACACCCTACGCCAACGATCCATATTCATGGCACAAGTGATCCGCTCAATCCTTACAACGGTAATTCATCTTCCAAATCTATTCAGGCAGTAACACAGTTTTGGATAAACCAGAACGGGTGTAATACTACGCCTTTGGTTACGGCCGTGCCTAATAGCAATACAGCCGACAATGTGACCGCCGACCGGTTTGTATATAGTGGCGGCGTTAATGGACACACAGTGGAACATTGGCGGGTAAACGGCGGTGGTCATACATGGCCGGGTATCAAAATCTTTACGCTTTTGGGCAGAACATGTATGGACTTCAACGCGGGGCAGGAGATGTGGCGTTTCTTCCGTCAATATGAGCTTAGTTCAATTACAGTCCCGGTCAATCCCAGCACAGCCAGCCTGAACCTGTGGCCCAATCCTTCATCCGGCGCCATTGCGTTGGAGGCGGGCGATCGCGTAGTAAACGATGTTATCATTACGGATGTGCATGGCCGCGTGCGCGAACGAAGAACCGGCAGTGCCATCCTGCGTCTCAACCTGACCCATCTGGGGCCGGGTGTATATATGGGAAGATTTTCGGGAGACGGATTTCTGGTAATGAAGAAAATTGTGATCCTTTAAGGCTTCTTATAACTGTTCCAGGTCTTAAGCAATTTAACACCCTCACTCGTTCTGAATTTCGTTTTCACAAACGAATCGCTGTCATAGGTCAGTTTTCTTTTGACGGAAAAATGAAGGTGTGGTTGAATGACCTGCCCCGTAGCTCCGCTCAGCGCTATTTTTTGGCCTTTTGTTACACGGCCTTTTTTTACCAGTACACCATTTTGTTGGAGGTGCCAGTAGCAACCATAGCTTCCGTCGTCGTGCCGGATGATCAGGTAATTGGCTTTTCCTTTGTTATCGCTGAACATGCCGCCTTCATCCGACTTGTCTTTATAACTGTAAACAACGCCTTCTCTCGCTGCGCAAACCGTATTGCCTTCGGACATTTCAAAATCCAATGCGGCAATATGGGAATGAGAAAACAGTCCTCCGTAACCCTGTACGATTCGATGTTGCTTGTTTTCGGGGAAAGGGAGTTCATAAATATAGTCATCAGTATTATCCGTTACGTTCGTCGAATAAAGCAGGAAAAACGCAAGCGACGAAGCCGCGGCGAGAAGAAGAAACAAAAACAATTTGAAAGATTTGCGCATGTAATGGGTCTGATGTATAAAAATACAACAATGACTATTACGGCAATTCAAGTGGATTGGTAAAGCGTGCGATGGCGTTTTTAGTATTTTCTACCACCTGGTCTGTCATTTCCTGCGAAACCTTGATTAAATCCTGCTCGTACATCTGGGCCGGATCCTCTTTTAACTTATCAGCGTAAGCATTGAATGCTTCTTTGGTGGGGAAATTCTGCATATACATGCCTTTCCATTTGGCCAGCATGGCAACCCTTGGTTTTTTTTCAATGGAAGTGACGGTGAATTTGTGTTGTTGCCGGTTGTCGTAAATAGCAAGAATAAGACCTGGTAATCCATAAAATTTGTAAGGCCCGTCGGCGATGGCAATGTCGGGCGTGTACCAGGCAATATAATCTCTGCCCGCAAAGGAGGTGGTTGCTTTTTTACATGCATAACCGGCAATCGAGTCCTCACCCTCTTCCAATTGCCAGTTGAATACGGGAAGGGTTTCATGGTAACTCGCGCGCTTGACACCGAAAGCCGTTGCATAGTGCATTTGCCTTTCCGGATGTTCTTTGAATATTTTGTACTGGATTTGTGGCCGTGGCATTCTTGGCATCATCGGCGGGGAGGAACTCTTCTTCATCAATTCATCCATAACATAGATGACCGAGTCACGTTGGAAAAGTTTGTAGCTGCAAAAGTTTGAGTACAACGGCCCGGCCTCCAGTAGCATGTCTTCGGTAACGACAATGGTGGAATCCTTTTTGTCGGGTTGAAAAGTATAATCGTAGGTAACTCTGTAGTCGTATTGCACCAGTTGCTCTATCTGGGCATGCAGCTTTGCGCAAATGAAGAGTGGCAGCAGTAAAAAGAATTTCATAAGCAGAGATTGTGGTGGCAATAAAACTATTGGTCTTTGCGCGTAAAGCAAGGTTAATTATGGTTAAAAAATGGCGGAAGGTTCAAAGGTTAGAATGTCAATATTTCCTTCGTTAATGACAATAAGTGCCGATTTTTGTTGAGTTTTTAAAGCGTCTTTGGAAGCAATAGAACTCATTAATCCAGACCATAAGATCTGCTTTTTTGTATCCGTCTTTACCGGGTGCCTGTCGAAGAAACGAAGGCCTTTGGTTGATAGCACCTGACGTTTATATAAGCGGTTGTTTTTATGGACGACAATATAGTTTATACTATCATCGTTTAAAAGTGAGTAAAGACTATCGTCTTTAACAAAGGAGGCAAGGGGTAATGTACCATCCGGACCTTCATACTTAACGACACCTTTTCTGCTGGAGGGTCCATTTTTCAGACTGTCAACAGACAGATACCAGTTATTGGATGTTTTTAGTTCCTCGTCTGTTATTTTATATAATTGAGAAGGGTCATCGATAACGAGATAACTCATACGCCTCCCCATGTGTTGTAGGCTGATGCCTGCAACATATCTGCCTTTGTATAACAATACCTGATCGGGACATGTTGCCGGATAAGAATAGACAATGTCTGTGTTTTTGTTGCGGAAGAAAATAGCGCCGCCAAATTCTCCTGCACAACTACCGTCCACTTCGTACAAACTATCGGTATAAAGAGGATGGTAATAGTTGTGCCTCCGGGGTAAATATGACAGGAGGTTGAAGGCCGTGTCGATAATGAAGACTTTGTTTTTGATGAAGGCGAAAAGGGTATCGTTATAAGTGAACAGGCTTGTTAATGCATAACTGTTCAGGCGGTTTTCTATAGATGTATTACGCTGATAGTTTGAGTCAAGTACAACCATTTTTTTATTTTCCTGCAAGCAGAGAAGGTAGTTGTTCAGATAACCCACACTGGATATAGTAGCGTCTGTTTTGATAAAAAAATTACGAGAATGGAGAACTGATGTATTTAATGACACCTTTTCAGGATTGTTACACGAATAAAAGCAAATAAGCAAAAAGGGAATAACTAATCGGCAATGCATGTTGATTGTGGCTTGAATGATTAACGACTCCTCCAGGAGTTTATTATGTATAACGGCAAAATATTCATGCAAATCCGAACAATCCATCTAGCCAATTTGTATTCTTACAAAGGCCCGGCTTTCAATCTTTTCTTTCAAAAATTTATTGGCATCATAAGTACAATGAGGCACGGCAATTGGTGTACTTTTCTTCCTCATCAGCCAATAAATTTTATGTCTTCATTTGTTTCAACGTTTGCACAACTCGACAAAACTCAGCTCGCTTTAGCCGGTGGTAAAGCAGCCAATCTGGGCGAACTCTCTGCCATCAAAGGAATCAAAGTACCCGAAGGGTTTTGCGTAACAACGGAAGCGTATCGAAAAGTTATAGACACACCGCAAGTGCAACAATTATTGCATGAACTCAGTTCTGCCGACGATCATCAACAACTCAAAGGGATTAGTAAACAAATACGCGACACAGTCGAAGCGATCGTTATTCCGGATGAAATCGTCGCAGCGATTAACGAACAACTGACGGTGGGGAAAGCTTATGCCATCCGCTCAAGCGCCACGGCCGAGGACCTGCCCTCCGCCTCTTTTGCCGGACAACAGGATACTTATTTGAATATCATTGGTAAAGATGAGATCATCAAACATGTCAGCCGATGCTGGGCTTCGTTGTTTACGGAGCGGGCTGTCATCTACCGCAACCAAAACGGATTCGATCATCGTAAAGTGCAATTGGCTGTCATCGTTCAACAAATGGTAATGCCGCAGGTAGCAGGAACCATGTTTACGGCTGATCCGGTTACGGGTAACAGGAAGGTTTTGTCCATCGATGCAAGTTTCGGATTGGGAGAAGCATTGGTGTCCGGATTGGTAAACGCTGATAACTTTAAAGTCCGTGAAGGCCGGATCATCGATAAAAAGATTTCGAAGAAAACAATGGCTGTTAATCCATTGAAAGACGGCGGAACCGCAGTAAATCAAATCCCGGCACAGCAACAAAATCTTCCGTCGCTTTCAGACGGACAGGTATTGCAACTTGAGCAGGCCGGCAGAACGATTGAAGCGCATTTTGGTAGTCCGCAGGATATCGAGTGGTGCATACAAGATGATCAACTTTATATTGTGCAAAGCCGTCCCATCACCACCCTGTTTCCCATTCCAATAGTGAAAGATGATCAAAAACATGTGTATATATCTGTTGGTCATCAGCAGATGATGACGGATGTGATGCTGCCATTGGGCATTTCCTTCCGGCAACTCATTACGCCCCGTCCGATGTATGCAGCGGGCGGAAGAATGTTCGTGGATATTGCGCAGGCACTGGCCATACCCGCTCTGCATAAAACGATGATCGACACGATGGGGCAATTTGATTTGTTGATAAAAGATGCCCTGGTGACATTGCTGGACCGAAACGATTTTATTCAGGTAAAACAAGAAGATCCCGGAGAGGAGAAAGTCATCTCAACCGAAGGCTATCGCAATAAACTAAAGAATGAGCCGGTCATTGCCAGGCAACTGATTAAAAAAGCTGAGGCGGAAGTTGCTGCATTGAAACAAAAACTAAACGGCCAATCCGGAACCACAATGCTTGATATCATCCGGGAAGACCTGCATCTGCTGGTAAAGACAATCGGTGATCCGCAAAGTATGACATTGATCCTGTCAGCGATGGATGCAAGTGTGTGGCTTAATGAAAAGATGAAAGAGTGGCTGGGAGAAAAAAATGTCGCCGATATTCTTACACAGTCCGCACCGAACAATATCACATCAGAAATGGGACTTGAACTTTTACAGGTGGCAGACTTGATACGTCCGCATGCCGCAGTAATCACTTATCTGCAGGAAATCAAAGACGACAATTTTTTAGCCGGACTACCGGCTATCGAAGGGGGTGTTGCTGCGCGGGAGGCAATAGAAGGTTACCTGGATAAATACGGCATGCGCTGCACGGGCGAGATCGACATCACGCGGACGCGCTGGAGCGAGAAGCCACTGACATTGGTACCGCTTATCCTGAGTAATATCCGCAACCTGCCGCCGGGGGAAGGTTACCGGAGGTTTGAGCAGGGACTGAAGCAGTCACGCAATAAAGAACGGGAAATACTCTCCCGGTTGGCAGACCTGCCGGATGCTGAACAAAAGATCGAAGAAACGAAACGCATGATCGGGCTGGTGCGCACCTTTGCCGGATACCGCGAGTATCCCAAGTATCACCTGGTACACTGTTATTTCATTTACAAACAGGCTTTATTGCAGGAAGCGGACCGGTTGATAAAAGCCGGTGTGTTGAAGGATAAACGGGATATTTATTACCTAAACTATGAAGAATTATACGAAGTGGTGCGTACGCAACAACTGAATTATCAACTCATCGATGAACGAAAGCAGGAGTATAAAAACTATGAAAAGCTTACGTCGCCACGCATTATGACGTCGGAGGGTGAGGTGATCAATGGCCGGTATAACCGCGAAGGCGTTCCGCCGGATGCGTTGGCGGGACTGGCCGTTTCATCGGGTATTATCGAAGGAAGAGCGCGAGTGATCATGAACATGGAGGAAGCCGGTCTGGAAGAAGGGGATATTCTTGTAACAGCCTTTACCGATCCGAGCTGGACGCCTTTGTTTGTGCTGATAAAAGGCCTCGTGACCGAAGTGGGTGGATTAATGACACACGGGTCGGTGATCGCGCGTGAATATGGATTGCCCGCTGTTGTGGGCGTGGAGCACGCAACGCAATTGATCAAAGATGGTCAGCGGATACGCGTGAATGGAACGGAAGGATGGGTAGAGTTGTTGTAAGTGTTAGTGGTCCTTCAACAACTCCTGCAATGCTTTCTTACTTTCACCATACTGTCTGCTCACGCCAAGAAGGATCAGTAAGCCGACACCTGTGCCCACACCGATTATCGGCCATCCCCAGGAATAATAGCTGATCGTGTTCCAGGCCTTACGTGCAATAAAAAAGCACAGTACTATCGGTATGGCCATAAAGAAAAGGATACCGAACATTTCGCTGAAGGAGGCAACAGCTTTCAGCGATCCCCGTTCGCCGGTGGTATGATTAACGGAGGCTATCACGTTCCAGTTTTCATCTACGGCAATCGATACAACATGCTCCTCATAGATAAGATTTTTGAAATCGCCTATCGTGCATTCATAAGGCACGCCCGAAAATTTAGCTACGGTAACATGATGATTATTTCGTGTACGCGCAGGATCGGCAATTTCCTGCGGACGCCTCGTGCGGGCTTGTTTTTGTTGTTGTACGGAAATAACCTGAACGTTGCGGTAGATGGTATACATGATTGCATCTGAATGGGATGACTAAATTACGAAAAGGGACCACGAATACCTCGTGATGCCAGAATTGATCAAAAAAGAAAATATCTTTCGCAAAATCGAAATTTCAAATATATTTGCAACTGATATTTAGTTGCAGTTTATATTTTTGGAACGGTATCTAAGCGACTGAGAGGGAATAAATACCGTTTTTAATGGCAAAAATTGACAAGCTAATAGCAAGACTATTGGTAAAACCTGCTGATTTTACCTGGAACGAATTGTTGAAAGTTTTAAATCATTTTGGATATAAAGAAATGACAACAGGTAAAACCAGTGGTTCAAGGAGGAAGTTCGTCGATGAGAATAACTTCATTATTAATATTCACAAACCCCATCCGGGAAATGTAGTTAAGCACTATGTGATAAATCAAATAATTCAACACTTAAAAGAAAAAATGAAAATTAAAGATGAATGATGTGCTTGAATATAAAGGGTACTTAGGCGAAATCCGGTTTAGCAATGAGGATGAGATTTTCTATGGTAAAATTGTTGGAATCAATGATCTCGTAAATTTTGAGGGCAATTCCGTTAAGCAGCTAAAAAAAGCATTTCGTGATGCTGTAGATGACTATCTGCAAACCTGTGAGGTTTTAGGAAAAGAACCCGACAAAACTTATAAGGGAAGTTTTAATGTTCGGATATCCTCAGAACTTCACCGTGAGGCGGCCCGGTACGCAATTTCGAATGGAATGTCCTTAAATGATTTTGTAAGATATGCCCTTGACTATACAGTAACGAGGCGCCTGGCACCAGGCGCCTCAAGCCGTTAAACAATAGTAAGTTGCTTACTCCTTCAACGCCATCAACAACAGGTCCGTCATGTCGTACCTGGGAAAATCTCCGTGGTTACCCAGCAATACAATACATGTTTGTGTTTCCGGCACCATCACAAACATACTGTAGTAACCAACATCGGTTCCCGGATGATACCAGATCGAATAGTTTTTAGAAGCGCTGAAAGCTTTTTCATCTTTCATCCAGCCGTATCCGTACCAGGCATCCCAGTCGGTATAAGCAAACCGCGGCGCCAGCATGCTATCCGTAAGCGACTTCGAAATCAATTGATGATTATAAACAGCCAATGCCCATTTTCCCATATCAGTAACAGTGGATGATATACCACCTGCACCGGCCATATTTTCCAATGGATATAAAACCTCGGGTGAACCCATCCAATAACCCCGCGAATTAATAGCCGTATCTGCAAATGCCGTTTCCTGCATTTCCACTGGTTTGAAAATGCGTTCTTCCAATGCCTGCTTCCAGCCCGTGCCGGTAATCCTTTCTGCAACAGCAGCCAGCAAAAGATAACCTGTATTGCTATACCGGAAAGCCGTTCCGGGTTCAAACTCCAATGAATCACTTCCAAATTTTTCGATCAGTTCCTGCAGCGGATACCGTTTCTGCACCATGGCTGACAATGATTCAGCCGACCGGCTATAACTTGGTATCCCCGAACTATGACTGAGTAATTGCTCCAACGTCACCCGACCATGTACATATCCCGGCAGCCAGGTGCCAATGGTATCGGTGAGATGACATTTGTTTTCCTGCACCAACTGCATCAGCAATACTGCTGTGAATGTTTTTGAGGCAGACCCGATCCTGAATTGCGTATGTATGTCATTGGGCTGGCCGCCAACGCGCGACAAACCATATCCTTTTTGTAAAATCGATTGTCCTTTGTGGTTGATGAGCACGCTACCGTTGAACAATCCGTTACGGTGATAATAACTTATTATGGAATCAATGCGTGGTTCGGCTTGCTTTGGGAGCTTCTTCCATTTGGCGAGCAATTGATTTTTCAGGCGGTTGCTCTCATTCTTCGCTTCGATGGTGGCGGCGATTTCTTCCGCATTGTAGTCCGCGAGCAGGATATTGTAATCTTTCCAGAAATCAGCACCGCTTTTTTGCTGCTGCGATTCGATGAAACGGTTATTACCCAACGTCTCTTTTGCAGCGAAGGAACTTACTCCCGCAGTGTCGATTCCGGTAATGATATAATCTACGCGAACATCAGCATTGAAATCATAGTTTCGTCCCTTGCTCCGGAAGCGGAGCGTATTATCGTTGCGCACACGGGCCAGTATCCATTTGCCTGAGATGGACTGATACTCGACAGACAGATCGTCCCTGTTGATATCGATATGCATGCCCATCACTTTCAGCAAGGCCCGCTCTGCAGCCGATCCGTATTTTGCATAAGCAATGCCTTTCGGGCTTCTGCCCAGTTTTATGCCAACGATAGCTTCCGTTTCCACATCTATATAAAGAATGCCTTTAAACAATGATTCTTTCAATCCGTCTTTTTGATCAAAAGCTATCTGGTGAGCCGGTTGCCCATTCACGGTAGTCCGTTTCAGAAAGCGGAAGATATGTTTCTTCAAACCTGATTTGTCCAATAAATCGGATTGATCGAAGTCGCGGATGATATCATACTTATACAAGCCTTTGGGATTGAGACCCAGATCTATTCCATGCGAGCCTTTGTCGTCTTGTATCGAACGCATCTGCGACAAACGGAACTGGTTCGTTTTTGAAGAAGAATAACCGGGATTAAAAATATCAAATACGGCTTCGGACAGCATGAGGTGTTCATCACTTTTTTTGGTATGTACGCGATAGAAGCCGTGTGTAATATGCGGAGTCTGCCAATAGTTTTCCGGGATTTTATCAACCGCTCTTTTTACGAGATCCAGTGCGGTTATATTGGTGATGGTTACTGTTTCCAATGTGGCTTCGGCAGGCGTCATCGGTATGCTGAAGTTCTCCTTGTTTTTTATGGCTATACGTTGTTCGGCGTAGCCGATAAAAGAAACCACCAGCGAATCGCTGTTCGATCTTCCCGGCCATGTCAGGCGGAACAAACCTTTTTCATTGGTGAAAGTACCGGTGCCATTTTTGTTGAGGCGAACGGAGGCAAAAGCGAGCGGCTCACCTTTTTCATTGGTTACTTTACCGGAAACAACTTCCTGTCCGAAGGCGAAAGACGGAAGAATCAGCAGGAGCAGTAGTTTAACGAATGGCATGCACCAAAGATATTGGTGCGGGTGTTAAAGGAGTGTCAAACAAAAAGCCGGATCACGATCCGGCTTTTTGTTTATAAAAAATAAGTTCTCAGAATCTTTCGCTTTTTGCGGTCTGCAACGCGCGTGCATCGCTGATGCCCTTGACAAGTGTTACCAGGATGGCAATCTTAACAAAGATGCCACGGACCATATTGGTGATAAAGCCTTCTGCTCCCCAATCGAAATAGCCGATCAGACCGGAAATAATGATAAACAGGAGGAAAACGATCAGCCCCGTTACCACGGCGGTGTAAGGTTTTTTCCGCGTCCATAATCCTAATGCGACGAAGACGGCTGCTTCAAATAGGGCGATGCCGAATATCTGCGGATCAAAGCCGTAACCGAGCCGGAACATGATCAGCATTTCCCCGGCGAAGATCAGGCCGCCGGCCCAGAACAGCGCATTACGGGCTTTTTTTACACCTAATTCATAACCTTCTATCTCGATCTGCCGAATCTCGTTCATGTGGTCGGCCAGCACGGTTTTTTCTTCGTTCGGATTCGTTTGCTCAGGGTTCATTGGGTTGGTCTTTTTGTTTCAGGAAAGGTAGGCAATTTACTTTCTAAGGCCGCGGGCCGGAATACCTAGAAAAAAGTAATACATCGTAATGCGATGTATTACTTTTTTTATTTACTTCGTATTGTGAAAAGCGATTTTATCAAAAACTGGGACACCCAGCTCCGCAAGGGGTTGCTGCCACTTTTTGTACTTCATATCATTCAGCGCAAGGAGCAGTACGGTTATGAATTGATCGTGGAACTGAAAGCCACGGCATCTTTTGAGGTCACAGAGAGCACTATTTATCCCATGCTCACGCGCATGACCAAAGATGGTTTGCTGCAGTCTCGTTGGGTGGAACAGGGGTCGGGGATCCCCCGGAAATATTATTCCCTGACACCGGAAGGAAAGAAAAAACTGAAAGAAATGAAGCAGGTAATACAACGTCTCTTTACTAATCTGTCTGAACTATGAAGCCGATAGCCTTCGCTACCGATACTGCAGGGACCATATATGGCGAATATATGCGTCGTTGCGAAAAAGCACTGGTGCTGTTATCGCCTGCGGACAGGGAAGATGTGCTGATGGAGATCAACAGCCATATTTATGAACACATGCAGCAAAAGAAGGGTAGTTCTGAAGCGGAGAACCTGCTCTCGGTACTTGACGCATTGGGAGAGCCGGCTGATGCATTGAAAGAGATAGTAGCCGTTCGCAAAATCGATCAGGCGTTGAAGACTTTTCGCCTGAGGCATCTTCTACAGGCCTTGATGCTTAACCTGCAGAATGGTGTGGTATATGTTATTCTTTCGCTGTTTACCCTCGTATTGGCTTGTTTTCCGATACTGATAGTATTGAAACTATTGTTCCCCGCCGATACCGGTTATTTTGTTGGGAATGGCCGGCATGATTTCGGTTTTATCCGCGGTGAAAAAGGAGAAGAAGTAGTAGGTTTCTGGTTTATTCCCCTTATGCTTGCCGCGTGCGCATTGTTATACTTCGCTATAATTCTTGTATTAAAATTTGTAAGAAAGAAAACAAAATCCTGATTTTTTATAGTCTCTTGCCATGATCAAAAAATATGTATGTAAGCTCACGTTAGTGATAGCGTTGACGGGTGCGTGTCATCCGGTAGCTGCCCAGGCGCAGCCCCAAACAAAGAAACCAAAACTCCTGATTGTTGTCAGCGGATATGGCAAAGACAGCGGTATGACGCGCCCCGGCTATGAATTTGATGAATTTTCCCAGGCATACCTGGTGTTTAAGAACAATGGATTTGAAATGGAAGTGGCCAGTCCGAAAGGGGGACCGGTTCAACCGGATGAGTTCAACCGGCAGAAATCTTATAACAAAGCCGTGATACAGGATAAAAAGGCGATGGCCATGCTGGCAGGCACAACGCCTACTGCCAAATTAAAACCGGCAAATTATGATGCGGTTTATATTGTTGGTGGCAAAGGGGCGATGTTTGATCTGCCCTATGATCCGTCACTGCAGGATTTTTTGTCGGCAGTAAAGCAAAGAAAAGGACTTTATATCGCAACGGTCTGCCACGGAGCAGCCGCACTGGTAGCGATTAAAGACACTTCAGGTACATACCTGGTGCAGGATTACAAAATCACCGGCTTTTCCAATAAGGAAGAAGAGTTGTTTGGCAAAAAATGGGTAAAAGAGTTTCCGTTTCTGCTGGAAGACAAATTGAAGGAGCGTAAAGCGGTATACGAACAAGGTCCGATGATGTTGCCTTATGTGGTGGTATCGGGGAATATTATCAGTGGACAGAATCCGTATTCAACGGCGGCGATGGCTGAAGCATTGGTGACGGCTATGGGTAAAAAGCCGGTAGCGCGCAAATGGTATACAGATGAAGCGAGTATGTATTTGGTTAAAAGAGCTTTGAATGGCGAACTGGACTGGGCAGGAAAAGAATTAGCTACTGCAAAAGAAAAATATGATGTTGAACTAATAGCGGTATACGGTTATTACCGGTTGATAGATAAGACTGCCGGCAATGACGATATCAGAGCCGGACTGACCATTACGGAACTGGCCAGGCCCTACTATCCTTTCAATGAATTGCTTTGGTATGAAATGGCTACTGCTTATGTTAAGCTGAACGAAAAGCAGCAGGCAAAAACTTTGCTGGAAGAAATAGTGGCGAAGAAACCGGATTTTGAGAAAGCGGTGGAATTGCTGGGAAGTATGAAGTAAGGTGAGTTATTCGGGAACGATTGTATAAAATACAGTATCTATAAAGAACAAGGTCTCGGAGTTTACAAGTACGTTTTCGTCATGCATATCCTCAAGTATCAACCCAAGCTCTTTATTGATGTAGTCATTTCTTCTATTGTTCTCAAAACCGTTATAGGCCAGAAGTTTTTTTATATCATTTAAATCGGCCTGCGCATCCGCGCTAATAAATGGTTGTTGTAAAACTGCGTACAATAGGTCGTTCTCTTTTAGGAATCCGTCTAAACGGTAAGCTGTATTTGTGAAGATGGAATTATGCAACAAAATGCTATTAAAGAATTCCAGCCATGTAGCATAATATACAGCATCGTTGAGTTTGATTACCTGTTTATTATCAGAATGGAGATATATGCGGGCCTCCCCACCCTCTAGTCAGATAACGGTCTTCTGCTGGAAGAGCAGCAACCCATAATCCTTTTTCATCGCAGTAGGCTTCTATAAGGATTCTCTGCTTTTCTTTGATGACTGATTTACCTTCGAAATCTTCTTTAACCGTTGTACTTGTTGGAAAGCTTGCACAAAGGAGGTTTCTGATTGCTGTGCAAGGATCTGCGCTCCCTTTAATGATAATTCCGCGAGTGATATTTTCAATTTTGCTTCGGGTATCATTTGGTAACATTTGATGCAAAATTAGTGAAAAGTGAATAATCGGGCAATGGGTATCCCTTCTCCATATAAAACCACCTCCCCAATACCTCCAGTCCCTTCAGTTCCGGCAAAAAATTGAATGATCCGGTTGATATAAATCATATACTCCACTCCTTCTTTCCATCCGCATTAAACCTCCTTGCATTTTCCCGGTCTGTTTTATACTTTAACAGGATCCTGACAGGTTTCAGGACAGACTGACCATCCACCATTTTCAACACCACCCACAACGCTGTTTATGAAACAAGTCGCTGTTATTACGTTAATCACCGGCCTGATGATAGCCGGCTATGCCTGTACACGACAAGACAATACCGATTCCTCCAATGCTTATACTGCTATCCGGGCCAAATTTGGCACCCGCATAGATCCGGATAATTTACTCAACTACGCCAACCAGGCGATACCGGGCTACATTAACAAAGACAACACCCGCGGAAATGCGATTACTAACGCGAAAGCCACTTTGGGACGGGTGCTGTTTTATGATAAAAACCTGAGTATCGACAATAGTATCTCTTGCGGAAGTTGCCATAAACAAGCTTTTGCATTCGGTGATAACGCGTTGGTGAGCGCCGGTGTACAAAGCGGTGTGTCAGCCCGGCATTCGATGCGGTTGGTCAACAACCGCTTTTCGGATGAAGTACATTTTTTCTGGGATGAAAGAGCAGCAACCCTCGAGGCACAGACTACCCGCCCTATCCAGGATCACGCGGAAATGGGATTCAGCGGCCAAAACGGCCGCCCGGATATTAACGCACTTATTCAAAAGTTGAGCGCCATTGATTATTACAAAGAGTTGTTTCAGTTTGTATACGGCAACGCCACCATCACCGAACAACGCATGCAGGAATGTCTCGCCTCCTTTATCAGAAGCATTCAGTCGTTCGACAGCAAGTATGATGCGGGTAAAGCCATGGCGGGTAACGATAATAATCCTTTTCCCAATTTTACGGCCCAGGAGAACCAGGGCAAGCAACTTTTTTTACAGCCTCCGCAATTTGATGCCGGCGGCAGCAGGATAGCAGGAGGTGCGGGTTGCCAGGGCTGCCACCGGGCACCCGAATTCGATATCGATCCTAATACCAGGAACAATGGCATCACCGGCAAACTCAATAACGCGGCCGGAGCGCCGGAGCTGACCAATACCAAATCGCCTACGTTGCGCGACGCAGTAAGTGCGGCCGGCAATTCAAATGGCGCTTTCATGCATTCAGGTGTCTTTACCACTTTGGAAAATGTAATTGGGCATTATAACAATATTGTTATTGCTGCGGGCAATACCAACCTCGATCCAAGGCTTACGCCCGGTGGCAACGGACAGCGCCTTAATCTCACCCCGGCGGATATAAATGCCATTACGGCCTTTATCAGAACACTCTCCGGAACCAATGTGTACCGCGATATAAAATGGGCCGATCCGTTCTGACGGCTATTACAAATGATTGCTGTAATCGATATTAACAGAAAGGAGATGATCCAGGCTGTTCAGCCAGTCCTTCTCCAATTGCTTCAATGACTTTCCGTAGATCTTTTTTATTTCTCCGAATCCTTTTGTCCATAACTCCCGGAGTTTTGGTTTGCCATAGCTCAACAACAGGAATCCCGTGAAACTCCCGGTCTGCGGATAGGTGATCATGGCATTCAGGGAATGAAATTTTTTGGATAAAACTGAAAGCGGGTAAAGCTTTTTATTGTCTTTTAAATGTTTCGTAAGCGAGTCGATCTGGTGGCCGTTCCATTTGTTATCGTTATACACCGCTAATCCTTCACTAAACCAGTTGTCAGCCGGTCGTCCCCAGAGATGAAAGGCATAGTAATGCGTAAGTTCATGTTTCGTAGCCAGTGAATAGTCTTTACTGTATAAAAAAATAACAGTATTGTTTTCGGGAATAGCAAATCCCTGGGCCTCAAATCCGAGTATCTTTTTTATTTTTTCCTTTGTATCAACAATGATAATATGAGCGGTGTCGGTAAAGCCTTTGTTTTCGAGAAACTCAATGATCCCGTTTCTTTGGTTTTCCAGATCCTGTTTAACCAGGTCAATATGCTGATCTGCAAATCGCCCTTCTTCTACATATAGATTAAAATGATTGACCGGGTATTGTTTCCAGGAAATAGTCAGTTGATTTAAAAAACGGTCTGTCTGACCGAAACCGGTAGTAAAAAGTAATACGCCAATCAATAATAACAAAAGCCGCATGCTGTATACGTTTAAAAGTAAATATCCACTTTCGCCATGATCATTCGTCCTCTCAGCAAATAATCGGTTGATATAAGGCGGTAACTATCGGCATTGAAATAGGTGTATTTTCTGACATTGAAAAGGTTGTAACCTTCAATGTTCAGGTCAAATTTTTTCTTCGAAAAAGTATACCTGATTTTGGCATCGGAGAAAAAGTATCCCTGCGTAAGAAAGTTATTTTTTTGAATGGCATTCCGGATTACCCAATCAACTAATAACCTTTTATTCGGAATAAAAGAAGTTTTGATGGTATGGTTCAGGTTCTGCACTTTCCGCGGTTGCATGGCCGAGAGTGCTTTAACCGCTGTATATCTGCCGTTGTATTCCAATGAAAATATATTTGAAAATCGTTTGGTAAGTTGTAATGAGCCCGACAGAATCCGGTTGTTGATAGTCGTCAGTTCATTGTTCAGTATCACATTGCTGGATGAAAACTGGTAACCGACTTTCACGCTCATGTTAAGCTTGACCGGGAAAATGAATTGGCTCACTCCTGCATTAGCCGACCAACGTTCCTGTGTATTGTCTTCCTTTATCAGTATTGTTTGTTCAATGCTGTCCGTGATGGCAGAGGTCATCAACGTATTGGCATTGACACGCGTATAACTCAGGTCGGCATTGAAGAAAAACAGGCTGATCGATTTCTGAGAACCATAGTTGAGTGAGGCCGCATGTATTTTATTAAAAGGGAGCACTCCCTGGCTCGAGGAGAGGTTGCGGTAATTTTTGAGCACGCTCCCGATATAGGTATCCGTAAAGTCGCCGAAAATGGTAGTGTAACTATAATTCAACGAAGCTTGTTTTTCCAGGTCAAACTGATGACGTACTGATCCTTTGGGGTTGAACCGCACACGGCTGACGGAATTATTAAGCCCGTAGTATTTTTGTATATCGCGGACCTGCTGCCAGATCACCGGCAGTTGTATCGTTCCACTCCATTTTTTTTGTTTAAAATCCATGCCGGTGCTTACATAATACTGGTTGCTTCGCCAGTTTTGATGATTGCCTTCATCACCCGAATAAGCAGTAAGCGATCCGTTATCCGAAAACAACAGGGAGGAACGCATCAGATGGTCTTCCATGATCCATCCGGCATTTTGATAAACCGTCCCCCAGCGCATCGCTCTTTTGCCAGACAGGTACAGATGCGATAAAGATACCGGGTCTCTTAATTGTTGGATGATGCTGTCATGCAAACCTTCATGCCCGCTGATGCTGCTGATATATCCATCATACAGGGTTAACTGTTTGTTGTTGCTGGTGGCGGTTTTCAGCAACCATCTCAGTTCGAGGATGGTTTTGGATTTTAACGCCGGCATCCAATGGAAGTCGTTGCTCCATTCGTATCGCCTGTTGCGCAATCCCTGCGAAAAGACGTTGTCGTTAAAGCGGACCTGCGAGGAGTTGGTTTCTACCCAGGAGCGGTATTGCGTAACGTTGTTAAAGTAAAATTTCTCTTTATTGGCCGATAGCTGCACTGATCCGTTGAACGCCTTGGGACTGTTTTTAATGCGTTCATTGTCGTGGTAAACGATGGTGTCGCCACCCGCGAAGTTTTGCGTGGTGCCGCTGTACGCAAAACGGTTTACATCGTTAAACACCTGCACATTGGCTTTTAGCTGAAAGCCGTTTTTCAGATTGTACAGGTTGTTGAGGTTGAAGATCCGGGAATTGTTATCGAAATAATATTGACGGGCAATATTCGGTAAGGCAGCAGATGATATCGACAAAGGCAGATCGGGAAGATCCTTGTCAATACTACCGGCCATGTTGCCGCTTCCCTGCGGCTTCAGTTGACTGCTGTAATCGTTGCCTGCATTGTTGATCGCAGCCAGGTTGAGGGACTTTATTTTTTTATTCAGGAGGATGGTGTTGGCGCTGATATCGTAAAGATTGGGAAGGCCTAGCCCAATGCTGCCCGCAACGGAAACCTTGACGGAGTTTTCATCAGCCAATACCAGGTTGATCGATGCCTTATCGGAAAAAACTTTGTCTCTTAAAACCTGTATAGGCTGATGGTTTTGGATAACATCCACGCTTCTGATCATTTCCTTGCGGATCACTTTGGTTGCGGTGCCATACTTTCCGCTCATCAGGTCATCACCTTGTATGTATAAATTATCGATTTGTTTGTCGTTGTAGTAAATGGTGCCATCTTCCATTATTTTGATGCCCGGCATGCGACGTAATATATCGCCGATACTGCGATCTTCCTTTTGCGCAAAACTCGATACGATATATCGCAGCGTGTCGCCTAATTGTTGAAGTTTCGGACGGTTGGTGACTGTTACCTCTTTCAGAAAAACAGATTCCCGCGTTAATGTGAAGGTGTAGCGTTGTTTCTCCGGATCAAATTTTATCCGTTCTTTTTTATAGCCCATACAGGTGGCCTCGATCCAGAGCGGTTGCTGCATCAGCGTTTTGGAGAGTGTCAATTGAAAGTTTCCCTGTTCATTGGTCAGCGCAAAACTGACTAAAACGGATTCGGTATTGACAATAAATACATTTGCTGCAGGAATGGGATGGATAGAATCCGAGACAGTACCTACGTAGGTTTTCTGCTCCTGCGCATGAAGCAATAGGGGTGAACATAAAAAGAAAAAGCAGTATAGCAGGTTCTGGGATCGCATTCCTCTATTTAATTTCCATCGGGTTGTATTTAGCTATTTTTTTAATCGTGGTGTTGCCCGGCGAATCCGGGTTGCGGATGCTGACAGGGGCTCCCGGTATTTGCGCTTCGATAATAGCAGCAGGATCGCTGGCAAAACTTCTGGTGATTTTATAATACTCTTTTGGTTTGACTTCCACGCTGCGGCCGAGATTCATGTAAGACGTAACTAACTCTTCGGGGTCTTCATTTTTTGTGATTTCCCTGGCCACAAAAGAAAGTTCGTTTTTCGTATCGTTGGCGGCAAGGATCAATCCGGGTAAGCCGTTCAATTTCCAGGGACCGAAAGCATAGGGCAGGTCAGCAGTAAACCAGGCGTCAAATGTTCTGCCGCCAAAATCACCCGTTGCTTTCTGGCAGTTGTAGCCGAGGATTACTTTTGTTTCATTGCTTAATTTCCAGTTGATGCCCGGAAGGGAAACGATGAAATGATAGTTTTTAAAACCGATCCTGCCGGCGGTCTGCAGTGTAGACTTCGATTTATTGATAAAAATTTCTTCATTGATCAACGTGCCGGCATTGCTGACAAGAAGCATAGGCCCGCCTACAGCAACAGCGGTGCTTCCGCCTCCTGAAGCATTTGCTTTTTCCTCCTGTTGTTTATTTTTTTTGATGGCGGCTGCGCTGTTGCGGTTAAAGAGATCGCGGGTGGTATACCGGCTGCTCAGTGTGCCGGTAGAGAGGACCATTTCAGCCTTGTACGGATTTGCCGTGTCGGCCAGGTCTCTTTTGTAGGAAAAATCATAGACGATATTCAACACCGTTTGTTCCTGCGCCTTCAGCTCCAGGCACTGAGATACAATCAAAAAAGCAAGAAAGTATTTTTTCATGTTGAGCAGTATTTGCCGTGAATGCAATAATATCTGGTGCGTATGATAAGGTTAGCCGAATAAGCGACGATCCTAATATAAATAATTCAGGCAGCACAAAAGACAGCTTTACCACTTTAATTCCGCAAAACTAATGGCGTTGGTCCGCGGATTCAACGTGTAAATCATCCTGTCGTCGGATGAAACAGTGAAATCAACAATGTCGTTTTTTAAGTTGATCTGTTTAACCGGATTGCCGTCCCAATCGAACACCAATATTTTATTGCCATAAAACCGGCGATCTGACTTAACAGGGCTGCCGGAAAATAACAGGTAGAAAAATTGTCCGGTGACATGTCCTTTCAAAAATCCGTACAGGGTTTCGTTATCAGGTGCGGCAACGGGGTTACCGATATTGTCTTCGAACGGCGAAAGCTGTGGTGCAAAGCCAACGGGACCTTTAACCTTTTTATAGGATCCATTGACCAGATCGATTAACTCGAACTGATCGGTATAACGCCCGGCCAGCAGCACTTTTTGTTTATCCGGTCGCAGCAGCATAAAACTTTCGTAAGACATTTTATTGATCCTTGAAGAACCAATCACCGAATCGTTGTGGTAAGACAGCAACGTTTTGTTTTTGGTGCTATCTGAGAAATTTCTGTAAATGAGTTTTTCGTCGGTATCATAATTGCCGCTGAGCAGGGCCTCATTACGGTTTAACAGCAGCGCATCATAATAAAATATTTGCGGTTTCAGCCGGTATTCCGAATAGTGTGCTAAACTGCCATTTCCTGTCAATAAAGTATTTATGTTTCCGGTGATAAAACCATTCTTCGCCACATCGAAAATCCAGACCAGGCTGTCGGAAATGCCGAAAGACATAAAGGAAAGTGTGCCGCCCTTTTGCTGGCTTGCAGGCAGCAGGTTGTTAACTGCTTTTCTGCTTGCTATATCGTAAACGCGGACATGATGCGGGTTGCGGTTCATGTTGTTGACGACGAGCAGCAGGGAGTCCTGGTAGATAGTCATCTGTTGCGGCATTGGCAGGCCGGTGTCGAACAGTTTCGTTTCCGTACAGGTGCTGGTGGCAGGGAATTTATTAAAATCCGTCGTAGTCAGTTTCGTTGCGGAGCAGGCGCAGATGCCAAAAAGAGTCAACAGAGAGAGAAAGTTATAAGATTTCAGCATAGGAATGTTTTGAAAAAGAGACGGCTTGCTCAAAAGGAGATAGTAAGTTAAAACAAAAGTTCTTAACTCATCCAGGAAGTAAACACCTCATATTTAATCTATATAGCGATATAATAAATCAAGTATCTGATGAGCGTGACAATAGTGCCAGGAAGGCTTTTTTGACCTTACCGATAATAACGATCGGAGCTGGTTAAGTATGGCTGGAAGTTGTGTATGACTTTGACTCAAATCCTTTCCGGTTCAATTGATCAACGTAGAATTTTAGGATTAAAAAGGAGTATTCGTTTATTATTTAAAAGTGAAATAATGGCCAATTTTCATTAATTTATCACTTTAAAAGTGAATTTTCATAACTTTGATTGAACTTAATCCCTTTCCACACATTCTAAATGACAATTTTATGAGTATCAGACCATTATTAACCGTAATAAATGAGACGAATGACGACAGAGGCTCAGGTGAAAGCGTTCTTAAGTGATTTTCACCAAAAGATTAAAATTTATCCCGAAGAAGTAAGATTTAGGGATGACAGAGGAAAGAATTTCGAAGCATTAGCTGTATTGGATATTTCGGCCAGACAAAGATTAGAATATATAAAAGCACTTACTGTAACCGACTATTCGGAAGGCCCGAAAGACGATATTTTACATGCGGGATCTCCGTTGTGGGTATTTGGGTGTATGGTGAAAAAGATGAGTGTTTATATTAAAATTAGCATGGGGTCTCCAAACAAACCTGTAATATGCATTTCATTTCATCCTGCCGAATATGAAATGACGTTTCCTTTCAAAAGGAGTGAAGACTATGAGTAACAAATTTGACAATTCCAGTGTGCTGAAGTGGGAGTCTCGCACATTAACGTATAGAAATGAAGAATACAGAGTATTATTTCACTTCTATGTTGATGGTGATACCGGTGAGCAATATACTACTACTGAATTAGATGAGTTAAACCTTACTCAACTACATAATTTATACCGATTCCGAAATGGGATACCATTTATTGATGAAATAAAAGCAATACGGGAACAATATGGTTTAAGTGCGTCTAAAATGAGCGAGGTGCTGGGATTGGCTGCCAATGTATATAAGAATTACGAAAATGGAGAAATGCCAAGCCCGGCAACCGGCCGGTTAATTCAATTAGTTAAAGACCCAAAGGAGTTTAAGCATCTGATCGATATCTCCAGGCATAAAATGGAGCAAAACGATATTAATAAACTATTAAACAAGGTGCAATCGCAACTTAATAACTGGAATTTTGAGGAAAAGATATTTGAACATTATTTATTTGGTGAGATAAACCCAAGTTTATTTACTGGGTTTCGAAGTCCTAATCTGGACAAAATCGGCAATATGGTAAAGTATTTCTCCTACTCATTGAAGCCGTTTACAACAAAGATGAATAAACTATTGTTTTTTGCAGATTTTCTACATTTCAAGAAAACCGGATTTAGCATAAGCGGGCTTTGTTATAAAGCTATTGCCTACGGACCTGTGCCAAATAACTATGGAGGACTATACGACACATTATATGATCATGGTTTTATGGAAAGAGAAGTAGTGACATTTAAAAATGGGGAAGGTGAAATATTCAAAAGTGCTGCAAAGGAAATAGCAGAAGATTTATTTGAATCAACCGAAATGAATGTCATGAACGAAGTTGTAAAAAAGATGGGTCATTTATCGACTAACGCAATAGTAAATGCCAGTCACGATGAAGATGCCTGGATAAGTAATGTCGATGAAAAGGATCGTGTAAATTACCTCTACAGTTTTTCTCTACGTTCAATATAGTAATTTGTAGTTTAAGCGTGATGCGAAGGTCTTTATTTATGATCCTGAGGTCTCAACGACCATTATTCTTCTGAATATAATCAAATACCTGGTATGCCATATCGCCCAGTTTGCCGGCAATTGAATCGTCAGAAACATTCGTAAGTATTACTACACCACTATTGATTTCTGGATAGAATACCACATAACCCGTATAACCATATGTACCGCCATCGGTCCACAATTGATGGTTGCCATTCTCATGTTTATATTTTAACCAATTTAAACAAGCGCTATAATAACCTGCGTTAAAGGATTCTTTTTGACTCAGGATGATTGCCGGATCTTTGTGCTCAAGCTGCAGTCGGATAAACTTTAGAAGATCAGCGGTGGTCGAATACAATCCACCGACATATTGCAGGTAAGCGGTATTGAAATAAGGTGCTTTAGCTCCCTTTTCACCGTAGCCGGTGGTCAGTGAACGGCTTTTTGCTCCCGACGCCAGAAAAGACGTGCTGTTCATTTTATTGGGGACAAGTATCAATTTAGCGATCAGTTTATCCATAGAGGTACCATACACTTTCTCCAGGATATAACCCAGTAATTGAGCGCCGGCATTTGAATGTCTTCTTTTAAAACCGGGAACAGTATCCAATTCAACACCATGTAAGGCGGCAAAGAAATCTTTTGGTGTAAAGGCCCCGTAGATTTTTTCCCGGAAAAAAGCTGTCGAATCAGCGGGTGCGTTTTTGATCTTATCAGACGTAGCGGGCAACCAATCGGGAAGCCCTGCCGTGGCATTGGCCAGTTGTTCTAAGGTAATGGGCGCCTGGTTGTATTGAAGATTGGGATAGTCGCCGTCGAGGTATTTACGGATATCATCATTTAACGCCACCTTTTTTTCAACTACCGCTTTGGCCAATACCAGTGCAACAAACAATTTGGTAACGGACCCTGTTTCATACAGTGAATTTTCTGTGGGCGTTTGCGACCGGCCTTTGGCCGTTGTACCAAAGTTGTAATAGTAGCTGTTGCCATTATGATACACCCCGATTGAAAGACCTGCCGCCTTTGGATCTGCTATGAAAGTGTTGCCGAGCCGGTTGACAAGCGTGTCCGGGTTGACAGATTTATGTTGAGCGATGAGAAAATGCGGAAGGACAAGGAGTATGGCAAATACCACGGTTTTAGTCATCACATTTATTTTTGGATAAGGGAAATTGGTTTGAATACGACTAAAATACGAAACGTTTCGTTATTTAGAAACGTTAATTATTATAGCGCACCGCGCAGACTGCTGACAGGAATACTTTTCAGGCTGACTTTCGTCATACTAATCGCAATAGCTTTCTGCTAGGTTTGTGCCGCAATAAAAGAAGCTGATGAACAAGCTATTGGAAAAGATCAAAAGCATTGAACATGGATTTACCCATATCGTGGCTGCAGGTGACACCATATTGGCAGACGAGGCTGTTGATCCCCTGTCCTTCGCAAACACCTGCCTGAAAGATGACAGTTACCAGGTAAGAATGCTGGCTACTTATCTGCTGGGCCATCTATCAGTCGACCATCCCAAAGCGTTAAAAACACTGGAAACGAAAGTGGCGGCAGACGAAAACTGGCGTGTGCAGGAAATGCTGGCAAAAGCTTTCGACTATTACTGTCAATCCAACGATTATGAACAATCATTGCCCACCATTAAAAAATGGCTTGCAGATAAGAATCCCAACATCAGAAGAGCGGTGGTAGAAGGTCTCCGCATCTGGACGGGACGACCTTTCTTCAAAGACAATCCCGCTATAGCCATTCAACTCATTGCATCATTGCGATCAAAGGCTGGTGAAAGCGAATACCTGCTGCGGTCCGTTGCCAATGCCTTACGCGATATCCGGAAAAAACACGCATCATTGGTTGACCAGGAAATATCCGGATGGGACCTGACTAACAAAACAACCTCATCGATTAAAAAAATAATAGAGAAATGAAAATAGCCGACTATGATAATTTCTTTCTGGGTACAGCCAACCTGGAGGAAAGCAAAAAATTTTACCAGGATAAATTAGGACTGGCGTTAAAATTTGATTTCAGTGAAAAAGGAATGGTCGCTTTTAAAGTAGGTGACAATGAACCCGCGATCATCTTAAAAGATCTCAATAAGTCTCCGGCGGCAAAACCGGCTATTTGGTTTAAAGTTGAATCGGTGGCAAAATCTTATGAAGAAATGAAAGAAAAAGGTATCGCCTTTTCAACCGAACCTTATAAAATACAGACAGGCTGGGCCGTGGAGTTCACAGACCCTTCTGGAAATTTACTTGGATTAACAGATTACCTGGCTTAGCAGGCAGTTCAATTTTTCTTAGCCCTGAAATAATAATCGGCCAATGCCCGCGTGATCGCACCGGGATTTGCTTCATCCGTATTGGTGAGAATGATGATCGACAGCCCATCATTCACATAACGATCATAATTGGAGCGGAAGCCTGTGTTGGCACCTCCATGTGTAACGAGGTGATGGCCCTTGTATTCGTCGATGATCCAGCCAAAGCCGTAAAACTGTTTGCTTTCGGCTTTACCGGATGTTTTGATAAAAGGCGTCCACAATAACTCCCAGTTCTCTTTTCTCAGAATGATTTTTTTCTCCGTCAATGCTTTGTCCCAAAGGATCATGTCGGTGCTGGTGGACAAAAAGCCGCCGCTGGGCCGCACGGCATACATGGCATCGGCATTTACCAGTGTATCGCCTTTGTGCATATAGCCGCTGGCGCGGTTGGGAATGATGGGATAAAAATCTGTCATGCCGCTGTTCTTCATGCCGGCAGGAAGGAAAAGATTTTCCCGGATATAATTTTGCCAGGGCATGTTGCTTACCTGTGATATGATCTCTGCGAGCATAAAATAAGCAAGGTTGCAATACTGGTATTTTTCCCCGGTCTTGAAATCAAGTGGCAAGGAATAAGCTGATCTTATGATCACCAGATCTGGCTGGATGATATGGTTTTTATAAGCCGGTCCTTCTCTTTTCAATCCGGAGGTATGCGACATCAGGTGTTTGATCTGTATCGGGCGCCATGTCTCCGGTGCATCGGGAAAGAATTTGTGAACGGAATCTTCGATGCTCAGTTTTCCTTCTTCTGCCAGTTTGAGAATAGCGGTTGTAAAGAATTGTTTGCTGACTGAACCGAGGCGGATCACTGTTTCTGCGGTAACCGGAACGTTAAGCTCTACATTGGCGAGGCCATAACCTTTGTTGACAACGGCTTTGCCATTTTTCACCACCGCCAGCGAAAGACCCGTAATCCGCTGATCTTTCATCATTTTTTGAACGATGATGTCGGTGCTGTCTTTTTGCGCGTATGCAGTAACATTTACCAGGACAAGCAGGATCAGCCAATGGATTTTCATAAATTGGTTTTAGTTGCTGCCAAAATACAACATCTATTGTTTGTTGCTGCGAATTATGGCTGCCATTTGCCTGCCAGATACCAAAGCCGCCTCCACGGTACCCGGGCTTTTGCCTTCGTACAAAGCTTCTCCGCAGAAATAGATCGTATGTTTCAATGGAGTACGCAGCAATGCGCTGGCTGTTGGAGACTGAGGCGTTGGGTAGGTATAAGCGGACTCCCAGGTACAAACATGACTGCCCAGCAATAACGAACGGATCATCTTTTCATCCGTATTAAAAATAGCCGAGAGTGATTGAATGCCCATATCTACGATTGATCCGGTGTCCGCGTTCATCCATTTCGCCGCAGGCGGCCCGCCGAGCCAGCCGGTCAGCATGGCTGCCTCATCCGGTCGTTGTGTCCACCAGGTTGGGATAGCTTCATCACTGATGATAAAACCGGTATCAGGCCGGTCCGCTTCCCAAAAAGCCGGGCTGAAGGAAAGCTGCACTTTTATGACGGAGCCCATGCCGATGTCTTGCGCCGCCGCAAGATATTCGACAGGTTCAGGATCAAAGTGGATGAATGCTTTTGAAGCAGGGTTGCCCAATACGGCAACCGGTTGCGTAATAAGTATCTTTTGTGCGGTAAATACTTTGTTTTCATTCGTAAACACATCAACCCTTCCTTCAGTCCATTCGACGCGCGATGCCGTTTGCTGATACATAAAACGGCAACCCTTTTCCCGGCATTGCTGTTCCATGTAACTGATCAGCCGGCCATAACCGCCGTTTACGCGGAAATTTGTCTCTTGTTCGTTTTTCCACTCATCATACAAGGCCCTTGCACTTGCCAGGTTTTCGTCGGCCAGGTCAAAACCATTGGCGTAGCGGATCACTTCTTTCCGGAAGGAATGATATTTTTCCTCACTATAATATTTATCGAGGAACTGCGACAAAGTCATACCGGCATCGGCACTTTTCATCCGGCTCAGTAATTCATCCCATCCTTCGATCATCTCTTCTTCCTGTGTCCAATGGCCATCGATTACCCGGTAAAAAGCTCCTTCTACGGCTGTATAGTTTATGCCTGCTTTATGTAAAAGTTCCAGGGTTACCGGCAGCTCGCCATGCACAAACTCGGCGCCGTCTTCGACGGGTTGGGGAAAATATTTTTTATCAACAGTGCGTATGCGACCGCCAGGCTGATCATGCATTTCCAATACGGTGATGTCGTAATGATCGCTCAGTTCGAGTGCGGCCATCAATCCCGCGGCGCCGGCTCCAACGATCACAATAGAAGACTTCATATGGCTAATTTAAAATATTTAATGGGCCGTATTTTATAAACAAGGTAGGGAAGAAAAAATAGAAACGACTTATGCAAAAGCGGCATTTTTTTATCTTATGTACTCCGGCATCCTGGCCCGGTTTTTTATCGTGTCAGTACATCTTTAAAAAAATTAACGATGAGGCCAATCAGCTTTCTGTTTTTACTACGCTTCGTTTGTTCCGCCGCCGCTGCGCAGACCGGCACCTGGACAGCCTTCTACAACGCCGACTCCACGTTAACGGGCTACAAAGACCAAAGCGGAATGGTAAAGATCGAGCCCAAATTTACCGGCCTGGGCAGTGCGTACAGGTTTGACCACATCATTGCCGTAACCGAAGAAAGCAACGGCAAATGGCAAAGCTATTATCTCACCAAAGCGGGGAAAATAGCGGGGAGGGACAGCCTTTTCTTCTTTGACAATACGCAGGATTGCGAAAGCGAAGGCTTTATCCGTTTTCACGATCGCAAAACCGACAGAATGGGTTTGTTTAACCGGAATGGCGACATTGTCATTCCCGCTGGGTATAATGCCATGACACGGGTGATGAACGGTATGTTGGTAGTGCTGAAGGACGCAGAAAAAAAATACTGGGATACAACCGGTCACTCGGATTGCAATCATTACAGTTGGGTGGGCGGAAAAGAAATGCTGCTGGATACCCTGGGTAATGTACTGGCAGAAGACTTCAGGCTGGCGGATAACCTTAATTTCTTTTCGGTAAAAAAAACATCCCAACCCGATGCCGATACCACAAGGACAAACTTCCGTGCAAAAGGCGGCGGCTATCTGTCGTTTACCAACTTTGAAAAAGAATTCAGGACCTGGTTGAGGACTGAGCTGTTTCCCGGTCTTACCGCTGAAAAATTGATCGCTGCATCCTACGATTCCATCACCTGGTGGTCAACGGACGAGTGGGTGAAGACAAACAAGACCGCGTTTATCAACAACAACTTTGAGTTATTAGAAAACGGTTTATTGGAAATACAACAGCCCGGTGCTGACTATTTCATCGGCAACGATGGATTGAACCAGTTTATGTACGAAGGCCGGGAGTTTGAGAACTACTATAATAACTGCGGTGAATCAAAGCAATGGATCTACCCGGTGATGAACATCGTCGTATCGCACGGTGATCTGACTCAAAATAATTTTAGTTTTCTGCGGACGGAGAAGGGATATCGGTTGATCGAGGTGACTTTGAGGAGCGGCAAGTTGAGATAGTGAAACAGGTCAAAAACAATATATTTTGACACATCTCCGGTGAATATAAGTCAAAAAAGCCCCTTTTTGACTTATATGTCCGTACTCAGAAGACCTTCATGGCAATCATTTGCCTCCCGGCGGGTTGTCGATCAGCGAGGCGGATGTACGAAATGCATAGTTAAACTTATACGGATCGGATGGCGCATTGAACTGACCGCCATCTCTTACGGTTGCTTTGCCGGGTTTCAAGGAAAGACTGTTGCCATAGTTGGGGTCTACAATGATCTCAAACGTATAGGTCACTTTCTCCAGTTTATGATGCTCGGATTTGGCAAAACTACCCCACTCGTTATTCTTTAGACTTTTCGGTTTGTTCCAGAACTGAGTCTTGCCTTGTTTGGGTATAATGGTCAACTGGTTGCCGCTCACGGAATAAGTGCCTGACTCGCTCACAAAATATATCTGCGTTGAGCTGGACAAAAAGTTTTTCTTACGAAAAGTATAAGTGCCGTCTTTGTTAAAGGCATACTCTTTTCGGAGATAGCCGGTCGTATACTGCTGATAGGCATTTCTCTCCACGGTGTAATCTGCCCACAGCCCGGCGATGCTGACGGTATTTTTATTGGTGGACGTTTGTCTGGTGGCTTTTGAAAGTTCCAGCGAATTGATGAAGGCAAGAAGATCGGGTTGATACTTGCCGGTATTGGTCATCAGGATCACTGCGGTGGTTTGTCCGCCACCCGAAGCAGCTAACAAGGTAGCGGTGCCGGTGTTGGCTCCCTCGGTGTAGGGCGCGTGGCCTGAAACGATTTCCCATCCGTTACTGGTAACGGCATCCTGCATGGCCGGCTCCCCGGACACCGCAACGGTAGCTTTTACAATATTATTCCAGTAGCTGTTGAAATTATCATTGGGCGAAGCATTGGAAGCTGTCGATTTGATAAGCAGAACGGTGGCATATCCGCCTGTTTTGGCATCGGTGATGGTCAGTTGCCGCCCGCCCTCCGCATCTTTTTGCTGCCAGCCCTTCGGAAAAGTAAAGGTGAGCACATCGTAGGTTTGTTTTTGGGCAAATGTTACCAACGAACCCAATAACAGTGCAATTGAAAGTATTTTCCTCAGCATAGATTTTTATTGACCGGATAAAACTACTATGCTGCTATGGTGGTCGCGTCACCTTAAAAGGGGATTATTTACCGGTCTTCAAAAGGTACATATGCATGTATAAATCTCAAACATTGCGATACACTACAAAGCCAGCAAACCCGCCTTCCACAACGTATTGACAGGCTTGTTATCCCAAAACAATTCAAAATCATCGAGGCCTGCTGCCTCATAACTGTCTTTCACTTCCTGCAGCGTATGTAATTGCGGGTTATCGACTGACACCTTCTTCAACGTCTCTGCCAGCCAATCGCCCTGCTCACGGCCCACGCTGATGCTGAATGGCGCGCGTTTGGTCTGAAAGGTGAAGGACGTCATTTCCCAACTGCTGCCTTTTTTGCTCTTGGTAAAATGTTCTACGGTGGGTGGCTGACCGAGATAAACAATACGTGTGCTTGGTTTGGCTGAGGTGTAAATGTCCTGTTCCAGCATTTTCGCGATATAATCAGGCGCAACACTTGGTTTGGGTACCTTGAAATCAAACCACTTTTGAAGCGGATCCTTAAAGCCGATGCCGTGCATGTAATTCAGCAATGATTTTTTTAACCCAAAGGCAAAGGTTTCGTGATCGGCGCCGGTCTCGTCGGTATGCACTAGGTCATTATTCGCAAAGGCGCCAACGGGTGCGGCGGCTTTTTTTACGTTAAACTTTTCCGGCTGCATGCCAACAGGACTGTGTGCAGTCATGGTAAACAAATGCCAGAAGGCAGACTGCAAAATGCCGGCGGCAAACATTTGCCTTATCATCTCTAGCGAATCAATTGTTTCCTGTTCGGTCTGCGTGGGAAAACCGTACATCAGGTAAGCATGCACCATAATGCCGGCTTCGGTAAAATTTTTATTCACCTGCGCTACCTGTGCTACGGTGATGCCTTTGCGGATCAACGCGAGCAGCCGGTCGCTGGCCACTTCCAGTCCGCCGGAGATAGCGATACATCCCGAACGTTTCAGCAACACACAAAGATCGCGGGTGAAACTTTTTTCAAAACGGACGTTGGCCCACCAGCTTACGGTGAGTTTGCGGCGGATGATTTCGAGCGCCAGGGCGCGCATCAGGGCGGGCGGCGCTGCTTCGTCTACAAAATGAAAACCGTTTTGCTTCGTTTGACGGATCATCTCTTCCATCCGGTCTACCAGCAGCGAGGCGGCAACAGGCTCGTAGAGTTTAATATAATCGAGTGAAATATCACAGAAAGTACACTTGCCCCAATAACAACCATGCGCCATGGTGAGTTTATTCCATCGGCCATCGCTCCACATCCGGTGCATGGAATTCACCACCTCGATGGCTGAAATATATTTATCCAGCAGCAGATCGCTGTAATCCGGTGTACCGACCTGTGCCTGTTTATAATCGGAGCAATTGGCATTGTTGACATACTGCACGGCGCCATCCTGTAATAAAAAAGTGCGCTTTAGTTCTTCGGCAGATATATCACCTTCGGCAAACTTTACGAGCTGTTCCAAAGGAGCTTCGCCATCATCCAGCGTAATAAAATCGTAGAACTCGAAAACACGCGGATCGGTCAGCGACCGCAACTCGGTATTGGCGAAGCCGCCACCCATGGCCACGGTTACATCGGGGTAATGTTGTTTGATCCACTGGCCGCAACGCAGTGACATATACAAGTTGCCGGGAAAAGGAACGGAAATGGCCACCAGTTTGGGCTGCAGCCGTTGCATATGGGACTGCAGCAACTTGATGAGTAACTCATCGATAAAACTGTAGTCCTGTTGAAGCGAAGTATACAACTCGTCGAAACTATTGGCGGAGCGGCCGAGTTTTTCGGCGTAGCGGCTGAAACCGAAATGAACGTCCACACACTCGGTGATCAGATCAGAGAGGTCCTCGAGGTACATGGTGGCGAAATGTTTAGCCATATCCTGTGTGCCCATGGAACCAAAAGCCCAATCGAGGTCGGCGAGTTGCTCAAAGCGGCTGGCTTCGGGCAGGAAATCGCGCTTACAAATGCGATGGGCGAGTGTGGGGTTATGTCCCTGGAGGAAAAGGACTACCTCGTCGACGGTATGAATATATTCATCCCGGAGGGTCACCATGCGTGCAGCGTTAGGCGAGAGGGTAAAGCCCGACTGGTTGATCCGGTTAAAAAGGTCCTGCAGGCCCTGGCGGCAGAACAAAGCAATGGTGACTTCGATGCCCAGGTCGCTTTGAAAGGAGGCGATGTTTTTGGTGTTCAGGAAACCTTTCAGGTAGGCGGTGGCCGGGTAGGGCGTATTAAGCTGTGTGAAAGGCGGCGTAATCAGGAACACGGGAACACTCAAGGGGGTGAAATTTGGGCAAAATTAAGGCAAAGTGGCGGGTTGGAGGGAGGGTGACTTATCTATACCCGATCAGGTATATTTTTAAGCGACTTGTTTAATTCTATACCTTATCGGGTATAACATCGGAATTTTTATTATATTTATACCCGAAAGGGTATATTATGGAACAACATAATCTGGCTGACCTGGTCAAATATATGCGGCAATCAAACAAACTGACGCAAGACGAGCTTGCGCAGAAAGCCGGTGTAGGGCTTCGATTTATCCGTGACCTGGAGCAGGGAAAACAAACTATCCGTATGGACAAGCTCAACCAAGTGCTTGCACTGTTTGGTTACAAAGTAGCTGCTACATCGGCCCGTAAGCAAGACCAGTGGGAGATCATCATGAACCACATGAACCGGAACGTACGCGTTACCCTTAAAGATTGGACCGAACGAACAGGGATACTGAAGGGGTATGAAATGAAGAATCAGCAGGTCCTGCATTGGGAATTTATACCCAATCAAAATGCCTTGAAGTACCAGGACACGAAGGATGAAAAACTGGTGCACAAGATCGATAATGATGATTTACTCAACGTCGAAAACCTGGATTAACCATGAGAAGCGGTCGTGTATATTTTAAAGGGATCAGGGCCGGGAGGGTATGGCAGAACGAAGACGGCTATGGATTTCAATACAACCAGGAGTACCTAGGTACTGCTAATGCGGAACCTGTAAGCCTTACGCTACCGCTGTCAGCAAAACCTTTCCTGAGCAAAACCATGATTCCCTTCTTTGATGGACTGATTCCGGAAGGCTGGCTGCTCGATATTGCCATACAAAACTGGAAGCTCGACAACCGCGACCGGATGGGACTATTATTGGTGGCCTGCAAAGATTGTATCGGTGCGGTGAGCATCGAAGCGGAATCTGAAACCGAAAATGAATAAAAATGCAAGCGCACAGGTGTCTATACTGTTATCAAATATTGGAAAAGGAAGGTGCAGATTTCCACGAAAAATGTAGTCGTGATTTTTTTGGCACCACTAATCCGCCTGGATTGGAATACAACAGCGAGGAGATGCTGGAGTTGGCGAAAGAAATTGTGGTGCGAAGCATTGCCGTAACGGGTGTACAACCTAAACTATCGCTGGACCTCCAAAAAGACACAAAGGATCCAAAGAAATCCAGGCTGACCATTGTTGGCCTCTGGGGCGCTTATATATTGAAGCCTCCTACCGGCAGTTTTCCCCACTTACCAGAGAATGAAGACCTGACCATGCATCTTTCGAAACTGATGGATATCCCCACGGCGAAGCACAGCCTGATCCGGCTGAAGTCGGGCGAGCTGGCCTATATTACCAAACGCTTTGACCGGCAGGGGCAGGAAAAACTGGCGCAGGAAGACATGTGCCAGCTAACCGAAACACTGACCGAAGACAAATACCGCAGTTCGATGGAAAAGGTCGGTAAGCATATCTTAAAGTATTCCTCGCGGCCAGGTCTCGATGCTGTTACCTATTTTGAAATGGCTTTGCTTTGTTTTCTTACAGGTAATGCAGACATGCACCTGAAAAACTTCTCGCTGCTCACCACGAAAGACCAACAGGTGATCTTGTCACCGGCCTATGATCTGCTCAGTACCAAAGTGGCCATACCGGAAGACGCAGAGGAAATGGCGCTTACAATCAATGCCAAAAAAAGAAAGATCAGGCGGGCGGATTTTATGGCCCTGGCAAAGACGCTCACGATACCTGAAAGATCGGCAGAGAACAGCTTGCGCAAACTGGCAGGATTGCTGCCGGAGATTTACAGGTGGATTGAGATATCCTTCCTGCCGGAGGAGCAGAAAGAAAGCTATTCCGGAATTGTGAAGGAGCGTGCGGGTAAGCTCGGGGCTGTAGTCAACTGAATATAATATGTATCGTGATGTAAAATTTGAAACAGATAATGGGAAAAAATCCCATTATCTGTTTGTAAAATGACATAACGTGTAAGCCAGGCAACCAATATCAGGTGCGAAGGCCAACTGATAACGAATGGAATCCTGATGTACCTGCTGCAAGACGACTCGCGTCCACACCGCTGTATAGCTGATCACCCGGTCAGCAAAGTAGCAGCACTTTTACCACTCCGATACAAAAAATAATCCGTCAGGTAAAGGTGTAATTGGCCGGATGCTTACATAGAAATGCCTTATTCCGGCAACGATCTTCCGGCGGATTGATTACTAGTGACACTACCAGTAAACAAAGACAGACCGTTAATGAAAAGGATTTGAACATCGGCGCTGGAACTTTTATCCCGTTATCTGGTTGTCTGCCCGAAGTCTGTTATAGCTTTGCTGCATGATCGTACTGATTTATGCTATCGTAATGCTGATCTCGTGGGTCAGCGTAACACTTTTTCTTGTCATCAATACCCGGAGAATCAGTTTTCTTAAAGACATGCCGGTAGCGCTTGATACAGCGCCGCTGGTTGCCGTGATCATTGCGGTAAAGGATGAAGAAGCCGACGTGGAGGAGGCGCTGCAAAGTGTGTGCAGGCTACAGTACCCGCATTTTCATATCATCGTTGTCAACGACCGTTTAACAGATAATACTGCAGCTATCCTGCAACGGATAGCCATCAATGAACCACGCATTACCATCATAACCATAGATGAACTGGCAGAAGGATGGTTGGGGAAAAATCATGCTTTGTATAAAGGATATATGGCCAGCACGGAAGAGTGGTTGCTGTTTACCGATGCGGATGTAAAATTCAGACCGCATGTTTTGCAGAAAGCGATGAACTATATCCGGCAAAAGCGGCTCGATCACCTGGTTGTATTGCCCGAGGTCACTTCAGGTTCTCATTTATTTCAAGCCATGATGAATGTATTTACCATCATGCTGGACATCAAGTTGCGGCCATGGACCGTATCCGATCCCGACTCCTCTTCTTCGATTGGGGTAGGGGCATTCAACTTTGTAAAAAGATCCGCTTATGAAAAAGCGGGTACGCATGCTGCGATCTCTTTACGACCCGACGACGATCTGAAATTGGGAGAAAGAATCAAAAGTGCCGGCGGGCGGCAGGACCTGCTTTATGGCGACCAGGAGGTGAGCCTGGCCTGGTATAACAGCCTCTCTGAATTTGTAAACGGGTTGATGAAGAATACGTATTCGGTATTTAATTACCGGTTTGTCTTTGCCATGGCGGCAGCGCTGGCGGCGTTGCTGGTGTTTGTACTGCCGGTTCCCTTATTGTTGCTGATGGGAACACCTTACGCCTGGATCGCACTGGCTATCATTGGTTGCCATATTGTTTTATTGTACGGCAACAAAGGCATCCGCGCACGCTGGTGGCATTTCCTTCTGGTGCCTTTTGCAGGATTGGTGATGGCCTATATTGTTATACGGGCATCGATCCTGACCGAGCGCCAAGGCGGCATTTACTGGAGAAAAAGTTTTTATTCGTTGAAGGAGTTGCGCAAGCAGTTGTAAAAACATTTGAAATTACCTGCTTGGGAATGGTTTCATATCGTCGTGGCATGATTACGCTTACTTCTGAAATACAAATCGGCTAATGCCCGCGTGATACAAACAGGATTGTGAAGGCTAGGAAATTTATTAAATTAGAAGATGATTATCAGTGAACAACAAATTTGTTAATTGGAAGTACACTTTATAGATTCAAAAACTCTTATGTATAGCAATGAGTAATTCGCAACGTTTAGACTGGAAAAAGTACGAGGCCATTACCAAATACATTTATGAAACTTTGGGTAGTCAAGCCGGAGTTAAAATAAAAGGATATGGTCCTACGTGTAAGGTGACAGGGAAATCCGGCGTGGTTCATCAAATTGACGTTCTCGCTACGCACTCCGACGGCATTCATTCCTATCAGACTGCCATTGAATGTAAGTTCTGGAATGAGAAGATCAATAAGGATATTGTGATGAAGGTGTCTGAAATTATTGAAGACGCCGGTATTATGAAGGGTGTTATTGTTTCCAAAAGCGGATTCACAGCAGATGGCATTACTTATGCTAAACACCGTAACATCGGTCTTGTTGAATTAAGAGAAGTTGAAGAAAAAGATCTGGAAGGGCAGTCTACAACATTCGATGTCGGAACTGTGGAACTTCATATGCGGGTTACCAGGCTCCGTCCCGAAATTGTACGGATAGAACTGGATTCGATTGAAAATCCGCAAATAGAAAAGGAGTATTGGATAAATAACTACATCCTGAAATTAGCCGACGGGAATCAGGTTCCTTTTGCGAATTACCTCAAGGAGTTCCAGCATGAATTACATCGTCAAAATAAGGAATGGCAAGCTGTTTCAAAAAGCTACGAAGTTCCGGGAGCAGTTTTAAATAATGTGCAAAGAAATTTTTCCGTCACTGTTAATGTCATAACGCTTACCGGAGTACTGACTAAAACTGATCAAAACACTACTCATCAATTTACGTTGGTGGATCAGGTGTGGCTTATTATGAAATCGCTTTTCGAACAAAAGACTTTTACTTTTTCTGAGAGTGGCCTTATCGTAGAAAAAAAATCAGCGTAACTCCACACTAACCTGCTTTTCACCGGATGCTGATTGAAAAGAAATTTGCGGGTGAATGATATCACTGATGTTCCCTGCTGCTATGTCGAATTCATTCCTGTCATCTGCCACAAACCAACTGTACTCCTGGCCGGTAGCACTGTGTACTTTCACAGTAAAATTTCCTTTTACAAATGTCAACCGGATATTTCTGCCATAAGTTAACGGTTGTTGCATTGACCACTATTCATTAAAAGATACGCGCTGCGTGAAGTTGATTTTTCTAACGAGGTCATGGAAATATTCAGGCGACCAAATCTCCATCACCTTCTCATCCCGGATAAAAGGCCGCACATCCGCTTTGATACTATCAAAAGATACTGCATCGATTTTTTCATCGAGCAACTGTATCACATTTGCTTCAGCAATCATCGGTGCCGGCCAGTCGCCGCTGTCGTAAGCCCTTGACCCCAGATGCACCAAATTCAGCGGAACTGCTTTGCGGATATACCATTCCATGTCAAACCAATCTCTTCCCTTCACTCTTCCTTTCCATTTCCTGAATAGAAGGGCGTGCATTTTCCCTGCGAACAAATCCGGCAGTGTGAAGCATTTCACATAAAATGAGAAAGGCTTCAGCAAGAGTTTTTCCTCTGTTGTGAAATCGAGCGGTGGCCGGGTGTCCACTTCGATCTTTATTTTAATGGCCGGACGCATCTTCACCGATTCCTGCGGCATAATTTCCTTAATCACCAATTCTTTCCAGGTCGTGTCCGCCTTCAGGAAAGCCGAATCTACTTTCGTTTCCTTTGTTTTATTTTTTTCCTCGATGCTGACAGTCACCCCGAGTGCATTGAACTCTGTTTCGATTCCACGCAGATAGGGTTCCAGTGAAAAATCACCATTTATTGCGAGCAAAGAAAAATCCAGGTCTTCCGAAAAACGGGGAAGCCCGTGAAAGATGCGAAGTGCTGTGCCACCATAGAAGGCGGCTTTCTCAAAAAAGCCACTACGCTGTAACCCTGCCAGCGCAATTTCCTGCATAATCTCCCGCAAAGCCTGCTCAGCATCCCCTTGTGTTGCGGGCTTATATTCTTCTAACCATTCCTTTATCATAGTGTTTGAAGGGTTTTTACCAGCATGGCCAGGCTTTTACCCTTTGGAGCATCCTTCACCCAGCTACTGATCATTTTTATATCCAGTTCTTTCAATCTCATCGTGTCTATCCGGAAATCTTCGACGAGTATTTCCTTCGTCTGTTTCACGCTCCTGAGGATCACCCCCCGTGTCAATACGATTTTATCGCATACCGCTTTTTCTGCACCCGCCATCAGGACGGTCTGCATTCGGGTGAGCGATACCTGCTGTATGCCGAAAGCGTAATACGGAAGTGCCAGGCGCGTGTAAATGAACCGTCCGATTGCCGTCCTTACCTTTTTTGACGGGTTCGTTGTCACGGAAGTGATTTCATAGACCCGTTCAGGGATCAGCCCCCAGTGCTGGAGGGCAGAATCCAGCGATATATAGCTCGGGCCGTAGAGGTGATTGGCGATCAGGAACAATTCCGGTACTGGCAGCTTCAACTTCGGTCCCGGTACATACAGCCCTCTTTTTACCTGCACCAAGAAGCCCTGCTTTACCAGTTCATCAATTTTGTCGTGCGGCCGCTTGTATCCCTTGAGCACCTCCATCAGGAGTTGCCCTGATAGCGGTTGCCCTATATACGCTTCTATTGCAGTTCTGAAGTCCATATTGTTAAATATACTATCGTTATTCGGATAATCTCCGAATTGGTTATATTAATATAACAATATTATGTAAAATAGTCGTAAATAATTCGGAATTTTCCCGAATTGATGTGTAAATATTTACAAAAGATTGTGCAACAGAGTCTGAAGAGGAAAATTTCAAATACGAAGGCCTTATCGATACGCCCGGCGCAGCCATCGGCACATAGAGCGGATACTCGCGATAGAGTCTGAAAACTCTAATTAGGAATGGCCCGAATATAAAGGGGAGCCTACAGATACAAACAAGTCGTGATTAAGGCGGCAGTCCTCCATTCGTTTTTGCTGTTCCAATTGGTTAAATTTGGAGATGCTTGACACCACCCAACTTCGTCATGGTAACTGGCTATACGATGCACAGCATGGCTGCTATTGTATAGTGAGTGAAGTCAACCGAGGGATGTTGAAGGTTAAGCGTTACCCGGCTCTTCTGTATGAACCTGATCTGCTAAAACTGCGTGGTATTGTTATCATCCGGGACAACCTGAGCCTTGCAAAGTTTGAACCCGGCAAAGGGAATTTTCATGAACGTACAGTCAGCGACAAGCACCTGGTAATTGCTCCTCTGGAGAATGAAACTTATGGATGGTGGGTAAACGAAGAATTTGTAAAAGAAATACACTACATGCACGAACTCCAAAATGCTTTTGAAGAAAATACCGGCCAGTTACTTGAATTAAATATGTACGGTGCAAAACATTTATAAGCATTACGGGGTTTCTTTTTTCAGTGATGCTTTGTAAACAACAGGTGACAGATGCACTCCGCTTTCATTTTCCTTAAAAGGATTACGGATCGCCCATATTCCCGGCCTTGTATTTAAAATATCTGACACATAATAGATGTAATAATTTTTGCAACTTAACGCCGTTGTTCTTTCAAACTCTGTAAGGAAAAAATCAATTTTATCAGTCGAAGGGCGGGTTGTTGTTTTTACTTCAATCTGTACAGAAGTACCGTCCAATTCAACGGAATTAATATCATACCCGAAACTATCCGTATGCTCAGAGACCCATTCAAGCCGTGCGAGCAACTCCGGATAGCACTTTAACCTTCTTCGTTCCCATTCCATCACGATCTGTTCTCCACGGGTCCCTACAGCCGTATCACGAATGGTCTTCTGCGCATAATTTTTTTTCGGTTTTACTTTAGACGAAGCTGCTGTATATACTTTCTCTACCTCCTTGAAAGACGGATCAATTTCATCCGTGCTAAATACCGGCAATATCTCCCCCAATTCAGGAAAGCGGGGGACTTTATTCTCTTCGTTCTTCTTTACTCCTTTCTTCTCAAAATCATAATAGGCATTGAGTTCCCGGTTAATAAAGATGGCAAACTGTGTCAGATTCCAATGTTTCATAATATCATCTGCATTTTTCCAGCGGATAAGCCTCTGTTGTTGTAAGATGGGTGCTTCCTTATAACTGCTGCCATCATCAAGACTGAAATATTTGAGGATATCGTTTAGATAATCATCAGCGTAAATACTGAGATATATTTCAGGGTAGTAAGTTGCCAGTATTTTCCCTTTAAACTTATTGGCAATCCTATTGGCTGCAATGGCATTGAAGTCTTTTTTTGCACCAGCCTCAAGAAGATTTTGTATGAAAACTATTACTTTCCTATAAGCTTCTTCCACCGTGTCGCCATATTTTTTAGTCTTCCTGTAACGTACTTCCTTATCCTCACCGTGTGTTCCATACCAAACGCCATATTGAAAGCAGGGGCTACCCGCTATCCTTCCGAAATCCGACAATTCCTTTTCCATCCAATAACAAAATGTCGGGTGTTGATTTATCCTGAATTTGCCATAGATATATTCATCTATCGGCAGTTTTCCTAAGCCGGATACTGGATAGGTAGTTTGGAAAGTCCTGAGCCTTCTATGTATATCTGCTACAACAGCTTCATCAAAATCTTTCACAAATACTTGCTGTTTTGCCCGGAGTTGTTCAAGTTTCATGGTTATAAAAAATTGTTGGTAATAATTACCAAGTGATTTTCCCTGATGCATGATCAATAGATCGGGCACGAATTGCACCCTGGGAAGTTGTATAAAGCTTGCCTTCCCGTTTTCCTGATGGCCCTTCAGATAAATAATTTAGCAACACCGTTGAGAGTGATTTTATTCCCGTCTAAAACCGATGGCTTTAGCGCATAACTAATGCCATCATGATGGTACTGGACGCTTAGATAGATAATGCCGTCAATGCCTTCTGTCCTGAAGACGATGTCGGAATACGCACTCGCCAGCGTATAAATATTTTGATCCTCAACGGCCGATTGAGCATACCTGTCAGCAATAAAATAGAAAAAAAGGCGAAGCCGCTCGATTTCGTCAGCAGGTTGACGACTGATCACCTCATCAAAATCGTTTTCAAATAAAGACATATACCTGGCCATCGTTCCTTTATTACCAGGATTAAAATAACCACCATTTCCAGATCATCCTGAACAACCCAGTCACCTACTGTCACAGGAGCGTTGTATTGTACGGTATTCTTTTATCAAGAGCATGCATCAATTCAATGAAGGATTTCCATTCAAATTTGGATGCATAAAATACTGATTGCTGTGGAAGATTACATCGCCCATATTGGCGGATCTGCAAGGCCGGTGGATGTTTCAACTCGTCTATGTGACCAAACAGATCAACGTCCTCGTTTAGCCTGCAACGATAGATAAGGCTTCCCTTCTTAAAAGTTACCTTAAAATGCCGTATGCCTGAAAACTGCATCAAAGCCGGACGAACCTGTTGCGACGCATCCGTTTGCCGGAGGTCAATAGCCTGAATCGTTCTTATACAGTCCTGAACGCTGTCATAAAATAAGTTCATACCGCCATCCTTTTAATAGATACAATTCAAATAATCAAAACAATGGCACAGGGTTTACACTCCCAAACCGTTAAGATTTCTTTATCTGTTCAATGGTGGACTTTAGTCGTTGCAGGAGATTGTCATAAGTAATAATATCAACCACATTCTTATATTTCCGTTTTACGACTTCAAAGTCCAGTTTTTGTTCCTCGCTCAGATTATTCTCACGGCCCATGATAATGATGCCGCCCGGATTCGTAATGCGGATGCTTAACCCCTGCGGGAGCTCGTCTTTATATTTCTCTGTCAGCTTTTCCTCTCCCTCAACTCCCCACCGGTTAAGATAATAGATATATTTTTCTATCTGCATGATCGTACCGGATAGTTCACGAAGCGGAATATAATTATTGCGATAAACAGCTTCCGTGATAATACTTTTGCCGAACGGACGCTTTATTTCAACAATATCTGTATGCCCGCTGGAATCCACCAGTATATAATCCATAAATCTTTCATTCATGTTACGGCCCCGCACCGGTACTTCGCGGAAAACAGCAATATACTTAGGATAGATCAGTAGCAAAATCTGTAAAATCTCCTCCTGCCATTGCTTTTCCGAATAAGCATCTTCATCCTTCAGCATCTGCTGCAATTTTTCCAGGATCGTTTCGTATTTGACAAGCTCACTGTCACGAAACATACGCTTCAGGTCGCTTCCTTTTTTGCTCACCCTCTTATTCATGTACCGGTTATACTTTGCTTCCGCATCTTTCAGACTGCCCACGTATTCTCTGAGAATAGCTGTCACCCTTGCCTGCACATACTTCTTGCGTTCATAGCTGTTCGGAAAACTGGCTAACAGGTTAGTAAAGCCTTCCAACGGCACAGCTTCCTGGTGATCACCCCCGATATAAATGTCTTTAGTCATAATGGAGGCAAGCGTGGCAAATATGGATATGTCTGAATCTGTCACAAAATCTTCGACTTCCATTTCAACGGATTCATGAAAAAAAATATCAAAGCCGTCAATGAGTATGCCCTTTTTTATTTTGAAGTAACCGCCCTTTAGTTTAGCAAAAGAAAAATGGACCGGTTCATTTTCAAAATCGAAATCATCATCGAACCGAACACCACCATTTTCTTCAAGCTCTTCCGGTGCGGGAGGTGTAAACACATCTTTTGACGTAAAATGAAAGGTCTTTTTCAGGGTAATCTCACCCCGGGCTTCCAGTTCACTCTTTGCCCAATTTTCCGTACCGCCTCTTTCCTGCGTGTACGTGCATATCATTTTGTCCCCAGACCTCCAGAATTTAATCATGCAAATTCATTTAAATGATCTATACAAAAAAGAATCACAACACCTGGATCAACTCCTTAGTATTAAATAAAAGATATTGATCCCTGATCGTGGCGTACCAGTTTACAAAATCCGATTTCCTGGTAGGAATGCGGTTATCAATATATACCTGAAAAACTTTGATACAAAGAGACAGGGAGTACTTCACTATTTCCTGAACATCTTTAATGTAACGGAGCTGCACAATTTCCACTCCGCCTGCCTGATCCGAGGTAACCTTCCCAAGAAATATATCAGATCCGTGCACGGCTCCCGACCATTTTCGATACAGGAGTTCATACATCGTTTGCTGCCTGAGATGGATCGCAAGTTCCCTGATGTTCTGCGGTCCATTGAAAAAACGGTACCATATCGGGTTTTTTACTTTATTGCTTTTTAGTTGCAGGAATTCGTTGTGTGCATTACTGAATTCAGGCAGCAGTAAAACTTTCTCTTTGTCCTGAATGGCTTTATGCAAAATGATAGCGGGATTTATGCTATAGCCTGATAACATTTTCTCATCATCCAGTATCTTCTTGAATGCCTGACCTTCGGGCGTTGCACTATTCATTTTCTTCAATGTCTTTATCTCGTTTAGTGTCTCGACATACAAAAAAGCCATCGCTTTGTCATGCGTATTGCCATCAAAGAGATACTGGATGCCAAAGAACGTCTCCAATGCACCCCGAACCAATAGTTTGGAGGTATCGCCGCAGGAATTGCGGGAGAGAATGGAAATTGAATCAATCAGGTCAAGAAAATGACGGAAAAGCATAGTAGGGGCAATATTCTCAGGACCATTAGTAACGGGTGATTTATCCCAGTCAATTACATGCGAGCCAAAATTGACAAACTCATTCAGCAAATCTGAAAAAGCGTTCAGCGTCGGGATAATATCGGCAGGTATTTCACGGGGAATAATCTCTTTTACTGGCAGGGTCATATTTTTGGGTTTAAGTATACTTATTTCTTCCAATTATGCGGCAAACTTGCCCACTTAACTCATGAAGCAGCTGAGGCCTCCTGTCTGGTCCTGATCTTTTCGATGGCAAGCATGACCGGGCGGTGCAAGTCCATTATAATCTGGCCGTCACCCATTGTAAAATTGACTTTATTACCTGCCTTGTAATAATAATCATGATGTCTTCCATAAAGCCTGACCAGCACTTCATCATGCAGATGAACCCAGTAACGGATAGTGTCATCTTCTGGTGGAAATTCTTTAATGGTAGCCGTATAAAAACAATTCCCGGTCAGGTAATCAACATTACCTATCTGAAATACGATCGTGTATTCTTTCATATAATAGTAGTTTAATCAGTTATCGAAAGGTTCTTTGTAAAAACTCGTTAATGTCTTTAATAAAATATAAGTTTTTTGCAGCTTATTTCCAAAGGAAACATCACCTTATCCTGTCATTTTGAACAATATATAGCTATTTATATTTTGGGACTATTCGATTGCAGGGTTCTGTTTACATTTATCCTAAAGAGATACTATGACTGATCAGTTTACAGGGATCAAAGGTGGGGTGCTTATTATTGGCTCACTGCTAATGGCAGACGATCTGGATGAGCCCGGTGACGAGGTTGGTAAGAATTGGCGGTCTGGCCACTTGCTGGAAAAGCAGGGAATCCAGGTAATAGCGCCCATTCGGTATGGCCGACAATCCAGTAAAGGTGAAATAACAATGGTCTTTCCCATTATGCCAAGGTCAGGCCGGGTAGTGCCTGGGTGCTCCCATTTTCACAGGATACAATGGAAGATAAAGCCCGGCTAATTAATGAAATTCAGGCAATGTCAACAGCCGAAGGAATGCGTGGCCGGTATATTTCGACCAGACCGAATGGTGAAGAAAGGGAAGCCTGGTCAACCATAGGATTAATTCTGAATAATCACCGCATTCAGCCAACGAAACGAAAAAAGCTATTGACCTGGTGGCAAGGGAAAGGGTTTCAACGAAATAAAAAACCGGAAAAACGGTTCAAAAACACGTCTTTCCGATTGGTAGCCCCGACAGGAATCGAACCTGTATCTGGAGTTTAGGAAACTCTTATTCTATCCATTGAACTACGGGGCCATGCCTGCCAGCCTCATAGCCGGGCAGGGCGGCAAAAATAGCTTTTCCCGCCCGCATTTTTTTCCAATTTTTCTTTTTTCCTGCTGACATACCGCTGTCACTAACCGGTCGGATTTTTACATTGTCATCCGATTTATACAGCTTTAAAACAATACGTTATGTCAACTTCCACAACCGCGAAACCAGCCATCACCAACGAGTTCCTCAGCTCCGCCCAGCTCCTCGAAGATTGGCAGGGCCATCGCCGCCTCACCCGCCGGGTGATCGAAGCTTTTCCTGAAAAAGAGTTTTTTACTTATTCCATCGGCGGCATGCGCCCCTTCGCCGAGATGGTGCTCGAGTTTCAGCGCATGGCCGAGCCCGGGGTCCGCGGTATCGCCACCCGCGAGTGGCTGTCCGCAGATCAGTTGCCTCATCTTGCTAACCAGGCTCCTGCCACCACCAAGGCCGAAGTGCTTGCCCGCTGGGATGCCGCCACCGAGGCCATCAACGAAGTGTGGCCCACCATCCCCGAAGGCCGCTGGCAGGAAGAAGACGTTGCCTTCGGTATGTACCCCGGCCATTTTTACGATTTCATCCTGTATTTTATCGACAACGAGATCCACCACCGCGGCCAGGCTTATGTGTACCTCCGCAGCCTGGGCATCGAGCCACCGGCGTTCTGGGAGAGATAGTAAGGTAAAAAGGCTTAAGGCGTAGGGCAGTAAGTAATAAGTAGTAAGTAATAAGTAAACAGCCGTTCACTATTCACTTATTGACCGATTGACTTATTGCCCACCGCTTTTTGTCACGCAAAGCTGCATAAGGAGCAAAGCCGCAAAGAACAGCCATTCACGATTGACGATTCACGATTGCCGAAGCGCCGTTATCTTCGCGCCACTTAAATTCCAAAAAGATGACCGGCATCGATGATGTGAAATTACAACAGGTGATCGTGCACCAGGTAGGCAATCCCACCCGCGGTGAAGAGTTGCGCCTCTCCGCCAACCCACTCACCATCGACGACGAGATCGTAGGTAAACTCCTCACAAAGTATTTCCTCGGGTCTTTCAATGCCAATGAGCTGTTTCATTTCACCCACCTCAGCGATATCGCACTCAATGAAGTGTATACTTACGTCAGCCGCATTTTTGAAGACCGATCCACTTTCCAGGAACAGTCCAACCTGCTCGCTAATTTTCTTTATAATAAGAGCACACACGTGAAAGTGAAACAAGGCGAGTTGTATATCGCCCTGATGGAAGAGGTCCCTTTCGAAGACGATACGGTTTCCGCCATCGGCATTTTCAAATCTGAAACAAAAGAGACCTTTCTCAAGATTGCGCCGCAAGGCAACGACGATTGGAACCTCACACACGAAGAAGGTATTAATATCAATAAACTCGATAAAGGCTGCCTCATCTTCCGCACCGAAACCGCCGACGGATTCCGTTGCTGCGTACTCGATGCCACCAATAAACAAGGCGACGCACAGTATTGGGTGAATGATTTTCTGCAGGTTCAACCTTTGGCCGACAGCTACCACCAGACCGACAAGTACCTCAGCCTTTGCAAGAATTTTATCACCAACGATTACGCGGATAAGTTTGAAGTGTCCAAAACCGATCAGGCCGAGATGCTCAACCGCTCCATCGAGTATTTCAAGACACACGAACAGTTCAGCCTGAAAGAGTTTACCGAAGAAGTGATTCATCACGAAGAAGTGGTGAATACTTTTATGGATTATAAGAAAAATTTCGAGGCTTCACGCCAGTTCGAGATAGAAGATGAGTTTGATATTCACGGTGCGGCGGTTAAAAAACAGCAGAAGGTGTTTAAGACGGTGCTGAAACTCGACCGCAATTTCCATATTTATATTCATGGCCGCCGCGACCTCATCGAAAGAGGCGTGGATGAAATGACCGGCCGCAAGTATTACAAGATTTTTTACGAGGAAGAAACCTGATCCGTCTCGGGCTCCATGCCTTTTTTCAGTTTGCCGGTCAGCACATCAAGGTCAAAAGGTTTTTCAATAAAGTCGTCGGCTCCCGCTTCTTTGCAGGATTCACCGGCATCGGCATGGCCAGACATCATTATTATATATAGTCCGGCATTGGTTTCGTCTGCGCGCAGGCGGCGGCATACGTCACGGCCGTCCGTATTTCCCAGTAACATATCCAGTAATAACACGCGGGGTGCATAGTCCCGGAGGAGCTGGTCGAGTCCGGCAGGTGAGGTAGTGGTTTGCACAGTCATCCCGGCAAACTGCAGCACGGTTTCGGTCATGGTGCAGATATCCGGATCATCGTCCAGCAATACAATATCAATGGCTTGGCGGTTCATCTTCGGTAAAAAAAGCAGGACGACGGGGCGTCAAGATACAGGTTTATCGTTTAGCCACCATCCGTACTGCTACGGATTGATAAACGCATTTGGCAGCAATGGCCGTGCCACAGTGTCAAATCCCGGTGTAAAAACAGCTCTCCGCAAGGCTGCAAACCTTATCTTTGCAGCCCTTAACACTTTGACATGAAATTTTATAATCAACTGATAAAATACCGCCTCTGGATCGGCATCGCTTTGCTGGTGCTGGGTGGTTATGTGAATTATATCGCCGGTTTCTGGCCCGCCTTCTTCCTTTACCTCGTAGGCGTGATCCTGATCCTCGGTCATTTTTTCTTCGGGCCCCTGCGCCTGATCCAGGAGTATATGGAAGCCGGTGATATGGACGGTGCGGAAAAAGTGCTCAATTCCATCCAGTTCCCCAACCTGCTTTATAAGCCCATCCGTTCCGTTTATTTCACCCTCAAGGGCAATATCGCCATGATGAAGCAGGACTTCGACGGCGCGGAAAAGATGATGAAAAAAGGCCTCGATCTGGGTATGCCCATGAAAGAAGCCGAAGGCGCCAGCTTATTGCAGATGGGTATGCTGTCCATGCAGAAAAACGATCTCCGCCAGGCAGAAAGTTATATCCGCTCCGCCATCCGCAAAGGCCTGCCCGACAAAGAAAACGAAGCAGCCGCTTACCTGCAGATGTGCAGCCTGATGATGAACAAACGCGAATTCCGCGCGGCCAAGGATTTTTTCCGCAAAGCCAAAGCGCTGAAGCCCACTACACCGCAGATCGTTGATCAGATCAAACAGATCGAGAAATACATTACCCGCATCCCGGGGTAACGTGAATGGTGAATCGTCAATCGTGAATGGGGCGCCTGTTAATAGTCAATGAACATTCTGGAAGGGAATGGCTGCACTGCCTGAAGGCTCCGCCGGCTGTTTCATTTTCACACTTCCACATTTACATATTTATACATTAAAAGCTGGCGGCACGCCAGCTTTTTTTATCTTGCCATATATGAAATCAATCTTCTCAGCTCTTGTAGCGTGTTTCCTGGCTGTGCAGGTTTTTGCGCAGTCTTCCGTATTGCCGGTTATTCCCGTGCCCGTTTCCTATACTTATGGAAATGGACAATACACGCTGCCCGCTTCCATCACCATCCTCACACCCGCTGATACGTTGATCGCCAAAACCGGCGAGCGGCTGGCCGCTCAATTGCGGACTATTGCGGGCCGCAACGTGAAAGTGCTGGCAACCGATCAAAGAGCTTCGGGAGATTTTGTTTTCGTAATCGATAAAAGAATTCCCAAAGAAGGTTACCGCCTGCAGATCGAACCACGTGGTGTGCGCATCACGGGCGGTGGCCCTGCCGGTATTTTCTATGGCGTGCAAACCATGCTGCAGTTGTTTCCCGCCAGCATCGTCAGCAAAACCGCTCCTGTAGCAGAACAATGGATGCTGCCTTCCGTTACGGTGGAAGATTATCCGCGCTTCGCCTGGCGCGGTATGATGCTCGACGTGGCAAGGCATTTTTTTACCAAACAACAGGTAAAGGATTTTATCGACCAGATGGTACAGTTTAAGTTCAACACGCTGCACCTTCACCTGGTAGACGACCAGGGATGGCGCCTCGAAATAAAAAGTTTACCCAAACTCACCGAGGTAGGCGCCTGGCGCGCCAACCGCGTTGGCCGCTGGGGCGATTTTACCAAACCCACTCCCGACGAACCCAAAACTTACGGCGGGTATTATACACAGGACGATATCCGCGAGTTACTCGCGTATGCACGCGAACGTTTTGTGACCATCATTCCCGAGATCGATATTCCCGGGCATAGCCTCGCGGCGGTTGCCTCTTATCCGGAACTCACCTGCACCACCGACAGCACTTACCAGGTAAATGCCGGCGAGCGGTTTATGATCTGGCCCGGCAACGGTACGTTCTACGGCACACTCGATAATACATTGTGCCCCGCCAATGAAAAAGTATACGAGTTCCTCGATAAAGTATTTACCGAAGTAGCGGCCTTGTTTCCTGCGGAATACATTCACATGGGTGGCGACGAATGCTACAAAGGTTTCTGGGAAAAGAGCAAGGCCGTGAGCGACCTGATGAAGCGCGAGAAATTAAAAGACATGCACGAAGTGCAAAGCTATTTTGTAAAACGCGTGGGCAAGATCATTGCTTCCAAAGGCAAAAAAATGATGGGTTGGGATGAGATCATGGAAGGCGGACTGGCACCCGGCGCAGCCGTAATGAGCTGGCGCGGCATGAAAGGTGGCACCGAAGCCGCCACGGCCAAACACCAGGTGGTGATGTCGCCCAACGAGTTTGCCTACCACGATCTTTACCAGGGCGATCCGATTGCGGAACCGCCGACCTACTCAAAAGTATTGCTCAATAAGGCTTATGAGTTTGATCCCGTGCCTCCCGGCGTGGACCCGCAATACATTTTAGGCGGACAATGTAATCTCTGGAGCGAACGCCTCTGGACCGTCCGCCATATGCAGTACATGCTGTGGCCGCGCGGGCTGGCAACAGCCGAATCCGTATGGTCGCCAAAAGAAAAGAAAGACTGGACCGGTTTTATCGGTCGCGTGGAAAATCAAATGAAAAGATTTGATGAAGCCGAAGTGAATTATTCGCGCAGCATGTACGATCCGGCTTTTATCGCCAAAAAAGATGCGAAAGGGGAACTCAGCATTGAAATGACGACGCAGATAGCCGGACTCACCATTCATTATAGTTTCGATGAATTTTTCCCGGATCGTTTTTATCCGGCGTATACAAAACCATTGAGCGTGCCGAAGGATGCCGCCAACCTGAAAGTGGTGACGTATCGTGGTAAGGAACAAGTGGGCAAGATCATCAACATGCCTGTAGCCGAGCTGCGCAAACGCGCCGGTATTAAATAAATTCTTATGAATCGCATTGATCGTGTTACCGCCATACTGATCCAGTTGCAATCACGCAAAGTGGTGAAGGCACAGGATATTGCCGATCGCTTCGGCATTAGTCTGCGCACGGTTTACCGCGATATCAAAACATTGGAAGAAGCCGGCATTCCGTTATACGGAGAAGCGGGCATCGGCTATTCGATCATGGATGGCTACCGTTTGCCGCCGGTGATGTTTACCAAAGAAGAAGCCACGGCCTTTCTCACAGCCGAAAAGCTGATCGAGAAAATGACGGACGCTTCTACCGACGAAAGTTATAAATCCGCGATGTACAAAGTGCGCGCAGTACTTCGCTCAACGGAAAAAGATTTCCTGGAAACGCTCGATAACCAGATACAGGTTTTTAAAAGAAGCCGTAAAAGCCTCGAGGATAAACCACCTGCCCTGCAAACGATCCTGAAAGGTATCGCCGGCAAACAGGTATTGCGGATCAATTATTTTGCGCAGCACAACCAGCAAAAAAGCGAACGTGAAGTGGAGCCGCTGGGTATCTTTTACCTGGAAAATTTCTGGCACCTCATCGGCTGGTGCCGCCTTCGCAAAGCTTACCGCGATTTTCGCGTAGACCGCATTTCTTCCATTCGCCTGAGCGAAGAAGTTTTTAAAAAAGATCATCCGAGCCTGGAAGAGTATATCGAAGAAAGAAAAAAAGACAAGCACGAACTCGTAAGCGTGGTGCTGATGGTTGAAAAAGATATTTGTCACTGGCTCGACGAACAGAAGTATTTCAGCGGCTTTATTTCACAACACGAAACAGCGGAGGGCATGGAAATGCATTTCCTTACCTCCAGCATCGAAGGCTTCGCCTGCTGGTTCATGATGTTCGGAGAGCGTGCGCGCATTATTGAACCCGAAGCCTTACGTGAGCGCGTGGTGGAAATGGCGGAAAGCGTGTTGAGGAAGGTAGGGGGTAATACAGTGCTAAGTAATAAGTATTAAGTTATAAGTAATTTCTTTGCTCCCTTATGGAGCTTCAGTTATCACGCAAAGGCGCTAAGTAATTAAGGCGCAATTGACGATTCACGATTGACTATTCACGACGGACCACGAACTTTTCAACTTTAGAAGAATGTCATTCCAAAAAGAACAAGCGGAGATTTTTTTTAACGAGCAATATCAACGGCTGAATGAACAGCAGCGCAAAGCCGTGGACACCATCGAAGGACCGGTGATGGTGATCGCAGGTCCGGGTACGGGCAAGACGCAGATCCTCGCAACGCGCATCGGGAAAATATTATTGCAAACGGACGCAGGCCCCGAAAACATTCTTTGCCTTACCTATACCGAGGCAGGCGTGGTAGCCATGCGCAAACGCCTGCAGCAATTCATCGGCCCCGATGCTTACCGCGTCAACATTTATACCTTCCACGCTTTTTGCAACGATATCATCCAGGAAAATCTATCGCTTTTTGAAAAGACCTCCCTCGATCCTATCTCCGATCTGGAAAAGATTCAGCTCTTCAAAGAACTGATCGATAGTTTCCCCAAAAATCATCCGCTCAAACGTTATCGCGGCGATGTATATTTTGAAGTAAACAACCTGCAATCACTCTTCAGTACCATGAAGCGCGAAGGCTGGACACCCGCTTATATCAGTCAGAAAATCGACGAGTATTTAACCGATCTTCCCACGCGCGATGCTTATATCGCCAAACGCAAAACCGGCAACTTTCAGAAAGGCGATGTACGCTGGGATAAAATAGAAGAAGAAAAGGAAAAAAAAGAAAAGCTGCGCGCTGCCGTCAATGAATTTGACCGCTTCCAGGAACTCATGCGCCGCCGCAACCGCTACGATTTCGACGACATGATCAACTGGGTGATCAAAGCCTTTGAAGGAAATAAAGGACTGCTGTCTACTTACCAGGAAAAGTTTCAATACATCCTGGTCGATGAATACCAGGATACCAGTGGTACGCAAAACCGCCTGGTGGAACTGCTGATCAGTTTCTGGGAAAAGCCCAACGTATTCGTAGTGGGCGATGACGACCAAAGCATCTACCGTTTCCAGGGTGCCAACGTGGAGAATATGCTCGACTTTGCGCATCAGTACCGCAATGACCTGATGACGGTGATCCTCACCAACAATTATCGTTCTACACAACCCATTCTCGATATTTCAAAAGCGCTGATCGATCGCAACGAAGAACGGTTGGTGCGTAAGATCGAAGGGCTGAGTAAAGAATTGCTTTCATCCAATCCCGCACACGCCGGGCTCTTGAATCAGCCGGTACTCCGCGAATATGAAACGCAACGCGCCGAAATGATCGGCATTACCACGCAGGTACAGCAATGGCTGGATGAAGGCGTGGCTCCCGGACGTATCAGTATCATTTACCGGGAAAATAAATACGGAGAAGAACTCGCCACCTATTTTAAGTTGCTGGGTATGCCCGTGTACAGCAAGCGGCACGTAAATATTCTGCATCTGCCGTTCGGACAAAAGATCGTATTGCTGTTGAAATATCTTGCGGCCGAACACGACACACCTTACGGCGGCGATGAGATGTTGTTTGAATTATTGCATTTCGACTGGTTCCATATTTCTCCGATAGAAATCGCCAAGCTGAGCATGGAAGTAGCAGAAAGACGTTTTGGGGAAAACCGTACGTCGATGCGGCAATTGCTGGCCGAGCGCGCCAATGCGCCTGCTCGCGACCTGTTCAGCGCCGGTCCTCATGAAGCTTTCAGCAATGTGTCAAAGATTTTAGAGCAGCTCATTGCCGATGTGCCGAATGTGACCCTGCAGAATTTGTTTGAACGCATCATCCGCACAACCGGTTTGCTGCAGCACGTAATGAACAGCGAAGAAAAACATTGGCTGTTGCAGATACTGACGGCATTTTTTGATTTTGTAAAAGAAGAAACACGCCGCGCACCCACACTCAACCTCGAGCAATTGGTACAACTCATTTCCCTGATGGAAAAAGAAGGCATAGCGCTCTCGCTGGTACAGGTTAGCGGCAACGATAAAGGCGTCAACCTGCTTACTTCACACGGTTCGAAAGGACTGGAATACGAGTACGTGATCATTGCCGGCTGTAATGCTGCCTTCTGGGAAAAGAAACGCAAGCCCGGCGGCGGTTACAGCCTGCCGGACACCATGTTCAGCTCGCAGCCGGTATCCAGTGATGAAGAAGAATTGCGCCGTTTATTTTATGTGGCACTGACCCGGGCCGAGCGGCATTTATATATATCCTACAGCCGTTTCCGTACGGATGGCAAAGAACTCGAACCATCGATGTTTATTGCGGAAATACTCGACCGCCATTTATTGCCGGTAGAAAAAATAATCCTCGATACCGAAGTAGAAGATCGTTTTGCGGCCCTGCCTTTCGGCGAAACACTGCGGCCGGAGATTGCGCACATGGAAGAGGCTTTCATCGAACGTTTGCTGGAAAAATTTGTGATGAACGTTACGGCATTGAGCAATTACCTCAAATGTCCGCTCGAGTTTTATTACCGCAACCTGGTACGTATTCCCTCACCAAAAAACGAAGCCACCGAATTTGGTTCATCGGTGCACCACGCGCTGGAACAATTGTTCCGCAAAATGCTGGACGATGCCGACAAGCAATTTCCCTCCAAAGAAACCTTTATCGCCGACTTCGATTGGTACATGTACCGCCACCGCGAAAGTTTTACGCGCGAAGAATTTGAGCGGAGAATGGAATACGGTCATGAAGTGCTGGCCAATTATTACGATACCTATATCAACCGTTTCAACCGCATCGTGGCCATCGAACGGAATATCCGCAATGTGGTAGTGGAAGGCGTGCCGTTGAAAGGGAAACTGGATAAGCTGGAATTTGATGGCAAGTCGGTAAACGTGGTCGATTATAAAACCGGCGATCCCGAAAAAGCGCTGGCCAAACTCAAAGGTCCGTCGGACAAAGAGCCGCATGGCGGCGATTATTGGCGCCAGGCGGTGTTCTATAAACTGCTGGTGGATCATTACGAGAAAAAAGACTGGAAAGTGGTGAGCAGCGAGTTCGACTTCATTGAACCGGACAAGAAGAAAAACTACCGCAAGGAAAAAGTGATCATCACACCGGAGGACACGGCGGCCGTTTTACAGCAAATCCGCGAAACCTGGGATAAAATTCAGGCCAAAGACTTTTATACCGGTTGCGGAAAACAGGATTGTCATTGGTGCAACTTTGTGAAGACCAACGAACTGGCGGTGGCGATGCATGAGCAGGAAGAGGATAACCTGGAAAGCTGAGGATTATAGCGCCTCCGTTGGTCTCCCGACCAACGGCAATGCAAGGACTTCTGATTCGGGCACCCTCTTGTTGGTCGGGAGACCAACAAGGGCGAGAGGGCTGTTGGCCGGGATGCCAGTGCAAGAATCTGAACACGCATTATCTCCCGGGCGATTAACAAAGAAATGTTAAACATTGCCGCTTCTGATTGCTTCTTCGCGCCAGGTTCTGTTTTATGACAAACCCTGCAAGCCATTTGCCCCAAACAAACTAAGTTTGCAAACTCATTATGCGTCTGGTCCGAATCATATCCCCGCTCACCATCTTACTGCTGATACTGGCTGCTTTTGCCGGCAGCCCCGGTTGTGCCAATATCATTCCTCCTGAAGGTGGTCCGCGTGACAGCCTCGCACCGAGGGCAATTGCTGTCCGCCCGGCGGACTCTACCCGCAACTTCAGTGAGCGTCGCATCACCTTCAACTTCGACGAATACGTAGAAGTGCAAAATGCCCAGCAGAACCTGGTGGTATCGCCTCTCCCCAAGAACATGCCGATCGTAGAGGCCAAGCTCAAAACAGTTACCGTCAGGATCCGCGATACGCTGGAACCCAATACCACCTATGCCCTCAACTTCACCAAAGTGATCAAGGACGTGAATGAAGGCAACGAGGTAAAAGATTTCATTTACGTATTCAGTACCGGCCCAACCATCGATTCGCTTGAATTGTCAGGCCTGGTAGTGCTCGCCGAAAACGAGAAGGCAGACAGCACGCTCACCGTTATGCTGCACACCAGCAATGTTGATTCGGCGGTGATCAAAGAGCGTCCGCGTTATATTGCCCGCCTCGACGCTGAGGGGCATTTCCATTTCCGGTTCCTGGCCCCCGGCACTTACTATCTCTATGCAATGAAAGATGAAGGCGGCGCTTACCGGTATATGAAGCGTTCGCAATTATTTGCCTTTGCAGATTCTGCTGTCAAGCTGGACGGGACACCCCATGTTCCGGTAAAACTTTACGCTTATTCGATTCCCGAGCCACCCAAGCCCGCGAGCAGTCAGACCAATACAAGAAAAGACAACAACGACCGCCGTTTGCGTTACCAGAACAATATCGGCGCCTCGCATGATCTGCTGAATGATGTGGTGTTTACCTTCGAAACACCCCTTAAAAGATTCGATTCCTCCAAAGTCCGCTTCACCACCGATACCTTGTTTACGCCTGTTACATCCGGTTATCGCTGGGAAATGGATAGCACGTCTACCAAACTCACGTTTAAATATCCCTGGCAGGAAAATACATCGTATGCTTTCCTGTTCGACAAAGATTTTGCCACGGATACATTGGGCAAAGAATTGTTGAAAGCGGATACCATCAGGTTCGTTACCAAAAGAAAGATCGATTATGGCGAACTGCGGCTGCGTTTCCGCAACCTGGATATGAGCAGCAACCCTTTGTTATTGTTTATCCAGAACAACGAAACGAAAAAGGCGGTGCCGCTTACGAGTGAGAACTTCTATGATCCCTTGTTCATTCCCGGTGAATATGATCTGCGCATTGTAAACGACCGTAATAAAAATGGCAAATGGGATCCGGGCGATTTCTTCAACGGGCGCCGTCAGCCGGAAAAAGTGATTCCGCTGAGCCGCATGATCAATGTAAAAGCCAATTGGGAAAACGAGGTGGAGATTGATGTCCGCCAGGCTTCACAACCCGGGCAGGGCCAGACGCCCGGAGGACGCAGACCTGCCGGTTCCACGCCGGGTGGTCAGCCGCGCCCCCAGCGAACCATAACCGACGCGCCGCTTCAGCGATAAGCCACGTGTCCGTATCTTTGTACTATGCAGTTTTCTTCTTCATTATTGGAAAATGCCGTGACTGAATTTGCCAAACTTCCGGGTATTGGCAAAAAGACCGCATTACGATTGGTGTTGCATTTGCTGCGCCAGGAGGTGGGGGAGGTGGAGCATTTTAGCGAAGTAGTGGCGCGGATGCGCAGGGAGATCAAATTTTGTAATCGTTGCTTCAATGTAGCTGATGGCGATATCTGCAGCATTTGTGCCAACAGCATGCGCCGCCAGGATCTCATCTGCGTGGTGGAAACCATCCGCGATGTGATCGCCATTGAGAGCACCCAGCAATACAACGGATTGTACCATGTACTCGGCGGCATCATTTCCCCGCTGGACGGCATCGGCCCCGATCAACTCACGATCGAGGCACTGGTGAACCGCATCCAGAAAGAAGCGACATCCGAATTGATCTTCGCGCTCAATCCGAATATCCAGGGCGACACCACCATCTATTACATCCAGAAAAAAATTCAGGCCTTCCCGGTGCAGGTTACCACTATTGCCCGCGGCATCGCCTTCGGCGGCGAACTCGAATATGCCGACGAAATGACCCTCGCCCGCAGCCTGCAGAACCGCCTGCCGGTGGAGAGGTATGTAGCGGGGAGATGATTGGCTAATTTGAAGATTTGAAAATTTGGCAATTTAATTCAAGAAATACCGGAATTGACAACGGGATAACGCACTTCCTCCCTCATCTTCAAATTATCAAATCTTCAAATTTTCAAATTGTATTCGATACCTTTGCCCCATACAGGCGGATTTGTTTATTGTTCGGCCTTTAAACGGAACTAATAAACGTAGTAAACTCCTCAAAAAGTTTCCAAGCGTTTACGGTTCTGTATGCAGGCCTTTCCCCCGGAAATGCTGATCCTCTGTGCAAACTAATTAAAACATAACGTCATGAATATCAGAGAAGAACTGGGTCGCAGGATCCTGGTGATCGACGGTGCAATGGGAACCATGATCCAGCGGTATAAGCTCCAGGAAGCCGACTACCGCGGAGAACGTTTCAAAGACTGGCATTCGGATGTCAAAGGCAACAACGACCTCCTTTGCCTTACCCAGCCGCAGATCATTACCGAAATCCATCGTCAATACCTCGACGCAGGTGCTGATATTATCGAGACCAATACCTTCTCCAGCACCTCCATTGCCATGGCCGATTACGACATGCAGTCGCTGGCCTATGAGCTGAATGTGGCCGCTGCAAAATGCGCACGCGAAGCCGTTAAGCAATCAGGCAAACAAGCCTGGGTAGCCGGCGCTATCGGTCCGCTTAACAAAACACTTTCGCTTTCTCCCGATGTAAACAATCCCGGCTTCCGGGCCGTTACTTTCGACGAAGTAGTGGAGGCTTACTATGAGCAGGTGAAAGGACTGGTAGATGGCGGCGTCGACATTCTCCTTATCGAAACGATCTTCGATACGCTCAACGCCAAAGGAGCCATTTTTGCCATCAAAAAATATTTCCGCGATGTAGCTGCGGAGCCATTGCCCATCATGATCAGCGGTACCATCACCGATGCATCGGGCCGCACGCTCAGTGGCCAGACGCTGGAAGCTTTTTATACATCCGTTGCACATGCACGTCCGCTGAGTGTCGGACTCAATTGTGCGCTCGGGGCAAAAGAAATGCGTCCCCATATCGCCGAGTTATCACAACTCGCTTCCTGTTTTGTATCGGCTTATCCCAATGCAGGTCTTCCCAACGCCATGGGCGAATACGATGAAGACCCACAGGATACCGGTCATTACCTCGAAGACTGGGCACGCGAAGGTTATGTAAACATCGTGGGCGGCTGCTGCGGCACCACACCAGATCATATCAGGCACATTGCGGAACATGTAAAGCATGTTAATCCGCGACCACTGCCCGTTGTAGAAAAAGAACTTGTTTAACGTTTATGAGTGAAGTGAATAGCATTAAACCATATTTGCGGCTGTCCGGACTGGAACCGCTGATCGTACGTCCGGAAACGAACTTTGTCAATATCGGTGAGCGTACCAACGTTACCGGTTCCAAGAAATTTGCGCGGCTGATCCGCGAAAACAAATACGAAGAAGCATTGAGCGTAGCCCGCCAGCAGGTCGAAAGCGGCGCACAGGTGATAGACGTCAACATGGACGATGCGCTGCTCGACGGCGTGCAGGCCATGACCACCTTCATCAACCTGCTGCAAAGCGAACCCGATATTTCACGTGTGCCATTGATGATCGACAGCTCCAAATTCGAAATCATCGAAGCCGGATTGAAATGCGTGCAGGGCAAGTGCATCGTTAACTCTATTTCACTCAAAGAAGGCGAACAGAAATTCATTGAACAGGCCGTCATTTGCCAGAGCTATGGCGCGGCCGTGATTGTAATGGCCTTTGATGAAAAAGGACAGGCCGATACCGAAGACCGCAAAGTGGAAATCTGTCACCGCGCTTACAAAATCCTTACGGAGCAGGTTGGTTTCGATGGTCAGGATATCATTTTCGACCCCAACATTTTTGCCGTAGCTACCGGTCTGGAAGAACACAACAACTACGGCGTTGATTTCATCCAGGCTACACGCCGCATCAAAGAACTGATGCCGCTGGCCGGTATCAGCGGAGGTGTCAGTAACCTCTCCTTCTCTTTTCGCGGCAACGAACCCGTGCGTGAAGCCATGCACTCCGTGTTTCTCTACTACGCCATCAAAGCGGGTATGAACATGGGGATCGTGAACGCAGGCCAATTAGTCGTATACGATGAAATAGAACCGCAACTCCGCCAGCTCTGCGAAGACGTGATCCTCAACCGCAACAATGAGAACAACGAGGCTACGGAAAAACTCATCGCGTTTGCAGAAACCGTAAAAGCGACCGATAAAACAGAAAAGAAAAACGATGCATGGCGCAGTACTTCCGTGGAAGAACGCCTCAAACATGCATTGGTAAATGGCATTACCGATTACATCGATGAAGATACCGAAGAAGCACGTCAGCAATATGCCAAACCACTTGAAGTGATCGAAGGTCCGCTGATGGCGGGCATGGGTGTGGTGGGTGATTTGTTTGGTGCGGGAAAAATGTTTTTACCCCAGGTGGTAAAGTCTGCGCGCGTGATGAAAAAGTCCGTGGCCTGGCTCACGCCTTTTATCGAAGAAGAAAAAAGGAACAATGCATCGTCCACTACCGGCAACGTAAAAAAGATCCTGCTGGCAACAGTGAAAGGCGATGTGCATGATATCGGTAAAAACATCGTAGGTGTGGTGTTGGGTTGCAATGGCTATGATATCATCGACCTGGGAGTAATGGTGCCTACGGATAAAATACTTGACACGGCCCAAAAGGAAAATGTGGACATCATCGGACTGAGTGGACTGATCACGCCCTCACTGGATGAGATGGTGAACGTGGCGCATGAAATGAAACGCCGCGGAATGGATCAGCCTTTGTTGATCGGTGGTGCGACTACTTCGCGTATGCATACGGCCGTTAAGATTGCACCGCAATATGAAAAGGGAGTGGTGCACGTACTCGATGCAAGCCGCAGCGTGACGGTAGCCGGTTCTTTGTTAGGTGAACAGCGCGGTAACTTCCTCAGCAAAGTACAGGAAGAATATGTTCGTCTCCAATACGATTTCGCCAATAAAAAAGTAGTAAAAGACTACCTGTCGTTTGCCGATGCACAAGCCAACAAGGTGAAAGTAGATTGGGATTCGTATACACCGCCGGCGCCATCATTCACCGGAACAAAAGTATTTGTGAACTACGATCTCGCCGAGCTGCGTGAATACATCGACTGGAAACCCTTTTTCATTTCATGGGAGCTGCACGGAAGCTTTCCGCAGATCCTCGAAGATGCGAAAGTGGGTGTGGAAGCTACCAAGTTGTACAATGATGCCAATGCATTGCTGGATCAGATCGTGAAGGAGAAATGGCTGACTGCGCAAGGTGTGATCGGTTTCTGGCCTGCGAGCCGTGTGGCCGCGGATACGGTAAATGTTCACCGCGATGGCAGTGAACTCGAACTGCAATTCCTGCGTCAGCAGATCAAGAAAGCCGCGGACCAACCCAATCTTTCACTGGCAGACTTTATCGCGCCCGCGGAAGCTGGCAAAGAAGATTATATCGGTGCTTTCTCTGTAACCATCCAGGGAATCGAGCAACATATCAAACGCTTTGAAGCCGCGCTTGACGATTACAACAAAATCATGTTACAGGCATTAGCCGATCGTTTTGCGGAGGCTTTTGCAGAATGTCTGCATGCACGTACGCGGAAAGAATTCTGGGCTTATGTAAAAGACGAGCAGCTCAGCAACGAAGAACTGATCAAAGAAAAATACCAGGGCATTCGTCCCGCGCCGGGTTATCCCGCCTGCCCGGATCATACGGAGAAATACAAATTATTTGAATTGCTGGGAGGGGAAGAAGCAACGGGAATTCATCTCACCGAATCGCTGGCGATGTATCCTGCTTCTTCTGTTTGCGGCTGGTACTTCAGTCATCCGCAAAGCCAGTATTTTGGCGTTGGAAAAATTCAGCAGGATCAATTCAAAGATTATCTCCAGCGTAAGAAAATGCCGGAAGAGGAATTGCAGCGGTGGCTGAGGCCGGTGATGGAATGAGTCAATAAGTCAATAAGTGAATAGGTGAATGAGTGAATGTTTTTCCCGTGGTTCGTGTATACACGAACCACGGGAAAAAACGTGGTGTCACTTATTTCAACTTTTATTATCTCGCTTTCACCACACGGGTCTTCGTCCAGCTATCATGCCATAGGCCGTTGCCGGACCAGATGCTGAACTGTTCAAACGGAACCAATCTGCACAGCGAACGGAGAAAAGCATCTTTGAAAGTCAGCTCTCCGCCATCGGCTCTGATGGCACGCGTACCGGAAAGGAGCTTGCCCAGCGTGTAACCCTTGAATACTTTTTCACAGATGGTGTAATAAATAAGGTAATTGAACAGGCCGATGCCGTAGCCGAACAGGAGCAGGTCGATGCTATTGTCTTCCTTGTAAGCTAATTCCATCATGTACTCCGGCGCTATGTTACCCAGAATATAACCGATTGAATAGCCTGTTACATAGGTCAGGCCGAAGCGCATCAGGAGGTTGTCAACAAAAAAATTGGCAAATCGCTGGCCGGTGGAAGCCTCTTCGTACTGGTCGAAAAGTTCAAGTTCGTCTGCCAGCGCAGACGCTTGTTGGGTGGGGAGGTTTTGGTCTTGCATAGCTCGCAAGATAATATAATCAGTCAATAGGTGAATAATGTGTTGTTGGGCTATAAGTAAACCAGCGCTTATTATCGATTTACTTCTCTCAACGCTCGTGGTTCGTGAGGACACGAACCAGGGGGTAAAATGAATACGTCATTCACCATTGACCATTGACCATTCACCTATTGACTCATTGACCTGCTCACCTCCGTCACCACCTGCTGCAACGACACGCCCTTTTTGGTCCAATGATAACCCAGCCGCACAATGATCGACTCATTGACAGGATTCACATAAATATATTGACCTAAGATGCCCAGTGCATAATAGCCGCGGCCTGCATAGGATACATAGAATTGTTTTAAACCGTTTTTGAGATAACTGTGCAGTGCGGGCCTTGCATATTTTCCACTCGATGCAGCTGTGACAGCCGATAACGAATCCGGGAATACCTCATAAGACCGGTTGCCCCAGAACTGGTTTTTATATCCTTCTTCCAACATCAGTTGCCCGGTCAGTGTACTGTCGACCCATGCTTTTGACACAACCTGTTTTCCGTTCCAGTCACCTTCTCGCAGGTACAAACGTCCGAGTTTGGCAAAGTCACGCGCGGTGGCATTTAATCCCGCATAAGCAATTTCCAAATGCCGTTTGTCGGTGTTCCAGGTGGCGGCATATTCCATTTGCAAAGGCTTCCAGATTTTTTCCGACATGTATTCCGCCGCCGTTTTGCCGGTTGCTTTGCTGATGATCATGGCCAGCAACAAGGTATTGATACTTTGGTATTCGGTCTGCATACCCGGCGCTTCCTTGATCTTTACTTTGTAAACGTGCGGTTTCATATTGGGGCGGAACGCCAGCTTGATGGAAGCATCTTTTAAACCGTAGGAACCTTCATCCCATTGCAGGCCGCTGCGCATGTCCAGTAAATGCTGAATGGTTATCTGCGCAAAACGCGGGTCTTTCTTCAGGAACTTCGGCAGGTAATTCGTCATCGGCTCGTCGAACGATTTGATCTTTCCTTCGTCGTGGGCAATACCGGTTAAGGTTGCCACAAATGATTTAACCAGGGAGAAAGAAGGCAACAGCGAACTGCGGTCAAAGCCATCGAAATATTTTTCGTATAAAATGGAGTCGTGGCGGATCACGAGGAATGCGGCAGTGCTGCTACCTTCCAGCGTTTTGTCCAGTTCTTCTCTCCACGGACCGGATTGATCGTGATCAGTAGCATCGGCAAAATGAAAAGCGTTGCCGTCATTTTTAATAGCAACAGATGGCAGGTTTTCATGCGAACGCAAAGTGAGTTTACGGTTTTTATAAGCCCTTACCATATAGCAGGATGAAAATAAGGGGAGGAGGAGCAGCAGGCTGAGGTATTTCATTTTTTATAAATTAATGTTTGATGACTCAAATGTTCACCACAACCGGCACGGCGTCAACAGAAATCTGCATACCACTGGTTTTTGTCTGCCAATCGGGCACAGTGGCCAAAACGAGGTTGCAGAGGAAATAAGCCCGTTGGCAGATGGCGGGTTTGTCCGGGTCGTATGAAGCACTATTTTCGCTATATGGGCCGGAAACAATTGATATTGGTTTATGCGATCTTTCTGTTTATGATGGTATGGGGATTTGATCTGCTTACTACCATTAAATATGGAGAGCCATACGATGTCACTGCATTCTGGAATATTTTCAACCTCTGCGCCTTGTTTTATGCGGGCAGTACATTATTGCTTGTACGCGCTGCCGGAATAAAATTTTATCGCAGCCGCCGCTATGCGTTATTATTACTGGGTTTGCTGGGTACGCTGATTTATTTTATGGCGGTGCGCTATCTTCTCGAGCAACTTATTTTGCCAAAGTTCTTTGAAGCACAAAACTATCCCTCGAACATTTCATTAAAGTATTTTATACTCGACAATACGTATTACGCATCGATCTATGTAGTACTGGGGGTGCTTTTTTTTCTATTGGAAAACCAGGCCTACAACGAAAAGAAACAAGCTGTGCTGCAACAGCAGACCCGCGATGCCGAACTCCAGTTTCTCCGTTCGCAGGTGAACCCGCATTTTTTATTCAATACGCTCAATAATATTTATTCGCTGGCTTATGAACGTTCAGAAAAAACGGCAGATGCTATTCTGCGCCTCTCCGACCTGATGCGGTATATGTTGTATGAAAAAAAACAGCAGGTAGCGATCCTGCGCGAATGGCAATACATCAGCAGCCTCGTGGAATTACAACGGCTGCGGTTTGAACATGAATTGCCGGTAGAGATGGAATTGAGCGGGAACGCAGATAAGACCTCCCTACCTCCGTATTTCCTTATTCCTTTTATCGAAAATGCTTTCAAGCACGGCGATTTTACGGACAACCGCATTCCGTTGCTCATCCGGTTGACGATTACAGACAACGGCTGGGAATTTGAAACACGGAATAAAATCAGCCACAAGAATAAAGACGCCATGGGCGGAGTAGGACTCGATAATATCCGCCGCCGGCTGGAGATTCTTTATCCCGGCCAATATAAAATGGATATCAATGACGGGGACGGGTTGTTCTCTTTACGTTTATCACTAAACAACAAAGCAGATGATCAGATGCCTGGTAGTAGACGATGAGCCACTGGCTCAGAACCTGCTGAAAAATTATATAGGGAAAATTGGCAGCCTCGAACTGGCCGGAGCCACCAGCGATGTGTTTGCCGCGCTGGATATGGCGCAGCAGCAAAAAGTGGATCTTATTTTCCTGGATGTGCAAATGCCCGAACTCACCGGCATTCAGTTCATGAAAATACTTGCGGGCAAATGCAAAGTGATTCTTACCACCGCTTACGAAGAATACGCGCTGCAGGCCTTTGATCTCGATGTGGTGGATTATCTGCTGAAGCCATTTTCTTTTGAACGTTTTGCGGCAGCTGTACAAAAAGCCCGCGAACGCCTGCAACCCCTGCAACGCGAAAACAATACGGCTGAACACCTTTTTATCAAAACTGAATACAAGATCGTAAGAGTGGCCGTGAAGGATATCCGCTACATGGAAAGTATGCGCGATTATGTTTCGGTTTATACGGAAAATGAACGCATCCTCACCTTACAGTCGTTGAGAACTTTTGAAGAGCAACTCCGTACCTCTTCGTTGATACGCGTACACAAGTCATATATCGTCAACCTTGACCGGATCGACAAGGTGGAGCGCAGGCGCATTGTGATCGGTGACAAATACATTCCGATAGGAGAGACTTACCAGGACGAAGTGAAGAAAAGATTACAGCAGGGCAATGGCTCCCTCTAAAGAACGCCCAGCTCTTTCAACGATCGTTCCAATGCAGCCGGACTGGTGAAATGAATGCTCCGTATACCCATCGCTTCCGCCGCTTTGATGTTGCGAACGTTGTCATCGATGAATAAGGCTTCGGACGGATTAAGGGCATACCGGTCCAGTAAACGCTGATAAAAGGCGGGCTCAGGTTTTCTCATTTTTTCTTCTCCACTCACCACGCGGCCGTCAAACCAATGAAGAAAGGCATAACGCACCAGCGCAATATCGAATAAGCCGGCCTGCCAGTTGGTAAGGGCATAGATCTTATATTGACCGGTTTCTTTCAACCGGCGGAAAATTTCAACGGTCTCCGGAATGGCGCCGCCAAGCATATCGGTCCAGCGGCCGTAATAGTCGCGGATGGCAGCTTCCCATTCGGGATATTGTGCTACAAGTTCCTGCGTGGCTTCCACGATCGAGCGGCCTTCGTCCTGCCGCTCGTTCCAATCCATCGAGCAGATTTTTTCCAGGAAGTGATCCCGCTTTTCGAGTGAATCGAAATAAGTGTCGTTGAACACATGACGCGGGTCCCAATTGATCAGCACGTTGCCGAGATCAAAGATGACAGCTTTAAAACGAGAGTTTTTCATCTTCCTTAGCGGAATACCGGAGTTTTAAAATGATCATGGTGAGTGACATAGAGAGGATCACCGCATTGGTGAGGATGATTACCCAGTTGGATAGCAACGCGCCATACACCACCCACATAGTCTGGTTCACCACGGCGATGATAAACATCATCATGGATACATCCTTTGCAGATTTCTCCTTTAATGTTTTAATCACCTGCGGCAGAAAAGTCAGTGAGGTGATAGCGCCGGCTGTGTAGCCAAGAATTTCTATTCCGGTCATGTCAGTTAGTTATAGCGGTAAAGCTACAAATAACCGGTCATTTATATTTTTTGATCCCCTTGGTTTCAGCAGCGGTTGCGGGCAACAGGCTGATAGCGGTTCCTCCACCAGGAGCCAGTTTCAGTTTTAGTGCGGTTTTCGATGTTACCACAAATTTTTCTACCACATAGGCTTCCGGGTTGCTCTTCCAATCCGCATTATCGGCATCGCGGTAAATGGTGGCGATATAGGTTTTGCCGGCATCGAGGAAATTCAACGGCGTGGTGAACTGACGCGCGTTTTCATCCGTGATAGCGCCGATGAACCAGCTATCCCTGCCGCGTGCTTTGCGTGCCGTGATGATGTAATCACCCGGCTCTGCGTCGAGAATGCGTGTTTCTTCCCAATCTGCCGCCACGTCTTTGATGAATTGGAAGGCAGGAAGATTGGCTTCATAGTTTTCCGGTAAGTCTGCCGCCATCTGCAAAGGGCTGTACATGGTTACATACAAAGCCAGTTGCTTGGTGAGCGTGGTATGTACCTGCTCTTTTTTTGTGGAGTCGTAGTAACTCATTTTTATTTTGAAAATGCCGGGCGTATAATCCATCGGACCACCCATCAGGCGGGTGAAAGGCAGAATGGTTTCATGTTCCGGAGGATTACCGGAACTCCAGGCATTGAATTCATTTCCTCTTGCTGCTTCACTGGCGATCCAGTTGGGGAAGGTGCGGTGTAAGCCGGTCAGACGAACAGACTCGTGCATGTTTACCATAATCTTATAACCGGCCGTCTTGCGTGCCACGCGTTCGAAATGACGGACCATCCATTGACCATCGTGGTGCTCGCCGCGCGGAATGATGCGGCCGACATAACCTGTTTTTACCGCATCATAATTATACCGTTTCATGAAACGGTAAGCCGTGTCCATCCAACGCTCGTAGTTGGTAACGGAACCGGATGTTTCGTGGTGCATAATGATTTTTACCTTCTTCGATTTAGCATAATCGGAGAGTTCCTGCACATTGAAATCGGGATAAGGCGTTACGAAGTCGAACACATCTTCTTTCCATTGTCCAAACCAATCTTCCCATCCGGTATTCCATCCTTCCACCAATACGCCGTCAAAACCGTGGCGTGCGGCGAAATCGATATAACGTTTCACGTTAGCAGTGTTGGCACCGTGCGGTACACGTGTGGCCTGTTGCGATCCTACCTGGCTGCCGCTGTAATCCCAACTGCTTTTGCCCACATGCATTTCCCACCAGATGCCGACATATTTCTGCGGATGAATCCAACTGCTGTCGCCGATTACGGAAGGATCGTTGAGGTTGAGGATGGTTCTGGATGAAAGAATATCAGGTGCCTTATCACTTACCAATACAGTGCGCCAGGGTGTTTTGGCCGGTGTTTGCAGATAAGCTTTATTACCTACCGCATCGGGCACCAGTTGTGTATGGAATTTAAGGGTTGCCTTGTCCAGCACCAGGTTCATTGCCGGATAATTCAGCAGTGCTGCTTCGTGAATATTAAGGTACAGGCCATCGGCTGATTTCATCATCAGCGGCGTTTGCACGGCATTTTTATCAAAGAAGGTTTTAGCATGAATCTCCTGCGCAGAGCCGCCACCCGATGCGTCGATCTTTGACAGCGGGCTCGTATAATACGCGTACTCGTTGGTATCGTAATCGCCGGGAATCCAGAAAGTCTTGTGATCGCCGGTCATGGCAAAGCCGGTGAGTTCGTCTGCTACCACGAAATGATGCAGGGCATCCTGCTGCGGAAATTCGTAGCGGAAGCCGACACCGTCATTGAATACACGAAACACGATCCGCAGTTTAACAGGTGTACCGCTTTTGTTTTGCAACAGGTAAGCAATCTCACGGTAATTATTGCGGATGCGGTGGTCTTCGCCCCAAACGGTTTCCCATGTTTCGTCTTTGCTGGTGGAGTCGATGCTTACGACGCTGAAACGATTGAGTTCGATCGCCGGCGTGGAAAGACGCAGGCCCAGGGATGAAAGGCCGACCGCTTCTTTGTTTTTAAATAACAACCGGTATTGCAGTTCTCCGGTATTGTTGAGAACCGTTTCCAGTTGTATGTAACCCGACGGGGAAAATGTTTTGAGGGATTGCTGGGCATAAAGCACAGCACTGGCAGTAAGGGCCAGCAGTAAAGCAAGCAATGTTTTCAGGCGCATCGTCAATAATTTGCGTGAAGATAATTAATATGTATAAAATACACATTAAAAAGCGGCAGATTGTTTATTGCCTCTCGGGAAGCTTGTCGCTCAGCGTTTTTCGAGGAAGATCCACTTACGTTTGCGTGGCTTCACTTTGTAGTTGGAGGTGATGTAGTGGCGGATATGGCTCATGGCCTCATCGTAATCGTCAGTGATGAGCACCAGGTCCATGTCCTCTTTGGAAATGGTACCCTTCTCGGCCATGTCTTCGATGGCAACCAGCAGATCTTTGTAATATTCTTTTCCAAACAACACAATCGGAAACTGCGTGATGGTTTTGGTTTGTACCAGGGTAAGTGTTTCGAAAAATTCATCCATGGTGCCGAATCCGCCGGGCATGATGATGAAAGCGTAGGAATATTTAATGAGCAATACTTTCCGGACAAAGAAATGTTCGAAGGTCACGGACTTGTGCAGGTAAGGGTTTTCGTGTTGCTCGAATGGCAATTGAATATTGCAGCCGATGGACTGTCCGCCATTTTCAAAAGCGCCCCGGTTGGCGGCTTCCATGATACCCGGGCCGCCGCCCGTCATGGTAGTAAATCCCAATTGTGCAATGCGTTTACCAAATTCACGTGCCTGCACATAATAGGGATGATCTTCTTTGAACCGCGCAGAACCGAATACGGTAATGCAGGGGCCGACAAAGTGCAGGGTCCTGAATCCTTTTATGAATTGTTTGAATACACGCCAGGCAAAACCCAGCTCATAACCGCGGCTCTTGGGTCCGTCGAGAAATACGTGTTCTTTGGCCGGTATGATACTTTCCTCATCACTCATGTACGGGTATTTTGAAATCGGTAAAACTAAGCAAAACTGTGCAGGACAAAAAGCTAAATCGCAGGAATACGTGCACTTGAAAAGCAAATTATCTGGTACATTTGGTGCCTAAATTCACGATCATGCGCATCATCAGTTATAATGTCAACGGTATCCGTGCGGCTATGAACAAAGGCCTCATGGACTGGCTGAAAACAGAACCCGCCGATATCATTTGTATACAGGAAACCAAAGCTCATCGTGACAATGTGAACTACCAGTTGTTTACGGACCTGGGATACGATGATTACTGGTTCAGCGCGCAGAAGAAAGGATACAGTGGCGTTGCCGTTTTTACCAAAATAAAACCCGATCATGTAGAGTACGGTACGGGTCACAAAGTGAGTGACGATGAAGGGCGCGTGATACAGCTCGATTTTGGCGATATCCGCCTGATCAATGCTTATTTTCCTTCGGGAACGAGTGGCGACGAACGGCAGACATTCAAATACGGATGGCTCAGTGAATTTCAGACCTATGTAGATAATCTGCGTAAGCAAAAACCAAAACTCATCCTTTGCGGTGATTACAATATTGCACACAACGAAATCGATATTCATGACCCGAAGGGCAATAAAAAATCATCCGGTTTTCTTCCCGAGGAGCGCGAATGGATGACGAAATTCCTGGAGTCGGGATGGGTGGATACTTTCCGTACATTTCACCAGGAGCCGCATCGGTACAGTTGGTGGAGTCAGCGTTTTCCGACTGTGCGGCTTAATAACAAAGGCTGGCGCATCGATTATATTTCGGTGACGGAAGCCCTGCGCGCCAATCTCGTGGCTGCGGATATTTATCCCGATGTGAAACACAGTGACCACTGCCCTGTTTACCTGGAATTAAAACCCTGATCCTATGGCTACGCAGATAATTTATAATGTAACCTCGCAGGTGAGTCATGCTATTGCCGATGCCTGGCTGCAATGGATGCGCAGCGAGCACATTCCCCGTATAGTGGCCACCGGTTGTTTTACGCATGCGGCCATTCTACGGCTGACGGAAGTAGACGACACGGAGGGGATCACTTATGCAGTGCAATATCATTCAGAGAGCAGGGAATTGTATAATCAATATGTGACCGTATTTGCCGTGGATCACCGGCAACTCGCAACAGATAAGTGGGGAGAAAGTTTTATCGCTTTCAATACGGTATTGCAGGTTGTGAATTGAGTGTGTAAAAGAATAAATCTTAATTTGGGTGAATGGAATTCGTTTGTATATTCCGCGGGAACCCTTGTCCAGTCTGCATTTGAACAGATTCCTCTGAAACCCGCTACCAGCAAGGCTTTCGTAGGCCAACGTTAAATCGGTGTTACATAATCTTTAACACTTCATCGGCTGGAATGCTTGCGGGGAGCGGGTTGTAGCCAATTTTACCAGGATAAAAAAAAGATATTTTTTTTTGATGGGTTAAAAAACGGGCTAATTTTGTCGCCGTTACTAATCATCTCAAAAAAATAAAGATCATGAACAAAGCTGAATTAATCGCCAAAATCTCGGATGACGCCGGTGTAACAAAGACCCAGGCTAATGCTGCCCTGGACTCTTTCATCGAAGCGGTTACCAAAACCCTGAAAGGTGGTGGTAAAGTTACCCTGGTTGGTTTTGGTACTTTCTCTGTTTCAAAGAGAGCTGCCCGTAATGGCCGTAACCCCCAGACTGGCGCTGTGATCAAGATCAAAGCTCGTAAAGTGGCTAAGTTCAAGGCTGGTAAAGAACTGTCTGCTAAAATCTAACGGATCCTACATCGCATTAAAAGCTCCTGTGCCGCTGTACCGGAGCTTTTTTCATTAACTTCGCACTTTAAACAAACTTTAAACAACACACAATGGGAAGAGGAGATAAAAAGACGGCAAAAGGAAAACGCTTCAAAGGTTCCTTTGGCAAAAGCCGCCCCGCCAATGCAACGAAGCCTGTAGCAGAGAAGAAAGCTGCAGAAAAGAAAAAAGACTAACCAATGATTTCCGCTTGATTAGTTGATAGGAAAATGCCTGTCAGCTAATCAACGGCGTGGTTCTATGGCTCCCGACTGTCAGGGAGCAAGCCGGTGAAGATCCCATTCACCGTTTTCTTTTAGTGTATATTCCAACCGGTCATGCAGGCGCGAGGGGCGTCCCTGCCAGAATTCCATCACTACCGGCCGCACCAGGTATCCGCCCCAGTGTGCAGGTCGTTCGATATTTTTAGCGGATTCGCTGACTTCTTTTTCCGCGGCAGCATATTTTTCCTCCAGCCATTCCCGGCTGCTGATCACCTTGCTTTGCGGCGATACCGCAGCGCCCAGCCTGCTTCCGGCCGGCCTTGATTGAAAATATTCCTCACTTTCTTCTTCACTTACCTTTTGCACCAATCCTGTTATGCGTACCTGCCGCTCCAGTTCTTTCCAGAAAAATACAAGACATGCTTTCGGATTTTCCGCAAGCTGTTTGCCCTTGAAACTTTCATAGTTGGTAAAGAACACAAATCCTTTCGGTGAAAAGCCTTTCAGTAATACGATACGGGCTGAAGGCACGCCATCGGCCGATGCCGTGGCCAGTGTCATCGCATTCACCTCCAGCAATTCCGATTGCCTGGCTTCCTGCCACCATTGGCCGAATTGTTCAAGGGGATCGGCCGCCACCTCGTTTTCGGAAAGCGAGCGGAGCGAATAGTTGATGCGGATATCTGCGATACGTTGATCCATGGCGGAGCATTTTTGATACCGCAAAGTTAAAGGCTGTAATGGATTTGAGGCTGATCGTTATCAGCTCATCCGTTTCTCCTGATCAGTTGATCGCGTTGTTCGGATACCATGTTGAGCATGCTTTCCAGCTCACCGATCCTGCGTAGTTGTGTTTCCAGTTTTTTATTGGCATCGGCTACCACCTGCAGGTCTTTATTGAGGTCTTCGAGGGAAGAAACTTTTTTCTGTAACTGCTGGCGTTGAAATTGCGCATCTTTCAGTTGCGCATCCATTTCCTGCAGTTCTTCCTGCAGGTGCTGGTAGTCGTTTTGCGCCACTCTCAGTTTGGTGCGGTGTTCTTCCAGTTCCTGCTGCGAACGCCGGTAGGCTTCCTGTAAATCTTCGTGATCCACATGTGCGGCACGTGAGGCGGAGAGTTGCGCTTCGAGATGGCTGAGTTTTTCCTGCAACAGGTTGAATTCGGAGTAAGCACTGTCGAGCATCGCTGTCATTTCCCTGGATAAATGCTCGCGTGTGCGGATGGAATTGATCTCGCTGTCTTTGTTGTCGAGTTCGGCCTTCAGTTCTTCCACTTCCATCGACAGGGCTTCGTTGCTGCGGAGTATTTCGCGTTGTTTTTCTTCCGTTTCCCGGATCACATCGATATTACCGAGGAGGCGGTTGATTTTTTCATTTTGTTCCAGCAGCCCGGCCTGCGCTTCTTGTAGTTGTGAGAGATAATCGGGAGGAGCAGCATTGGAAGGGCTGATGGGCGGCAAAGGATTTTTGCGCAGCAGCTCCAGTTCGGTAGTCAGTTGCTGGTTTTGCATCCGCAGCAATTCCACCTGTTGCTGTGCCTGTTTTTTCATCGACGATTGTTCCTCTGCTTCGATGGAATAGATGTTTACATTTTCTTCGGCTTCCGTTACCTGCTCGCGCAAACGCACCACTTCTTTTTCGCGCAGCGCCATATCATGCTCATAGCGGTGTTTCCATTCTTCGACAAGATGGTTCAGTTCATCCGACTGTTGCTCCTCCTGCGACACTTTCAGGCGTGCAGAAAGGAAATGATAAACTGTGGCACCCAATACAATGGCGCCAAACAGCAGAACAGCAATTTCCAGTAAACTCAACGATAACGTGCCCATAAACACCAATTTGCTTGTTTCTGAAACTATTAAAAATTAAGATAAAAACAGGGTAATAGTTTTTCACAGAGGGGCCAAGGCGCAAGATAATCCCTATTTTTAGTTTCTAAAAACCCTTTCTATGGGTAAAAAAATGAGTCTTCTTGCCCTTTCGGGTCTTTTTTGTCTCTATGCCTGCTCTCAGCAATACATTCGCCTGGAAGGTACGATCGGCAAATATCCTATCGCTATGCACCTGCATCAGCTTGCGAATGGTCAATATATCGGCTTTTACAACTATAAGTCTGCTGCCCAGCCGGTTTATTTGGCGGGTGTGGACAGTGTGAAGGGAGGGAATAAACAAATTCATCTTTATGGAATGATACCGGGTGATACGGCTGCCGAGCGATTTGTACTGAAGCGTAATGGCACAGATTATTCCGGCTCCTGGGAAAGCGGGCGCAAAGGCGTGGCAGGGTTGCCGGTAAAAACGATGGTGCGTAAACAGGAGATGTTTGCTACGCAAATGATCCACACGGCGAAAGAAGAGCCTTTGCACAAAGGAAAAGAAAACTCTCCGCGGGCGTCTTATGAAGTATTTGCCGTCAACCCCGTTGCAAAAACAATGCAACGGAAAGTATGTGCCTTGCTCGGCGACAGCACGGCAGGCGATATTGCCGCACTCGCAAAAGAGCAGCAGCAAACATTTTTCGCCAGCTACTATGCCGAAAACCAGGGTGTGGCAGACAGCGAGTGGATGGATCATCCGTATGCGTATAATAATGATGAAGTAACACAGGTGCTGGTGGCCTATGACGACGGGTATGTGGTGAACATGGCCACGACCTATTACGCGTACATGGGTGGCGCGCACGGAATGTATTCAACACGCTTTACGCCGGTGGATGTACATACCGGGAAAGAAATAAAACTGGACGAGGTATTGCTGCCGTCAGGAAAAGCAAAACTGAATAAGCTACTGGCGCGCCAGATAAGACTACAGGCGAAGCTGAAACCTAATGAACCTTTGACGGAAGCGGGTTTGTTTGAAGATAAAATAGAAGCGAACGATAATTTCTTCGTAACGGCAACAGGCATTGGATTTAACTATACGCCTTACGAAATAGCGCCCTACGCTGCGGGAGAGTTGCAGTATTTTATTTCTTTTAAAGACCTGGAGAAAGATCTTCAACCCATTTTTTTGAAAAAATGGGTTGAATTCAAAAATAAAAAGTAAAAATTCAAAAAACATTCCGGCTCCCGGAACGCGTGCAAACAAGCATGGTTCGTGTATACACGAACCATGGGAAAAATTTATAACCTATGCCCGAATTATCAGACGGCTGTTAACCTTACGCCTTCAGCCTTTCGCCTTTGAAATTTTCAAATCATCAAATTTTCAAACTATCTCACTAAGGTTCCCACCTTCTCACCTGTTACCACACGGCGCAAATTGCCTTCCTTATTCATATTGAATACGATGATCGGCAGGTTGTTTTCCATGCAAAGGGTAAAGGCGGTCATGTCCATCACACGCAGGTTGTTAGTCAGGCATTCCTGGAAGGTGATGGTATTGAATTTTGTAGCGGTAGGATCTTTTTCAGGATCGGCAGAATAAATGCCGTCAACGCGGGTGCCTTTGAGGATCACATCGGCGCTGATTTCGATAGCGCGGAGAGAACCTGCGGTATCGGTGGTGAAATAAGGGTTGCCGGTGCCGGCACCAAAAATAACCACACGTCCTTTTTCCACGTGACGGATAGCGCGGCGGCGGATATAGGGCTCAGCGATCTGTTCCATTTTAATGGCGCTCTGCAGACGGGTGTAAACGCCTACTTTTTCGAGGCCGGCCTGCAATGCCATGCCATTGATCACGGTGGCCAGCATTCCCATATAGTCGCCATGCGCACGTTCGATACCAGTTTCGGCTTCGTTCATTCCACGGTAAATATTACCGCCTCCGATCACGATGGCCACCTGCACACCCAGCTCTGTAATGGATTTTACGTCGCGGGCATATTGGGCAATCACATCGGAATCAAGGCCAAAGCTCTTGTCGCCCATCAGGGATTCACCGGATAATTTGAGAAGAATTCGCTTGTACTTTGGAAGCATACCGTGGATGATATTTAGGTTAACGAAATGAGGGCGAAGATAAGGTAAACAGCCGTTATAAGTTTTAAGTAATAAGTTTTAAGTTAAGTGAACAGCCCCCTGAAACTCAGGGGTGAATACGTCAAGATGTACCTCCGCTAGTTGAAGACGTGTTTTGAAAACTTACTACTTAAAACTTACTACTTATAACCGCTGTTTCTTTTCACCAGAATAAGTGAGGTTCATTTACTGGTCATTTTTGTACCTTTAGAATCAATTAACCATTGATCCATTATGTCATTTAGCAGGTCCGGGCCTTTTGGCTGGTTATTTTTTTTGCTGTTTGCCTCGCTGCCTGCGGCGGCACAGAACCTGAATGGTCAGCGCATAACCGTTGGCGCCGACGCTCCTGCCTTTCTTATTTTCAACGACGAAGTGGTCAATGCCGAATTCAGCACACCCGAAGGAACACGGCTCTACAGTTGCAAAGTGCGCAACAATAAGTCGATGTCGCTTACGTACAAGGGAGATGGAAAACAAGTGCCGGATAATATCGGCCTCACCGTGCAGGAAGGCAAACGCAACCACTATTTCATCATTTCCTTCAATAAAGATTACGATATCAATCGCGATCCTTCACTCTGGTACGATTACTCCAACCTGAAAGACTTAAAAAAGATCGCACAGAAATTAAGTACGACCAATAAAGACGATCTCGCCAAAATCGAAGAGGAAGAAAAAGAACAGGCGAAGAAAGAAGAAGAAAAACGCCAGTCGGATGTAGCCAAAGCTCAGCAAACGCGTGAACAGGAAGCCGAACGCATACGCAAGGAACTGAAGGAAATGGAGAAAAAAGATTCCAGGGCGCAACAGGAACTGGAAACGAAACTGACCAAAGCCAAAGAAGACGAACAGAAAAGAAACGAGGAAAAGAAAAAAGCGGCGGACGATGCCAAACAGAAAGAAGCCGAGCGGCTGAAAATAGAAGCATTGCTGAAACAGGAAACGGATCAGCATAAAAAAGACGATGAAACCGCCCGCAAGAAAGAGGAAGAAGAGCGCAGGAAAGCCGACCTGAAAGCAGCCGAAGAGAAAAAAGCCGCAGAACTGGCCGCGAAGAAAAAAGCAGAAGAGGATAAAAAACGTGCAGAAGAAATTGCGCGACTCAAAGAGGCGGACAGAATAAAAGCGGAAGCCGAACAAAAACGCCGGCAGGAAGAAGAACGCAAAAAAGCCGACCTGCAGGCACAGGCTGATGCCAAACGCAAAGCAGAGGAAGAGAAGAAACAACAGGAGATCGCCCGCAAGAAACAGGAAGAAGATACGCGCCGCGCACAGGCGGAAGCCAAGCGTAAAGAAGAAGAACGCATACTGCGGGAAGCCGCCGAGAAAGCAAAAGTGGAAGAAGAACGCCGCAAAAAAGAACACGAAGAAGCAGTGGCCCGCCTGAAAGCACTCGAAGAAGAAAAGGAACGCCAGCGCCAGGAGAAAGCCTACACACGCGCTGGTCTTTGGGAACGCTATGGCAGTAAAGGCATTAATATTTTCGATATACCTGACAAACAACCGCAATACGTCAATTCCGATTTTTACCTGACGGCGGATACACTGCGTAATTATCAATATTCCATGGAATTGCTGAAGGTGCCGGCCAACCTGGCTATCGCTTCGCAGGAAACCGTGAATGGCGGCGTATCGATGACACTGGAAAATATTGCCTTCAGCGGCCCCAATGCCTATTTTAAATTGAACATCAGCAACAAAAGCAAGGAAGACTTCCTGATGGGCGCCGCGTTGGTGCGCTGGTATAATGCCGATGAAACATACCGCAAACCTCTGCGTTGCAGCTACGTTACATTTATTCAAAGCTTCCCGATCGTCCGCCCCGGACAGGATACCCGTATTGTGGTAGTGATCCGCGATGCCAATATACAGGACGGCGATATGCTCAACATCAATATCGGCGAGCGCCGCGCAGACCGTAAAAACATGGACATTGTATTCGACGGAAAAGTATACAACAAGGAACGGATGAAGATTGAGAAGAAGCTGACACCCGATGATGCCGCTCCCGCAGCAACGGATTCCAAAGAAAAAAAAGGAAAGAAGAAGAAAAAGTGAGTTATGAAAAAACTGCGGCTGTCTTTTGTTTGCCTGCTGATTGCGTTTACACCGCTAACCGCCATAGCACAGGATCACAGCGTTTATTTTTGCGGCGAACGCATTCCGGTAGAGCGGAGTTTTGTAGCGGACAAACTGATGAACATCATCCGCAAACAGGTGCCGCTTGTGAACCTTCCCGCATTGCGCAAACGCGCACAACTCTATTTTCCCATTGCAGAAAAATACCTCCGCTTATTCGGCATTCCGGAAGACCTGAAATATTTACCGATCGTTGAGAGTGGTTTCATGGCCACGGTTCGTTCGGCGGCCGGCGCACATGGCTTCTGGCAGATCATGCCCGCCACCGCACGGCAGTACGGAATGGTGATGAATGAAGTGATAGATGAACGTGAAGACATCAACAAAGCAAGTGAAGTCGGATGCAAACTGCTGAAGTTTCATTATGACTTTTATAAAAAAAGGTACGGCGTGGCTTCGTGGACATTGTCCGCTGCTGCCTACAACAATGGCATCGGCAATATCGATAAAGCCATCCGCAAACAGGGCACCGATTATTTTTCCATGCAGCTCAACCCGGAAACGGCGGCTTATGTTTATAAGATCATTGCTGTAAAAGAGTTGTTTGAATACCCGGAGATTTACATGAAGAGTTTTGGGTACAATGTGTTCTCCACCACGGCTCCCAAGAAAATCAAAAAAGGTGGTGATGAAAATGATGAGGCGTTCAGGCAGATCGATCTGCAGGTGAGCAGCCAGGAGAATAAATCATTGGAGGAAAAGCCCAAGCCTCCGCGTTACGTGGTGGCGCATATTTCCGGTTCCCATAAAAAGTTCAAAGATGGTGATCTGATTAAGATCGTCGTGGATCAGGATATGACAACCAACCTCGGTTATTCCCGCAAAGGGTATACGTTCAGTGTTCCCGGCTGGATCATCGACGACCGCGTGTTCATGGACCTCGGCTACGGCCACAGCCTCACCTTATTCGACACCGATTTGAAGAAAGGCATAGCGCTCGAAGATCTGAAAAAGAAGAATGTGAATGTGATGCTGAAAAATACAGGATATCAGGAGGAGGAATAATTTGGTGATTTGAAAATTTGAAGATTAGGCAATGCTTATTGGTTCCCCATCAACCAATAAAAAACAGGCCCTTCTGAACGAAAGACCTGTACGAAAGTTTAATTATCAAATTTTCAAATCATCAAATTAAAAAAGCCCCTCGCCTCTGGCGGGGGCTTTTTTAAGATTATTTCTGCTGATCATACTCTGTTTCCCACTGCGTGCCGTCATCGCCTTTCTGACCATCCATTTTGATCATAAAGTTTTTGGCGGGGAAGTAAGGTTTCATGTGTATGTCCAGGTGAATGCGGTCTTTCTGAACAGGATCCTGCTCGAAGCGGCGGATCGTGAAGTCTTCGATGAGTTTGTCCGGACCGGTGATGCTGTCGAGGAAGCGCACGATCTGGCTCATGAGGTCTTTCCGTGTGTTGGCATTGAAGTTCTCAAATGCGCGACGGTTCAGGAAGTCCATCAATACTTTGGTTACGTAGTCGAATACGCGTACAACCGAATAGGTCTGCAGACCGAGGTTGTCGCCGTTGAAGAGAGTTTTGGCAGAGAAGGCCATTACTTTTCCGTATTCCTTAACCATGGGCACGAGTCCCATTTTTTCGAGGTTGGCGATCTCGCTTTTCTTGAGATCGAATTTAACACCGTCCACTTCGTTCATGCTGCCGAATTTCTTACCGGCAGTTACCTGGCTCATGAGTGTCTTGTAAATTTTACCAGCCAATGCACCGGAAGGCGGAACATAGAGGTCTTCGTCTTCACCCAGCTCTTCAAAGCGACCACGGCCCACGAGCCAGTTACAGGTCATCATCACGTTACTGCGGTACTTATCGCCGCCGGTGAGGTTGGCGATCTCGAACATTTCCATTACGTCATCGGGAGCGTCGAGGTGTTCGAAGTCGGTTACCAGCATTACTTTATTCTCATGCGCCATTTTAGCCCATTTTTCCACAACCTTATTGGAGCCGAGATAACCGGGAACGATGAGAATGCTGTAGTTGCTGCGCAGATCCAGGCGGTCGTAGTTCTGTTTCAGCTCTGCGTTGATGAAATCGATGAAACGGGTATTGTCGAGGTCCTTCAACTGATCGGGTTCACAGTTGATGAAGGAAACGTTTTTAAGTTTATCGCTTTCGGAGTTTTTGAAGAACAGCGCCACGTTGCGGTAGGACCGCTCGAGTTCGCGTGTTTCTTCTACCGCTTTGGCGAGGTTCTTCTCAAGCACTTTCTGGCATTGTTCGGCTTTCTCTTCGCTGAGGTTCACCATGTCAGAAATCTCGCTGTTGGACTCCAACACTTCTGCCCAGATGGAAAGGGCGCGTTTGAGTGCTTCGCGTTCGCTTTTCTTTTGATTTTCCGTCAGGAAGATATTCCGGCGTGCTTTACGGTCCGGGTTGAGGTTGGCGGCGCCCTCGATGGAAGATTCAATCAGATCAAACCCGCCGAATTTGGCCAGTTTTTCTGTACCGCGCTTCAAGAGTTCCAGCGGGTTTCCCACCGGCTGGCGTTCCTTTACCTGCTCTGGCTGGGGTGCCGACTGTTGTTGCAACTCTTCACTCATAGTATCGTGTTTTGTTTAATGTTGGGGATGGGGTTAGTTAGTCGGCAATAAAGCTGGCGATAGGCGCGTTGGCCGTCTCGGTGCTGCCGGATGATGATGATGATCCGGAACTTCCTCCTTTGCTGCCATTGGTATATACCGGTGTTTTAACTACATACTTGTCATTGATCTTTACACACATGGCTGATAACATGATCTTCAGCGTCATAGGTACTCCTTCGTTATCAGAATAATCAGTGTTGTATCCTATGCAGTAAGCATCTTCAAAAGCAATGGTTTTGCCGATGGCAGATGCATCACGCTTGAAGAAAGTAACCTGTCCGTTCTTTTTCATTTTCGGACTGGTTGCCCATTCTGATATCTCATCGTCTTTGCCAGATGACTCGATCACAATGCTCAGTACATCGCAGCTTACACGATCCCTGGGTACACCATACTGATCGGTTTGCTGATGAATGTTCATACTAAAGGACAACACATTGTATGAGTTGTTCCCAAGTACGAGTGTTGATTTAAATGACATGTCGCAGGTTTAATGATTAAGGGTCGGTTACTGGTGATTGTCCAGGTCGGCTACCATTCCATTGATCGCATCGAGCAGGGCCTGCTTTGCTTCAGGATCGGCCAATGCGGTTTTCAGGATCTTGTTCGATTTCAGTTGTTTGATGATCTTCAGGTATTCTTCTTTTTTGGCCGCATTGTCTTTCAGAAAAGCACTCTGCGCCGTAATACCTTTTGTACCGAAGTCGCCAAGCGTATTGAAAGAAAGTGATTCTTTCCTTGTCTGTCCGCTTGCATCTTCGAAGTCAACACCGATCTCCGGTTTGAAATGTTCGAATACCTGTTCAATGGTCTGGAGTCCATGCACCACTTCGGGTTTTACCGGAGCATCCTTGGTGAGTTTTTCTGCCATCAGTGTGCGGTTCTGCGGAATGTCCACAAACGCCTCACTGGCATCGGTTTTCACCTCGGTGCCGCCAATACCGTAGTTACTGTCCATCATGGTTGTTGCATTTAAGTTTTGATATTGAAAAATTACGATTTTTTCCCGGTAAGTTTCACTACTTCAAAATTCAGGCCTGCTTTATGTTTGCGACCTTATTTTACGCTCCATATCAGTTCTTTATGGCCATTTTTTTCTTCCACGTCCACCGTTACCTCGCTGCCTTTACTGATTTCTGCATTGATGATCATACGGCTGAGCGGTTTGCGCAGCCAGGTTCTGATCGCACCTTTCAACGGACGCACACCGTATTTAGGGGTAAACCCTAGATTAGCCAGGTGTTCTTCCGCTTCCGGCGTTACATGAAGGGCTATTCCCTGTTGCTCCAGTTGTTTGACCAGCGGTTTCAGGTGAATATTGAAGATGCGCACCACATTCTCTTTGCTCACGGGCGCAAAAGGAACGATCTCCGTCACCCGCGCGAGGAACTCCGGCCGGAAATAACGCGCCATGATCTCCAGCAGTTCGTCCGAGCGCGGGATCGTGCCTTCCCCGAATTGCTGAATGATGTGTTCCGCACCAATGTTGGAAGTAAAAAGGATAACCGCATTGGAGAAATCACCTTCCTTGCCTAACCGGTCGTGCATGCGGCCTTCGTCGAGTATTTGCAGGAAAATATCGAATACCGACGGATGCGCTTTTTCAATTTCATCGAACAATACGATCGCATAAGGTTGCTGCCGTATTTTATTTACCAGCATGCCGCCTTCTTCATAGCCCACATAACCCGGAGGGGCACCATATAACAAAGCGGCAGAATGCTCTTCTTTAAATTCCGACATGTCAAACCGGATGATCGAGTTTTCATCCTGGAAAAGGAATTCAGCCAGCGACTTGGCCAGTTCTGTTTTACCGGTACCTGTTGGTCCGAGGAAGAAGAACGAAGCGATAGGCTGGCCCGCTTTGTTCAGTCCCGATCTTGATTCAAGGATGGCATCGGAAACCGTTTTCAAAGCATGGTCCTGGCCGATCACACGCTGACGCAAATGATCTTCCATGCTTACGAGGCGCTGCTGTTCTTTTGTTTGTATTTTACCAATGGGAATACCGGTTACATTCGCTACCACCGCGCTGATATCCATCGCGTCGATGCTTTTTTTCTCTTCGGCGGCTACACCGGCAAGACTGGTAAACAGATCTTCGAGGTAGGCTTTCATTTCTGCCGGCTCGAGTATTTTCTTGAATTCTTTTTCTTCGTTATAACGCGCCAATAACACGGGACTCAATCCTGTTTGTGCTTCGTGATACAACCAGCGCAGGTCTTCCTCTTTGGCATCTTCAAATTCGGTCAGGCGTTTTTGCAATTGCTCCACATCCGAACGCGACGTGTCGGTCATCATGCGGGTAACGGCAAGCGTACGGTCGAGCAGATCGAGTGCGGAATCGGGCAGCTTGCGTTCCTTGATGAAACGCCGCGCCAGGCGAATGGCTTCTGCAAATACCGCATCTTCAATTTCGAGGCTGTGGTGTGTGGCAAAATGAGGGGCCTGGTTGCGCAACATTTTTTCAGCAATGGTACTGTCCGGCTCCTGCACTTTCACTACTTCAAAACGGCGGCTGAATGTTTCATCTTTTTCAATGCTCTTACGGTATTCATCGAGTGTGGTCGTGCCGATCACCGTCAGAAAACCTTTGGCAAGTTCTGCTTTTAAAATACTTGTGGCGCCGCCGTTGGGATTGTTGCGGTCGATCAGGGTATGAATTTCATCGATGAACAAAACGGGTTTTTCGAGTGATGATAATTCACGGATGATTTTGCGCAGGCGGTCTTCTATTTCGCCTTTGTAGGAGGCACCTGCGAGCAACGCGCCATTGTCCAGTTCATAAATAGAAATATTCCGGAGATGAAGCGGTACGTGTCCGTTAGCAACGGCCAGTGCAAAACCGTTGAGCAGTGCCGTTTTGCCCACGCCTGCTTCTCCGGTGATGATGACGTTTGATTTACTTTTGCGGCTGATGATCTCGCAGATCTGGCGGATTTCTTTATCGCGTCCGATCACTTCGTGCAGCGTGCCGCCTGCCGCTTCCGCCAGTTTATCGATACAATATTTTTCAATGGCATCTGTGCCGGCCTGCGGCATCGCCGGTGCATAACCATTTGCAGGCTTGCCGTTACCGGCAGCTTTGGGTGCTTTGGCCGTGCTTTCAAACCACTGAAGCACCTGCGCCGAACTTATCGGGAATGTTTTTAATTGTTCATACGCAAAAGCAACACCTGGTGTGGCGAGTGCAATGAAAAGACATTGTGGTTCCAATGCCGCGTAGCCCAATTTCGTTTGCAAATGGTCTGCTTCGGTGAACATGGGTCCCATGTCTTCATCAGCATCGGGTTCGTCAGACACACGGGAAGAGCGCGGGTATTCTTCGATGCGGATCTCGGCCCATTCCTCGATATAATACACATCCACGCCTTTTGATTCGAGGAACTTCAATAACGGGAGGTCTTTGTGCAATAAGGCTTTCAGTAAATGTCCGGCCGCATAATGGTCGTGCATGTTTTCGCGTGCGATGCGTGCCGCGATATGCAGGGCCTGTTGCGCCTGTGCAGAGAAACTGTATTGAGTAAGCAGGGACATACGCTGGGTTTAATTGATTGTATAGTTCATCTTATCCGGTGCTTATGCAGCGGCTGGTTCTTTTTCTTCTATAGGTTGTACAGCTTTTACATTTTCTTTTTCCTGTGCTGTTTTGCGCACCCAGTTGTTGTTGGCAACGTCAAATTCATAGCCGCGCCCCTGCATAAAAATATCCAGGCCGGTCTGCTGATCGATCAGTTGTCTTACGGTGGGGTGCATTTGTTTCAGCACCAGGTTATGACTGTTATAAATAAAATATAAACTGTTCAATGAATCGTCGATAGGAAACTGTTTGCTATCGAGGTATCCTTTTACTCTTGAAAAGGCTCCGTCAAATCTTGTGATAGCTGTGCCCAATCCGATTTTTTCGGGATCGGGGTCATCCGTTTTGTCGAAATCAAAACCTGCGCGCACATTGCTCATAAGCGATTTGAGCGGACCGGCGGCTTTTTCACCGGTGAGTGTTTCCAGAAATTTATTGGCGCCGGACAAGGGCAGATAACTCAGCAGCTTGGCGTACAGCGCTTTTTTCGTGGGCAGCATCGGCAATGTCATGGCACCGATGGCGCCGGCAAGTGCGGCTTTCGATTCGGCATCGAGCTGACCGATATCCTGCTGTTGTTTTTTTGTACCGGATTGAATTTGTTTGTGCGCATCACCGACCAGCACGGCGGCCTGTTCCGGTTTTTTCTCGGCGGCTTTCTGCTGAAGGATTTTTATATAATCTTCATCTACATCCAATGGTTGTACGGCCACACCGGCGGGTGCATATACTTTGGTAACGCCGGCTTTTTCCAACACCTGTTTGGACAAAGCTTCGGCTGCCGGTGTTTTTGGCTGGAACACATTCAGCGAATCGGTAAGTGCATTGAAAACGGGAACGATGCAATTGAAAAACTTTTCGATGGGGAGTTTGTCGGTACTGATGCCGAATCCGTCTTTCATTTTTTTCAAATCCTCCTTTACAAAACGGCTGATGCGGTCGGCTGCTTTACCGGGTACGGCGTCATAACCTTTTACCACATTGGCAAACTCGGGGATATCGTCGAGGCTGATCATTCCCGGTGCTTCGTCGATCAGTTTTTTAACGAGGCCGAGCATTTCTTCGATCATCGAAGTAATCTCATTCTTAGCGCTGTCGAATGCGTCCAATACTTTTTTATTGTCCTCACCGGTGCCCATTTTGTGATCTCCCAGTACAAAGGCGAGCGCTTTGATGAGGTGGAGCATAATGTTGCCGGTGAAATAAGAGAACAAATCGGCATTGCTGGTTTCGATGTATTTGCGGAGTTTATCGGCCGGTTCAAAATATTGAACGGCCTGCTGCGTAAGATCATAACGGCTGCCGTAGTTGACGCGTTTGGCGCCATCCGCCACAGCGGGATCGACAGTATGAATATCGCGGTACAAAGGTGTGCCGATATAGATGAGTGACCTGACGGTCCATTTTCCTTTTTTAAGATCGTCGGCATCTTTTAATAAGGATGCGGCTTCGTTGGCAATGTTGCCTCCTTGTCCGAGGCCTACAAAATGAAAAGCGGAACTATAACCGCTCCATCCGGCGATTTCGGAGTTTATCTTATTGTAAAGTTTTTGTCCTTCGCTCTTGCGCTTGTCGGCGGTGCTGTCGTCTTCATAGTCGTAGATGAGCACTTTGTTTTCTTCGTTCATCAGCGCCATGTCTTTGTCCATGGCGTCGAGGATTTTGTCCCAGCCTTTTCCGTATTCTTTGTAGTAGGTGTAATCTTTATCGGATTTTTTTTCCGCTCCTTTTTCTTCTTTGATGAAGCCGGGCACGTAGGAGGTAACGCTGTCAACGGCGGAAGAGGCTGCGGAGGCGGCTCCGGCTACGCCGCCAAGCATACTTTCGGCGCCGCCCATTCCGGCGGCATTGCCGGGTTTATAGCGCACGATCACCAGCAGTTGTCGCAGGTGAATATCCTGGAAGTCCTGGGAGGTATTTTTTTCGTTTCCTGCCATAGCCAGCGGCTTGCTTATTCATTAAAAAAGGTGGTGCTGCAATCGGCAACAGTATACCCGGAAAGTTGCTCAGTCTTGCCGGAGCTGTCGGTCTTGCCGGAATGTACTTGTCCGTCACTGGTTCTTATCTCGTATTTCTGTCCGGCTTTCGCCTTTCCGGCTTCGTCTACCAGCGAAAACTGGGCCGTAAAATCTTTTTTATCAGTTCTTTCGGCGGTGTCGTCGCCGTTTTTAGCGGCATTTTTCAGTGCATCGCTGTTGCTGATGTCGGTTGCCTGTCCCGCACCGGTGTTTTTGCCCGTACCATTTCCTCCTGCTCCGTTCGCTCCGCCGGACCCGCTGCCACTTTCGCCGATGAGTACGGTGGCAGCGCCTTTAGTGATAGTGCCTCCGTGTGCGGTCATGTCTCCCATGCGCGCTGCCGGCTGGCCGCCAATATAAACCCCCGAGCTGCCCATCATGATCGTATCGGGAGGGCCAGCACATTGGCATACCGTTCCCATCACTGCAGCGGGTACTCCTTCGATAAGCACGGTACTAATGGCGCCCAATGGCATTACGGGGCCACCCACATGTGGCTTTACGCCATCCACCATTGGACAGACATGAAGATCACCGACTCGTGCTGCGGGCTTACTCATTTTACAATTTTATTATATGACCGCACTTAATCCAGGAAAAACCTGCGGCGCGGCGTTTTTGTTGCTTCTGTTTGCTCTTCCTGCGGTGGCGGTTCTGTTGCGGGCTGTTCAGGATGCTGGTCCGGTTGCCCGTTAAATAATTCGGCGGCGGTAATTGTTTTGTTTACCGTGCGGTGCTGTTTATTAAGCGTCCGGCAGGTAAACGAAGTGGCATCATCGCCGGCAGTACAGATACTGGTCAGGCTATCGCCAAAAAGGCGGAAAAGTTCTTCGCCTGAGGCGTTGTTCAGGTAGCGGTTCATTACCCGGGCATCCCATATCCGGAAAAAATGTTCTTTGCCGTCGATGGTTTTGTAAATGAATGCCTGCAGGTGAGCGGCCAGCAATTCGGGTGGGTCCGGCGACTCGAGAAACAGGCAATGATCCAATGAGATCAGCGGCTGCTGCTGAAGACGTTGAAACGGGTTGTCGTTTATGACAAACAACCAAGGTGCGGCGTCCCACAATTTCTCATCTTTTGTTCCTTCCAATAAGAAGCGATGTACGGGGTAGGCCTGCTGCAATTGCAGCAGTGTGTACTCGTTATTAATGGCCGGATCAAAGCAGCAGTAGCGCATCCTGAAATTAATTTATTTTAACCAATCCGCCTTTTATTTCGGTGATGGCACCTGCTTCGAGACTGCCCTGCGCACCGGCTGTGAGTTTCAGGTTTTGACCGGCGGTAACGTTGGCGCTGCCACCTGCTGCAACGTCCAACCCGGAACCTGCGGTCACTGATGTTGCTGCACCGGATGAAACAGAAAGATCCTTGCTGAACGTCAGCGATCCGTTTTTCTGTGCAGTCATTTCAATATTTTCTCTGGCCGTCATTTTTATATTCTGTGCAGTCATATTAAGATCACCGTCTGCCTCGAGGTTGATCGTTCCTTTTGACTGAATGGTGATCTTTTTGCCATCTTTTGCCAATTCAATGCTGGCGATATTTTCACCACCGCTGAACAGCGACATTTTGATCTGTTCGCCATGCGTCAGTTGCAGGTACGACCAGTTGTCTTCATCCTGGTTGGATGACAATGACAGGTAGGGTTTTGAGTCGCCGCCGCCCGCCAATGCGATATCGTTGTGCGGGTCTTTTGTCTGTTCGAAATTGAACTCGTCTTTTTCAAAAACGTTGTCGACGATCAGCACCATTTTATTTTTATCATCGAAAATGATCCGTCGTCCGCTGCGGGTGCCGATAAACTTTACGTCGTTGCCGCCTTCGGGCACACCGGATTTATTTTTCTCCGTATAAACGGCACCCATGACGAAGGGACGTTCTGCATTGTTGTCGATAAAATTCACCAGCACTTCATCGTCCACTTCCGGGAGGAAGCGGAAACCCTTGCCATTGCCGGCGTGTGGTACCACCACATTGAGCCAGGGAGTGGAGTCGCCTTCTTTCTGCCAGGCCATTCTTACTTTGATGCGCGCCAGTCCGTCTTTGTCTTCATTATCGGTCACCAATGCGGGTTGTGGTTTGCTTACGGGAAAAAGATGCGGGTTAGTGTAAGGGGGAACGGCTGATTCTGCGGGTACGGCCACAAAATGGTTCTGGTAACTCACGGAATTGTCGCAATTGTGTTGTAACTCGGTAATAATATAATCACCGGCATTATTGCCTTTTTCGTCGATCACGCGGATGGTACCGCCGAGTTTCAGACCGCTGAGATAAGTACGCCCACTTATATAAATGGAAGAAGAAGCGCCCGACTGCTGGCTCAGCACACTTGCCGATTCGAGCAGTTCTTTTTTAACGGCATGCGTGAAGTGGGCGCTTTCGTAACTGCTGCCATAATATTGTTTCGATGCATCGACTGCTGCTGCGATCATGCCGCTGCCGCCGGGTTTATCGGCTTCTTTTGTGGACGCTATATGCTCGCCTTTGTACGTATCGAAACCGGCGATCTTGCTGGGCGATTGCTGGATGCGTGCGCTCAGGGCAAAATCATACACCTGTCCTTCTTCGAGTTTTAATTCGTAAGGCGTTTTATCCGGAGGGCCGAGCACCAGTTGTTCTCCGTCGTAATACAGCCATTCGCCGTGCCGGGCGGCCAGCATGCTGAGAAACGCAAACGTTGTCTGGTTATACTGTACGGTATAAAACAACTGTTCCGTATAAGCGGGGTTCAGTTTTGCCGCGAGGTCGCCTTTCAGGTCGTTGAAAATATCCTTGATCGTTTTTTTGATAAAAGACCGGCACTGTGGCACTTCGTCGAGCCGCATGAACAATCCTTTTCCGGTAACCTGGTATTCTACGTTGTGTGCAAACTGGTTGCAGCAGGTGATCAGTTGAATGATCCCTTTGAAAACCATGTTGTCGTTAACGGAAAAAGAGATTTCCTTACCGAGGTGTTTTTTGTAGAAGTCTACATGATCGGAAATGCTGACTTCTTCTTTTTCCACACGCCAGATAAAGGAAAAGGAATGCGTGTCGGCCAGGCGCTGATTGATGGTAAGTGCGGAGAACAGGACGGGGTCCTGCTCATCCTGCACCTGGATAGCCACTTCGGCCAACTCTGTTACTTCGGCCATATGTTACTGATTAAAGGTTGCGTCAATGGTGATCCCGAAGTCTCGGGAGTGAATCGTCAATCGTGAATAAGGGGTTGTCAGGCGTTTGAGCTTTGGCTATAACGTTGCTTTACGTGAAAGTGATTTTCTTTTCCACGCAGAGGCGAAAAGTATTACTTAAATCTTATAACCTATTACTTATTAACTAAGCCCTACGCCTTCAGCCTTATACCTTACTACACCCACTCATTTTTATGGGTGCCATTGCCCATGCTGATTTCTTTTGCGGAAATGCCAAACGTGATGATCATCGGCTGATCGTTGTCGGCCGCAAAACGTTCTTCAAAATTTACCACATAACCCTCTTTGAAGTTAAGCTCTTTCATGCGGGCATCGCTGTCTCTTTTGAAAAAAGTAATAGTGCCGTCCTTGCGTTCGAAATTGTTACACATCCATTCAAACAATTCGGTGCCGCTGTTGCTTTCAACCGTAACTGATATTTTACCGCCGCGGGTGATGGAGGAAGGGCGGCCGGTGGAATCGACTTCCTGGTGGAGAGAATACTGACAATTAAGTACAACGTAGTCCTTGCCGGCTACGGTGAGTTTCGCCTTGAAGCTCATGATTGTAGGTTTTTTGGTTTTAAAATGGTTGAGTCAAAGTTAATGAACCTGCGGTCAGACAACAATAACACGATTGTGGTACTTACAGGTTTTTTTCAATAAATAAAGTAACCAATAATTCACGGACTTAGAAATCACGCAATTGAGTGTTATTTTTAGTTGTTGAATTGTGTAAATTTGTTTTCCTTCGATTTCCGCGCTATTAACCATGAAACCCGGCACGGGAACATATAAACCTTCGCAGTACGCTTCCCTGCGTGCTGAAGCTTTTTGTGCAGCCCTGCTGGACAATGGTGGCTTTTTTGACGATATTACCGTAGAACACACCGGAGCTTTCCGCCGCAATTACCGCAACGATATAAACCAGGTTGATCAACTTAATAATGGCATAAATCTTCAGCTTAACCGCGACGGCCTCTATGATAAATTGCCGGAAGGCTTGTTTCATCAGTCGCTCGGATCGGGCCGTACGTCGGCGCTGCAGGACATGGTAAGCGAGCACCGCCGCTACCGGGAGGAAGAAAAAGCCGCCCGCCGGTTCTTTCAACCCGTGGAGCAGGAAATATTCCGCTATGCCGTGATGGCGGAGTCCGAAGAACGTGCACTTTTGTTCAGCACGCTCAACGGTGAAGTGTCGCCCGCGTTCTTTGGTTTCTGGGATATTGCTGCGGATTTGCCCAAAGCTGCCGCTGAAATGATGATCCGGCTGATGCCGCTGCAACGCCGCATCAAAGGAAAACCGGAGGTCACCGCCCATGCGCTGGCGCTTTTACTCGACCGGCCGGTTACCATCCGGGTTTCACATCCGTCCGGCCAACAGGCAGAAGCAGCAGCTTTTCGTCCGGGAGCAGATTGCCTGCTGGGCATCGATACCATTACGGGCAGCCGGTTTGCAGAAACCGCGGTTTGCTGGACGGCGCTGATTGAAAATGTGTCCCCGTCCGAATTGATGCAATTCACGCCGGAAGAACCGTTCGGACGTTTTCTTACCCGCTTTGCGGAAATATTCATTCCGCTCGATGTGGAATGGAAAACGGAACTTGTCCGGTCGGAAGCAAAGAAAGAAGAAGAACAGACCTATATCATGGGGTATGGATTTTATATATAATATGAATGGAACTGTATGGCTCTAAAGACTTTTATACTTTATTTCGCCCCCTTCCTTGCCGGAGCTATCGCTTTATTTGCGATGGTCAAGCAAATGGTCAGTGCCGTTGCCAACCAGGGCAAGCGCCCGTTTTGGTATGGATTGGTGACGTCCGTGGTTTCGTCAGGGGTAGCATTCCTGGCATCTTATATAGCCACTAATCTTTTTCAGCTTTTCTGGATACTCGCCGCACTTTACCTCTTATTCGGTATCGTGCATGTCTGGCTCACGCATCGCCGTTATTTCAACCATCCCCGTGAGTCGCGCAACAAACAACTGGCGGCAGAATTTTTATTTGCCTTGTCCATTGTTGCCTTCAGCGTGGCCGCATTTGCTGCGCTGCAATATTTCCTGCGGGATAAAGATTTTCTTTATTATCCGCTGCTGATGAGTTTGCTTTTCTTCTTCGTACCGTTGCTGGTTTATCATACATTCAAAGCCGTCTATGCTATTCCCTTGCCTGTTTATACGGTATGGAATTATCCCACGGAGGAAATTGAATTACCGGATGAGAAAGAGAATGAACGCTTATATGTGATCGGTTTCGAACTCACCAAAAAAGGAACGGACAGGGAAATGACTTACTTCCGGGCAAAGGCCCCGGCAGAAATGGTACTCGGAGAGCTGTTCTATCATTTCATCAATGATTACAACGAAGTGCAGAGCGAAACACCGATTGAGTTCCATTACAACCGCGAAGAACAGGATCAAACGCATGCGTGGTATTTCCGCACAAAACCAAAGTGGTATACTTTTTCGCGGATACTCGATCCGTTCCAGACAGTCGACAACAACAAAATCAAAGAAAACACAGTGATCATCTGCGAAAGAGCCGCGGTTTAACGATGGCCGCAGATCAGTAACTGTAAATTTTATACACCATGAGCAGGCTGCATTATTTCCCCGTCAACTGGGTTGACGGAATGAAAATAAACAAGGATCATTTTATAGCGCAGGACAAGGCCGCAGCGGATTTGCTGTACCAGTCAGTCCAGGGCAACCTTTCGCCGCTTCGCTATGGCGTGCTGGCGGACGATGCGGCAACCGATTCATTCCAGGTGTCACTGACCGCCGACAACCAGCACACACTCAAAGCAACGGTGCTGCAATGCAGAGCGCTTACACGCGGCGGCATTTATATTGAAATTCCTTCGCGCACGAGCGATACACTTTCTGCTACGTTCACTTTGTCGCCACAAACACGCACCTTGTTTTACCTAGTGCTTGTTGTCAATCCATTTGACCGCCAGCCCGCAGGTGATGCCGATCCGGAAGAAACGCCCCCCCGTTATCCGTTTACCCAGCCTTTGTATCAGATAGAACTTGCGGATGAAGCACGTTACCGCCAGTTTGCCGGCAATCCTTTCGCATTGACCATCGGACGCGTACAGGCAGAAGCGCATGGCATCACAGTCGATGAAGAATATATTCCGCCCTGTATGAGCCTGCATGCACATGCCGATTTGCTGCAACTGCACAGCGAACTGGACCAGTTTCTTGGCGGATTGGAATTGCGTTGTTCGCAAATCGTTCAGAAGATCTTCCGCAAGAGTCAGCAAAATGATTTGTCTGAACTCGCGCTTTTTCTTTGCGACCGCATCATGTTGCAGCTCGGACAGTCGCTCACCGAAATGCGCAGAACCATACTTTACGAATCACCCGCCGGGTTGTTTGTAACGATATCGTCGCTGGCACGCGTGATGAAGAATACCATTGATCTGCGTATCGGTTCGGGTAAAGATGAATTGATGAACTACCTGAGCGAATGGTGTGAACTGAACCAGGGAGAACTCGAAACATTGCTTACCTCCGTGGCCAATCTTCCTTACGATCACAACAATATCAATGACAGCATTGCACCGGTAATCCGGTTTGCGCGTGTGATATCGAGACTGTTTGAGACCCTGAGCAATCTTGAATTCATCGGTAAGCGCAAAGAGAGCGGCATATTCGTAAAAGAAGAAATCAAACAAACCGCTGTGGACACAACACCTGTTAAAACAAAAAGAAGATTTTTCGGATAAAACATTCCCAATCAAATGACCATGAAACCTCAGAATAACGCAGAAAGAAAAAAAGCCTTTATCCGGTTTCTGTTACTATATGTCGTAACAACCACTGTTGTCGTGCTGGCCTTGTTTTTCGGCTTACAGGTTCCCTTCCGGGAAAATGACCAGCTTCAGGGCCAACTGAATGCAGTGCAAAAGGAGCGTGATTTCAACACGCGCTTCACCGACCTGGTAAAACAAACCAAGCTGCTCATCGATACGGTCAACAGTGCCGGACCTAATACGGATGTGGTGGATAAGGAAATCGCCGATAAGATTGTGGAGATGAAAAAGATATTGTCTGAGGACAGTACTTCGGCCAAGCAACTGTATACGCAGGTGGTATTGGCGCTCACCGATGCCAAGAATGATAAAAAGGCCATACGGGCAGGCGACAAAACCGGCGTACTCGCCGAATACGAAAGAACCAAAGTTGATCTCGAAAAAAAGCTGACGGATTACGAAAGCCGCTACCGCGAGCTGAATATGTATTATCAGCAGTGTTGCGGCGCGAAGTGAGGCAATGGAATGTGTAAATGTGAAAATATGCAAATGTGTAAATGAAACAGCCATTCACTATTGACCATTCACTATTCACCATTCACCATTCACTCCCGAGACTTCGGGATTGAATTTTGACCCTTCGATAAACTCAGGGTAACACTTTTGAATTTTTAATTAAAATGGCATCCTATTCATTCTATAGCAGAAGTTTCCTCGGCCTCGACAAACGAGTGTGGTTTGCGATGGGCGGCACCCTGCTGGCGGCTTTATTGCTGCTGGCATTCAAAGTAGCTACGCACGTACGGTGCACCGGCGTAAATCTTTCTGCGAAAGGAACGGTGCCCCATAGCACCACGAATGTTTTTTATATCAATGAAAATGTAAAGTTCACCGCTTCGATGACGCATGCATCGGAGATCAACTGGAACTTCGGTGATCAGACGCCAGGTGCCATGGGGCCCACGGCAGAACATAAGTTTGCATCCGAGGGTACATTCCTGGTAACGGTTGAAGTAAATGGAAAATGCCGCGAGTCCATGCGCGTGCAGATCCGCAAGATGGCCGTAGAAACAACCGGCGAAACTGCCAACCCGATCAATGGCAATACCACCTTGTATGCCGGCACGCCCGAAGTGTTCAGTTCTGCTAAATCCGGGAAGGCTTATGTATGGTATATTGAAGAAGATGCATCGATGGGCCGCAAGACGGATAGCGCTGCTGCCTTTACATTTAACACAACAGGAGATTATACCCTGGTGCTGCAGTTAGACGGTGATTCGAATAAAATATTCCGCAAAACAATAACCGTGTTACAGCCAGGCTCGGTAACGGCAAAAACAGACGTATCAAAGTTTGAGCTGCCGGAATTGCCAACACCGCCTGTTCCGAAAAAACCACAACCCGATATGTCTTCCGGAAAAGACAATCCGCCGCCAACGCCGGGTCCCTCACCGGATCCGAAACCAGCGCCGCCATCTCCCGGAGGCAAAAAATATATCCGCGTGGGCGACGAAGCGCTCAAGATGATGCTCAATGAAGTGATCGATAAAAAACTGGATGCAAACGGATTTGACCAGATCCTTTGCAACGGCGCACAATCGCAGGTGATTGCCAATGGTAAGTTCACCACATTCACTGAATTGGTTAAATCATTACAGGTCCGCCGCGGATTACTGAAAAAAATAAAAGCGAAGATCCGCTCGGTTAAACAAGTACCGGATCCCGACAAAGAAAATAAATGCCTCCTGTCGATCAAGGTCGATTATGACTGGGATTAAATAAACAAGGTGTAATGCAGGACTATCTGAAATTGCCGCTTCGGTTCAGTGGTTTCTTTGAAAAAAAGAAAATGCCGGTCTGTACGATCCGGGATTCCATTGCGCGCAACCTGCACTTACTTATTACTACCGCCACCGACGAAAACAAGCTCGACGACAGATATGGGTCGCGCTTCTGGGAAAATGATTACGATATTCATTTATCCAACGACGGCCGCCGCGAATTGATCATCGACAGCCTTCAACAACAGATTACTTTATATGAAAAGCGGTTGATCAATGCCGTTGTAGAGGTAAATGTGAAACAGGCCACTCTCGGTGCAGGACAAAATCCGCAGTTGAGAAGACGTATCGAAATCCGCATCAGCGGCAACATAGCGAGGAGCAATGAACCCTTTCAGTTTCAGACAGGATTTTTTATCGGCCCGATGGCGTTTGACTGAGAGGGGATAGAATGTGAAAATGTGCAAATATGTAAATGAAGCCGGACGTGAGCCCAATAACTGCAGTCCCCGAGGCCGAAGTATCGGCCTTCCGAAGAAGGTCCCTGAGGTTCTCGAAGGGCCGGCCAAACTTCGGGCACCTAAGGCAGCCATTCACCTTTTTGATTTTTTACTTTTGAATTTTGACTTATTAATGATTCAGGCATATAACAAAGAACAAATAAAAGACCGGATGGTCAAAACTGCCGCCCGCCTGTGGGGTATGGCAGAAAGTGACATCGAAACCAACTTCGATCCGCTGATCATGCTCCTGCTGGACGCCAGCGCCTCCGAACTCGAACGCACCAACCAACAAATCAACGCCACCCAGTACCGTTTGCTGGAACGGTTGTCTGAAGTATTGCTGCCCGATTCCGTCATGAGCGTACAGCCGGCTTCCGCTGTTATTCAGGCTACTCCTTCCGAATCTGCATTGGAAATAACGGCTGCCACTTCGCTGTCACTCGTGCAAACGATTCATCCGACGGGCGGCAAACCTTATACTACCGATATCGCTTTTACGCCCACCGGCAGTTTTCGACTGTTCAATGTATCGGCCGAATACCTCTGGTGCGGAAGTGAGTTGTCGAAGATCGGGGCCAACGGACAACGCGAAAAATTTTACAGCGAGCCCGCGGTTAACAACAACCGGTTAGTCAATGAATGCTGGATCGCATTAAAAGCGGATAGCGGCGTGCAATCACTAAATGGCCTGCAATTGTTCTTCGATCTGCGCGGACATTCACATGCGGGTTTGTTTTATGATGGTTTGCGTACGATCAGTGGCTGGCTGAATGGTCAGCCTGTTGCATTGCAACAAGGGTATGCCGGCGCTGAACAATTTGAAATAGGCCTCGCCGACAGTCTGGGTGAAGAAGGCAATAATTATTCGCGCAAGATTTGCCGGAAGGTTGCGGGTATTTATCAGCGGCAGTTTCTGCACATCGCCGAAGATGTTACATTGAACGAATCCGGTCAGGTGCCCGCGGAATGGGCAACTGCCTTGCCTGCCGATCTGCTGCAGAAAATGGAATTGGGAAAAATGCATTTTCTCCGGATCCGTTTTGGCCGGCCAATGGAGCAGCATGTGCTGGATCGCCTGGTATGTGGTGTAAACGCGTTTCCCGCGATCAACAGAAAATTTCATTCGGTTCAATTGCGGGCCGACAGTCGTTTGAATATTATTCCGCTACCGGTGGAAGGAGAATTCTTCGACATCAGCTCCGTGTATGGTCCGGGTGGACAATCGTATAAACTACGTCCTTCTGCACTCGCTACCGATACCGAAGAAGGTGAAGCGATCGTGCGGACCGGTGGTGTGGGAAAAATGAGTTCGAGCGAACTGCGTGGGCTTATTACAGGTCTTATAGAAACCATCCGCGATGAGAGTGCTTACTTCAGCCGCATGAGCAATGAATTTGTGCTGACCCGTCTCAAAGAGATCAGCCGTATCCTGATCAGGCTGGAAGACCGCATGCAACTGGCGAAAGACAACAAAGAAACCCTGCATTATCTTTTGCTGAAGCCCAGACAACCCGAAGAAATCGTAACGGCAGAATACTGGACCATCAACAAACCGGAAGATATACAGACGATAAAAGCCGGAACGCGTTTCGCCGGTGCCAACCAGCCGGGGCTTGTTCCCTCGTCGGCCGTTACATTGACCAATGCAGTGGGTGCCAGAGCAGCGTTGAATGAAAAAGAAAGACAATATTTATTAAAACGCGGCATCGCCTCCGGTGAACAGATCGTGAGCGCCGAAGATGTGCGGCTGCTGTGTTTTCAACTATTGGGCGACAAACTGAAACAGGTAACGGTCAAAAGAGTGTCGCGTGCGGGAACTTCGCCCCGCGAAGGATTCTCCACCTGCCTGGAAGTAGGCGTGTCTCTTCATCCGGGAATTACCGCAGAGGAAACGGAGTTTATGCGCAGGCAACTGGAATACCAACTGACGCAAAAAGCATCGCCGGTGTACCCGTTCGCCGTGGTTATCCGTTAACAGGCTTGCCCGCTTTAATACTATATACCAGCGGAATTTTTCCTTCCAGCCCTTCGATCTGCCATTTCCCCTTGTCTACTTCCACTACTTTATTGAAGCAGGGATGAGGTGAGTACATCCATTCATTCAACGAGGTCAATTCCAACCCGGCTTCGATCAGGGCGTTAATCACTTCGCTGAGACTGTGATTCCACCCATATTCCTTTCCGCTGATTGGTGCCTCGCGGTCAGCATAGGTACCTGACAATTCCGTTTCAATAACGCCCTGGTCTTCGTATGCGTAAATGATCTTCTCAAAATTGTCGTCGAACATCCAAACCACGGGATGAAATTCGGCGAGATAGAAAAAGCCGCCGGGTTTGACTTTCGCGGCCACCAGTTGTGCCCATCTTTTCAGATCGGGCAACCAGCCGACGACACCATAGGAACAAAACACGATATCAAATGATTCGGTGATATGCTGATCGAGATCGTACACATTGGCGCACACGAAACGCGCGTCGGGTGAAAGTTCGGCCGCCAGGTTATTGGCTATGGCAATGGCATTCTCCGAGAAATCGAGTCCGGTTACTTTGGCGCCGCGGCGTGCCCAGTCGAGCGTATCCATTCCGAAATGACATTGCAGGTGTAATAAAGATTTGCCCGTTACATCGCCTACTTCATCGAGTTCGATCGAATTGAGCGCGGGCTTGCCCGCGCGAAAACCTTCCAGGTCATAGAAAGCAGAGTCTTTGTGAACGGCCGTACGTTTATTCCAGCCGGTTTTGTTGGCGGCGAAGAAATCGGAGTAGTTAGTCATAAGTCAAAAGTAAAAAATCAAAATTCAAAAACGTTAATGGTGATGGCTGTTTCATTTAGACACTTTCACATTTACACATTTTCACATTCCTTACGCCCTAAGCCTTCTACCTTTTTCCTATCTTCGCGGCGCTCCCCAATCCCCTTCAATATGAATAAAAAAGTTCAAACTGCACTAATCTCCGTTTTTTACAAAGACGGCCTGGAACCCATTGTACGCCAATTACATAAACTCGGAACCACCATTTATTCTACCGGTGGTACACAGACGTTCATCGAACAACTGGGCATACCCGTGGTGCCGGTGGAACAACTGACCAGCTACCCCTCCATTCTCGGTGGCCGTGTGAAAACATTGCACCCGCTCGTGTTTGGCGGCATACTCGGCAAACGTGATGATGAAACCCATCTGCAGGAAATGAAAGAGTACGGCATTCCCGAACTTGATCTCGTAATTGTGGACCTTTATCCTTTTGAAGAGACCGTAGCCTCCACCAGTGATGAAAAACAAATCATCGAAAAAATAGACATCGGTGGCCCCTCCATGATCCGCGCCGCAGCGAAGAACTTCCGCGATGTATTGGTCGTAGCAGCAAAGAAAGAATACGCGGAAATCGAAAAAATGCTGACAGAACAAAACGGGGAAACTTCCATTGAACAACGCAAGGCATTCGCCGCAAAAGCTTTTGAAGTAGTAGCACACTATGATGTGGCTATCGCAAAATATTTCAACCCGTCGGCTGAAAATTATTTCCTCGATTCCGTTCCCGGTTCAAGGATCATGCGCTACGGTGAGAATCCGCACCAGACCGGCGTATTCTACGGCGACCTCGATCAATTATTTACACAATTGAACGGTAAGGAACTTTCTTATAACAACCTGGTAGACGTAGACGCTGCCGTGCAACTGATTAAAGAATTTTCCGAAACAACATTCGCGATCATCAAGCATACCAATGTATGCGGCGTGGCCGCGCGCAATACGGTGAAAGAAAGCTGGGACACTGCGCTCGCCGGTGATCCGGAAAGCGCCTTCGGCGGTGTACTGGTCACAAATGGCACCATCGATAAAGCAACGGCAGAAGCCATCAATGAAATATTCTTCGAAGTGCTCATCGCACCTGCATTTGATGCAGATGCACTGGAGATCCTGCGTTCTAAAAAGAACCGCATCCTGTTGCAACTGAAACAACAACCTGCCGCACGCACACAGTACAAATCATTGTTGAATGGCGTACTGGCGCAGGGACAGGACGAAGGCAATTATGCAGAGTGGAAAGAAGTAGGCGGCCGCGAAACAACCGAGGCCGAGCGCGCCGATCTGGACTTTGCGAATCTGGTTTGCAAACACCTGAAGAGTAACGCCATCGCATTGGTGAAAAATAAACAACTGGTAGGCAAAGGTTGCGGACAAACCAGTCGCATCGACTCGCTGCGTCAGGCTGTTGAAAAAGCAAAACAATTCAAGTTTGACCTGAACGGTGCGGTGCTGGCAAGTGATGCCTTTTTCCCGTTCAATGACTGTGTGCAACTGGGTCATGAAGCCGGTATCCAGGCATTCATTCAACCCGGCGGCTCGATCCGCGACAAAGATTCAATTGAATACGCCGTGACACATCAATTGGCGATGGTGATCACCGGCATGCGTCATTTCCGTCATTGACGGTCAGCGACGGTCTCACGTATAAAAATTTCATAGACCTCTCTCCATCCTTTGTAGAGCGGATCTGTACCGAGAAAGGTGTTGTGCCAGATCATACTGCACACACCTTTTTCTTTTTTCGTAACAGCAAACAAACGCTGCATTTCATTCAGGGCTGTTGCGGCATCGTCGCGTTGTTCGTAAAAAGAATTAGCATCCATAAAGCAAAAAGGGAACAACATCAGCTCCGTACTTTCTTCGCGTGACAAATCATACCAATTATAAGGCGTGCAGACCGAAGCGCGGAAACCATTAATGGTGCCATAGCCCATCGAGAAATCAAAACGGATTCCGTTTTCTATCAACAGGCGGAAGGTTTCCGGCAATGAAAACCGGATATAATGCTGACGGGATGCCTGTACGGACTGACCGGTTATATCATGCAAATAATGTATCTCTTTTCCCAATAAAGAAATCGTATCACCGCTTTGCCAGGAAGGATGAATACCTACGGGATAACGGATGGCATGATCCGCAACCAATGCTTTCAAGGCCGTACTATCCGGAGAAATATTCTTATCCAGCTTTCCCGTTTTTTCTGCTAAAAGAAAAAAATAATAAGGGCGTAAATGATGTTGTTCATGCAGCCCGTTGAGCCAGCCGTAACAAGCAAAGGGGTCTTGTCTTTTTCCCCGTAAAACTGCCAGCCGTTCACTGATGCGGCCGAACTGGCCTTTAAGCAAATCGCGGATCAGTCCCCCGGTGTTTCTTTTCCATCCTTTATGCTGGTACGACCAGGCAATATCGATATCATAAGTCGGGAGAAAGGTGAAATGCCTGTTGTTGGTGACATTCAAACGTACACGCCATGCACTGAACCATTCATTGACAAGCGGACGATGGAGAAAATGTTGGTTGAAAGCCAGTGAAGCTTTGTGGTCGAAGCGGCCGTATACATCTTTGGGATGCGGTAAATATTCTTCGTAGCGGCTTACTAAATAAAACGAAGCTGCGAGTATGTCAAACGCATGATCGCCATCTGTCGGAAAAAAGAAAGGCAATTCACCGTCGATAAAATTTATTTCCTGTGGTTTGATATCCCGCTCCAGCAACAACGCATGCGGACGGATCTGATAAATACCCGGAAAAAGTTCATCGCTGTAGTTGATTCGAAGGCCTTGTGCAGCGGTCAGTTCCTGCTTATCCGTTGTGATGCGGAAGGGCTGGCCGCACAATTCCTTCCCCGCAAAATCTGCCATGTATTGCAGCCGGGGTGTAATATGCGTGGAATAAATAAGCAAGCGGTAGATGCAGGAATTACACGGCTTACCCGTGCTTTTCCTTCCATTGCTGGTTGAATGATTTTTTGGGGAAATCGAGTTTACCACGATGACGTGTCCATGATTTGCCGATTGAATTGATCAGCCGGCCTTTCACGTTACCATTGGCCATGTTCATCATACCGCGGCGGAGCATGGCCACTTTCCAGAGTTTCCAGGCTACTTTTTCTGCGAACGGTGCATAACCATCTTCCTGTGCTTCGTGTCTGTTCTCCAATAACAATTCATGGAGATTGATCTTTACCGCACAAACTTCGGTGCAGTTACCGCAAAGCGAGGAGGCGTGACTAAGGTGTTTCCATTCTTCCAGGCCTTTCAGGTGTGGCGTGATCACCGCACCGATCGGACCACTGTAAGCAGAAGCATAAGTATGCCCGCCGATATTTTTATAAACAGGACAAGCGTTGAGACAGGCGCCGCAACGGATGCAATAAAGACTTTCCCGTGCTTTCTCGTTGGCCAGGATATTGGTGCGGCCGTTGTCGAGCAGTATCACGTACATTTCATCAGGTCCATCGGTCTCACCTTCCTGTCGCGGACCGGTAACGATGGTATTATACGATGTAATGCGCTGACCGGTGCCGAAAGTGGCGAGCAGTGGCCAGAACAAAGCCAGGTCGGTCATGGAGGGAATAACTTTTTCGATACCTACCACAACGATATGTGTTTTCGGCATCGAGCAACTGAGGCGGCCATTGCCTTCATTTTCGGTAACGGCAATACCGCCGATGTCCGGAATAATAAAATTGGCGCCGGTAACGCCTACTTCAGCTTCGGCATACTTGGCTCTTAAAATATCGCGGGCAACAAGCGTTAACTGTTCGGGCGTAAGCGAAGGGTCGGTGCCGAGTTTTTCTGCAAACAGACGCGCGATATCTTCCTTGCTTTTGTGCATAGCGGGCGTAACGATGTGATAGGGCGCTTCGCCTGCCAGTTGTTGGATGTATTCACCGAGGTCGGTTTCGATGCTCTCGATACCTTTCTCTTCGAGATAGGCATTGAGGTGAATTTCTTCGGTCACCATGCTCTTGCTCTTCACGAGCGTCTTGCAATTTTTTTCAGCGCAGATATTGCCGATTTCGCGGAGTGCTTCGCTGGCATCTTCGGCCCAGATTACTTTGGCACCGCGGCGCGATATGTTGCGTTCAAAATTCTCCAGTTGTGCATCGAGTGTTTCGATGGCTTTCCACTTGAGATTTTTGGCTCTTTCGCGGGCGAGGTGCAATTCGGCAAACTGCTGCTTTCCGAGCGGAACGGCAGCATTGTATTTGCCCATATTAAAATTAATAGTGCGTCTGTGACTTCTGTCGGCAGCTTTGATTGTGCTTTTGGCTATAAAATCGGCAGCTGTTTCGTGGGACATATCGTAGTGTTAGCTGAAATGTTTGGGTTAATTCGTACTAAGTTAGCATATACGGTGCAATTGGCATCCTGCGCTATGAGGCAGCTTCGTTGTCATCCGTATCGTGGTGTTGTCCGCGGGCGATGGTATCGAGCGCTTCATAAAATTCCTCACCGTACTTACGGGTGAGGGGTTCTTTCAGAAATTTATAAACGGGCACTTTCAATTGTTCGCCGAGCGAGCAGGCGGCGCGGCAGAGATCTTCGCGAGGCTGGTAATTAAGGCGGTCATAATTTCCTTTTTTCCCTTTGCGGGCGATGATGGGGAACAGGTGACAGCTTATTGGTTTTTTCCAATCGATCTTACCGTCGTAATAAGCCTGTTCAAAAGCACATTTAATGAGGCCGTTGGGTTCGCGGTAGGCATAAACGCAGATCTCGTTGTCGCTGGGCAGCGTGGGGGTGACCCAGCCGAATTCAGTATCGTACTGGTAAAAACCTTTCTTTTCTATCTCGGCCACGGCGGCGGCGGGGAGATAGGGCTTGATGGTCTCGAAATGTTTGGTCACCATTTCGAGTTCGGAGGCATCGAGGGGCGCGCCGGCGTCGCCTTCTTCGCAGCAGCCGCCTTTGCAGCGGCTGAGGTCGCAAACGAAGCGGGCTTCGATGATCTCATCACTAACCAGCACATTATCAATTACTATCACAGTTTTTTCGTTGAATTGTTGCAAAGGTACACCTAATTAAAATTTGACAATTTGAAGATTTGGTCCCGGAGTTCCGGCATTAGAAATGGGAGTAGTGAAAAAATAATGTAAAATTTTCATTGAAAATCATCCTGTTGCAAAGGTGCTTGTAAAAATAACTGTCTGAAAATGGCTGAATATTGTTGTTGGTCGCCTATCTTTGCAGCCCCAAAGCGGCTTTTGCCGTGCGGGTAGCAATGGGGGATAGCCTGTTGCGATCATTATTCATCTGTTGGCGGCGAATTAACATTGCCCGTTGTCAACTCAAAGTTTTTCTGAAAATGAGCAAATTACATTTCACTACTAAACATGCGAACGAGGCTACCGTGCAACGTACCTGGTATGTTGTAGATGGTACTAATCAAACCGTGGGTCGCATGTGTGCCAAGATCGCAGCAGTACTGCGTGGCAAGAACAAGGCCTACTACACTCCCCACGTAGACACGGGTGATTACGTAATCGTGATCAACTGCGACAAGGTTGTATTTACCGGCAACAAGCTGGAGCAGAAAATTTATGACCACTATACAGGATATCCTGGTGGCCGTAAAGAAGAAACTGCTGCCAACCTGCAGCGTCGTCGTCCTGAAGTGGTAATCGAGCGCGCCGTAAAAGGTATGCTGCCGAAAAACCGCCTGGGCCGCAAAATGTACAAGAAACTGTTTGTGTATGCCGGTGCCGAGCATCCTCATACCGCACAGCAACCCAAAGACCTCAAATTCTAAAATTTTCAAATTAATTATATAAATGGAAAAGCAAACTAATGGTGTTGGTCGTCGTAAGGAAGCTGTGACACGTGTATTCGTTTCCAAAGGAAGCGGCGCTATCACTGTAAACGACAAAGACTATAAAGACTACTTTCAACTGGTATACCTGCAAAACCAGGTTGAGCGTCCGCTCAAAACAGTTGATGCGGTAGGTAAGTTTGATATTAAAATCAATGCTTCCGGCGGTGGTGCCAAAGGTCAGGCTGAAGCAGCTATGCTGGGTATTTCCCGCGTACTGGTTGAGCTGAACCCCGAGTTCCGTCCCGCACTGAAAGCGGCTGGTCTGCTGAAACGCGACCCCCGTTCTGTGGAACGCAAGAAGTTTGGTCACAAAAAAGCACGCCGCAGCTACCAGTTCTCCAAACGTTAACAGGAGCAGGCATTTATTCATTTTTATATCATCATACTTCAAATACGATAAATGGAAAACAATACATCTTTACAACAGCAGCTTCTGGAAGCGGGTGTTCATTTCGGTCACCTGAAAAAGAAGTGGAATCCCAAGATGTTGCCTTACATCTTTGCTGAAAAGAAAGGTATTCACATCATCGACCTCAACAAAACTGTTGAGGCCCTGCAGGAAACTGCTGCTGCCATGAAGCAGATCGCCCGCAGCGGTAAGAAAATCCTGTTTGTTGGTACCAAAAAACAAGCAAAAGATATCATCAACGAATGCGCTCAGCGTGTGAACATGCCTTTCGTTACAGAACGTTGGCTGGGTGGTATGCTTACCAACTTCAACACTGTTCGTAAGAGCGTGAAGAAGATGCAGAGCATCGAGAAAATGCTCGGCGACGGTTCTTTCGACAGCATTACCAAGAAAGAGCGTCTGACCCTGACCCGCGATAAAGACAAGATGGAGAAAGTACTCGGTGGTATCGCGCAACTGGGTCGTGTACCTGCTGCTTTGTTCATCGTGGACATCGGACACGAGCACATCGCACTGGCTGAAGCCAAGCGCCTGGGCATCACTACCTTCGGCGTAGTAGATACCAACTGTGATCCTAACAAAGTTGACTTCGCCGTTCCTGCGAACGACGATGCTACCAAGTCTATCGCTATCGTTGCCAACTACCTCACTGCGGCTATCGCAGAAGGTCTGGCTGAGCGTCAGGCTGCTAAAGATGAAGATGTAGAAGATACTGCAAACGACGATAACGAGAAGAGAGCTGCACGCCTGGAAGCTGAAGCACAAGCTGAAGCCGGCCGCGGTGGTCGCGGTGGCCGTGGCAACAGCACCGGCGGTGGTGGTAACACAGGCGCCGGCGGTGGTCAGCGTCGCCGTACTCCCGGTGGAGCAGGTGGCGGACAGCGTGGCGGTGGCCGCAGATAAGTAATTGAATCAGTCCCGGGATGGCAACATCCCGGACCCTGATCCAACACTAACTGCTAATTTTCAAATTATCAAATTTTCAAATTATCACTCATGAGCACCGTAACTATTAGTGCACAGGACATAAACAAACTTCGTCAGGCTACAGGCGCCGGTATGATGGACTGCCGCAAAGCCCTGACTGAAACGAACGGCGATTTCGAAGCTGCTATCGACTGGCTGCGTAAGCATGGTCAGAAAGTAGCCGCTAAAAGAAGCGACCGCGAAGCAAAAGAAGGTGTGGTAATCGCACAAACTACTCCGGACAATAAAACCGGTATCGTTGTATGTGTAAGCTGCGAAACAGACTTCGTTTCCAAAAACACCGACTTCGTTGCTTTCGTACAAAGCATCGCCGACGCTGCTATCAATAATAACGTAAACACCATCGACGAACTGAACGCAGTTGAAATCAACGGCGCCAAAGTAATCGACCTGGTTAACGATAAACTCGCTTCTATCGGCGAGAAGATCGGTATCACCAAATTCGAACGTGTAGATGCTCCTTATGTAGCTTCTTACATTCACGGTGCTTACCGCATCGGTGTACTGGTTGGCCTCGACAAAGAAGCTGCTGAAGCCGGTAAAGACGTAGCAATGCAAATTGCTGCCCTGAACCCTGTAGCGATCGATGAAAGCTCAGTGCCCGCCGACGTTGTTGCCCGCGAAAAAGCAATCATCGTTGACGTAATGAAGCAGGATCCTAAAATGGCCGGCAAACCTGATGAAATGATCGCCAAGATCGCAGAAGGTAAACTCGGTGCATTCTTCAAAGAACAAACCCTCACCGCTCAGGCTTTCGTTAAAGATGCCGGCAAGTCTGTTGCCGAGTACCTGAAGTCTGCAGGTGATGTGAAAGTGTTAGAATTCAAGCGCGTTGCCTTGGGTTAATGCGATTGGTCTATAAAGTTTAAAAATGGCTCCTTTGGGAGCCATTTTTAGTAATAAGTCAATAGATAATTCCATTTCCCTTTGCGCCTTTGCTCCTTACGCCACTTTGCGTGAAACTGACGCTCTTTTCACGCCAAAGCGGCTGTTCATTGACGATTGACGATTCACCATTGACATAAAAAAACCACCTGGTAAATTCTGCCGGTCATGCAGATTCCACAGATGGTAAGTTTAAAGGTTAAGGGTTGCCCTTGGGCGCAACATGGTTTCTGATTGGTGCCCAGTCTGGTTAAGACGTTGTAAAACTATCACTACAACAGGCCGGCTGCTTTTCTTTTTTTCGATCATTTTAGGTTCATTCCTACCCGTTTCTTTCTGAAAAATTAAGTTAATGTATTATATGCCAATAAATTAGATATTTTCTAATTCTCCGTTAATTTGGCTTATTGGTATGTATTAGCTGTATTTTTGAATTACGCCGGCTAACACCAAACAGCTCGTTTATGAAAAATTCCTCCCGTTCACTCTGGCAGTTCATCCAGGCGATGAGCAAAAATGAAAAGGTATTTTTCAAACGCAATTTCGTGGATACCGGCAACGATGAACCACCTCTCTACCTGCAACTCTTCGATGCCATCGAACAGCAAAAAGAATACGATGAAGATGCTATCGTCGAAAAGCTGGCTCCGGTGCTTACACGTAAAAATCTCTCTTACCAGAAACACTATCTCTATCAGCAACTTTGCGAAGCACTGATCAGCTACGAAGGACGCGATCTGCCCGAGCAGCAAGTGTACGACCAGATACGGCTGATCCGCATACTACGGAAGAAAGGATTGCTGGACGAAGCTCATATTGTTTGGAAAAAGGCGGTAGTGAAAGCAAGGGAAGCAGAGGCATTCTCCCTGCTGGGCATTCTGAAAAAGGAATTTGAAAAAATGATCCTCTGGAGCAGTGTGCATACGCCCTATGATGAACTCCACACATTGGCACGCGGCAACATCATCAACTATGATGACTATGCCGAAATGATCACACTCCGCGACATCTATACAGAGATTTTACTGCTCAAACGAAAATGGCATTTTGATATCGACGACAACAGCATTCACGAACTTAAACTATTACTGACACGCGTAACGCAGAGCAGTTTTTCCGATACAACCGCCTCCTTCTGGTTCCGGCATTACTACCGCATGTGCCGGGTAACGCTGCAATATTTGCTGAATAAAAATATACCTGAAGCATTTTCACTCCTGCGCGAAACGGTAAGCGACTGGCAACAACACCCCGAGCATATCCATACCGATACGGAAAACTTCATCGAAGTATTGAACATGGTCAATTACCTCGGTATACAGGCCGGCGAATTCGACTTCATCGAAGCCTGCTTTCAGCATCCGGTAAATGACCTGATCCGCGACGAAGCCTATCGCGCCAACTTCGAAGCCGTGAAGTACTTGTCGTTAAACAAAGTATATAATAAAACAGCACGTTACAACGAAGTAGAAAAGCTGGTGCGGCAGATGAAAGTGGAATACGGCAAATGGGAGCCATTCATCAATACCGAAACCAACCGCACCGTCAATCTCTCGCTGGGTATTGCGTGTTTTGTACTGGAAGAGTATGCAGATGCCCTGTATTTTTTCAGACGTGGCAGTTATGTAAAAGACGGCACACGGGAAGAACACATACGCATCGCACATATACTGCTGTTGCTGGCGGCCTATAATTTAAACAACGACCGCATTTTCGATGCACAATACCGCGCTACCTACCAATATTTTTATAAAAGAAAAAAACAACATCCCTTCGAATCGGAGCTCATCCGTTGCCTCAACCGCACCTTTTACATGAAGAGCTATCGCGATAAAGTGGCGGAATACGAAAAGACATTAGCCAAATTGGAAACGGATGATGAAGTGCAGCAAAAAGCCTTTGCCATATTCAACTATCCCGGATGGCTGCGCAGCCGCATCGAGCGGATCAGCTACCGCGAATATGTAACGCGGCGGGTAAAGAACGCCGCGGCCTGAACTGGCCCCGGATTTGCGTGAAGAGAAGATAAATATCCACGCATGAATCAGCAAATACGTCAATATATCCAACGCCTGGAGCAAACGCTGCAAGGCGATCCCTGGTATGGGAAATCCATTTATAAATTATTGGGAGAAGTGCCGGAGGAAATAGCTTTTGTGCAACCAGGCGGCCGTTCGCACAGCGCAGTGGAAATACTGTACCACATGCTGACCTGGGCAGAGTTCACCCTGAACCGCGTACAGAAAAAGCCGATAGACGACCTCGACGCCTTCGAAAAACTGGATTGGCGCGTGATAGAGCCCGCACAGCACGGTTGGGAGGAAGGCATGGCCGCACTGACGGCCACGCACCAGGAACTGATCGCTACCCTGGAAATGGCAGATGACAGCCTGCTGGACGAAAAAGTCGACTACCGCGATTATAATTTCCGGACATTATTAGATGGACTGCTGACTCACAATATCTACCATGTGGGACAGATCGCGGTAGTGCATAAATTACTTTCCTGAAAAAAAACGGCAAGGAGAATAAGGGTAAAATGAATTCCGCGTGTATTATATCTTTATGATGTACGAATAACGCGATTATCCGTTGATCTCCAAAGACTCCGACAAGCTCCGGCAAACGGTCCGGCAGCCATTTGAACACTATTTCAATCTTCACTTCGAAGGATTGCACCGTTATGCCTATACCTTACTGAACGAAAATGAAAAGGCGCGCGATGTGGTGCAGAACGTATTCCTGAAACTCTGGGAAAAGCAGCAGGAACTCGACGAAGAGCGTTCTGTGCGATCATACCTGTACACGGCCGTTTACCATGATTGCCTCAACCTTATCCGGCATGAAAAGATAAAGCGACGACATGCGGCCGAACCACAGCAACTGAGCACATCCGGCGATCCCGTCATTCACCGGGAATTGCAACAACAAATACGCGAAACCGTAGAACAACTACCACCACAATGCCGGTTGATTTTTCTGAAAAGCAGATCCGAACAAAAGAAATATGCCGAGATAGCAGCTGAACTGGATCTTTCTGTAAAGACCGTGGAAGCACAGATAGGGAAAGCGTTGAGGATATTGAAAGAAAAGCTGTCAGGATTAATCAGCCTGCTAATGTAAAACCTAACACCTTGTACCTATAACCTCTTTATGAACGATGAACTAATTGGAAAATACCTGGCCGGTGAAGCAATGCCGGAAGAAGCGACAGCCCTCGAAGAGTGGCTGGAGCAATCGCCTGATAACCGTGAATATTTTCAACGGTTGTCTGAACTGTGGTATACTTCTGCGGGAAGCAAGGGACATGTATTGCCGGATAAACAAAAGGTATTCGGAGAAATAAGCCGCCAAACACCCGCCAGGCCTGGCGCTCCTCCAAAGAAAAAGCAACCGCTCCCGCGAGGACTTATCATCGCCGCATCCGTGGTAGTAGTCACAGTCAGTCTTTTACTTGGTTTAAGAAAACACAGCACGGAGATGCCGGCTACTGTTATACCCGCGTCGGTTACAACCAATGAGGATATTTACCGCGACACACTGGCGGGCGGCGCCATCCTCGTATTAAATAGTCACTCATCCGTTCGGCTGACAAGCGACCATGAACGCGAACTGCTGGATGGGCAACTATTTATTACCGCACCAGCCCGGGATTCATTTGCGGTAAAAACCGGTGATGTTATTATAAAGGCAATGGACGCTGCTTTCAGCGTAAGTAACTCAACAAAAAGCGGCGATATAATAATATGGGGCCGTAAAGGCACGGTAACTGTGTACACGCCAAAAGGTCTGCAGACCGTAGCGGCCGGATCAAGACTGCATTATCATTTTGCCAGCGGCACATGGAATCGCGATACGATCTATGCGGCCAATGAAATTGCCTTTGCCACGCGCATATTTGATTTCCAGGATGAACGATTGGAAGATATCATGCAGCAAATAGGCAAAGCCTACGAGGTAAAGTTTCTCTTTCAGAACCCGCAACTGAAAGACTGCCGCATGAGTGGAAGTTTTGAAGACCAGTCGTTGAAATACGTAATGGATATCATTGCCGCCACGCTCAGCGTGGAATACAAAATACAGGGTGATACGGTAATCATAAACGGTAAAGCATGCGAGTGAGGATATTTTGCTGTTGTTTGTTTTTTATCCTTTCTGTAAATGCAGGAGCACAGCACACCGTGCAACTGTCCGGAGGCATGATGCGGTTAGATACTTTGCTCAATCGTGTCAGCCGTCAGACCCACCAGCATTTTTCCCTGAATACAAAAAAAGTAATGCCTGCCACAACGGTCAACTGGAAAGCGGGAAAATATACACTGGACCAATTCCTTCAGAAGCTATGTGCCACTTATGCGATAACCTACAGTCGCTCCGGACAGCACATTATCCTGCGTGAATTGCCCAAAAAGCCAGCGGTGACCGTAGCGGCAAAAAAACCGGCAACGCCGAAGCCAGTTGCTAAAAAAACGGTCACTGTTAAACCAAAAGCGGCACCACCACCAGTGAGTAGTAATAAACCGGAAGAACCGGTAGCGGATATAAAGAAAGATACCGTCATCGCGGCCATACCCGATACATCTGCGGTAAAAGTTGAACCAGAAAAAACGGGCATCACTTTTTTGCCTGTAAAAAAAATCACTGACAGCGTAGCGCCGGTTACCGTTAAGAAAATAAAACCCGCAGCAGCCTGGGGATCGAAATGGTGGCATCCGTTTGTACAAACGGGAATAGCGGCAGACGACCTGTTTTATGTAGCGCCAACGTTAAAAGGCGGATTCAAATTTGCCTATGGCATTTTATCCTGGAACAGCAACTTCAGGATAGCGGGCTTCCGGTATGGCGGAGGAACCTCCATGCGGATAAATGATAACATGCGGCTGCATGCCGATATCACCTTTGGCAAATTGGCCAGGGACTACGATACAGCCGGACAAGAAAGGACGGTAAAAACAAGACTCTCGCGTGTGCAGGTCTTGTTGGAAAACAGGATAGCCGGAAAATTTTACCTGCAATATGGCGCGGTGCTTAACTTGCTGAAAACGGAATATTACCTGGCTGGTATATCTCGGCCACTGTATAGGACGGAAGAAGAGGCAGACAGGAAATATCATTACCTCAAACCCATTTATACGCTGCGCAATACGTACGCAGACAATGCACCATCGAATCGCAAAACATGGATCGGTGCACAAATAGGAATATACTACCGGTTTAAATAAGGGTGAAAGCATGTTGAAGTGTATTAGCACTATTACACTCAACAGAATTTGTATATGCTGGCATTGCTCAGGACCGGAGAACGCACGTCGAGTGCGTATTATAGCAACAACTATGTATTTCAGCGGCACGTGTTTGCTTATCAATCGGTGATCCAGCGAAGGCTGGCGACCGGCGATGTGCTGGAAATTGGCAGCGGCAGCGGTTATGGTATGCAGATGGTATCGCCCTATGTGCGTTCATATACGGCGGTAGATAAAAAGAAACCGCGGGAGGAATATATTGAAAGCAATTGCCGCTTCTACTATGAGCAACTGCCGTACCTGCGGAACATAGAAGATGAAAGTGTGGACACGGTGATCTGTTTCCAGGTGATAGAGCATATTAAAGACGATCATGGCCTGATGAAAGAAATCCGCCGTGTACTGCGGCCGGGTGGTTGCGTGGTAATGACCACACCGAATAAACGGATGTCGTTAACCCGCAATCCTTTTCATGTGCGGGAGTATACGCCGCGCGAGATGCAGGCGTTGGTACAGGCACATTTCCCGGGAGCGGACGTGCAGGGTATTTATGGAAATGAAAAAGTGATGGCCTATTACGGACAGAACAAGCGCAGCGTGGCCAAAATAACAAGATATGATGTGCTGAATCTGCAACATCGCTTACCGGCGTGGATGCTCCGCATGCCCTATAGTGTGCTGAATAATGTGAACCGTTATCAATTGCTGCAGAAAATAAAGGATACGACATTGGAGATCGATTATACGGATTTTTACACGGGTGAGTTGGATGAAGGCTGCCTGGATTATTTTGTGGTAAGTAGTAAGTGATAAGTTTCACCAGACACCCCGGTTCATCTATTGACGAACCGGAATAAGTTTGTGGAATGCGAGATATAGCCTACCACTTTTAATACACCCATCTGTTCCTGGTTCGGTTTCCCA
>NZ_KE384401.1:276215-276457 GCF_000425585.1 Terrimonas ferruginea DSM 30193
CCACTTTTAATACACCCATCTGTTCCTGGTTCGGTTTCCCAAGCTGACAAATAAACCCTCAAACGCCCCGGTTCATCTATTGACGAACCGGAACAAGTTTGTGGAATGCGCGATATAGCCTACCACTTTTAATCTACCCACCTGTTTGGTTCCCCAAGCTGACAACTAAACACTCAGACACCCCGGTTCGTGTATTGACGAACGGGAATAAGTTTGTGGAATGCGAGATACAGCCTACCACT
>NZ_KE384401.1:276807-279478 GCF_000425585.1 Terrimonas ferruginea DSM 30193
AAGCTGACAACTAAACACTCAGACACCCCGGTTCGTCTATTGACGAACCGGAACAAGGGCTACGGAATAAGGAGTGCAACTTCCCTGCACAAAAGAAGAAACTTCCTTACTTCCACCGATGTTTTTCCCATTGTTTCACTTCCCCCACAACTGATATTGCAGGATGTCTGCAATAACCATATTTACCGCACGGGTGCCTGCACTACGGATATTAATCCCGATGATATCGGGTATTATAGCCGGTGAGTATGTAAACATTCCGGAGACTGGAGTATATATATCAATTGGTGTTTTACTCCTGCCGTTGGTTGTATTCAGGTTAGTGCCTCTTTATTTTAGGTATCGTCTGCAACTTATTCGCGGTATACTGGTGTGGCTGCTTATCTTTTTCGCTGGTTGGATGTTAATACAAACGGCAAAAGTAACCGCTAAAGAAAATTGGTACGGGCATGAATATCAAGAAGGACAAAGGCTACTGTTACGTATGGAAGAACCCTTTGCCCGGCGGGCGAAAAGTATAAAGACGAAGGCGGTCGTTGTCGGCCGATGGCAGGATAAAAAATTTAAACGGGCAACAGGAAGCGTTTGGTTTTACAGCGCCCCGGGCGCTATGCCGGAAGACTATCCCATTGGAAATTATGTTATCACCAGCCAGACCATACAACCGGTGAAAAACAGCGGCAATCCTGGAGGTTTTGACTACGCGGCTTATAGCCAGCGACAAGGAGTAACGGGTCAATTATTTGTCCGGGACAGCACACAGGTGATCCTGGTACGCGATTCCACCTTTTCGTTCAAAAGAAAAATAATCGCCTGGAGAGAAACGATACTTTATCAACTGAAAAAATACATTCCCGGAAAAGAAGAAGCCGGATTGGCGGAAGCATTGCTGGTAGGCTATAAAGAAGACCTCGATGAAGACTTGCTAAGGTCGTACAGCAATACGGGTGTAGTTCATGTGATTGCAGTATCGGGTATGCACCTGGCATTGATCTACTGGCTCATTCAAAAATTACTGGCGCCATTGGCTGTTGTTCCCAGGACTAAATGGATATCCTTTGTCATAGCGGTCAGTTTACTGTGGTTATTTAGCCTGATCGCGGGCGGAGCGGCTTCCATTGTCCGGGCGGCGGTCATGTTTACCTGTTTGCTCCTCGGGCAGACACTCTCACGGCAAAGCAATATTTATAACACGCTTGCGGCCTCCGCCATGTTATTGCTGTGTTACGATCCGTACTGGCTGTGGGATGCAGGATTTCAGTTGTCATACCTCGCTGTACTGAGTATTGTACTATTCTATAAACCGATTTATAACCTGGTTTATTGCCGTTATCGTATAATGGACTGGCTCTGGCAATTGTGCGCCGTGACCTGTGCGGCGCAGATACTTACTACACCCGTGAGCATCTATCTCTTTCATCAATTCCCGGTTTGTTTCCTGTTTACTAATCTGCCGGTAGTACCACTTTCGAGTATAATACTGATTGGAGAGATCGGCTTGCTTGCTGCAGGCTTCAGCAATTGGTTAAGTGAATATGCAGGAATGATCCTTGGATGGATGATCCGCCTGATGAACAACATTATTTATGTCATAGAAAAATTGCCTTTCGCTATCTGGGATAATCTCAACATCAGTATTGTACAGGTATTACTGCTCTACCTGGTAATCGGATTGACCGCTTTTGGCTTGATGGAAAAATCGGCAAAAGCCCTGGTCGTAAGTCTTGCTACGCTAAATATTGTTGCAGGAATAAGATATGTTGATTGCTCAAGAGCATCTGTTCAGAACAGGTTTATAGTATTCAATTTGCCAGAAGGAAGTAAGATGAGTATTGTTAATGGCAGGAAACAATGGCTACAGCAGAAAAGTCAACTGACACCATCATCGATACGAAACAATATACGGCCGTCACTTTGCGCCTACAGAACAGCGTTTGCGGACACACTCGAAAGCTTGCATGCATCGGACAACCTTATTACTTATTCCGGTTATCGTATTATGATTGCTGATTCTGCTCTTAGGGTCAGGCGAATCCGGGAGCCGGCTGTGGCAGATATCTTATTTGTCCACGGCAGTGCGCGCGACTCCGCGGCAATATGGCTGAGAAAAATTCAGGTAAACCAACTGATCATCGATCGCCGTATGTCGATGAAAAAACGTGCAGACTGGAAAGCAGCGGCATTGAAAAGGGAAATTCCTGTTCATGATATGAATGAGAAAGGGGCGTTTAACTCAAAACTCAATAAATCAATAAGTGAATAAGGCAGTGGGTGTCCCTGCCATGGTTCGTGTATACACGAACCATGGAGTCTTCGGAGTAAGGAAAAGAAATTAAGTTAGTGTTGCTGTCCCTTCTGACTGGTTCGTGTATACACCATAGCCGTCAACTTAAGGGAAAGACAAAACCCTGCGGTTATCCGCAGGGACAATTTTTTTCCTCATATCTTTGGTTTTTGTTTTTGAAGCCATCGGCATTGGTCGTTACCTGTGTGCTGATGGCTTTGTTTTTTGTAGTACTGCAAAGATAAAGTGTTCCGGGTTTGGGTATCGGGTATTTGTAATAGTTGTTGCAAAGACACGGTGTTGGTCTTGGTTTCTTTGTCGCCGTATAGCACCACCAGTTTGGTGGTTTCTATCAGCCAGCTTTTGAGCCGTTGCCGGCTGCGGCCG
>NZ_AUDS01000014.1 GCF_000425585.1 Terrimonas ferruginea DSM 30193
CCACCAAACTGGTGGTGCTATACGGCGACAAAGAAACCAAGACCAACACCGTGTCTTTGCAACAACTATTACAAATACCCGATACCCAAACCCGGAACACTTTATCTTTGCAGTACTACAAAAAACAAAGCCATCAGCACACAGGTAACGACCAATGCCGATGGCTTCAAAAACAAAAACCAAAGATATGAGGAAAAAAATTGTCCCTGCGGATAACCGCAGGGTTTTGTCTTTCCCTTAAGTTGACGGCTATGGTGTATACACGAACCACGGAAGTGTAACTTTGCTAAGGCTCCTGAAGAAATGCCGCAACTTTCCCGGCGTTTATATTACCCAATCCTGGAACAGTTATTGCACACCGCACAAAACTTTATTCCAAAAATCAACACGCAGCAAATGGATAACAAAACACTTTCCATCGTCTCTTACATTACCATTATCGGATGGCTCATTGCTTATGTCATGGGAAAAGACAAAATGGACAGCCTGCTCCGGTACCACCTCAAACAATCACTCGGGCTCGGACTGGTCAGTCTCGCCTTTTCCATCTCTCTCAATATTGTGGCTTCTATCGTTCCGGCCTTAAGCTTTCTCGGTATTATCGGTTATGCCATCATCGTACTCTGGGTGATCGGCATCATCAACGCCGCCAACGGCGAAATGAAACCTGTTCCTTTTATCGGGAAGGCATTCGAAGACAAGTTTTCTTTCATCGGTTAATCAACTGATCAATCCTGAGTATACATCCTAAGCAGAAGGCTATCCTTCTGCTTTTTATTGCGCACTTTTGAGATTGGACTCAGGCACTACTATCCCGGTGAAAGGTTCTTTAAAATCTATTTCATAGCAGAATATCTTGGACAGTACCCGGCGTATAATGCCGGTACTTCCCTCGGGAATTGTACCTTTTTTCACGTTGTAATCTCTCGTTAGCTGCACGTGATCGTTTTTCTGAAATTTCATTATTGAACGGTTAATTGACTTTTGTAATAGTTGTATGCTTGCTTCACCGCCTGTATCGCGGCTACTCTTTTCGCCGTGTTGTTGGATGTCAGGTCATCTTTATAGGCCGCTACTATCGTAAGAAATGTGTTCGTTAATTTTTCATGCTCCTGTGCCAATGCCGCCGCCTGCTGCCTGTTGGCATCAAGATTTTGCAGTTCAGGTACCAGTGGCTCCTCCGCCGTGCCGCCGGACTTCGCCTGGGCCGGTGCAGGAATAGATATACCTGAAAAATGCTGGATACTTTGACTAAGCACTTTGAACGATGTCCGGAACGCCTGGTCCGCATCGAGCCTCACTCCCTTGATTACAAAACTTCCGGGACCATCCATTTTAATGGCGATATCTGAATTACCAACAACAGTAGTCACTTTCGTCCGGTTGATGCGGGCTGCCTTGTCTGATTTGGCCAGGTTACTTTCGTCATCATAAAATTCCGTCTTGTATTTCTGCCAGAACTGTTCCGGTGCTTTTGCCACATAAGAGGCCATGCGATCATCGGTGATCGTGTTGCCAAAAATGCCGGCAGGTACTGCCATTGCCTTTATGTCTTCCGTGAGCGTACCAATATTATCAATAACCGTTTTATCGCGCACACCGGACTCTTCCAGTAATTCCTGCAGGTATTTCTTCAATGCGTCCAACTGCCGGTCGTAGGATGCCTGTGTTGCTTCATACTGCGCACGGAAATCAGCAGCTTCACTGTTCAACAGCTTACTCAATGCCCCGCGCGTATCCGTCATTTTACTTTTAAATAAACTCATTTCAGCATTGATCGCGCTATCGACCTGCTCCATTACGCCGGACAACTGTGATTGATCAAAATTGTCGAGCGCAGCCAGCGCACCGCGTACACTGTCAGAGATCAGCTTTGACATATCATTGAAGAAGCTTCCGTTAATGCGTGTATTATATGCTTTCAGTTCGCTCTCCAATTTCTGCCGTTGGTACTCGCGGCTTTTCTGCATTTTATCCATGTCAAATGCATCAACGCGTACATTCATGGAGGAAAAGCAGGAAGACAGCAGGCAGATCATCGCAAATCCCGTTATCAATCTTGTTTTATTCAGCATGGCTTAAAAATTAGGTAGAAGCATTTCCGCCGCCGCAGATGCTGCGGGCGATTGGGCTTTCATATTAAGGAGAAATATTTTCAGACTGGTTTTCACTTCATTCACCGAAGCACTGTCGCGAAGCGTGGTGATAAAACTATCACCGAGGGCCGTGACGGCCTGGTTGCGTTTTTTGATATCGGCAATCGCAGAGGTGGCTACAGTATTTTCCTGGATTTTTTCCCGTTGTGATAATCGCATGATCGATCCGAGTATCCGGTCGTTTTCCGCGAAAGCGCCGATTTGTTCGGATATGGCGTTGCTATTGGTGGAAAGAATTAGGACCAGCTTTTTGTTGCTGTCGATCCTGAGCTGATCTGTCGTATGATCTTTGGGATCGGTGGTATAAAAACGCACGGACGAAGCATAGGTGGTATCCTTTTCCACGGGCTGCGACATTTCACCAAAATAACGGTCTACGGCTTTGTCGTCGTAGAAGCCACTCATGTACCGGGCTTTTGAGGCAAAGGATTTTTCGTCGATGCGCAGGCGGTAATAATTGTTACCACTTTTAAAGTAATGGACTTCGTGGCCGGTCTGGCAGGCGGCCAGTAGCAAGCAGGCCAGCACAGCGATTAGTTTTGGTTTATATGGTGTCATGTTGTTTGCTTTACCTGAATGAAGAAAAGCAATTCAAGATAAAGCAGATATCACGCTGTAAAGGAGGGTGTTTTTCCCGGGTACACCCCGTTTTTTCCCGGTGGGGTGCGGTTTCCGGAAAAATCCCTGACTTTTTATCAAACCAGACAAATACTTTTACCCATATTATTTTATCATGGAAATGGAATACCTGGTCATATATGCCATCATCTCTCTTATACTGAGTGCTGTGATTGCTGAAAACATTGGAAAGAGAAAAGAGATTGGCTTCACCGGTACATTGTTGCTCGGTATTTTTTTTACGCCGTTGGTAGCGTTAATCGGAGCCCTCGTCAGTGCACCGTTAGACAAACAACACACCAATCCAGTTAAAAGCTCAGCCCCAACGCCCGGCAACAATATTTCTATGGCAGATGAATTACAAAAGCTCGCCAGCCTGCGGGAAAAAGGAATGCTCACTGAGCAGGAATATCAACGCTTAAAAGACAGGATTATTCAATAAAAACCACATAGTCTCCTGCCGGAATTAAAATAGGAAACGATTAATAGTAAGGAACAGGTGTATTGACCGTAATAGGCGTTCCACTCCAATAAATCGTAATGTCAGGGTGCAGGTATCCGCCGCTGGCCGTTACAAACCCTGAATAAAGACAAGGTGTCCAGGTAGTACCACCAATATAAAGATCCACCTGGCAAGCCGAAGGATCATAATAGGTAAAATGAACAAGATCACCGGATGGTGTATAATAGTCAGCCTGTAATGTAACCGTTTTGGAAAATTTGCCGACCGACTGAACGGAGCCATATAATTTTTCCGAAGAAAAGATAAACGTAGCGAGGAACACTAACAGTAGTGCATAAACAATTTTCTTTTTCATGTTGTAAGGTTTAAAGTATGATAGCAGGAGACTATGAGGCTTTTTTGTCAATTGTGAATAGCCAATAGTGAATGGTGAATCGTCAATCGTGAATCGTCAATCTGCCCTATTACTTAAAACTTACAACCTTATCCCTTACGCCTTAAACCTTACGCCTTCACGAAAGGCAGCTCCACCAAAAACACTGCCCCGGCTCCCGGATGACTTTCCGCCCAGATACGTCCCTTATGGCTTTCGATAATCTGACGCGCAATGTAGAGGCCAAGGCCGCTTCCCGGTTTTGATTCGCCGGGAACACGGTAAAAGCGATTAAAAATGGCATCGGTATAAGCTGCGGGTATTCCCGGTCCTTCGTCGCGCACCGACAGCCTAACATGTTCGCCCGATGACTCGGCTTTGAGGGTTATCAGCGAACCGGTAGGAGAAAATTTCACGGCATTTGATAAAAGGTTGGTCAATACCCTTGTCAGCTTTACTATATCTGCCCGCACGGTTAACGGTTCTTCCGGCAACAACAGATCCAGGCGATGGGTAACCATTTCCGTTGTGTCGATGCACTCGCGGATGAGGTTTTGCAATACGGCCGTGTTAAAGGAGAGATCGAGCTTACCTGCCTGTATTTTCGACACATCCAGCAGATCGCCGATCATGTCTTCCAGCCGGCGCAACTGCCGGCCGATCTTATCCAGGATTTCCGGCGGTACGGATGATAATTGTTTCGCTAATTGCACATAACCGCTGATGGTGGTCAGGGGCGTTTTGAGTTCGTGGCTGGCAAAGCCGATGAAGTCGTCCTTTTTTGCATTGAGGATACGTACTTCTTCATATAGTTTGGCATTGTCCAGCGCAACCGCTGCCTGCGATGCGATGGCAGATATCACCTGCTCATGTTCATAGAGAAATTTCGACGGTTCCGGATGGCCGAAGAACAGGCCGCCGATTACTTCACCCGTGCTCCTTGCCACGGGCACTGCCAGGTAGCTTACCACCGGCAGGTGTCCCTCCGGCATTCCTGAGTGTGGATTATTTTTCCCATACAATGGATCGCGTCTGATATCGTCCGACCTTACTATCCTTTCGCCATGAAAGGTTGTGCGGAATAGCGCCGTGTTTCTCGGCATACCCATCTTTTCAAATGCTTCACGCGGGGCACCGGATAAACTGAATAGATGGTAACTTTCGCCTTTATCGTCCACCTGGTTATAGAAAAAAGCGCCGAATGCCGCGCCGCACAGGCGTCTAGTAGCATCGGTCACTTCCTGCAGGATCTGCGGCACATCCAATTGAGCGGCAATCCGTTTCCCTACATAATTGACCTGTTCCAGGCGATGTGCATATTGCCGGATCAGCTCTTCGTCCTGTTTCTGTTTTGAAATATCACGTGCAATTTTTGAAGCGCCTACTACTTTTCCCTGTTCGTTACGGATGGGGGAAACGGTCAGGGAAATATGAATAAGTTTTCCGTCTTTCCGCTGGCGGATCGTTTCAAAATGTTCGACCCTTTCTCCGCGGGCCAGCCGCGAAATGATCATACCTTCTTCCTGGTGGCGATCGGGTGGAATGATGAGGTACACAGGGCGGCCCACTGCTTCATCGGCGGTATAGCCGAATATCCGTTCAGCCGATTTATTCCAGCTTATAATGGTGCTGTTCAGATCTTTGCTGATGATGGCATCTTCCGAAGAATCGATAATCGCTGCCAGGAATGCCTTTCTTTGCTCAATGTCATCAGGTTGCATAAGTAGTTCAGGGGATTATTTAGACATGGAGAAACGGGCTTGATGCACTGCATAAAAATAATCAAAAACATTTTACGCTATACCTTGCCTGTTATCGTTTTTAATTCTATTTTAATTTTTTGGCTGCAAATTTGCGGCTGAAGTCCGAACCACCATACCATAACGATAATCATTAACCGGTATTTTTATTTGAACACCACCATGCAGCACATTTTAATTGTAGACGACGATCCGGATCTTTTGGAGATGATCACGCTTGTACTTGTCAGCCAGCGCCATAAGGTCACCACTGCCAGTTGCGGCGCCGCCGTTGCCGGCGCACTCGACGGACCACTCCCCGATCTTATTCTTATGGATATCTATCTCGGCGATGCAGATGGCCGCGACCTCTGCCGTCAGTTGAAAGATTCATCCGCATACGGCCATGTTCCCGTTTTACTGTATTCTGCCGGTTATATCCAGCAGGAAAGCATTGCCGCATCGGGAGCAGACGACTTTATCGCCAAACCCTTTGACATTTATCAACTCCGCGAGCGGATAGACCAGTTGATCCTGCAGAGCAGAGATGCGCAAAAAAAATCCCCTGTTGAAGAACAGGGGGATATGAGCGAAGGCGTTGCGCTTGTTTAATGTCATTGAACTTCTCCGGTGAAAGACAATAGATCACCACCTTTCGAAGATTTTTCGAAAATCATTCGATAAAATTCGACAGCCTCAGGTTCGGGAATCTCTGAGGTCCAACCGTCGAGCCTACTACTCATATTGCAGAAAACCCGAAATGCTGGTTCGTGGATACACGAACCAAGGCATTGACCATTCACCATTCACTTATTGTCTTATTGACTTATTGCCTTAGTGCGCCTTCTCCGCATACGCACGGAAACTATCCAGTATCGCCTGCCATCCCATGCGCTGCATCTCCAGGCTGTTCTGGTTCTCCGCATCGAAGGTTTCTTTCACATGCGTACCACCTTCCACTGCTGTGAAAATGATCTCCACCTTGCGGCCATCACCCAACGTATACGCAATTTTCTCGTTCTCTTTTACCTCGGTATACGTACCGGCAAAATCAAATCCCATGCTGCCATCGCGGGCTTCCATGCGCGATTTCAGTTGTCCGCCCACACGCAGATCGTTTTCGGCTGAAGGTGTGTGCCAGTCCGGAGAAGCGCTGTTCCATTGAATAATGTGCTCGGGCTTGTTCCAGATTTCCCATACTTTTTCTACAGGCGCATTAACGGTGGTTTCAATAGTGATGCTTTGCTGTTGCGTTGCCATGACTGTCTGTTTTGTTGATTGTGTTATTGGTTATTGACCACACAAAGATGATATCCTGCTAACAAACCGATCGCGTGTCAACACGACTTTGATGAGGGTTATTTGCGACGTCGCAATTTATTTTTCGGTATGAATGTATTGCAGTGCGCGTTCCAGTATTTCGTCGCGGCCCTTCAGCACCGCTGCCAGTGTGGGCGTGACGGTTATATCCACACGTACACCTACCCGTTGCGTGGGGGTGCCATCGGGATAATATACACCGAGGCCGGACATCATCGTACTGTAACCGCCGGGAAATACAATCGTTGATACGTTGCCGTCGGCACCAGCCGTCTGATTGCCGATGGTCATAACAGCGGGAGCTGTTTGCAAGAGCATCGTTGAAAATTCTGCATGACTTTGTGTGCTTTCATTTACCAGCAGGATCAATTTTCCTTTATAAGGCTGCTTATTTTGTGTTCCGCAAAAAAAGTCTTTACTCTTTTCAAATAACCCGGGCCTGTCTATTTGTGGTACTGTGGCATAGACAAAGGGAACTGCTTTCGGATGTGTGTACCGGCTTAGCTGTTGCGCCGTGCCTTGCGGATAATTGCGGATATCTAAAATGATCGCACGCGTGTCTTTCAATGCATTCATGATCTGTTTAATGCTGTCTTGTTTCAACCTGCCCATGTGAATGTAGCCCACTCCCTCTTCCAGCATTTTCCACATCCCATCTTTTGACGGCGTCATCCATGGCTTTATCTCCTCCCAGGCATAACGGTGAATCTTTTTTTCCATCAGCTTGCCATCACGTTCTATCACCACATCAGCTACCGGCGAATTGCCATGCAGCAAAGTAGCCACATTGTTCCGGTAGCGCCCGCGTTCGTTGGAGCCGCCGATGTACAACCAGTTGGCATCAATGATCTGTTGTGGTGTGCGGCCGTCTATTTTTTTTATAATGTCACCTGCCCGTATATCATCCATTCTGCAAAGAGAATCGCTGCTCAACCGCACCACCACCGCTTCTTTTTCTATCCATTGTAATGACAAAGGTGCCATTCGCACACCAAAAAGCGGACTGCCGCAGGATGGTACATAAGGTGCGCAAACACCTACCCCATGACTATCGTTGATACGCGCCGCCAGTTGCCATATCGCAGCCTGATAGGCAAGCGTGTCGCCTGCATCACGGAAAGGAATGATCATTTCATCCAATAGGTTGTTCCAGTCTTCGCCAATATCTTTTTTATAAGGGAAAAAATATTGGACCACATTCCAGTAACGATACAAACCGAGCAGGCGATACTCCATCGACGGGTAAGCCATGGTTTCATATTTCGGCTCATTCATCATTTCTATATTACCCGCCCCCTTATTGCTTAGATAAAAAGGTTTACCATGATACCTGTTTTGCAATACATCCAACAGCCTTGCCCGAAGGGTCGTATTTAAAACAGGATTTTCTTTCAGCCAGGTAAGTCCTGCCGTGGTCATATCATCGTCTGTATAAGCACTGCATGAACGGCATTTTTTTACTTCGCCCAGCTCGTCCAGCCAAGTGGTATAAAAAGCATTGACGGCTTCCGCGTCGGGCAGCTTTTCAAGTTGCCCTATTTTACGGATCAGCACCTCGTCCCAGTTGTACTGCCCGCCTGCAACAGCCGGATGAAAGTATTTGAGGAAACCCCACACGCGACCCAAATCTGCCAGCCGCTGCTCGTGCGTGAGCGCCTGCGCATGGCCATGAATAAACGAAAAAACCGAGACAGCCAGCAACAGGATTTTTTTCATGATAATGTATTAATGGATGAGGATGAGCGTAAGTTAAGCCGCGGTATTCATCCGGCCAACAACTGCTAATTTTTTTAGTTTGTGTTTTATCGTATTTTAGCCGCAACAATCGATCACCCATGCCTGCAGATATTAAATGTCCGCGTTGCGGACACGAATTTGAACCCAATGATGCCATCCGCGAAGAAGTGGAAAAGGAATTGCGCGCCAAAGCCGCCGAATGGCAGAAGAAAAAATCGGAAGAATACCAACAGCAAACGCAACGCCGTGAAGCCGAGTTCCAGCAGCAACTGCAGCAGGAAAAGCAACGCCTTCAGCAGCAACTGGAAGAAAATATCCGCAAGAACATTGCAGCCGATTACGAAGTACAACTGAAACAACTTTCCGACAACAACCGGCACAACGAAGAGAAACTGAAGGAAGCCCGGCAGAAAGAACTCGAATTCCTGCAAAAAGAACAAGCGCTCCGCAACCGTGAAGCTGAAATGGAAATCAACATTCAGAAACAATTGCAGGTGGAACGCGAAAAACTGACCGACGATATCCGCAAAATAGAAGAACAAAAGATCGCCACGCGCGAAACGGAATTCCAGCTTCGTTTGAAAGAACTCGAAAAACAACTGGAAGACCAGAAAAAACTTGCCGACGAAATGCGTCGCAAAGCCGAGCAGGGCTCCATGCAATTGCAGGGTGAAGTACAGGAACTGGCATTGGAAGAGATGTTGCGTGGCTCCTTCCCCTTCGATCTTATTTCAGAAGTAGGAAAAGGCGTGCGGGGGGCGGATTGTATCCAGACCGTACGCAACGGATTCGGGCAGGAATGCGGCCGCATCATCTTCGAAAGTAAGCGCACCGCGCATTTCGGAACAGACTGGATCGAGAAACTCAAAGCCGATATGCGCAGCCAGGGCGCCGACGTGGCCGTGATCGTTACCCAAAGCCTGCCCCGCGATATGGACCGGTTCGGAGAGAAAGACGGCGTATGGATCTGTTCATTTGCCGAAGTAAAAGCCGTAGTGTACATGCTGCGCGATGGCATCATAAAAGTATCCACCGCACTCAAAAAACAGGACAACAAAGGTGACAAGATGCACCTGCTGTATGATTACCTGACAAGTTCTGAATTTGCGGAGCAATGGAAAGCGATCCGTGAAGGATTCATGAGCATGAAGATTTCTATTCAGAAGGAAAGAGACGCGATGGAAAAATTGTGGAAGGCGCGGGAGAAACAACTGGAAAAAGTATTGCTGAGTGCAGCACATATCCGCGGCTCCATCGAAGGAATCTCGGGATCAGATGTGGACCTCGAACTACTCGGCCCCGGTGAGGAAGAAGATAGCGATTGATCAGGACACCACCCAGGCCAGCACGAGGTGATCGAAATGACGGTAATACAGATCAAGTGAAGTATTGTTCTTGGTAAAAAGACAACGCACTCTGCCCGCATCGGCATCTCGTTCCAGTAGACGGATATGCGCTTTGAAATCCACTTCTCCGTCACCATACCATTTATACACAGCTTCCTTGATGCTCCAGATCGTCGTGAGTCCGCGCACACCCGGTTCACTACCGAATACGGCTCGCTCTTCCGGCGTGGTAAATTTGGAAGCGATGCGTTCGATGCGCGCCACGGGAATTTCGGCATCCACGCCCGTGCGCAGATCGCGGCTTACCAATGCCGCCGCATAGTCACCGCAATGAGAAATGGAAAAATGATACTGCGCATCCGGTAAAAAAGGTTTGCGTGTATCGGCGATGCGGATGAGTTCGTAAGGAAAATCCGGATAAAGATATCGCAGCAGGAAACGCCCCGCCAGGTGCTGCAAACGCTTATGGGGGTGCGTTACATCGCGGTGTTGCGGAACATTATCCTTAAAAAATTCCTCCGTTTCTTCGATCTTCCATACACCGAGGCGGGTGGAAGGGTTGATTTGTTGTTGAAAAAAAATCGGCATTCGTGCTGGTTTCTCCTTTATTTTGCCGGTTAAAGATAGAGTAAAACTACGGCTATGATCCTCTCCGATAAACGTATCCTCGAAGAAATTGAAAAAGGCACCATCAAACTGGCGCCTTACGACCGCGAATGCCTCGGCAGCAACTCTTACGATGTGCACCTGGGCAAATGGCTGGCTACGTACAAAGAACATATCCTCGACTCCAAAAAACATAACGAGATTGAATACTTCGAAATTCCGGAGGAAGGTTTCGTATTGTATCCCCATATTTTTTATCTCGGTGTTACACTCGAATACACCGAAACACATGCGCATGTGCCGTTCCTGGAAGGGAAATCATCTACCGGCCGTCTCGGCATCGACATTCATGCTACTGCCGGTAAAGGCGACGTAGGTTTTTGCGGGCACTGGACGCTCGAGATCTCGGTCAAACAACCTGTGAAAGTGTATAAGGGAATGCCGGTTGGCCAGCTTATTTATTTCCCAGTGGAGGGTGAGATTGAAGTACGCTACGATCAGAAGAAAAATGCCAAATATTCCGGTCAGCCCGATAAGCCGATCGAGAGTATGATGTGGAAGAACAAGTTCTGATTTGGCAATTTGATGATTTGAAAATTAGAGAATGGAATTAGCAGTAAGTCTGATTTTCAAATCATCAAATTTTCAAATTAACCCTCATATTTCCTGAAACTTCCGGTAATAAGCAATCAGCCACGCCACCACTTCACTGTAGGTTCTTTTGCCGCCGGGCTGATTATTGGCTTTGAGGTAACTTCCGTAAGCCCAGGTGATCAGCGGCTCGATGGGATTCTTGTATTTCTTTAAATAATCACGGTAGGCTTTGATGTCGGCTTTTACCTGCGGATGCAGGGTCTGGTTGTAGGCGCGTAGTGCTGCGGAATCGCGGCGGTATAATTCTCCTCCCGCATACTGGTACATGTCGAAATAAACCGAGTAGCGGAAGAACACGGATGGATGTTTGCGTGAAGCAAGGAAAGCCACAAAGTTGGCTTCGTTCTCTTTCCCATACCCCAATTGATGCGCGATCTCGTGCATGGTCACAAAAGGTTCGAGTGCACTGGGGATAGTGGTATTGACCTGTGCTTCACCCGAAAAGGGATTGTAATAACCCTGGAAACCGAGTATGTTTCCCGCATAACTGAATAAGGAAGGTTTGGCAGAGCGGGGCTGGTAAGCCAGGTAAGGATGTTGTTGCGCCATGCTGTCGTATCCGCGGCCTGCCTGGCGAAACAGCCTGTACTTATCACGGGCAAAAGAATCACGCGCTTCAGGTGTGAGTTGCGAAGCCTCTTTGTTGAGCGCAGTATGCAAGACCTTAACCAATGAATCCAATTCGCCCGTAGAATAGGCGCTGACCTCGGTAAGACCGAGCTGCGATGAAATGCCCAGCCGGTTATAGTTGAGTCCCCACAGGAGATTGAAGAAAACGTAAATAAACAGGAAAAGGAAAATGCCTTGTTGCAGCGCGGCTTTGAAATAAGCGCGGTTGAGCCGGCGGAGAAACAGGAAACGGAAGAAACGGACCACGCGGAAGAGCAGCAGCAGGATCAGGAAGCCATAAAAAAGATCACCGATACTGAAAGGAATCCAGCCGAAGAGGGTACGCTGCAGCCTTGATACAATAGGATAAAAGCCGTACGTATAATATTTTTCAACCATATTGGGGTACAGCGATACCCATTTAATGGCAATCGCCCCCAGGATCAGCAACACCCAACTCCAGCCTTTCATCAGCCGGGAAAAAAGGCGGGAGAAAAACTTTTGCACCGGAATAAATTAAAAATCATTAATAATGAGCAAATTACGATAAATTGCCCAGCAAAAATAAATGAAAAAGACCGCGGAATAGTTCATAAATTTTACCTACCTTTGCCTCCCGATTTTTCAGGACAAATGTTGAGCCATGGGTCACCGCCGAGATTTTGAGATAGCCTTTGTAGGGTTGAAACCCGGAGTTCATGAGTACAACTATGAGATTGACGACAAGTTCTTTGAGGCATTTCAGCAGCAGGATTTCCGCCACTGCTCAGCGAAAATAAAACTCTCGCTGGACAAGAAAAACAGCTTCATGTTATTGAAGTTTGAAATTGGCGGTACGCTTGAAGTCACCTGCGACCGTTGTAATAACGACCTCCCGCTTGAACTGTGGGACGAGTTTAACATGACGGTTAAGATGGTGGAAGATGCGGAACTGATGAATGACCAGGAAGATGATCCCGATGTGTATTATATCGGTCGGAATGAAAGTCACCTAGACGTAGCCAACTGGATCTACGAATTCATCAACCTGAGTATTCCGATGCAGAAGGTCTGCGGCTATGAAAACGCCGACGGTCCCAACTGCAACCCGGCCGCACTGAAAATGCTTCGTCACATGGAACCCGATCCTGAACAGGACGAGCCTAAGGAATCGAATCCGATCTGGAAAGGCCTTGAACAGTTCAGGGACCTGAAAGACAAAGGGAAAAAATAAAAAGAGAATAATTTTCTAATTAGTTAAATAGCAGAGATATGCCAAATCCCAAACGCAGACACAGCCAGCAAAGAAGCGCAAAGCGCCGTACTCACTATAAAGCTACTGCGACCACGCTGACCACTGACAGCACTACCGGAGAAACGCATGTACGTCACCGTGCACACGTAAGCGAAGGAAAACTGTACTACAAGGGCAAACTGGTTAGTGAGACCGCTCCTTCCAAAGCTTAATATTGTTTTTTCAAATAACGGACTTGATTCCAAATCCATTGCCGACCTTTGGTTTGCGATGAGGTTTGGAATTTTAATTTTGGGAAATAAGCTTCTATGGTTATAGGCATTGATATGATGGGCGGTGATTATGCTCCCCTCGAAGCCGTTAAGGGGATCAACCGTTTTTTGAATGAGGACAAGGAAGGTGATGTACGCCTGCTGCTGATCGGCGACGAGTCACAGATCAACCCACTGCTGAATGAGCACGCCGTGCCCACCGGCAGACTGAGCGTTGTACACGCGTCACAGGTGATCGACATGCACGAACATCCCACCAAGGCCCTTAAGGAAAAACAACAGTCATCCATCGCCATCGGATTTCATTTGCTGGCATCCGGCAAAATGGACGCTTTCATCAGCGCAGGTAATACCGGAGCCATGCTCGTCGGCACACTTTTCACCATCAAAGCCGTGGAAGGTGTCATCCGCCCTACCATCTCCAGTATCGTTCCCCTTCACAACGGAGGAACCGGACTCCTGCTCGATGTCGGTCTCAATGCCGATTGCAAACCGGAGCAACTGAACCAGTTCGCCGTGATGGGCAGCATCTATGCGCAGCTCATTCTTGGTATCAGCGAACCACGCGTAGGCCTGCTCAACGTGGGAGAAGAAGAAGGAAAAGGAAATGTGCTGGCCCAGGCCACTTATCCCCTTCTCAAAGAAAATAAACATATCCGTTTTATCGGTAATATTGAAGGAAGAGACGTACTCACCGGCAAAGCCGATGTGATCGTGTGCGAAGGTTTTACCGGCAACGTCGTACTTAAACTCGCAGAATCGCTGTACGACCTTAAACCGGTCAACAGCACGAACGACGATTATTTCAACAGGTTCAACTTCGAAATATATGGAGGTACTCCCGTATTGGGAGTAGCCAAACCCGTTATCATCGGGCACGGTATCTCCGGACAACTGGCATTCAGCAATATGATCGGCGTAGCACGTAAGATGGTAGAAAAGGATGTATTGGGTAAAATGAAAGAAGCCCTGCGTCCGGAAGAAGCCTGACCAATGCCAACCGATCATCGCGGCTGCTTATGAAGCAAACTTTCATTACGGCACTTAAAGCTGAGCTGGAGCATACTTTCGGCAGGAAGATCCGTTCTTCCCGCGATTGCCTGCAATTGGTAGACGCGATATTTCAACGCACCGGTGAAACCATCAATGCCAACACGCTCCGCCGTTTTTTTGGTCTCGTTCAATCCCAGTACGCCGCTTCCTCCGCTACCCTACTTATTCTTTGCCGTTATTGCGGATTCGATTCTCCCGATGAAGTAGAGGTCAATATCCGCAAACAAACCACTACCGATATCGCACGCCAGGAAGTATTGCATTACCTCGTAAGCCTCTTCCGCGACGTACCACCTCCTGAAGGCCAGGACTACGACCGCGTACTCGACAATCTCACCCGCCGGACGATTGAATTCCTCGAACGCAATGAAGCACTCATCGATCCGTTTCAACGCGAAGTGGCCCGCACACGTGCCGGACAATTCTATTATTACGAACAGGCCGTGCAGATGGATCATCTCAATGGTTCTTATGGAAAAGGTCTTCGTTATTATCTCGCTGCCAAGGCCACGCCGGATGCCATCCTGTTCGCACATGCCATCCAGGTATTCCGCTATTGGCTCAACCAGGACCTGCGGCAACTCGATAAACACATGAGCCGGCTTGCCGACACCCCACCGCATCCACACCTGGCTCCGCACATCATGGGCAGACTGATGGCCGCGCGTTTATTTCATCTGCATGCGCATGGAGAAATCACCGACAAACTGCTCGCCGAAATGCGCCGCTACCAATCCATTCTTAAAATCACGAGGGAAAACTCACCTTCCGCGGTCCCGGATTTTGAACTGATCATCTGCGAAGCACTCACGCTTACCGGGCACCTGACCGAAGCACGCGAATACCTCCAACGCGGACGCAACTATTATGCAGCTTCACATCACCTCTTACCCAACGAACCACTCGCGATCTGGGAAACATTATTAAGTAATATAGACGGACGGAGAACGCGCAAAAAGAACAAGGCCGCCAGCATCCCGTCCCTCGATCCACTCTGCCGCAAATACCATAGCTTATTATTATACCGGCTCGGAACTCCACTGCGGCAGCCCTCCGCCAAAAAGCAATTAGCCACGCTCGTAGAAGAAACAGGCTTTCAGATTTTCGCTCAACCCGGAGCAAATTTCATTCTGAACAAAAAAGAACAATTCTAATATTATTTTTATTTCTACTTTAGACGCAGAAACAACCCCGTCTCACTTAGTCCTTCCTATAGAAGTCCTCTTTATCTTTCTTTTCCAATTCTTCTGAAATCATATCCGTTTGCTGATTGGAGCACCAGCGATTGCATTGACCGGTTATGGCCTTTTTCTGCCATTTAAGCCGGACAGGCAATTCATTGGCCTATTTTAAATTATTTGTATGTTATCTATTCCCTATAAACGGACACTGCTGGTCTGTGCTGCGATGTTGTATGTTCTGTTGTTTAGTTCCTGTACCAACACCAAGAAGGCTACTTACTTCTATGGTATGAAAGATGGTGCCGTAGCTACTCCAACGCCTGTACCCGAATCGATCATTCAGAAGAATGACATTCTCTCCATCACGGTATCCAGCCTCAACCCTGAAGCTTCGGCTTTGTTCAATGCTTCGAATGGTATCGCCACTGCCGGCGGCAGTAACGGCGGTAGTACCGGAGCCGCTGCAGTCGGTTATCTCGTAGGTCCGGAAGGCAACATTCAATTTCCCTTGCTAGGTCTGGTAAAAGCAGAAGGCCTTACCAAGAATCAGTTGAAGGATTATATTACCAAAACGCTCGGCGACCGCAAGCTGCTCGTAGATCCTATTATCACCATCCGTTTTCAAAACTTCCGTGTTACGGTGCTGGGAGAAGTCAACCACCCTTCGGTGGTGAGCGTTCCCAACGAAAAACTTTCTTTACTCGAAGCGCTGGGCCTGGCCGGTGACCTTACCATCTACGGCGAGCGCAAGAACGTAATGATCATCCGCGAACAGGGCGACCAAAAGCTCATCAAACGCATCAACCTGAATTCAGCAGAACTGTTCTCTTCACCCTACTACTATCTTCAGTCCAATGATATCGTATATGTGGAACCCAACAAAGTAAAAGTATCCAGCGCTGGCCGTACCATGCAATGGTTACCGATCGTGATCAGCGGTTTGTCGCTGGCCGTGATCGTCGCAGACAGACTTATCCCGTCCAACTAATACGCTATTATATGCAAACAGCACCTTCCAAACAGAAAAAAGAGCACCGCAACCTGGTCAGCGAGGTCTGGTATAAATATTTTCCCTATTGGCCCCTGTTCATCATCATGTTCATCCTTTGCATGTTCGTGGGCTGGTTCTATCTGAAGGTAACCGTACCGAAATACGAGATCAGCGCCTCCCTCATGCTGAAGGACGAAACCAAAGGTTCGTACGACGGCGAAACCCTCAACTCACTCGACCGGCTTTCCGAAAAAAAGATCATCGAAAACGAGTTGCAGGTATTGCAATCACGCAGCCTCATGCAGGATGTAGTACGCCGCCTTCACCTCTACGCTTCGTATTTCGAAGAGGGAAAACTGGTTGCGACTTCCGCTTACACCAGCACACCCGTAGTGGTGGAAGCCGCCAACCCGGATGAATTGAAGACCATCAAAAAGCTTCCGTTCACTTTCCGCGCGTCGGACAGTACGGTGCGCATCAACGGGCAGCGTTATGCCTTGAACCGCTTTTACGCCACTTCATTCGGCAACATCCGTTTTGTACGCAACCCGAATTTCCGTCACGCATCCAAGCGGGATCTTTACCTCACACTGACCAATCCCAAAACGGCCACGTCGGTCTTCATCGGCAGTCTCCGCACTCTCGCCGGCAAAGAATCGACGGTTGTTTCGCTTTCAATCAAAGACATCGATCCTTATCGGGGTGAGCAGGTGCTCGACGAACTCATGGCTGCCTATGACCGGGCCGCTATCGACGAGAAAAATAAAATCGCTGAAAACACCTCCGCCTTTGTAGACGAACGCCTGCTTGCCGTGCAACAGGAACTCGATAATGTGAACCAACGCAAGCAAGCCTACAAAGCAAGCCGCGGTGCTGTCGACATCAGCGCACAAGGTGAATTGTTCCTGAAAAATGTTGGAGAGAATGATCAGAAAGTAAGCGATGTGAACATGCAGCTTTCCGTTCTCGACCAGGTAGAGAAATATGTGCAATCGAAAAACAGTGCCGACGGAATCGTTCCTTCCACTATCGGGCTGAAAGATCCATTGCTGGCCAAACTCGTGGATCAGTTGCAGGAAACCGTAACCAGCTACGAAAAGCTGAAGAAGACCACCGGCGAGAACAACCCGATGGTGACCTCGCTGAATGACCAGATCACTAAATTGAGACCCAGCCTGCTGGAAAACATCCGCAACCAGCGCAGCAGCCTCGAAGCCACCAAGCTTAATCTCTATTCTACCAACAACCTCTACAGCTCCATGCTGCAGACCATTCCGCAGAAAGAAAGAGACCTGATCGATATCGACCGCGAACAGGCTATCAAACTCGGTATTTATAATTTCCTTCGTCAGAAAAAAGAAGAAAGTGCGCTGGCCCATATCTCTACCACCTCGGGCAGCCGCATCGTTGATAAGGCACAGGCCAGCTTTTTCCCCGTGACACCGAAGTCACAACTCATTTATATTATCGCCCTGGTATTTGGTTTGGGACTTCCCATTGGCTTCATTGCCATCCGCGAAATGCTGAACAGAAAAATATTGTTCCGCAGCGAAATTGAACACCTGACCAATGTGCCTATCATCGGCGAAGTAGTGCTCGACAGAAGCAAAGATCCGTTGGTGATCCGCGAAGGCAACCGCACATTCATTGCAGAGCAATTCAGGAGAATACGTTCTTCGCTTGGTTATCTCGGCGTGAACACCGTCAAGAAAAAAATATTGGTCACTTCTTCCCTGCCGGGTGAAGGCAAGAGTTTTGTTGCCGCCAACCTCGCGCTGAGTTTAGCCGTTGCCGGTAAGAAAGTGATCCTTGTAGAATTTGACCTGGCCAATCCTTCCCTGAGTCAGAAGCTCGGTCTTCAGCTCGACAAAGGGGTAACCAATTATCTCTGGAACGAAGCAGAGCCGGAGGAGCTGATCCGCCGTGCTCCAGCTCACGACAATCTTTTTTTCCTGCCCGCCGGTCCGGTGCCCGAAAATCCTTCGGAGCTGCTGATCAATCCGCGGGTACAGGAACTGCTCGAATATCTCGAAGCAATTTTCGACGCTATCATCATCGACTCTGCACCGGCCAGTCTGCTGTCCGATGCATATGTACTATCTCCGATGTGTGACGCTACATTGTATGTCGTGAAACACAAGTTCACACCGAAGATTCACCTGGAGCGTCTCGATGAGAGCAATGCGGTAAATCCGCTCAAGAACATGGGTATTATTTTCAACGGCATCCGCTCCCGTGGCTTTACCAAAAATGGTTATGGCTATGGTTACGGATATGGCTATATACATAACGGACAAACCGGTAGCAAAAAAAAGCGTTCGCGCGCGGCAACGCGTGGATAAGCGAACAGTTTTCGCACAGGTTTTTCCGGAACGGCTTTCATTCAAAGACTCATTACACATGTGCCCTGTAACTGAGATGGGCGGAGCCTTTTCCCGGGAAAACCACTGATTAGCAGTTTTTACTCAACTCTTAAACCTGATAACAATGGTTTCGCAAGATGGTAAACAATGGTTCGCACTTTATACCCGCCCACGCTGGGAGAAAAAAGTGACCGAACTGCTGGACAGAAAAAAAATTCAAGTTTACTGCCCGCTTAATAAAGTACAGCGTCAATGGTCTGATCGCAAGAAGATCGTTCATGAGCCATTGTTCAGCTCCTACGTTTTTGTTTGCCTTTCTCCTGAAGAACAAACAAAAGCGTTGCAAACCGACGGCGTGATCAATTTTGTGTACTGGCTGCACAAGCCGGCGGTGATCCGCAACGACGAGATCGACGCTATCCGCCGTTTCCTCAACGAATACGAGAATGTTTCACTGGAGAAATGTCCGGTAAACATGAACGACACTGTCCGCATTCTCAACGGTCCGTTGATGACATGGGAAGGACAGGTGGTGGAAGTGCGCGCCAATACAATCAAAGTAATGTTGCCTTCGCTGGGGCAATGCCTCGTGGCCGAGTTCCGCAAAGAGAATGTAGAGAAAGTGATCCATCCGGTATCGGCCTATCACATGAAAGCCGTTTAATTCAGCATTATGCCATTGAGTGAAGTGAAGCTCCTGGAGCTTCCGAAAATTCTGGACCCGCGCGGCAATCTGTCATTTCTCCAAAACAATGATCAGTTACCTTTCGCTGTACAACGCGTGTATTGGATTTATGATGTTCCGGGCGGTGATTTTCGCGGTGGTCACGCTTATCGTTCTTTGCAGGAAGTGATCATTTCCCTTTCCGGCAGTTTTGATGTGGTGCTGAGTGACGGCTATGAAGAAAAAAAAATCACATTGAACCGCTCCTATTACGGCTTGTATGTGCCAAAGATGATCTGGCGTCAATTGGAAAATTTTTCGACCAATGCGCTTGCCTTTATCGCGGCCGACCAGCCTTACAGCGAACAAGATTACATACGCGATTTCGAAGCCTTCAAGCAAACTGTATGAGTCAGCCATCCGTATTCGATTGCAGCGTTATTTATTTACCCCGCATTCATAACCGCTCAGGCAACATCACTCCTATTCACAACAGCCGCGAAATCCCTTTCGACGTGAGAAGGATTTTTTACCTGTATGATATTCCGGGCGGTGAATCACGCGGTGCTCATGCACACCGCCGCTGCCACCAGTTCCTGGTAGCCGTGAGCGGTTGCTTCGAAGTATTGCTCGACGATGGACATACCCAACGCCTGGTGATGCTCAACCGCCCTTATATGGGCCTGCACATTCCCCCGGGCATGTGGGCATCCGAAGTAAATTTTTCTTCCGGTTCCGTTTGCCTCGTACTGGCTTCCGAACTTTATGACGAGCATGATTACATCCGCAACTATGACGATTTCAAAAGCTTCAGGACTCCCGCCTGAAATTACCGGTCGCAAAACAATATTGAAAGAAGTAACACCGGAGGACGCGGAAAACATTTGCCGCCTGCGCAATGATCCGCAGATCAACCGTTACCTCTCGAGCTCCGAGGCCGTTTCAGTGGAACAACAAACCAACTGGATCATCGCCAACAAGGCTCGCAACGACGGCTATTATTTCAAAATCCTCGATAGCGATCATCATTTCTGCGGCACCGCTTCCATTTATAATGTGCAGAATGGCGAAGCCGACTTTGGCCGTTACGTTTGCACACAACCTGTTCAGGCAGTGGAAACGGAATACCTGCTGATGGAGTACGCATTCAACAGCATGCAGTTGAATAAACTGTTTTGCCGAACGGCGGAAGACAACCGTCGCGTATGGCGGCAGCATGTAACGCTTGGTTTCCGCGAAACCGGCCAGGAAATATTACCGGGAAAAGAGCTGCTGATCAAAGTACAGGAACTTACCCGCGATGCATTTTTGCAGCATGACTATTCATTTTTACAACGGTTGATCGACCGTTTCTAGTTTTGTTAATGACACTTTATTTTATTTCAGATACGGTTACCACTCCTATAACCCGGGAACTTAAAAAGACATTGCCGGAACTTTCCGTGGAAGAACGTTATGAAGAAGACCTGATCCCGGCATTAATGCAATGGCCCGAAAAGCCTGCTGATGCGGTCTATTTCATTCACTCCGATCAGTACTTCCGGCACAAACCCGCTGCCTGGCAAATGCAGTTCTTACAGACGGTTCATGCATTTGCGGCAAGGCAAACCGGCCCTGTTCTTTTATCCAATCAACTCGACGACAGTTTCGAACCACGTGCATGGGCCGGCTACGCAGGAAGACAAACCAGCATGGCAGACCGTTATCGCCCGCAACTGGAAGCATGCCTTTCATTACCCAACTTATTTGTGTTTGACCTCGCGGAACTGGTGCTGAATATCGGTGCGGCACAATTTTACCAATACAATCTCGGGCATCTTTACCAGATGCCTTACACCAAACCGGCGGTGAAAGCCATCGCCGGTGAATTGCAACAACAATTGCAATGGCTGCAGGCGGAAGAGAAAAAAGTAATCGTGCTGGACTGCGACAATACACTCTGGAAAGGCATCGTGGGTGAAGATGGGGTTGAAGGGATCATCTGTGACAACAACGCCGATGGGATCACTTATTATCACTTCCAGCAATTCCTCAAAAACCGGATCGAAGAAGGGTTCCTGCTTTGCCTCTGTTCAAAAAACAACGAGGCTGATGTGGAAGCGGCTTTCCGCAAACGCCGCATGCCCCTGCAATGGGAAGATTTTATCGTAAAAAAAATAAACTGGCAGGACAAGTATACGCAGTTGCAATCCATCGCGCAGGAACTGAATGTGGGCATCAACTCACTGATCTTTATCGACGACAATCTCTTTGAACTGAATGCCACCAGCGCCATGCTGCCGGGACTGACTACTTTGCATTTCACCGGTGACTACAAAGATTTCCTGCACCTCACGCGTTCCTTCCATTTCAGAAAAAGAAATATTTTAAAAGAAGACCGCCAGCGTACGGAACTCTATCGTACGGAACAGGACCGCAACCGCCTGCTGGGTGAAACCGGTGACATGAATGCGTTCATTGATGCGCTGGGAATTGAAATGGAGATCGGCGTCAACGATCCGAAAGATCTGGAACGTTTGTCACAACTCACCGGCAAAACGAATCAATTCAATTTTAATAAACAGGCTTATACCACCCGCGAACTCGAAGAGATGATTGAAAGGGGCTGGAAATTATTCTCCCTGCGTGTAAGCGACAAGTTCGGGGATTATGGCCTGGTAGGATTGATTATAACAAGACCGGTGGTAGAAAATCATCTCATCGAAAACTTCCTGATGAGTTGTCGCGCTTTGGGCAAACGCATCGAAGAAAAATTCTTTCACGAAGTATTCTTGCAACTACAAAACCAGGGCACTGCGCCAGGCCAATTCATTTTTACGCCGACCGAACGCAATCAACCTGCCCAAAATTTTATAACCATACTGACAAATGACTATCAGCTTAGCACAATTGCAGGAAATATTCCAGAGCGCCTTTAACGAAGACATAGACCTGCTGCCCACCAGCAGCAAAGACACACTCGAGGCCTGGGATTCGATCAACCACCTGCAACTGATCGTAGAACTCGAAGACCGTCTCGGCGTTTCTTTTACGAAGGAAGAAATAGAACAGCTCGACTCCGTACCGAAGCTGACAGCCATGCTTGCCGCAAAATAAGCCCCATGATCAAATTCCTGGATCTTCAGAAAATCACTGCCTCCTACCATTCGGAGATACAGGATGCCGTGAACAGAGTGGTCAGCTCCGGCTGGTACCTGCTGGGCAATGAAGTAAAAACTTTTGAAGAGCAATATGCGGCGTATTGCGGTTCGTCGCATTGCATTGCCGTAGCCAATGGGCTGGACGCCTTGAGTCTTATCCTTCGCGCCTATAAGGAAATGGGCGTATTGCAGGACGGCGATGAAGTGATCGTTCCGGCCAACACTTATATTGCATCGCTGCTGGCCGTCACGGTCAATCATCTCAAGCCCGTACTCGCCGAGCCTGAAATGATCACTTATAACCTTGATGTAAAAGAGGTTGAAAAACTGATCACCCCACGTACACGCGCCGTAATGGTAGTGCATTTGTATGGTCAATGTGGTTATTCAAACGAACTCAGGGAACTCTGCCGCAAGCGCGGGTTGAAACTGATCGAAGACAATGCGCAGGCGCAGGGAGCTTTTTATCACACTAAAAGAACCGGCAATCTCGGTGATGCGGCCGGTACAAGTTTTTATCCGGGAAAAAATTTAGGCGCCCTTGGTGACGCAGGCGCTGTTACGACCAACGACGCTATTTTGGCAGAAACAGTAAGAACCCTGGCCAATTACGGCTCAAAAGTCAAATATATCAACGAATACGCCGGGCAAAACAGCCGGTTGGATGAAATACAGGCAGCCGTTCTCAAAGTGAAGCTGGCTTATCTCGACTCCGACAATGCCAAACGCCGCCAGATCGCGCACCGTTATCTTACCGGCATACATAATCCGCGTATCGTGTTGCCTGCTGTGCAAACGGAAGAAGGACATGTGTGGCATCTGTTCGTGATCCGCACCGCCGAACGCGAGCGCCTGCAACAGTTCTTACAGGAAAAAGGCATTCAGACATTGATCCATTATCCTGTACCGCCACATAAACAAGCGGCTTATAGCGAGCGCAACGAGGAAGAATACCTGCTCACCGAACAGCTACACCGAGAGGTATTGAGCCTGCCCATCAGTCCCGTGCTCACCCTGACCGAAGCGGATACGATCATAGAGGCGATCAACGAATTCAGGTGAAACGTGAATGGTGAATCGTGAATGGTGAATCGTGAATGCGCCTTGGTTCGTGTTGTCACGAACCAATAGAAATAATTCTAGCGCATCAGCCCCTCTCAATTGCAAACTATGGCTGTTTTACTTATAACTTATAACTTACTACTTACGCCCGAAGTATCGGGCGGCTGTTTTAACCTTATACCTTACACCTTACGCCTTACGCCTTCATCCTTCTCCCTCCAATGCTGACCCGCATAAAAAAAATAATCGCAACCGACCTGGTAAAAGTCACCTCGCTGAATGCAGTGGCAACACTCGTGCGGATGCTCACGGGTTTCATCAGCGTGAAGGTGGTGGCAGTACTGATCGGTCCCGCAGGTGTTGCCTTGCTGGGCCAACTGACCAACTTCACTACTATCCTACTGAATATTTCAACGGGTGGTATTGGTCCGGGCATGACAAGATATGTGGCGCAGTACAGTGAATCACCGAAAAGATATGCAGTGTTCCTGTCTGCCGGATTGCGCATCATTCTCACTTTATCGATTATCTCGGGAATCGTGCTGCTCGTAGCCGGACGTTTCTTTTCCATACAAATATTAAAAGATGCCGGCTATGCATTTGTGTTTCGTATACTGGGTGGCACGCTGATCCTTTATGCGCTCAATACTTACCTGGTGGCGATCATCAACGGATTCCGTGAGTTCCGCAAATATGCTTTGGCCAACATGGCCGGCAGCGTTACCGGATTATTGTTTTCCGTAGTACTCGCTTATAATTTCGGACTGACGGGCGCGCTGATCGGTGCCGTTACTTACCAGTCGGTCGTATTCCTGGTAACGTTGAGTATGGTAACGCGTTCATCCTGGTTCAGCAGACGCGCGTTTGGGCTGCCATTCAGCCGTCAGGCAGGCACCCGTCTCGGACACTATGCAATAATGACGCTGGTCAGTGCAATCACGGTTCCGGCCAGCCAGTTACTGGTAAGATCTTACATCAATCACAGCACCGGATCCATGGACGCAGCAGGTTTGTGGGAAGGTATGAACCGGATATCCGCGATGTACCTGATGGTCATCACAACCTCGCTCAGTGTTTACTACCTGCCGAAACTGGCACGCCTGAAAACACGCGCTGAGGTAAAGACGGAAATTTTCCAGATTTACAAATTGGTACTCCCCTTCCTTTTGATATTATCGGCCGGCATCTATTTGTTCCGCGGATTAATCATCGAATGGCTGTTTGATACCTCATTCGCCGATATGCGATCTTTGTTCCTGTTTCAGCTTATTGGTGACTTTTTCAAGATCGCGAGCTGGATACTGGCGTACCAACTGATTGCGCGTGCCATGACAAGAACATTCATTTTCACAGAGATATTCTTCAACGGTTCATTCGTGTTATTGTCGATGTTATTTGTACCGATGTACGGTCCCCTGGGGGCAACGATTGGTTATGCGGTAAACTTCTTTTTATACCTGATCACGATGGTGCTCATCTTCCGTAAAACACTTTTCGCCCATGCATCCTGAACCGACAGCCAGCATCGCCCTGATCACGTATAACCAGGAAGCTTATATCCGGCAAACAGTGGAGTCGTTGCTGAAACAACGCACCGACTTTAGTTTTGAAATAGTGGTGGGTGAAGATGCGTCGTCCGATGCCACGCGCCTCATCCTGGAAGAATACCGTGATCGATATCCGGGAAAATTAAGCCTGCTGCCGGAAGCGCCGAACAAAGGATTATTGCTGAACTTCCGCGACACTTTGAAATCCTGCCGTGGCCGATACATTGCTATCTGTGCCGGGGATGATTACTGGCACGACGAATACAAACTGCAGAAGCAGGTCACTTTCCTGGATGCTAATCCCACATTCGGGCTGGTACACACGGATGTTGATTTTTATTTTGAAAAAAATGGCAAGGCGCTTCAGCAGTTCAATCAACAACATCAATCGCGCATTGTCGATGGCGAGGTATTTGAAGCGTTGCTCACTGGTCAGTTTTTCATTCATGCGTTAACGGCATGTTTCCGCCGCACTGCCTTCGAGCAGCATGTTGACTTCGGTTTGTTCGAGCGCGAAGGTTTTGCTTATGAAGATTTGCCGACCTGGCTTTGCCTGTCGCGTCACTGGCATTTCAAATACCTGCCGGACAGCACCGCTACCTACCGCATCATCGACGATTCGGTATCGCGTCCGAAAGATCCGGCGCGCAAAATCCAGTTTCTCAAAGAACATTACAAGATCAAGCAATACTTTATCGACCGGTATAATGTTGCAGCAGAAACGGCCAACGCCTTCTCAATACATTATCACCAGAAAAAATTTGATACCGCTTATAAATGGAATATCCCTGCTGAAGCAGAAGAATCCTATCAGTTTCTTCGTTCACAGGGAAAAGCAGACAACCGTCTTTTCCTGAAAAGAATGTTGTTACGCTATCCTGGTTTAAAAAAATCCGTTGGCCGGTTCAGAAGAATGTTGCAACCGGCAGTTTCAGTGGCGGATACTTAGCTAATTTGAAAATTTGACGATTTGACAATTAGTCAATCCATTATCAAATTTTCAAATTACCAAATCATCAAATTAACATGTCTCTCTCCCTCCTATTCATGATCGTCGGTGCCCTCGGTGTTGGGTACAGCCTGCTTTATAAGCCGGAGTGGGTAGCTATTCTGCTATTCACGACGGTGATTGCGGATGTGAACTTCGATTTACGCGGTATGCCGCTGAACTTCCGTGCTATGCTCAGCGTATGTTTGTTTGCCCGGACGTTCACCATGAAACCGCGTTTCATCCTGCCACCGTTTTTCAAGCAGGGATATACGTGGTGGATCTTACTGTTCATCCTTTACCTGTTCCTTATCTCCGCCAACTTCGAACTGCTGAGTTTCGACCTCGTGAAAGAATTTATCCTGGCTTTTCTTTGTGCCTATTTCGGTTATTTCTTTTACGCTTACACGGGTGATTATCGTCTGTTCAAAACCAGTATTATTTTCGCGGGTTTGATTTGTCTTGCCGACCTGGCTTATACATATGCATTCATTGGCACTTTCCCCGTTGTACGCGTTCACTACATATTTACACCGGCCTGGGAACTGGTGAACCATAATTTCTTTGGTTACATCTGTGGCGCAGCATTCGTTTTCTTATTGAGCGACTACCTCGCCGAAGATGAAAAACCAGGTAAATGGAACCTGCTGCTGCTCCCTCCGATGTTTCTTGGTGTGCTGTTGTCTACTTCGCGCAGTGCCATGCTGATCCTGATAATGGTTGCCCTGTGGCTGATCCTGAAAGGGCTTTTCAGCCGCAACAAAAGCCGCAAAGCTTATACACTGGTACTGGTCAGCATCAGTTGTTTGTTCCTTTGCCTGTTCCTGTTCCAGATAATGCAAATTTTCTTCAATGTAAACAGCGAGTTCATGGAGCAGATCACCGCGCGGCTGATAGACGAACCACTGGCCATTATCAACCGGTCATTGGGTAACAACTACAATTCCCAATCGCTCGACTCGATGGAATGGCGGAAAGAAGCCTCTTCCATCGCCTATCACAGTTTCATGAATCTTCCGTTCGACGAACAACTCTTCGGCATCGGTTATGGTGGTTTTTTGAAAAGGGACTATGGCTCCGGTTATGACGCGCACAACGGTATCCTCTTATTATTGATCGAATTGGGTATTGTGGGCTTTGCCATTTACTTCCTGATGCTGATCACCTTTTTTATCCGTGCCATCAGAACCGGGCTCAACTCACCGCTGGTCATATGCCTCGCTTATGTGATTCTGTATGTTACCAGCCACAATAAAGAACTTACTTCTTTCTTCGTGTTCCTGATAGGCGGCACACTTACGGCGCAATTGCAAATGCATCAGCATGGTGCGACCGACCGCGAAGAAGAAACACCCGGAAATTTAATCCCCGAATCTTTGCAGGCATGAAGATCCTGATGATCACCAACACGCTGAAAAAAGGCGGCAAGGAAAGACGGATGCTGGAGCTGATCAAAGGCCTGCTGGAGGCAGATGGCGATTGCCGTATTATGCTGGTATCACTCGACAACATCGTCGATTATCCGCAGGTATACGAAATGCCCATCCGCTTTGAAATGATTGTAAAAGGAAAAAGCAAAGACTGGAGACTGGCGTTTAAACTTCGCCGCGCCATAAAAGATTTCAATCCTGACATTATTCACTCCTGGGATATTACGGCAAGTGCCTACCTGCAGATAGCCAATCTGATTTCCCGCAAACCCGTTATCCACGGTGTGATCTATGACGCAGCCGCTGATTCAGACGTATTCCGGAAACATTACCGCCGGATAAAAATGCTGACACCTTTTTCCAAAATGTTTGTCGCCAATTCAAAAGCCGGATTAGCGGCATACGGAACACCATCTATAAAATCAGTATGCATCTACAACGGCATCGATCTGAATCGTTTTAATAAACTACCACCCGTCGAAGAAACAACGGCTCAATTATGGCCGGAAAAAAAGCCGCGGTTTGTAATAATGATGGTTGCCGCTTTCGAGATCCGCAAAGACCACGGTACATTGCTGGAAGCAGCCCTTCAGTTGATCAACGAAGACGACTCCTTTCATTTTGTTTTCATTGGTGAAGGTGAGTTCCGTTCTGCCCTCATGGAAAAAGTACCGGCGCATTTACTGAACACACATATTTTATTCACCGGCATGCGGCATGATATTGAAGCCTTACTGCAATGTGCAGACGTTGGCGTATTGACCACCAATGCCGGTAACCATGGCGAAGGGCTTTCGAACGCCATCATTGAATACATGGCATCCGGGCTGCCCGTAATCGCTACCAAAGGCGGCGGCACCGATGAATTGGTACGTGAAGAAGAAACCGGCCTTCTCATTGCGCCGGGTGATGTAAATGCACTGGTTGCCGCTATCCGTAAATTGAAAAACGATCCCTTACTCGCCGGCCAACTCGGTACAAAAGGCGCCGCCTGGGTGCGCAGCGAACTCAACCTCGGGCGTGTAACCCGGTCCTATTTGCAACTTTATCGTCACCAACTGGGAGAACAAATTCCTTTGCCCACCAATTAAGCGTTATGGAATACAACAAACAAGCGCATTTTTTACTGGAGAAATCACTCGCCGACAAGTTGCGCATCAGCTCGGCCGAAGAGCGCAGGGTTTTATACCAACAGCTCTACAACGAACTCTTTACACAGTTCCCCAACATTCCGGAAGGACTGAACATTTCAAAAGAAGACCGGCTGGCCTGGCAACTACGCCTCCTCTCCCGTTTCTTTGATAAGAAGAAAACGATCCTTGAGATCGGTGCGGGTGATTGCCTGCTCAGCAAGGAACTGGCCAAACATTTTGGTCATGTAACTGCCTATGAAGTGGCGGACAGCATCCCGTTCATCGAAGGCCGCCCCGATAATTTTGAACTCCGCATTTTCAATGGTGTGGACATGGCGCAGGAAGATGCATCGGTGGATATCGTTTACAGCAACCAGGTATTCGAGCATTTGCATACCGATGACACGGAGCCGTTGCTGCAAGCCTATCATCGCTTTTTGCGCAGCGATGGCTTGCTGATGATCATCACACCGCACCGCCTGACAGGCCCGCACGATATATCAAGAGAGTTTACACCGGAAGCCGAAGGCTTTCACATGAAGGAATATACCTACTCGGAATTGAGCAAACTGTTACGCAAGGAAGGTTTCACGAAAGTCCGGGGATATATAGGTTACAGTAAAATAGGTTACTTCCCCGTAGTGATGCCTTTATTGATCCTGATGGAAAAAATGTATGGTATCCTTCCCGGTGCATGGCGCCGCAAGATCCGTGGCAATACGGTTATTTTTAATTTGTTTGGCATTAAGCTGACCGCGCGGAAGCGCGGGGTAATAAGTAGGAAGTTATAAGTAATAAGTCAAACAGCCTCATTGTGATTTGACACTTTCAATACCGAAAGATCAAACGTAGGGTCTGGAATATCTTTTTTTGCGTCTTTTTCTCCTTACGCGTCTCTGCGTGAACCAACAACTTTTTCACGCAAAGCCGCAAAGTAATAAAGAAGCAAAGAATAGCTTTCCGAACTTCATTTACACATTTACACACTTACACATTTACACATCATCTCCATGTGCGGCATCCTGGGTTGTATAAATTTTAAATTCTCGCCGGCCTCGCTGGCTGCGATCAGCCATCGCGGACCGGATGGCGACGGCGTTTACGAGACCCGTGTCGGTGTGCACAACGTAACGCTGGCGCATCGCCGTTTGTCTATTGTAGATGTAAGCGAAAATGGCCGCCAGCCGATGCAGGCTTCTGAAATGCCGGTATATATTACGTTCAACGGAGAAATCTATAACCACCAGGATTTAAAAGACGAACTCGGCGAAGTGACTTTCCGCGGGCATTCCGATACGGAAACACTGGTAAACTTTTTCGCACGGCACAACCCGCTGTTGCAGCTGCACCGCCTAAATGGCATCTTTGGTTTTGCGCTGCTGGATGAAACACAACAAAAGCTTTACCTCATCCGCGACCGCTTCGGCGTGAAACCCGTTTATTATCATCTGCGCGATAATCAACTGGCGTTTTCCTCCGAACTGCGCGGCATCGGTCATTATGTTTCACTGACGCACGATAAAGAAAAAGTGATCGAGGGCATGAAGATGCGTTATGTGGCGGCACCTGCCACCATTTACAAAGACGTTTATAAAGTAGAACCCGGACAGGTAATTGTATTTGATCTTTCGGGGGAAAATATACGGACCAGCTATCATTATTATACCCAGCCGCAACCAACCGGCTCCGTACGCAGGGAAAAACAACAACTCATCAACGAGTACGGCGATCTTTTTGAAAAAGCGGTCGAACGTCAATTGATGTCGGATGTGGAGATCGGCGTATTGTTAAGCGCCGGCGTAGACTCGGCCCTGGTGGCAGCAGTTGCACGCAATAAGGCTGTCACACCCCTGAAGACCTTCACCGTCGGTTTTGCGGAAGGACTTTTTGCCGATGACGAGATTGCCGGTGCAGCCATCACCGCCCAAACGCTGAACCTGCCGCATTTTCATACACGTGTTGAATTCTCCGACTTCATCAATCAATTGAAAGAAGTCACCCGCATCGTGGAAGAACCGATTGCCACCAACTCCATCATTCCCATGTATTGGCTGTCGAAGCTGGCTTCACAACATGTGAAAGTAGTATTGAGCGGACAAGGTGCGGATGAGCCGCTTTACGGATACCGCAAATACAAAGGACTGAAAATACTGGAACCGGTGCGCCGCAGCAGTTTGCTGAGGGCCGGTATGAAACTAAGCGGCATGGGTGCTGTGCGGAAAGAAGATGTACGCCGTTTATATACCGCTGCGCAGGAAAAAGACTTGCTGAGTGCCTATCGTGCCTTCAATGCCATTTCCTCCGAAAAAGAATTGGAAGAAATGTCGGGCACATCGCTGAAAGAAATATTCCGCGACAACGAACAGCAATTCCGCCGTCATTGGGAAGCACGCCTGCCTTCACCATCTGCAACAATCAGTTTTCCTTATCTCGATCTCCGTACTTCGCTGGCAGATGACCTGTTGATGTATTCAGACAAACTCATGATGCACTTTGGCGTGGAGTGCCGCGTGCCTATTCTCGACAATGATCTTATTGCTTTTATTGAATCTTTACATCCCGATTATAAATTCAGCTTCCGTAAAGGCAAGCTGATCCATAAAGCGTTTGCAGAAGCCTATCTTCCTGCAAGCATCGTACATCGTAAAAAAATCGGCTTTGCCACACCTGCGTCATCCTGGTACAATACTTATCACCGGGAGATTACCGATATTATTTGCGGATCAGCCACCATTCGTCAGTTGTTTGACGTAGAGGCCATCCGGCGCTTGCTGACCGAACACCGCCAAAACCAAAACAGGGAAAAACAAATTTTACTATTGTTATCCCTCTCTTTAAACCAGCCTGCCTAAACCTTATTCTGATGCGTTTCACCAGCGGATTATCATCCCGTCACGAACAAGCCGGCCGGCCGGCCGATGTGTTGCTTGCCACCATCGGACGTATGCCGGTCGCGGTTTTCTTTGCTTTCCTGTTTCTTTATCAGCTTGCCTTTATCTTCCAGGGCCTCGACTTTGCTGATGAAGGATTTCATGCCACTTTTTACCAGGAAATTTTTCATGATCCTTCTTCCGTCCAGTACAATTTCATGTATTGGTTTTCCGGCATTATCGGCGGACTCTGGATGAAAGCCTTTGGCTTCCTGGGTTTGTGGGGACTGCGCTTAGCCGGCGTATTAGCCACTACATTGACCGCTTACCAGACTTTCCGGTTTTTACGTCAATACATCAATAAAGGCCATTTGTTCATTGGACTGATGCTGGCAACGATGTTTATCAGCAACGATCCCAAGGAACTTTATTATAACAATCTTTCCGCACTTTTTTACGTACTCATCGCCACGGCTTTTTTTAAAGGCCTTCGCTATCACAAGCCTTTGTTGTTGCTGGTTGCCGGTGTGCTGGTTGCTATCAATACGTTTACCCGCTTACCCAACCTCCTGCAATCCGGATTGATCCTTGCGGTATTCTATCACGGCTACATTGCGCATGTCCCGATGCGTACACGCATACAACAAGCACTGTTGTTTGCAGCGGGACTCGCCGGCGGACTGCTGCTGATCTGGTTCATCATGTACAGTGTTGGCCACTGGCAACTGTTTATGAATAATTTCAATCTGCTGGTAAACCTTGCAGGTACTGCTACCGGCACCACAGAAGGACAGGCAAAAGACAGTGGCGGTTATTACAGCCTCGGCGCGCAACTGAGCTTGTTCTGGGGCAACTACATGATTTCGCTGCGTTATACGGCCTATCTGCTCGCTTTCCTGCTGACAGCAGGGTACGTTACCGGACAGGCACGCCGTTACAGTTGGATCAGGCGTCTATTGCCCTTTGCAGGATGGCTTTGCTTTTTTGCTTTGTGCATAGCAGTCGTGAGCGTCACGAAAAATGTAAATCTTCCGAATACTTTATTGCTTTATTTGTTCTCCGGTAGCGCCATCCTCATCGGCGGATATACGCTGTTGCGCGGACGCAATGTGGATATCCGCCTGCTGGCATTCTTTGGTTTGTTTCAGACATTGAGTTATCACGTGGGCAGCAGTTCCGGTATGTTCACCGCAGGTGTATATGCGTTCTGGATCACGTTGCCTTTGATCGTCGACTGGATTTATCGTTTGCGATCGGTTCAGCTAAGCGGACAAATGCAATCCATACGCGGGGAAGAAGAGGAAGCGAATATCTGGATCTCGCCGCGGCAACTTCGTCACTTCCGTCAATACGGACTGGTCATCTGCCTGCTCGGCTGTGTTTATTCTTCCTGGAATCATCCGTTCTGGGATTGGGCGGGAAGAGATAAACTGACACATAGCATCAACAGTGAAAAAATGCGCGGCATCTTTACTTCCGGTCCCAGAGCCGAAGCCATTAACGAATTACTCGAAGCATCCAAACACTATATCAAGCCGGGCGATTTTCTGCTGGCACACGATGCCATTCCGATGGTTCACTATTTAACGGGTACGCGTCCATTTCTCCACAACTCTTACCCCTGGCTTTACCAGGCAAATGTTTACAAGGCCCTGCTGGAGCAAAGCACGGAGGAAAAAGATCATTTACCGGTAATCGTTATGCAAAAAGTAGCCGCCAATAGCCACCGCGGAATACATTGGCCGGAAAACAGTGCGCCGGAATATGAACAGTGGAATAGTGTGCGCAATAATATTCTGCAGCAATACCTCACACGTTATCATTATAAAGAAGTATGGTCGAATAATGCTTTCCGTTTATTCGTATCCGAAACACCTGTTTCTGTTTTTCATCCATGAGATTATTTTTCATCATAGTTGTATTTATTCCGTTCATGGCGGCGGGTTGCCGTCATCCGGCAAAAGACACGCTGCCTCCCGGCGCCGATACGGTTATATTCAGCGAAGGCAATCGCCAGCACCTGCTGTTTTCTTCAGGATTTGAAGACAGCAATTATCTCAGCGGCTGGCAAAATCAACAGCATTGCTGTGATTATTCTGTTACGGCTGCACCCAGGAGCCGCGCCGGTAACCAGGCCGTACGTTTCGAGTTGAAAAGAAATGATCCGTCGGTTTCAGGAAGTGTTCGCTCGGAGATCAACCTCGAAGCAGAACTGAGCACCTACGCGGAACGCTGGTATGGCATCAGTTTTTACCTGGAAGATTACGAGGCCGACAATGGCAGTGAAAGCATCATTCAATGGCATCATACCGCCCATATCAGCAGCGGCAGTCCGCCATTGGCACTTTGGGTAAATAACGGCAAGTTGTTATTGGTACACCAGGAAAGAGAAGGCGCCAACACGTACGAAGAACTGGGAGCCGCCACCACGGGTCGCTGGATCGATGTGGTCTTTCATGTAAAGTGGACCGACCAGGCCGACGGTTTTATCCAGGTTTGGAAAAATGGCAGCCTCGCTTTTAATAAATATGGTATCCGCACCAATTTCAGTCCCAATTACGTGAAGCTCGGTATCAACAAATGGTCCTGGGCGCCGGGGGGAGGACAATCAACAAGCACGCACCGGGTGTTGTATGCCGATGAGTTTCGTGTGGGCAATGAAAAAGCGCGTTACGAAGACGTACAACCCGGTCCCTGATTTATTCTGATGAGTCAACACAAAATTGCCTTCCTGATACATGGCCTCGTTGTTGGTGGCGCTGAAAAGTTTTTCATCAGCCTCGTCAACGACAGCTATCGCCGCGGGCTCGATCCCCTGGTTATTTTACTCAGCAGTGACAACGCCTTATTTCACGAACTGGATGCGGGCGTGCGATCTGTGATCATCGAGCGCAACTTCAAATACGACCTGACCGTTGGCAGACAAATTCGTCGTGTAGTAAAGGAGAATGATATCGATACCGTTTTTTGCGTCGGCATGTTTTCTTTTTTCCTGATGAAACTTTACCTGCGTACCGGCAAAGGCATCCGTTTTATTCTGTCGCTTCATTCTACCATCCCCCGGTCGTTCAGGGATTACCTGATGAACCTGGTTTATTTCCGCGCAGCAGGCAAGACTGACAGGATTTTGTTTATCTGCAAAGCGCAGCAGGATTACCTCCGGAAATATTATCGTTTCACGCCCGCTAATGCAAGGATTATTTACAATGGCATCGATACGGATTATTTTACACCGGATGCACAGGCGGCCAATAAACCGGCTTTTATTCCTTCCGGTGAAAAAGTAATTCTCAAAGTAGCGCGCATGTTCCGCGAAAAAGGCCATCAATATGCGATTGCGGCGCTGGAACATTTACATCAAGATCATCAGTTGCCCGCTCACCTGTTGTTTGTCGGCTCCGGCGATGCAGCCTATGAAAAGGAGATAAAAGAAAAAGCAGCAGCAAGTCCCGTGGGCAGGTACATTCATTTTATACCACACCAACCGGATGTGCGGCCTTTTCTGAATGCGGCGGATCTGTTTACCCTCACGTCTTATACAACCGAAACCTTTTCACTGGCGGCGCTGGAAGCTTTGTCATCCGGCGTGCCGTGTTCACTCACGCATATAGGCGGTGCGGCCGAAATGATCAACGCATCCAATGGCGAACTCAGCGAATCAAAGAATGTTCAATCCATTGCAAAAAGCTGGCATCATATCCTGACACGCAGCTACGACAAACAAGAACTGCATCGTTTTGTAGCAGACAATTTTTCCCTGCCAGTCATGTTGGAAAATTACCGGCAGGAATTGCTATCCTGACTTATGTCTTATTGGAAAAAATATACCGGCAAACTTTTCCTCAAGCAATGGGGCGTAGGTATGATGCGCTGCGACATCAAAGACATCATCCGCCAAAAGAAAATTACGGTGCCGGTGAAATGGTATGAAGTAGCGGACAAATACTGTTCGTATGCCGACCCCTTTGTCGTAAGCCGTCCGGATGGCACTTATCATGTATATGCCGAAAAAGTGACTTCCGATGCACTGGATGGCACCATCGAATTGTTGTCAGCAGATCATGAGATGAATATCCGGTCAACGCAGACTATCCTCAAAAAAGATACCCACCTCTCTTATCCTTTCTTTTACGAAGAAGAGGGACAAACTTATTTTTTTCCGGAAAATGCCTTTGGTGGTCCGCTGCAGGCTTATCTGCTGAATGAGACAAAGGGCACATGGCAACTACAGGGCATCGTGCTAAACAAACGGTTACTCGATGCCACCATTGTCAAAAAAAATGAACTGTACTGGCTTTTCTGCACCATGCCCGGACCCGGTAAACACAGCGAACTGCAAATTTTCTATTCCTCGTCGTTACTCGGTCCCTATGCACCGCACAATACTAATCCTGTTAAAAAAGACCCATCGGGAAGCCGCCCGGCAGGAAGTGTGATTGAAGTAGACGGAGAGCTTTACCGCCCGACGCAGAACTGCCGCTACTACTACGGGCAGTCGATCGTTATCCAGCGGATCGTTGAACTGGATGCCGATCATTTCCGCGAAGAGTTTTACATGGAACTGAAACCATCCGACGGCTCGGCTTATTCATATGGATGGCATACTATCAACGGCCACGGCGATTGCACGGTAATCGATGGACAACGACTGCATTTTGAGCCATGGCAGCAATTGAAAAGAAAATTATTTAAAAAGTAAGCAGTGGCTGATACGTTTGAACATATTCTTTTTGTAGGCCCGGATCACCGGAATCACCGCGGCGGCATAGGCGCCGTGCTGGCGGTGTATGCCAAACATATCAGACCTTTCAAGTTTATCCCTACGCTTTCTTACCGGCATAAATTGATCGAAGCCTTCTTTTTTATCGGCGCGCTGTTCCGCCTGACCACCACCCTTCTCAGCGACAGAAAGATCCGCATCGTTCACGTACACGGTGCAAAAGACGGCAGCATCTTCAGAAAAGCATTTGTCGTTTTTATCAGTAAAAAATTATTCGGCAAGAAACTGGTTTTTCATATTCATGCCGGCGCCTTTGATGAGCGATATACCGGGGGAAGTGCTGTTTACCGGACACTTTGCCGTTTTGTCGTCAACCAAAGCGATCAGCTCGTTTTGCTTTCAGCGCAATGGAATGATTTCTTTTATAAAAATTTCCGTTTAAAAGGAATCCGGGTGATCCCCAATCCCGTAGAACAAAAAGCAGCGCAACCGCCCACCGCGGGCCCGATGATCCGTTTTCTTTTTCTCGGGCGCATTGCCGATCACAAAGGCATCTTCGATCTGCTGCGGCTGATTCATGCAGAACAGGATCAATGGAAAAATAAATGCCATTTCTCCGTAGGAGGCAATCACGAGATCGAACGTTTGCAAAACACGATCCGTGAAAACGGTACGGGCCAACTGGTTGAATTCATAGGATGGGTGGACGGTCAGGACAAAGAACAACAATTTAATAATTGTCATTACTTCATTCTGCCTACTTATGAGGAGGCCATGCCGATGACATTGCTGGAAGCATTCAGTTACGGCAGGGCTGCACTGACCACTCCGGTGGGCAGCATTCCCGAGATCATGCAAAACGGTTGTGAAGGCTGGCTCTTCCAACCCGGCGATACCGACACACTCCGCGGACTGATCAACCAGGCGCTGGACAACCCGGAGCAGGCTGTTCAACTCGGTAACAATGCCCTGCAAAGTGCCAGCCGCTTTTATCCCGAAGCCATCCGTCATCATTTAGAAGAATTATACCGCTCCTTAGAAAAATGATCCCTACCCGCGTTAAATGGTATTATTATCGTCTGCAGACCATGCAACCTGCCGAGTGGGCGTTTCGTGGCAAACAATGGCTGCGCAAACAAAAAGAAAAACGCAAACCGGTCAATCCTGTTTTTACCAATGTGACGGTGCGTCCTTTCGATTTTAGTTTCCCCTATGAAAAAATGCAGGTTGGCGGACCTTATACGGTGTTCGGCAAAGAACTCGATCCGTCGGCCATTCAGGATTTTCATCTCGATATTTTCTCCGGGAAAAGATTTCCGCAAAATGATTTCTCAAAAAATATAGATATCCGGACAGACCGCCACGGCAGCGCTAAGGTAGTGTGGGAAGTTAACCGCCTGCATTACCTGCTGCCGTTATTGATCCGTTACCGCCAGGAAAATAATCCTGCCCATCTCGGCCTTTTTATGCGCCTGATGCGCAATTGGCAGGAACAAAATCCTTATCTGCGTGGCATCAACTGGTATTCCAATATCGAAGTGTGCCTGCGGTTGATCAACTGGTACTGGTGCTGGAACATCCTGGAATCGGATGAGCATTGGCAACAGGATGAACAATGCCAGGCCTTCAGGCAGCAAACCTGGTTACCGCTGATCTATCAGCATTGCTATTATGCATCACGCAATCCGTCCCTGTATTCTTCCGCGAACAATCACCTGGTGGCCGAATACGCCGGGCTGTGGATAGCTACATTGAAATGGCAATTCCCCGAATCTGCCGGATGGAACAGTTACGCCAAAGCCGGACTGGAACGTGAGATACTTTTACAATATTCTCCCGCGGGCATCCACCGCGAAGAAGCATCGGTGTATATCCAGTTTGCTACCGATTTCTTTTTGCAATCGATGATCGCAGGACAACATTACGGTTCACCTTTCTCCGCTGCCTTTGAAGAGCGTTTGCAAGCGGCTTTCCATTATATCGCCCAACTGATGGACATCCGTCAGCAGGTACCGCATTATGGCGACGAAGACGATGGCCGCGTGATCCTTCCCGACAACGATCACCGCAGTAACAATTTCGTTTCGCTGCTGAACACAGCCGCCCTCTTATGGAATAATGCAGACTGGAAAATGTCGGTTACTGCCGATACAAAAACGGCACTGCTAACGGCACATCTTGACGAAACGGCCTTACCAATAGCAGCAAAAAAATACCATTCCGTTTGTTTCCGCGAAGACGGCCATGCTATTCTGCGTAAAACCGACAGCACGCAGCAGCAGGAAATTTATTGTCATTTCGATGCAGCCCCTTTGGGTTATTTATCCATTGCAGCGCATGGGCATGCCGATGCCTTGTCCGTGGTGTTGCACATCGATGGTTATCCGTTCCTCACAGATCCGGGAACTTTTGCCTATCACACGCATCCGGAACACCGGAAATATTTTACGAGTACTCTTGCCCACAATACGATCACGATCGACCAAACTGATCAGGCCATATTAGCCGGACCAACATTGTGGCTCCAGCATTACAAGGCTCAAATCGAACAATGCACGCTCAGTGAAACGACCGATATTGTTACCGGTTCACACAACGGTTACCGGCAGAAACAAATCATGCACAGCCGTACTGTGCGTTTCTACAAGACAACTGACCAACTCATTTTATCAGATACCATACAGGGGGAGAAAGCAGGTTATCATATTGCCATGCCTTTTCACCTGCACCCCGACATCCAGGTGAAGCAGACTGCAGCTAATTGTTACCGGTTGTCGCATCCTGCTATCAAACGGGTGGTGGATATTCAAATGGATCGTATGCTGGAAGTACATCGTATGCAGGCTAATGAGCAGGGACCGCAAGGCTGGTACTCGCCTTCATTCATGCAAAAACAACCCTCCTCTTTTTTGCTGGGTGAATGTACTTCAGAAAAAAAATCACTGGTGTTAACCACCACTCTTACTATAATCACACTTCATGAACATTAGTATTTTTGGGCTCGGCTATGTTGGCTGTGTCAGTCTCGGATGTCTTGCGCGCAACGGCCACCAGGTGGTGGGCGTAGATGTAAGCGAAACGAAAGTAGCCCAGATCAATGCCGGCCTTCCCACGATCATCGAAAAAGAAATCGACACCATCATCCGGGAAGAACATGCGGCCGGCCGTATCAGCGCCACAACCGATTATCTTTCCGCTATCCGCGGTACCGCTATTTCCATTATCGCCGTGGGTACTCCGTCCGGACCGAATGGTCATCTCAACCTGGATTATATCTTCAACGTTGCCGAAAAATTCGGAGACGCTTTGAAAGAGAAAGAAGGCTTTCACATCATCGCGCTGCGCTCGACCGTATTACCGGGAACGAATGAAAAATTTGCGTCGATCGTTGCGCAACATTCGGGTAAAAAAGCCAACGAAGACTTCGCTGTGGTATCCAATCCGGAATTCCTGCGGGAAGGAACGGCCGTACACGACTATCATCACCCACCGCTTACACTGATCGGTTCCGCGCATACCGAAGCTGCGGAGCAGGTGGCTTCGCTTTACCGGCACCTGCCGGCAGAGGTGATCATTACCGATCTGAAAGTAGCCGAGCTGATGAAATATGTAAACAATACCTTCCATGCGCTCAAGGTTTCATTTGCCAACGAAATCGGTAATATCTGCTCTTCCCTGTCGATAGACTCGCATAAAGTGATGGAAATATTCTGCATGGACAAAGTGTTGAACATTTCTCCCTATTATTTCAAGCCGGGATTTGCCTACGGTGGTTCCTGTTTGCCCAAAGACCTTAAAGGTCTGCAGACACTGGCACATGATCAATACGTGCGTACGCCACTGATCGAAAGCATCGACGTCACCAACCAATTGCAGATCACGCGGGCGGTGAGTATGATCCAGGCAACCGGAAAAAGAAACCTTGGTTTCATGGGACTTAGCTTTAAAGCCGGCACCGACGACCTGCGAAACTCGCCCGCTGTTACCTTAATCGAAACGCTGCTCGGCAAAGGTTATACCATCACCATCTACGACAGCAATGTGAGCTTATCCAAACTTACCGGCACCAACAAAGAGTACATCGACAGGCATATCCCGCATCTGTCGCGCCTGCTTACACAGGATTTGCAGGAACTGGCCGGTGTATCAGAAGTACTCGTGGTCAATAACAAGGAAACCGATTACATCGACTTTTTAGAGCAACTCGAAAGTGATCATCATGTCATCGACATGGTCCGGTTGCCGGAAGCGATACGTCAGAAGAAAAATTATCAAGGAATAAACTGGTAGATATGTTTGAAGGAAAACATGTGCTGATCGTTGTAGAGAACCTCCCTTCCCCTTTTGACAGGCGTGTGTGGCAGGAGGCCACTACGCTGCGCGAAAACGGAGCCGCCGTGAGCATCATTTGCCCGAAAATGAAAGGATACACCAAATCCTACGAGCACATCGACGGCATCGACATCTACCGCCACAGCCTGCCGCTGGAAGCGCGTGGTGCATGGGGATACCTGCGTGAGTACACTGCCGCACTCTGGTGGGAATTTATCCTGGCCTGGAAGATCTATTTCAAAAGACGTTTTCACGTGATACAGGGATGCAATCCTCCCGATCTCATTTTCCTCGTTGCTCTTTTCTTCAAACCTTTCGGAGTGAAATATGTGTTCGATCATCACGACATCAATCCTGAATTGTACATCGCCAAGTACAACAAAAAAGGTTTTTTTTATAAATTTTTATTACTGGTTGAAAAGCTGACGTTCAAAAGTGCTTCCTACAGTATTGCCACTAATGAAAGTTACCGGCAGATAGCCATCGAACGCGGTGGCATGAAGCCGGAAAAGGTAACCGTGGTGCGCAGCGGTCCCAAACTTGATCGTTTGCGGCTCACCGAAGGCAATGCGGCTTTCCGCAAAGGCCGGACTTTCCTTATCGGCTACGTTGGCGTTATCGGCGAACAGGAAGGACTCGACCTGTTGCTCGAATCTGCGGCAAAGATCGTTGCGCAACGGCAGGATGTGCAGTTCGCTATCGTTGGCGGCGGCACCGACCTGGAAAAAATAAAACAGCTATCAACCCAAATGGGACTCGACGATTATGTCGATTTCTATGGCCGGGTAGACGACCAAACATTGGTTGATGTTCTCAATACTGCCGATGTGTGTGTGAACCCCGACAAGCCGACGGAGATGAACAACCTTTCCACGATGAACAAGATCATGGAGTACATGGCGCTTAAAAAACCCATCGTACAATTTGATCTGAAAGAAGGAAGAGTTTCCGCACGTGAAGCTTCGCTGTATGCGGAGAATAATGACACGGCTGACTTTGCCGATAAAATCTGCTGGCTGCTCGACAACCCTGAAGAGCGTACCCGCATGGGCGAGTATGGTTACCAGCGTATATTAAATGAGCTTTCCTGGAATCATGAAAAGACCAACCTGCTGAACGTTTACCGGAAAGTATTTCGTCTCGGACAAACCGATGCGCAACTGGTCAATGCGCCCACTCCCACCCGCTGAATAATATGAATCACCGGTTAACCACACTGCTGCGCCTCTGCTTTGCGTTCCTGGACCTGATCGTCCTGAACCTGGTATTTATTATCTGCCGCTATGTTTTCAGAACGCATATTCCGGGTGATATGGAAATCCAGTACAGTTATCTCTGGTTCTCCTCCAATCTTGCCTGGGGCATTGCCGCCTGGGCCAACGGCATCTACCATGACCGGCTGATGTATTCGTTTGAAAAATTCTCCCGCATGACCATGAAGGCATTTGTGTATTTCGTGGTATTGGAAATGCTTTATCTTTTCTTTTATAAAGAAGCGGACATCTCGCGTTTGTTTATCATCAGCGTGCTCACCTCCTTCCTGAGCAGCCTCCTGCTTAACCGCTTCCTGCACCTGACCGTTTTGCATTATGTACAACGCAAACATCACATCGTCCGCAAGATCATTATTGTTGGCTACAACACGCAGGCAAAAAAACTGGCGCTTTACCTTGAACAGGAACCGATCAAAACCGAGATCATGGGCTTTTGCGAACGGGACGACAATATCCAGGAACTGACGAACTACCCGGTGATCGGCGACATCGACAACCTGCTGAGTTTCTCCCGCACCAACCAGGTAACCGAAATATTTTCGACCGTGGCACCCGAACAGGATCCGCGGTTGTATCCTTTGATGGAAGAAGCCGACCGTTCACTGATCCGCTTCAGGATCGTGCCCGACCTCAGCTATTTTGTACGCAAACCGGTCTATCTCGATTATATCAATGACATTCCGCTATTAACCCTGCGCCGGGAGCCGTTGGACGATGTAGGCAACCGCATCAAAAAACGGCTGTACGATATCGCAATAAGCTCATTGGTCATCATTTTTATATTATCCTGGCTGGTGCCCATTCTTGCTTTACTGATATGGCTCGATTCACGAGGCCCCATCTTTTTCGTACAGCAACGCAGTGGCAAAGACGGCAAAACATTCAATTGCCTTAAGTTCCGCAGCATGCGGATGAATGCGGATGCCGATGCAAAGCAGGCTACTAAAAAAGATGTGCGCATCACGCGGCTTGGCCGTTTTCTGCGGAAGAGCAACCTGGATGAAATGCCGCAATTTTTCAATGTATTCATGAGCGACATGAGCGTGGTAGGCCCGCGTCCGCATATGATCAAACACACGGAAGACTATTCGAAATTACTCGATCATTATATGATCCGCCATTTCCTCAAACCCGGCATTACGGGCTGGGCACAAATCCACGGCTACCGCGGTGAGATCCGTATTGTCGATGATATCAATAACCGCGTGGAATACGATCTCTGGTACCTGGAAAACTGGAGCCTCTGGCTCGACACGCGCATCATGTTCCTTACCGCTTTAAATATGGTACGCGGAGAAAAAAACGCGTATTAACATTTCTACTCATCTCCTTCCTTTATTTTTAGGGCAAAATCGCCCTGATGTCCCGCATTCTTTTACTGACCGTCTTTTCTTTTTTCTCTCTCTTTGCTGTTGCCCAGGATTCGCTGCAACAACCCTTCCTCGATTGTAAAGTAACCGGTAGTTCGGTCATCTTTGACTACCGCAACAACAAATGGCTCATCACCGATACGGCAGACAGCCGTGCCATCACCTGTCCCGCATCCACCTTCAAAGTCATCAACCTGCTCATAGCACTGGAGACAGGTGTGATCAAAGATGAACAAGCGGTTGTAAAATGGCCAGGCAAAACGGATACGGTGCTATACGGTTACCGCCCGGAGATTTATCATGATATCACGGTGGAAGAAGCCTTTCGTGTTTCCGCGGGATGGGCTTTTATCGAGCTCGCCAAAAAAGTTGGCCGGGAACGGTATAAAAAAATATTGAAAGCAGCCGGTTATGGGAATGGCAACCTGTCTGAACCGGGTGACGACTTTTGGAATTTCGGGCCGTTCGGCATTTCGCCCGAAGACCAGGTAAAGTTCCTGGTAAGACTGTATGAGGGCAAACTGCCGTTCTCTAAGAAAAACATGGAGACCGTTAAACGTGTGATGATCACGGAAACGAAACCCAACTATACCCTGCACTCCAAAACCGGCTGGACCCGCATCGACGGGCAGGACATCGGCTGGTGGGTTGGCTACTTCGAATCCGGCAAAGACGTTTATTTTTTTGCCACACGCATCACAAAACCCCGTAGCGAATACAATCCTGAATTCTCCACATGCAGGAAAAACATTACATGGAAGCTATTGAAATACATCGTTCCTGAACCTTAGGAGCCCGCTGATGATGTGTATCAACTCCTGACATGATTAAAATCAGGCATCTGAAAGAAGCACACAGTTAATTTACTGACTGGTTTGTTCCTTTTATGAGAAAGATCCTCCTCGCTATCGACAGCCGGCAGGCCTCCTGGCCGGCACTGGACTTCGCCTGCTACCTCGGAAAGCTCACACGCTCGCCGGTTACGGGCGTGTTCCTGCATCACCTCACCGACCGCGACGCCGGCCCGACCTCTGGTATATCAGATGATGTTTATCTCACAGATCATAATGTACGGCAGTTTGCAGATGCCTGCTGCCGCCGCGATCTGGCCGTTCGTATCCACCGTGACAAAGGTGATCCCGCGACAACCTTGTTCACGGAAACCAAAGCGGCAGATGTGTTGATCGTGGATCCTGAATTATCGTTCAACAAGCGCATCGAGGGAAGTGTTACTACCTTCGCAAAAGATGTGATCCGTCATACCGCCTGCCCGGTGCTGATCACGCCCCAGCGTCAATCACCACCGAAAGAAATTATTTTTACGAGCAATGGCACTGCCTCCTCCATGCTCTCCATCAAACAACTCACCTATCTTTTTCCCGAATGGCATTCCATTCCGGTAAGAGTGATACAGGTAAATAAAAATGGTACGCCCGACTATGAAGAGCAATACCATTTAAAAGAATGGTTGTCGCGACACTACCGGCAGTTATCATTTGAAACGGTAAAAGGGGATGCTGGTATGCGCTTTTTCGAACAACTATCCGGGTATACAGATAGCCTGCTTGTGCTCGGCGCATTCGGACGAACAGCCCTTTCAAGACTTTTCAAACGAAGTCATGCAAAACAAATGATAGTAGCCCTCCGGCAACCGGTGTTCATTGCTTACTACGAAGCCATCGAAGAAAAAGCCATAGAGGAAAACGAGTCCTTGTTTGCTACGGTTTAGCAGCGCCGCGGCGGCGTATCAATTTTTCCAATTCCACTGCCCAGAATATCAGGGTTGCGGCTCCGGTACAGATCAGCAACTCCTGCCAGGTAAGCGGTTGCGTGTGAAAAATTTTATTGAAGAACGGCAGATAAATAATACCCAGCTGTAATGCAAATGTTCCGGCAAGCGACCATAACATGGGTTTGTTAGAAAGTATGCCGATACTGAAAAGAGAATTGTATTCCGATCTTATTGCCATTACATGGAATAACTGACCAAAACATAAAACGGTAAATACCATCGTTTGCCAATGTGCGTCGCCAACATTTATCGACCATGCCTGTGTCACCAAGGTAATCCCTGCCAGGAATAATCCCGCCCATAACACATGCGCTCCCAACCCTCCGGCAAAAATACTTTCACCAGGTTTGCGTGGCGGTCGTTGCATGATTTGCCGCTCCGCTTTCTCCGCGGCCAACGCCAGTCCGGGTAAACCATCGGTCACCAGGTTGATCCATAAAATATGTATAGGCAACAGCGGTACAGGCAGGCCGAATAATGGTGCGAGGAAGATCGTCCATATTTCTGCGGAATTGCCGGTAAGAATGTAGCGGATAAATTTCCGGATATTATCAAATATTCTCCTGCCTTCTTTAACAGCACCGACAATCGTTCCGAAATTATCATCGAGTAAGATCATGTGTGCCGCTTCTTTGGATACATCTGTTCCGGATATACCCATGGCTACACCGATATCGGCATGTTTCAATGCCGGCGCGTCATTCACCCCATCACCCGTCATCGCCACATACTGCTCTTTTTTTTGCAGCGCCCGGATGATGCGCAATTTTTGTTCGGGCGAAACGCGCGCATACACGCGCACCTGCTGCACGGTTTCGTCCAATTGCTCATCGGAAAGGGCTGCCAATTCTTTACCGGTCAACGTGCGATCTTCCTCAGTGGCAATAATCCCCAGGCGCCCCGCGATAGTTGCGGCGGTTACGGGGTGGTCACCCGTGATCATAACGGGTGTGATGCCCGCGGAGCGGCACTCCTCTACGGCCTGCTTTGCTTCTTCCCGCGGCGGATCCATGAGACCAGCCATGCCCGTAATGCGGATCGACTGCTCTATCGAATCCGGTTGCGGATCATCCGGTTTGCTATCGAGTGTACGGATACCAAAACCAATCACACGTCTTCCGTTGGCCAACATCTCCTCCAATAACTCCGACCACTTTTCTTTCTCCTCGTTGTCAGATTTTTCCAATAATATTTCCATGGCCCCTTTGACAATTACAAAATAACCATCGCCATCCTGGTGAATGGTGCTCATTAATTTTCTTTCGGAATCAAAAGGAATTTCGCCCACGCGTGGATGCTGTTGTTCCAGTTCGTCTTTGGTAAAGCCTTTATCCGCTGCGTAATTGAAAAGAGCTGTTTCTGTAGGATCGCCGACAGATTCATCCTTGTCGTTTTTCGTTACATCATTGTTGAGCGCCATGCCTTTCATCAGCCATTGAAAATCTTCTTCGCCGGTTTCCGACGTATTTTTTTCATCCAGTAAAAAATTCTTCCCGGCAACGGCTTCCACCGTCATCTGGTTAAGCGTAAGGGTACCGGTCTTGTCGGTGCAGATATAAGTGATGGAACCCAATGTTTCAACGGCGGGCAACTTGCGGATGAGTGCATTTTTACGTACCATTTTTCGTGCGCCCAAAGCCAGGGAAATAGTAATGACGGCGGGCAGTGCCTCGGGCATGGCAGCAACGGCTAATGACAATGCGGTGAGCAGCATCACCACCGGATCTTCGCCACGCAGGTATCCGGTCAGGAACACGATCACGCAGATACCTAACACTACCCAGGCCAATGTGCGGCTGAAAGCGGCCAGGCGTTTTTGCAAAGGCGTTTGCGTACCCGGTTCCTGCAACAAACTGGCAATGCGTCCGAGCGCAGTGTCCATACCTGTTGCCACCACCACACCTTTGCCGCGCCCGTTGGTAACAAACGTGCCTTTGAAAGCCATATTGAGGATATCGCCCTGTGCCGGATCATTTTCATCAATGGGTTTCATGTCTTTATCCACGGCAACGGATTCGCCGGTGAGTGCAGATTCATTGATTTGTAAATGGCTGAGTTCGATGATGCGCAGATCGGCGGGCACCAGGTCACCTGCTTCGAGCACGATGATATCGCCACGTACAATTTCGGCTGAGGGAATGGAGGCGGTATTGCCGTCACGCAAAACTTTCACGTTGGCCACGGCCATATTTTTCAAAGCCTCCATGGCCTTCTCGGCCCGGTATTCCTGCACAAAACCAACGATGGCATTGAGGAAAACAATCACCACAATAATGATGGTATCGGTAAGATCACCGAGGATACCCGAGAGCACAGCGGCACCCATCAGGATAATGATCATGAGGTCTGCGAACTGCCGCAGGAACATCATCACCGGCGAGCGTTTGCGTGTGCCTTCCAGCTGGTTGGGGCCGTCGGCCGCCAGCCGTTTGCCGGCTTCAGCAACGGAAAGTCCACCGGCACTGGCGCCGGTTTCTTTGAGTGCTTCTTCTGCGGAAAGTTGGTACCATTTGGTCATGTGGAGGAAATGCAAAAAGCTGACCAGAGCACTAATGTGTTAATTTGAAGATTTGATAATTTGATAATTATTGCCAAATTGTCAAATCTTCAAATTGTCAAATTGCCCTAAAAAAGTCCCACACGTATTGCGTGGCACTGAAATCCTGGCACACATTGCCGGTGCCCGTACCGCCGCCTGTGCCGGGCCAGGTATGACCACCGCCCTGTATTTTGATAAAAGTGACTTTGGCGCCGGAGCTGCCTCCGGCATAAACATATTGCGTAGCGGTACATCCGTCTGTGGGTACGCGATCCGGAATGGCCGTTGTCACCGGAGTATTGTTGCAATTATTGACCGCTACCCATTTATTAACAGTTGCCTCCGCTCCAACAACGCGACCGCGGCACGGTATGCCAAAAATTGCGCCTCCATTGTATAATACACCCGGATCGTCAGTACCATTGATCAGCAGAGCCGATACCGGACTGCTGACTGAAAAACCCGGATACACCGGCTCCGCGATGGAAGCGATAACGGCAGCTATTCCCTTGATGCGTGTGGAGAGTCTGGAGGCCAGATAATGGCAGAAGATACCGCCGTTGGACACACCACAGGCAAACACTTTCGACGTGTTGATCGAATAATGTTGAGAAACAGCATCAATCAATGCATTTACATACGCCACATCATCCTGCGACTGATCGATACAGCTTGCGTTGCGGCCATCGTTCCAGTTATCGTTGTATGCATCCGGGTATACCACGATGAATTGATCGCGGTCAGCCAATGCATTGAAACCAAGTGGCACAACCGAGGCAGAACCTCCACCACCACCGCCATGAAATACAAATAATAAGGGAAAAGTTGTAGAAACATTTGCCGAAGGAGGAACATATACCTGATAAGTACGCTGAACGCCGTTTACGGTCAATTTACCATTCAGCGGAACAGTGTCATTTTGCTTATCCCTGCGGCAGCCTGCCGCAAAAAGCATGATCAAGGCAATACAATATAAACTATTACGCATGTGCAACATAGACTCCGATTAAAGTATGATGTTTAAACATGAATAAAAAATAAGATCAATAAGCTCCGGGTATTCCCTGATTTATTGATTTACAGGGTGAAGTATTTCCCAACAAAATTGGACAGGCAGCTCTTTGGCATTATTTTCCCACCTATTACTACAGCCACCGCGACGAATTTTGTCCAACTTCCCCTTACCATTGCTCTAAATGTAAATTATGGAAAAGTTTTCTATACAACAGACTTATGCCCTGCATGAATGTATACAGATCGCTTCGCAGCGGGAGGTAGACGTGTGGGTTACGGGTGAACGAAACGGTGCCAGGGAACTGGTGGCGGAAGCTATTCATCATTTCAGTCCGCGCCGCCGGCATCCTTTTATCGTTATAGAATGCAATCGCCTCGGCGAAAATAACCTGCACATTGAACTCACGCGGCCTGTAAACAGGAATATCAGTGGTTTGATCCATTCTCATCCGGAACTATTGGATAACCTGAAAGGCTGTACCGTCTTCCTTAAATACGGCGCTATGATATCGCAGGAAACTCTCTCGAAGCTCGTCACCACACTGGTGGAGCGGACCAAAGCCAGGATTATCTTCGATGGTCCGGCAGAAGCTCCGGCAGCGGGTGATGCGGACAGCAATTACCTGCTGATACGGCTACCGATATTGAGCCATTGCGAAGAAGACATCGTATTCTTTGCACATCTCTTTTTGAAGCGGGCCAATCATGACTTTGATAAAAACATTACCGGTTTTTCCGAAGAGGTCATCCCCCTGCTGCTGCAATATCCCTGGCCCGGGCATCTGCCCGAACTGCGCCAGATGATCAGGCAGGCAGTGTTTCTTACTCCGGATGGAGAACAAATAACCACACCGGTAATGCCGGATGAACTGAGGATCGGTCAGCATGCCAACCGCGCCAACGTGTTGAAAGAAGTAACCAACCAGGCTGAATATGATCTGATCATGCAGACCCTGCAGCAGACTCGCTATAATAAAAAACAGGCAGCACAATTGCTGAAAATAAGCAGGAAGACACTGTACAGCAAATTGAAAAAACTCTCGCTGCCATCGTCTACTTAATCTGTTACGCAAACGCACTAGGCGTGTGTAAAGTTGACCACGTTGTTATGCCCGCGCAGTAAGCTCTTTTTTATAACCCAAAGATTATCATGTAACTGGCTTTTCCTTTACTGACGGCATGTGCTTTGACCTGTTACACTATAAAATATTTTATCAAAAAAACACACAGATATGCCAACCACAAAAGCCAACACAGGTAAGCAGAAAAACGCCGGAAGCGAACAGCTCGAAGAATTTTTCATCGATGCCCTGAAAGACATTTATTGGGCGGAAAAACATCTCACCAAAGCGCTTCCCAAGATGCAGAAGGCCGCCACCACTTCGCAACTGCAAAGTGCAATCAAGGAACATATCGGCCAAACGGAAGAGCATATTTCCAGGCTGGAACAGGTCTTTGAAATGCTCGGCAAGAAAGCCCAGGCAAAAAAATGTGATGCAATGGAAGGCCTGATCAAAGAAGGGGAATCCATTGTTGAAGAAACAGAAGAAGGCAGCCTCACACGCGATGTAGCAATCATTATGGCTGCGCAAAAAGTGGAACACTATGAAATTGCAACCTATGGAGGACTGGCACAATTAGCCATGACTATGGGTTATGACGAAGTATCCGCGGTACTTGCACAGACATTGGAGGAAGAAAAACAAACGGATGCCAATCTTACCGCCATTGCCGAAAATAACATCAACTGGGAAGCAGAACAGGAAGATGAATAAGCATTGTGTACGAAAGGAGGGCTTTACGCCCTCCTTTTACTTATCAATAGTTGCGGTCCACTCCAGACCACTTACGTCAATCAGCCTGAGCACATAATTACCCCGGGGCATCCACACGTCTTTAAATCTCAGAACCGCCTTCGCTCCCAGCGGAATAACCAGGCTGTACTTACTGCCTTTTACCTTCGCTACGTAACTATTGACGATCGAAGCAGCCGATAGCCCTGCCCCGGTCTTTGAAAAAACTATTTCACCTTTATCGTTTTCAATTTGAACACCAATCAGGAAAGATCCGTATACATCCGCGCCTTCTGTACGCTGAATTTCAAACACCAGTTCGCCTTTTTGTATCCGGGCATTACTTATCTCAAGCACCGGCCTGATCGATCCATTGTGCAAAGTACCCCAAACACCTCCGTGAAAATATTGATTGGTAAACAATGTAAGGAAGGTGATCACTATAGCGCCGGTTATTACCAGTTTTTTATTCTGCAGGGGAATGCTTTGCCGGTAAAAGAAGCGCCTTCCACGACCAAAAATATGGTCCAAAGAAACAGGACCACCACCAGCCACAAAAACGGTAAATCCCGCAGCAATACCCAATACGCCGATCTGCCATTCATCCAGGCAAGTAGTACCGAGCCATCCTGCACCCAGTAAAATACCCGCCGCGAGCGATACCACCAGCACACTCATCCATCGCGTCATCAATCCGAACATAAAACACAACCCCGCTATGGCTTCTGCGATGGTAAAGACCCACATCGACCTATGCAGCAAATCCGGATGAGAGACCAGGTATTGAATGATTGGTTTTATTCCTAATGCCTGCGGCAGAAAATGATTGAATTTTTCACCGATATATCCCGGCGCATCAGGATCCAGTTTATTTTCGAGAACAAGACGGCGCCAGAAGGCGGAGAAGTAAGTCCATCCCGTTACCAGACGAAGGGACAGCACGATGAGACCGGCCGGTGTTGCCGGAGTGGTAAATTCTTTTTGCATGTTTGATAATTGAATGAGAGAATAAATTGTCTGTGCATTTATTCTCTCATATCCTCAAACAGCGGTTCCGCAAAAAAACAGGGCAATGTTCCGGTGACTGGATTGCCCGCGACTGCAAAGGCATCACATTGTATGCCCGCAGAACACCAACAGCAACAGTTGCATTGTATGTTGAGATACGGGCAACCTGCACATTCTTTTTTTCGTTGGCAACAGGTACGGCACAAACAACAGCAGGTTTTGAAAACCGGACATCCGTAACCGGCACTCCCACCAGTCGCTTAGTCTCGCGGCGTAGCGCACAGGGAATACTGATCCATACTGCCAATATGATCAGCGTTATCCGGATAAATATATGTGCAGATCGTTTTATCATTTAGCCGTCGTAAAGTCTAATACATAAGGAACCAGTCGTGTGCCATCGGCCATTCTGAAATTAGCCGTGATTACAAACTGGTATCGACGCCCCGGTTGCAACTCCGCATCGAAGCTCCAACTCTGGCCATCTTCCGACCACACCCGGCCCGCAGCCGGAATCTTCGGGCAATAGTCCTCACCCAGCGGTCCGAAATCAATACCCGTATTGTGTTTATTCATCGGCTTTGAAAAACGTAAAGTGAATTTTTGTACACCCGCAGGAATATTTACCGTTCCGCTACTTAAGGGCAATACTTCCACTATTTTCGGACGCTTGCTTTCATAGACCGCAAGTAATGCTTCGTACGGTTTATCGAAGTATCCCGAACGATTCATGAATGAAGTAACTACGCTGTCATTCCCATAATCCATTTCGATCATTTCCGCAATCGCACGTTTTTTATCAGCTGCATTTGTATAATAAGTCTCGGCAGTGCGATAGCCGATATAATAACCAAGGTCCCGTTCTTTCAATTCATTGCGGTTAGTACCCCATATCCAATTATACATTCTGTCGGGATAAAAAATATCCTCCTGGAATTTTTGCTTTACGCGTTGTTCATTTTGCGCAGCAAAAACAAAGGATGGTGTAGTGGAGGGTTTGCCGGTGGCCAGGCAGGAAACAAACTCTGCTACTCCTTCATACAAACTATTCGCCAGCAGATGATCGTAAGGCAGCTTTTGTTGCGTGTGCACATACTCGTGCGTACACAACAAATCGATCGTTTCAGCGGGATGATAGCTGTGATAATAGGTACGGAAAAAATCAGGCAGCCCGGTGGTATCGATGGATCGTCCGCTCAGCGCCATTTCCACGCCGATTAACACCTTTCCATCACTGATAGTACCATTGGTACGGAAAGCACCCACCGCAAAATAAACGGGAGAAGGGCGCAAAGCCGGATAGATAGCCTGCAACTTTCCGATGGCCGTTTTGATCTGCTTTATTTGCGCAGTCGTTGGTTTACTGGTTGGACGAAGAGAGGCCCAAAATGCCGGATAAAGCCGGATAGCATCCAGGTAATCTTTTGCTTCATAACGGCGAACCTGCCGGAGGGCTTTCAGTCCGGGCGATGCTTTATCAAGGTAAAGTTCCTGTAGATATTTTTGTTGGAGCAGCGTATCCGGGGTACTCCTGATTTTGTCGTACGCCTGCCAGAAATGGTCGACATCCGTCGAAACAATCACCGGCTGCTGGGCCCGTACAGATAAGGTCATCAACAGCAGGATAACACAAGAAATTCTAAACATAAGCGCTAAGATATAGTCCGTTCATTGATAACCGTCTTCATCACCTGTTAAAATCCTTTCTGCAACGCGGTTGTTTTAATATTTCCCAAACGTATATAATGAATTATTATTTTTGCACCCATGCGGTATTTCGCTTCATTTATGGCTTTCATGATGCTTGCATTGAGCATATTGCCTTGCCGGGACAATCCGGGATCGGAGCCGTCTGCCGCCATTTATACGCTTTCCTCCCAGCACGACCCGCATCAGCACGAAGATCATAAAGACGTTTGTTCGCCTTTATGCAGTTGCGCCTGCTGTGCCACGAGTTCGGTCACGGCTCCGGCTATCGAATTTACCACCGCGGCAGTACACCATCATCCCGGTATCTGCGGGTTCCGCTCAGGTTCTCTTCGCCAGATGGCCATTCCCGTATGGCAACCTCCTCAATTGATCAGTTGATCCTTTCTACCGATGCCGGTTGCGTGAACCGGTAATTATTCCCGTTTACTTTCCTGATCCGGACAAACTGTATATACAGGTCGTCAGGCCTTTTATTATGGTATGCCCGGTGACATAAACTGTTATTATGCTCAACAGCATTATCCGTTTTTCCATAAAAAACAAACTGATCATCGGGTTGTTTACGTTGGCGCTGATCATCTGGGGTATCTGGAGTGCCACGCGGTTACCCGTGGATGCCGTACCCGATATCACCAACAACCAGGTGCAGGTGATTACCATCACACCTACCCTCGCCGCGCAGGAAACCGAACAACTCGTTACTTATCCCATCGAACAAAGCCTTGCCAATCTGCCCGACATCGAAGAGATGCGTTCCATCTCGCGTTTCGGCCTGTCCGTGATCACGGTTGTGTTCAGTGACAAAACAGATATTTATTTCGCAAGGCAGTTGATCAACGAACGGTTAAAAGAAGCAGAAGAAAGAATTCCTCCCGGGCTTGGCAAACCGGAGCTCGCGCCGGTAAGTACCGGTCTGGGAGAAGTATATCAATATGTACTGCATCCGAAAAAAGGCGCCGAAGACAAATACTCCGCTATGGACCTGCGCACCATGCAGGACTGGATCGTGGCACGTCAACTTTATGGTACGCCCGGTGTGGCCGAAGTGAACAGCTTCGGTGGCCTGCTCAAGCAATACGAAGTAGCCATCAATACAGAAAGGCTTAAAGCCATGAACGTAACGATAAGTGAATTGTTCTCCGCATTGGAGAAAAATAATGCCAATACGGGCGGTGCCTATATCGATAAAAAACCGAATGCTTATTTCATCCGTGGCCTGGGAATCGCCAGCGGCCTCGAAGACATCCGTAATATCGTTATCAAGCGGGTGAATGCGATTCCGGTATTGGTAAGAGATGTGGCAACCGTTGACCTGGGTAGTGCAGTACGTTACGGCGCGCTCTCCTTCAACGGAGAAAAAGAAGTAGTGGGCGGGATTGTGATGATGCTCAAAGGCGCCAACTCTGCAGCTGTTGTGCAACGCGTAAAAGAAAAGATGAACACCATTCAACGTTCATTGCCGGAAGACGTGATCATTGAACCGTTTCTCGACAGAACCGACCTGGTCGATCGCGCCATCCGAACCGTAAAGACCAACCTCGTGGAAGGCGCACTGATCGTGATCTTCGTGCTGGTTTTGTTTTTGGGAAATCTACGCGCCGGGCTGATCGTAGCCTCCGCCATTCCGCTCTCATTATTATTTGCCCTGGGCATGATGCACGCCTTTGGCGTAAGCGCCAATCTTATGAGCCTTGGTGCCATTGACTTTGGCCTGATCGTTGACGGCGCCGTGATCATTGTGGAAGCCACTTTGCATCACCTGGCCATTCGTAAAAACAAACAACCGCTCACGCAGGCACAGATGGATGAAGAGGTTTATCAATCTGCTTCGAAAATCCGTAACAGCGCCGCATTTGGCGAGATCATTATTTTGATTGTATACATCCCGGTGCTTACACTGGTAGGGATTGAAGGAAAAATGTTTCGGCCGATGGCGCAGACCGTGAGTTTTGCCATTCTCGGCGCCCTGTTGCTTTCCCTCACCTATATTCCGATGATGTCGGCATTGATCTTACCGAAACGTATTTCCCAAAAAAGATCTGTATCGGATCGCATGATGAGCTGGCTGGAAAAAAGATATACGCCACTGCTGCAACTGGCCATGCGTTTCCGCAAAGCCGTGATAACCGTTACGGTGGTATTATTCATTGCAAGCATCTGGCTCTTCAGCCGCATGGGTGGCGAATTCATTCCGCAGTTGCGCGAAGGTGATTATGCTTTTCATTGCATCCTGCCGCAGGGAACCTCGCTGAGCCAGAGCGTTGAAACATCCATGCAGGCAAGCCGCATCATCCGTTCCTTCCCCGAAGTAAAAATGGTGGTAGCCAAAACAGGTTCACCCGAAGTGCCCACCGACCCCATGCCTCCCGAAGCATCGGATCTGATCATTGTACTGAAACCGGTCAGCGAATGGACAACAACAAAAGATTACAACGAACTGGCGCGGTTGATCAGCAAAAAACTGGAAACCATTCCCGGTGTTTTCTTCGAAGCGAACCAACCGATACAAATGCGTTTCAATGAACTGATGACCGGTATTCGCCAGGATGTAGCGGTGAAAATATTCGGAGAAAACATCGACACCTTAGCGAAGCTGGCTGGTAAAGTAGCCCAGGTCATCCGCAGCGTGCCCGGCACTTCTGTTCCGCAAATTGAAAAAACAACAGGACTGCCGCAGATCACGATTGATTATGACCGGGCAAAACTCGCTTCGTACGGGATGAATGTAGCAGACATTAACCAGACGGTAAGCACTGCGTTTGCCGGACAATCTGCCGGTGTGATTTATGAAAACGAAAGACAGTTTGACCTGGTGGTGAGGCTCGACAGCGCCAGCCGGCGTTCACTCGAAGATGTAAGCAATCTTTTTGTATCCCTGCCGGACGGCGGACAAATTCCTTTATCGCAACTAGCACGTGTTGAGTTCCGCGAAGGTCCGGCGCAGATCAGCCGGGAAGATGGCCGCAGGAGAATTGTGATCGGCTTCAACGTTACCAACCGTGATGTAAGCAGCGTGGTAAAAAATATACAGGAAAAGCTGGATGCCGCTTCGCTCCTGCCCACCGGATATTATTATACTTACGGCGGCACATTTGAAAATCTGCAGGAAGCCTCCGGGCGATTGAAGATTGCCGTTCCCATTGCCCTGGCATTGATCTTTGTGTTGCTTTATTTTACGTTCCGCTCTGCCGGAGAGGCCGCTTTGATTTTTACTGCCATTCCCATGAGTGCCATCGGTGGCGTGTTTGCTTTGTTGCTGCGCGATATGCCTTTCAGCATTTCAGCCGGTGTTGGCTTTATTGCCTTGTTCGGTGTGGCCGTGCTGAATGGGATCGTACTCATCAGTACGTTCAATCAATTGCAAAAAGAAGGCGTGCAGGATATCTATCAGCGCGTAATCGAAGGCACGCGCATCCGCCTGCGGCCTGTATTGATGACTGCCACCGTAGCATCGCTCGGGTTTATTCCGATGGCTTTGTCTGCCGGTGCAGGCGCCGAAGTACAAAAACCGCTGGCTACCGTTGTGATCGGCGGATTGGTAACGGCAACATTTCTTACCCTGTTCGTTTTACCCCTTCTCTATATTTTATTTTACTCCGTAAAAAAGAAAAAAATGAAACCGCCGGTTTCCGCATTGATCGCCGGACTGTTGCTTTCTTTTTCCGCATTGAATGCGCAACAGCGCACCGGCATCGATCCATTGCTGCAGCAATCGGGCAGCAACCTGCAATATGGCATTAATGAGCAGCAGATCAGCCGTGCGCAAACACTTATCCGCAGTGCCGGTATGTTACCCAAAACAGGTGTATTTGCCGAGAATGAAGATTTACGGCCAAGCGACAACAAAGGCATCCTGAAAATCGGCGTTACGCAAAGCATTGCCTGGCCTGGATTGTACGCGGCACAAAAGAAAGTATACAGTGAAGAGCTGGCCTACTATCAACTCAATACAAAACAACTCGATGCTGACATCCGGCGGCGTACGCGCACAGTATATTATCAATTGTGGTTTTTACAGGACAAGCAAAAATTATTTATGCGGCTGGATAGTTTGTACCGCTCGCTTGCGCAGGCGGCCACGCTCAAAGTAAAAACCGGTGATAGTCCGGGACTTGACAGCATTGCGGCCAATGTGCGCTTGCAGGAGATCGAAGCGCAACGCCAGCAGGTAATGAGAGACATGGAAATACAACAACGTGCACTCCAGCAACTGCTGAATACCAACATGGTTTATCTCGCTGAAGACAAGAAACTTGAAAAGCTGACCCCGCTTGGCGCTATAGATAGTCTGCATCCGCTGATGGCATTGCGGCAGCAGCAGATCGATATTGCGAGCGCCTCTGTCAATGTGGCCAGGAATGAAAACCGACCGGAATTCTCGGGGCGTTTTTTCAGCCAGCGTCTCTATGGCATGCGTGATCCCTTCAGTGGTTTTTCGGTCAGCGCGGCATTCCCGCTATTTGGCAGAGGAGCCATGCGGCAAAAAGTAAAAGCGGCGCAGCAGGAAGTAGCAGTGCAGCAAAAGCAACTGGCTTATCAGCAACAACTATTTGAGACGGAAAAAGAACAGGCCGCCAAAGAAGTAGAGAAAAATAATTCGTTGCTGAAATTTTATGAAAACGCCGGACTGCGGCAGGCTGAAGCCATCATCAGTGCGGCAGGACTGGCCTATCGCGCGGGTGAGATCAGCTTTGCAGAATTATCCCAGTACCTGAGCCAGGCTATCGACATACAACGGAATTACCTGGAGCAATTGAACGCCTACAATCAATCCGTTATTCATTATGATTATTTCCTTCATCCTTAGTTCTCCTTTTATGAAAAAATATTTTTTCCCGATACTGATCCTTTCATTGGCGCTCTTTTCCTGCGGACAAAAAGATAGTGTTAAGCCTGCAGCACCCGCAGTGCAGGAAGAAGAAACACACAGTGAGCTGATCAGTATGACCGGTGAGCAGATCCGTAGTATTGGTTTGCAGACCGGCGTTATTGAAGAAAAACAATTGACCGCATCGCTGCGTACGACCGGTGCGCTGAGAGTGCCGAACCAAAACAAGGCGGTTATCAGTCCCGTTTATGCCGGCTCGATCAAAACCCTGCTGGTGCAACCCGGTAGTCATGTACAAAAAGGCCAGGTAGTAGCGACCATCAGCAATCCTGATTTTATGCGTACGCAGGAAGATTACCTGACGGTGAATGCGCGGATCCGCCTGGCAGAGCAGGAATACCAGCGTCAGCAGGAACTCAACCGGGGCAATGCGGGCGCTCTGAAGAATCTGCAGGCGGCAGAAGCCGAGCGGCAAGCGCTCCATACGAGGCGGCTGGCTTTATCGCAACAATTGCGGTTGATGGGCATTGACCCGGACAAATTATCCGCAGGTAAACTGGTATCCGTTCTCTCCCTGCGCACACCGATATCCGGTGTAGTGAGTACGGTTACTGCAAAAATGGGTAGCTATGTGGATGTGAGTACGCCCGTAGCGGAGGTGGTGGACAACAGTCAACTGCACCTTGATCTTTTTGTTTATGAAAAAGACCTGAACAAACTGCGCAACAACCAGCGTATTCACTTCACAATGACCAATAATCCCGGTAAAGAATACGATGCGGAGATTTATTCATTGGGATCATCCTTTGAAGATGAAACAAAAGCGGTGAGCGTGCATGCGCGTGTGATCGGTGATAAAACCGGACTGATCGACGGCATGAGCATCACGGCGCTGATCAGTCTTGACAAAATTGCTACACCTGCGGTTCCCTCCGACGCCATCATTGCGTACCAGGGCCAGGATTATGTGTTTGTGGTAAGTGAACCCGAAGCCAGGAAAGAAGCAACGGATCACGGTCATGACCACGAAGAAACAACGCCAGCCGGAGAAACTGTTTATTTTAAGAAAGTGCCCGTTGCGCGTGGCACAACGGAGGTCGGTTATACACAGATCACGTTATTACAGGAAATTCCTGCCAATGCCCGCATTGTAACAAAAGGTGCGTTTTTTGTATTGGCCAAACTGACCAATTCCGGTGAAGACGCACACGGGCATTAAGTCAAAATTCAAAAGTAAAAAGTCAAAAAAGTAGTAAGTAGCAGGTTATAGGTAAACAGCCATGGGGAGGTATAGGGTTTGAAACTTTCGAAAGCTGTTCGTAAAACCTTCTGCTGGCTCGTGAGGACACGAAGCAAGACCGCTGTTTATTCACAATTGACCATTGACCATTCACCATTGACCATTCACGTATTCTCATCAACATGAAAAAAATACAACTGAACATCGACCTGCTGTTGCCGGACGTTCCCGACGAAAAAGATGCCTGTGTCCGCCGCATACTGGAAGAATTGAAAGATGAACCCGGACTGGAGAAGGTGCATGTACTACCGGCTAAGGACGAACAACCGGCTCAGCTTTGTTTACACATTGACACGTCGGTAACCACGATTAAAGAAGTGGAAAAGATCGCGAAGGAAGCCGGCGCACGCATCACGGAACGTTATCGCCATCTGTTACTTGAAGTGCGTGGCATCCGCCATCAGCGGCAGACCAGTCTTATTGAAACACGACTGCGCAATAAAAAGGGAATACTGGGTGCTTCAGTATCGGGTACGGGAAATATCCTGATTGAATACGACAACACGTTAACTAACCGGGATGAAGTAATGCTGTTGTTGAAAAAAGAGGGATTAAGCGTTGTTGAGCCTGCACAGCAGCAGACAGCGCACGATCATGAACACGCGCATGGAGAAGAAGGCCATCATCACGGAGGGCTGCTCGGACCCAACAGTGAGTTATACTTCAGTCTTATCTGCGGGCTGTTTACCGGCGTGGCATGGGCATTGGAAAAATGGGCGGACGTTCATCCCGGTATCACCTTGGCTTTGTTTGGCCTGGCTTACCTCACAGGTGGCTATTATACAGCAAAAGAAGCTGTGCAGACCATCGCCAAAGGAGGATTTGAAATAGACTTTCTGATGCTGGTAGCCGCTGCCGGCGCAGCGATATTGGGAAATTGGTTTGAGGGTTCGTTGTTATTATTTCTCTTCAGCCTGGGTCATGCGCTGGAACATTTTGCGTTGGAAAAAGCACGCAAATCCATCGCGTCCCTGGCTGATCTGCGGCCCAAAACAGCCCTGCTTTCTGTAAATGGACAAACAAAGGAAGTAGCTGTTGAAACATTGCAAACCGGAGACATCATTCTCGTAAAACCGCACAGCAAGATCGCGGCAGACGGCGTAATCGTAAAAGGCAGCAGCAGCGTGAACCAGGCACCCATTACGGGCGAAAGCATGCCGGCAGAAAAAATGGCTATCCCTGCAAACGCACAAACAAACGGTAAGGTACCCGATGCAAACCGGGTATTTGCCGGCACGATCAACGGTGATGGATCATTGGAAATAAAAGTATCCGCTAAAGCCGCCGACTCTACGCTGGCAAGGCTGATACAAATGGTGAATGAGGCGCAAACACAAAAATCACCCACGCAACAATTCACCGACCGGTTTGAGAAATATTTTGTCCCCTCGGTATTGATATTGGTGGTATCGCTCTGCTTTGCGTTTCTCGTGATAGATGAATCGTTCAGGGAAAGTTTCTACCGCGCGATGTCGGTGCTGGTGGCTGCAAGCCCCTGCGCATTGGCGATCTCCACGCCGAGTGCGGTACTGAGCGGCATAGCACGTGCGGCACGGGCCGGTGTACTGATCAAAGGCGGACGACCGTTGGAAGACCTGGGCACCTTGCAGGCTATGGCATTCGACAAAACCGGTACGCTTACTGAAGGAAAGCCAAAACTTACATTGATAAAAACATTGTCCGATAAAATAACTGAAGCGCAATTACTTCAGATAGCGGTATCCATCGAATCCGGCAGCGACCATCCGCTGGCACAGGCCGTGGTAAAAGGAGGAAAAGAAAAATTAAATAACGCAACGATCGATGCTGCGGAACAGGTACAGGCCATACAGGGAAAAGGCGTTCAGGCTATGATCAATGGACAAAAAATAGCAGCGGGTAATCTCGCTTTGTTTGAAAAAGAAAACCCACCCGTTGCGGTAACCGATGCAGTGCATGAAGCGGAAAAAGCAGGAAACACCATCATACTTATCCGGAGAAATGAGGAGTACATCGGTCTGCTGGGATTGATGGATACGCCACGCGTGGAAGCCAAAGAAACCATTCGCCAGTTGAGAAAAGCAGGTATCCGCACCGTGGTGATGTTAAGCGGCGACAACCAAAATGTAGCAGATGCCGTAGCTGCGCAAACCGGCATCGACGAAGCCCGCGGCGGTTTGTTGCCCGAACAAAAAGTGCAGGCCATGGAAGAGTTGGTGAAGCGCGAGAAAAAAGTGGCCATGATCGGCGACGGTGTCAATGATGCGCCGGCGATGGCGCGCAGTACGGTTGGCATTGCCATGGGCGCAGCCGGAAGCGATGTAGCATTGGAAACTGCCGATGTTGCCCTGATGGGCGATCGTTTATCGTTACTGCCTTTTGCCGTGGGACTGAGCCGCAAGTCGCGGCAGATCATCCGGCAGAACCTGATTATCAGCCTGGGAATGGTCGCCTTGCTTGTGCCGCTCACCATTGCCGGAGTGGCAACGATCGGACCGGCGGTGATGGCGCATGAAGGTTCTACGCTGGTGGTGGTGATGAATGCATTGAGATTGCTCGGGTATAATTCAAAAGAGTGAATGGTCAATGGTGAATGGTGAATGGTCAATGGTGAATCGTGAATAAACAGCCGCTTTGGCTCGTGTCTTCCTACAACCCTATACCCTATGTCTTACACCCTACACCTTATGCCTTTTATCTTATGCCTTTCGGGCTATAAAAAACGGGCATTCATCGAAAAGTGGGGGCAACTCATCGAAATTCTGAAAAATCGGCAGACTATCTTCTTTTCTTTGAACTGGTTTAGAGGGCTAAAAGACAGGGCTGAGCAACCTTTCCAGGTTATTCAGCCCTTCTTGTTTTAAGTCAAAAGTAAAAAGTCAAAATTCAAAAGCGGGAAGAGGCAAAGTCCTTAAACTTATCACTCAATACTTATTACTTATTACTCAATACTTGCCTGCGAATTCCTTCGCAAATTCTTCCAGCCTGATGGCTCCTGTTACCGGCGCGCCTTGTTTGATGAAATCGGCGGGAATGATCCCTTTGCGGAAACCTGCGCCCATCTCCGTATACAAACCGGCAATTTCTTCGGGAACGCCCGCCGCTTTCATCCCTTCCAGTGACTGTTCATCGGTGAATTCAACCCAGGGAAGTCCGGGTTTGCCCACTGCTGTGCCGAGTGCCGTGGCTACTTCAGCCGCTGTGCGGTAGTCGCTCACCACATAACGCACTTCATGACCATTGCCCGGCTCCTGCAAAGCTTTGGCTGCGGCTGCGGCGATATCTTCCGGATGAACGAAGGGGATTTTGGTACCGGCCGGATAGTTGCCGCCAAGGATATCCTGGTGTTTGATCAGCGGAATATCATTGTAGGAATTGATATAAAAATAGCCGGCACGGAGATAAGTAACCGCCACCTCTTTCAGTTGCTGATAGCTTTGCTCAACGGCATACAAACCACCGATGGGGCCATTGCCTTCGGGGAGATCGGCGCCGATACTGCTCAGCATCACCACACGTTTAACACCACTGCGGCGAATAGCTTCGGCGAGCGCTTCCCCGGCGGCGGCAGTATGAGCTTTGATATTTTGTCCACCGAGATTGGGCGGAGTCATGGTATAAACAGCATCAGCACCTGTAAAGGCTGAGGTCAGGAAACCGGCGTCATCGATGGAGCCGATAGCCGCTTTTGCACCGAGCGCTTCAATGTCGCTGCGACGGGCATCCTGGCTGCTGATAACTGTTATATCGTGGCCAGCTGCGATGAGGGTTTGTGCCAGCGGTTTGCTGATATTACCGAGCGAACCTGCAATTGTAATCTTCATGGTATTTATTTGTTTTATTGAAAAGCAAAGCTAACTTTGTACTTACTTTTTTACAAGTACTTACCCCAAAGTATGTATCATGGCAGCAGTGAAAGAACAATCAACTATTCAGGCCAATAAGCGCATTGCGCAGGCCGAATGCCCGGTGACCTATGTAATGGAAAAGATCGGCGGCTATTGGAAACCGATCATCCTGTATCATCTCGCGGCCGGTGACAAACGCTACAGCGAATTAAAAAAAGCCATACCCGCCATCACGGAGAAAATGCTGATCCAGCATCTTAAACAATTGGAGCAGGACAACCTTGTGATCCGCGAGGCGCGGCCGGTGGTGCCGCCCTATGTTACTTACCGGCTCACCGCTGCAGGACATGGATTGCAACCGGTGATCCGTGCCATGGCAGAATGGGCTTTTAAGGATATCAAAGGAAGTTTTAAAGAAAAGGCGACGCGCAAATCAAAAGCGGCTATTGCTGCGTGAGGGATAGAAAGGGGAAGTACCGGCTAAAGCCGGTACCAAAGCCCTGCATAGCCCGGCCGCGCCGCAGGCGCGGACACGCCCAAAAAAGAAAACCAACTACTATTTGCCTTTCCATGCAGTACCAGACTTTTTCTCCAGCACCCGGCCTTTCCGATCTGATCGATTGTTACTGGACACTCGACGACGACGCTGATAGTCCCGCGGCAAAACAAACCATTGTTCCCGATGGCCGCATGGAAATGATTTTTCATCTCGGTGATCTGTATCAACAATACCTGCCCGATAATACCAGTATCATTCAGCCACGCTCCTTTGTGATCGGGCAACTTACGCGTCCCTTGACGATCGAACCCACGGGCAGGACCGCTATTTTCGCCGTTCGTTTTCAGCATGAAGGATTGCTTCCCTGGCTTTCTGTTCCGTTGAAGGAACTGGAAAATCGCGCAGTCGCGTTGGAGCAATTGTACGGAGAAGACGGCCTGGCGCTGGAACGGCAAATACATACAGCTTCGTCGGTGCATGACCGCATTGCCATTATCGAGAACTTTTTGAATCTGCGGCTCGGGTCATCCGATGAAATTGTGGCAAGAGCTGTGGATACGCTGCTCGAAGCGAACGGCCGGGTAACCGTAAAAGATATCTGCCAACCGCTGCCCATCGACCGGCGCCAACTGGAACGACGCTTTTCGGCAAGCGTGGGATTGAGTCCCAAACAACTCGGGCGGATCATCCGTTTTCAGTCCGTGATCCGCCGCCTGCTCGACGGACAGTTCTCTTCCTTTACGGCACTGGCTTACGACGGTGAATATTATGACCAGGCGCATTTTATCCGCGACTTCAAAGAATTTACGGGTTATACGCCACGGGAATTTTATGGCGACAATCTCCGGATGTCGTCCTTATTTTACGGTACGCAGGACTGATGACGCATTTGTACAATTCGATCTGCACACTATTTCTTCTTTTTGCCAAACCAAAAAGAATGCATTTATGAAAAGAAATAATTTCGCTTTTACGATCCTGTTATGCCTGTTGCTGCCATTTATGCACAACCAGACCCATCCGGCTAAATGGCTTACCGGCACCTGGGAATACAAAACCGCGAGAGGCAGTATTTTTGAAACATGGGAAACGGCAAACGACAGCTTGCTGCTCGGCCACTCTTATCGTTTGCACGAAAAAGATACTGTACCAATGGAAACGATCCGGCTGACCCGGGAACGGGACAGTCTTTTCTATATTCCAACCGTACAGGATCAGAACGGCGGTCAGGCTGTTCGCTTTGCGGCCACGGTGGTGAAGGACAATGAATTATTATTTACCAATCCTGCGCATGATTTTCCGCAATGGATCTCTTACAAACTGATCCGTCCCGATTCGCTGGTAGCCTCGATCGGCGGCACGTTGCAGGGCCGGGAACGCAGGCAGGTATTTCCGATGAAAAAAATCCGTTGATCCGTTTTTTTTCGTTGCCCTCAACGCTTCATTCGCCGGAAATAATTAACCGTTCGCAGATATCTTTTGTGCAGGCTGTCGCATTGGGCGCTATTTGTACTAAAAAAGATGATCAGCGCATTAAAGACATTGCCGGCCTGGATAAAAGTATCCGTTTATTTTATTATTCTCTGGTTAGGCACCCTGCTCGCAGGTACCGTCACCGTCCTGAATGACTTTTCGTTCTTCCTGGCCATAGCGGTATTAGCGGCCATGGCATTTACGGGTTCCCTGCGCAAGGCAACCATTGGTTGCGGCTTCTTTCCGCAACGCCGGCAACATTTAATACAGTTTGCTGCGGGACTGGCCTGCGGAATTTGCATGCTTTTGGTAACCGCATTTATCACTTTTTTGTTGACCGGTGACAGTTGGCAGTTCAATCGTCACCCCTCCCTCCCGCTTATTTTACTCACCTTTATCTTCTGTCTCTGGTCGGCTTTTGTGCAGGAAGCTGTTTTCCGCGGTTTCCCCTTCCAGGTAATGCTGCAACGTTACGCTCCGTGGATTGCACAACTGGCCATTGCCATTCCTTTCGGCCTCATGCATGTGAAGCAAGGCATGAGTGGCGGGGAAATCTTCATCACCATGCTTTGCACCGGAATGGGTTCGCTATTGTTTGGCCTCGCCTATATCCGGACGCGCAACCTGATGCTCCCGATCGGTTTGCATTGCGGCTGGAACTATGCACAGGCGTTGATACCACGAACACAGCCCGGTACTACACCCGATAGTCTTGTTATTGTTTCCGGTCATGTTGCGGATTACAATTTTCTGAATGTGATAGCTCCTTACTTATTGGTAGTATCCCTCGCCATTGTGCTGTTATTGTTTATGGGCCGGAATCTCCGTCAGCCTCAATCATCAACAATAGCTTAATATGGCAGCCCTTATTACCAATAATACCAGGACATTTTTACGTGTCATCGTCTTTTACCTGCTGACGGTATTAGTGTTCATTGCCGCAGACAGCCTCGCTTCAACAGGTATGGCCAGGCATATCAGGCTCATGCTGGCTGTAGCAGGCACGCTCGTACTTGTTTACGTTTTCTGCAAGACGGAACCGCTATCCCTGCACAATGCGGGTTTAATTCCTGACGCAAAAACCATTTACCGCCTCAGCGCGGGCATTGGTACAGGCCTGGGGATGGCCACCGTTCAGCTATGGGCATTAAAAACATGGGGACATATAACCATCACTACCAATGCCCTGCCGTTTTCCTTAGCAATCAGTTATGCATTGCTCTTTCTATTGCTTGCATTGCGGGAAGAAATTGTTTTTCGTTCCTGCGCACTTCAGGCGTTATGCCGGACGGCAGGCCCTGTACCCGGCCAAATCTTCATCCTGCTTATTTTTGTACTGGAACATTTACTGGGAGGAATGAACCTGATTACTGCAGTAATCGGATCCGGAATGGGTGCCCTGCTGTATGGTATAGCTGCTGTAAAAAGCAAAGGCATTGGCTTGCCACTCGGCTTGCATTTTGGCTGGAATACCGGACAATGGCTGTGGGGCTTAAAAAATATGCCTGGTTATAACATCATCTCCGTTGAAAAAGGTTACGCGCTACAAGCGGAAATAACCGGGATGATCGCTTTTTTTATCACCGCCACCATAACCATTCTGTTCCTCTATCTTTATTACGGCAAAATTACAGGCGGCAATGCTGTGCCGGCAAAAAGAAAAGTAATATGACTATTTCCTTCCTGCATAATCCGGGCTTCAGACAGCGATTGGTCATGCATGTGCTGTTCTGGATACTATTTTTTGCGGCACGCCTGTATCTAACGGCTATCACGTTCAATGTATACAGCCAGTTTCCTTTTTCGCTCACGATACTGTTGATACTGGCCAATACCCTTTTTGCTGCCGGGGTCTACTACTTCATCATTTACCTGCTATGGCCGCTTGTTCTGAAGAAAAAATACCTGCTGAGTTTTTTTATCATGGTATCGGTAGTGATTATTTACACTCTTGCAGACGCGTGGACCGAACAGCAATTGATAACAGCATGTCCTTCCTGCCTGGCCGACCTAAGGGTGACACAACCGGCGTACTATGCGCTGATCACGTCTGACCTGATCAATATCTTTCTTAAACGTTTCGTTACGCTCGGCACACCTGTATCGCTGCTGCTGATGCTGAGTATTCCGCTCTGTATTAAATTTGCGCTGAACGGATGGCGGCAGCAGACAAAAGCATTGCAACTGGCAAAAGAAAATATTGAATTGGAATTTAATTTTTTGAAAGCGCAATTAAATCCGCATTTTCTGTTCAATTCGATGAACAATATCTACGGCCTCATTCTTTCCGGCAAACAGGAAAAATCGGCCAGCCTGGTGACACGTTTGTCGGACCTGCTGCGCTACCTGCTTTATGAGTCCAACAAGCAATACATGGCGCTTGGCCGGGAGATCAAATTGATGGCGGATTATGCAGAACTGGAACGGGTACGGTTAAACTATACAACACTGGAGTTTACCCATTCGATCGATCAGCACGCCTACCAGATCGCACCCATTCTCTTCATGCCCCTGCTGGAAAATGCCTTTAAATTTTGCCCTGATCAACCAGGATCGTTTATACTCATTCATCTTGAAGTACAGAAGGCCGGCCTGTATTTCAGTGTCACCAATACCATCTCTCCCGATTATCAACCTGCAACAGCAGGAGGCATCGGGTTGAACAACCTTCATAAAAGACTCATCCTCTACTACCCGGGGCTTCATTATTACGAAGTGAGGACCAGCAGCGACACATATACGGCAACCATTCAATTAACACTGACATGAACCCGATCAAATGCCTGATAATAGACGATGAACCGATTGCGCGTGACGTGTTGAGAGTGCATATCTCGAAGCTGCCCGAACTTCAACTGGTACAGGAATGCCGCAACGCTGCTGAAGCAACGGAAGCCTTGTACGAACACGAAATAGATTTACTCTTTCTTGATATCCACATGCCGGTGATCACGGGTACGGAATTCCTGCGTTCGTTGCGGAACCCGCCACTCGTGATTTTTACCACCGCTTACGATAATCATGCGGTGGAAGGATTTGAACTAAATTCGGTCGACTACCTGTTGAAGCCGGTCAGTTTTGAACGCTTCTACCAGGCGGTGCAACGTGTGCGCGAACGATTGCAGCTTCATGCAAAACCGGCACCGGTTCAAACAGATCATTTTTTTCTCCGCCAAAACCTGAAGCTGATCAAAGTAGCTTTCGCAGATATCGTTTATATACAGGCCGAGCGGGATTTCTGTTCGCTTTACATGACGAATGGCAAACGGCTGCTGGCGGGTATGCAACTGAAAACATTTGAAGAGATGTTGCCGGCAGCATCGTTCATGCGTGTGCACCGGTCCTACATTGTACAGTTGTCACAGATCAGCGCCATCAATGGCAATACGCTTGAAACCGCCACTGCAGCCATTCCGGTGGGGAACAGCTACAGGGACGATTTCTTCCGGCGGATAAAAACAGGCTAGTTATTTCGTCGCATTCATCTGCTGCTCCCATACCAGTTTCCCTGTTTTATCAAAATACCGGACGCCGGTGAAACGGGTTTTGTTCTGAAACAATTCTCCTTCCTTTGATGCCGTTCCGATTCTCATGGAGCCATTTTCGTCGCCGATGATCAGCGCTTTGCTGCCGTCTTCGAGACAAACCATGTGCATGGCTTCACCGGAATCATCATCCAGTCCGATGACGGGTCTTGATTTACCGTCTTTGGTGGTATTGACACCGGCACCGCCGCGTTCCCATCCATCCTGTGTATTCCACAAGATGCCCGTGGAGCGGAACATGCGTACGCCCACATTGGCATCGGAAAGATTGTCGCCTACCTGCACCACATCAAACCCTTTGTCGTTCATGAATACAATTCCCTCAGCAGAATTTTTATAGGATGCGTACCATTTCATGTATTGATTGGGATCGCGGAATTTGCCGGCCCAGAATTTTCTGACCAGCGCGGTATCTGTCCGCACGCGGTCTTTGGAAGGAGGAATGGGTGCTCCGATGAGAATACGGTCGCGGCCGGTTTCATCTTCGATGATAATACCTTTGGCCCTGATCAGCCCGAATTTGTTTTCCCTGACAAAACTCAATGTCAGCAAGCCTGTCATCAGCAGACAGGCCGATACCGCTATAATGGTTTTTAGCTTTTTGTAATTCTTTTTCAGTTCCTCTAGTTGCTGCAATACGTTTTTGTCCATCATAATAACTTGGTTTAGTTAGTTTGATGGTAATACGTTTGAAACGCAGCTTTGTAACAGGAGTGAAAACCGGAAAGCCCGCAGACACAGGAATATAACTATGAACGACAGTTAACAATCAGCGGAAAAGCATTAACCGTCAACGGGTAATTTTTCGCTGTTCCATTTTGTTGGCGGTAGACTTTTCAAAGTCTTCGCGACAATCTTTGAGCGCTTCATCATAACCTGCGCGATCGCTGAAAGCAGCAGGATTATAGCGGGCACCGGGCTTGTGCTTTTTGTGCAGGTCGAACTGGCCGGCATGTGAAGCCACCCATATATCGAAACGAAGTGCCTTCATGGCGTCCAACGTATAAGCATAATCTTCGGCGATATGGGGATAGGCGGGAATATCGTTGAAATGTTTGTCGGTAACAATCGTTGGAATGTTGGCGATAAGGACATGCCAGGTTTTCTGTTCATCTTTAACATCGAGCAGGAAACTGCAGGAGCCTTGCGTATGCCCCGGATGGTGCAACATCTTCAGGTGGTTATTGCCGAGGCTGATGGTATCGCCGTCGTTGAGTAATTTATCGATACGTACGGGTCGAAAAACAGGGTTGTCGCCACCCAATGCATAATCCGAAGTGCCGCCGTCGACCACCACTGCCGAATCGCCGCGGTCGACGAAAAAACGTGCCCCGGTCATGTCCTGTATGGCGGCCATAGCACCGAGGTGATCGTAATGTGCCTGCGTGGTCAATAATATTTTTATATCACTGAATTTAAACCCGAGTTGCTCCACGCTCTTGCGGATCATATCAGCAGATGCTGCAAGGCCGGTATTGATCAGGATATGTCCCTGCGGCGAAGTAACGAGGTAACAGGCCAGATCATAGGTACCTACATAATACAGGTTGCCCGCTATGCGGAATGGAGCATAAGGTTTGGCCCAATCCTGCGTATAAGGTTTGGGTTCCTTCACGGTCTGGGCTTTCGCTGAAAGGCAGGAACCACATAAAATCACGATAAAAAACAACAAACGTTTCATGCTATAAAACTATTAGATTTCCTTAATTCACAGGTGATTGTTGATAATATTTCTTTCTTTATCTTTCATAAAACTTGTGTGTATGGGCAGCAATGTGGATCCCGGTAAAAATGAGTTGGAGCTGTTCCTTGACGGATTTCCGTCGTTAGCAGACCATAAGTCGCAATTGATAGACGAATTGCAAACAATTACTTTTCCGAAAGGAAGTATATTGATCCGGGAAGGGCAGCCACTGAACTATTGTTATTTTGTGTTGAAGGGCTGCATTCGTCAATATGTAAATGATGAAGGTGTGGAAAAAACGATCAATTTCTTTACCGAACACCAGGGCGTGGTGTCCTTTTCGGCCGGTCCGGACAACCGGTTCTCCGATCATTACCTGGAGTGCATGGAAGAGTGTATGGTAATTCGCGGAGAAATGAACGGAGGCGGGGAAATGCTGGAACAGATACCCGCACTACGCGAGATCATCGGGAAAATGATAGAAGCGGACCTGGGTCAAACACAGGAGGAACTGAAAAGATTTATTTTATTGTCGCCTGAAGAACGGTACGGTTATTTATTGCAGCAGCGCCCGGAGTTGATAGCGCGCGTGCCGCAGAAATATATTGCGAGTTATTTAGGCATAGCGCCTGAGTCGTTTTCGAGAATGAAACGGCGAATTGTCAATCGTGAATCGTGAATCGTCAATTGTGAATAAACAGCCATGGCCCTTCGAGAACCTCATGGACCATGGCTGTTGACTTATAACTTATTACTTAAAACTTACTACGTATCACTTATAACCTATAATCCACCACTCTCATGCATACCGGAAAACGCTTTACTCCTATCGAATTTGCCAAATGGACACGTAAGGATACTTATTGGATGTTACTGTTGGCTACCGTGCCGACTATTCTTTATGAACTCGGACTTAAATTCCTGGCCATCCCGCTGGCGCCGGTCGCTATACTCGGAACATCGGTTGCTTTTATTGTTGGTTTTAAAAACAATGCCAGCTACAGCCGGCTCTGGGAAGCACGGCAGATCTATGGTTCCATCATCAACGACAGCCGGAGTTTTGCTTACACTTTGCGCGATGCGTTGGGAACCGATAATAACAACATCATTCAACGGATGTTTTACCGGCACTTCGCGTGGCTGACCGCCCTGCGTTATCAATTGCGGGAACCACGCAGCTGGGAAAACATGCAGCGCTATAACAACAAGGAATTTCAAAAAGAACATTACAATATACCCGAGCGCCAGACCACACTGGAAGATGAATTACTTAAATTCCTTTCACACGAAGAACAGCAGTACATTCTTTCCAAAAAGAACCGTGCTACACAGCTCACGGCCCTTCAGTCCGAAGAACTGGCTGCCTTACGGCAAAAAGGATTGATCAACGATTTTCAGTGGACACAGTTGCAGCAGGGATTGATGAAGTTTACCGACGACCAGGGCCGCGCCGAACGGATCAAAAATTTTCCTTACCCCCGCAATTTTTCTTCTATCGCCACTTACCTGCTTTTTATTTTTGTGGTGATGGTACCATTTGGATTGCTGCGCGAGTTCGACAAACTGGGAGTGGGTACTTTTCTCGAAGGTTATTCCATCTGGCTTAATATTCCTTTTTCCGCCGTTGTTACATGGGCCTTTCACACGCTCGATACCGTTGGCGAAAGTTCCGTCAACCCTTTTGAAGGCAGTGCCAACGACGTGCCCATCACGCAGATCAGCCGCACCATAGAAATCGATATGCGCGACATGCTGAATGAATCTGCCTTGCCCGCACCCGTAATGCCGGAAAACAATATTGTTTTGTAAATATCAATAGTGACGGATCTTTTCCTCTTCGATATCGATGTGGTGAAGATATTTCCGGATCAGGTCTTCATCCATATGGCCGTCGGTTTTGTTGCGTTCGAGCAGCCACTTGCGTTGGGCATCGAGGACTTTTAAATAAATACTGCGCGTAGCGACAGGCATAACGGGATCCGAATCGTCGCGGCTTTTTTCACGCCACTTCGTCGCCATGTGTTCCAGCATCGGATGCTCTTTCAACTCCTGCTGGTGATTGGCCGAGAGATATTCCAGTGAACTGCGCGCCAGTTCCCGGCGGATCAACACTTCCGCGGCTTCTTCATCACCATAGTCATCGTAATAAGACGGAAGCTTGATGGCTTTGATCAGATAGGGCAAGGTCAATCCCTGCAATAGCAGCGTTACGAGAATCACGACAAACGTGATAAACAAAATAAGGTTGCGGTGCGGGAATGGCACGCCCTCCGATATATACACAGGTATGGATAATGCCGCGGCAAGCGATACCACACCGCGCATGCCTGTCCACCCCAATAAGAATGGACCGCGCAAACCCGGGCTTCTTGTATCCGCCACGGTAATAAAATTGCGCATGATCAGCGTGGTCACTACCGCGCCAAAGGCGGAAAGTATACGCGTAACGATCAGCACGGCCGTAACGATCAGTCCGTAACCAATGGCTTCATTCATCGCAACACCTTCCGTTTTCAGCCCGTCGGTAATCTCCGGCAGGTCAAGACCGATCAACAAAAACACCAATCCGTTTAATACAAAAGCAAGACTTTCCCACACGTTCACACCCCGTAACCGCGACGCGCTGCTGAGAAAGAGATGCCGTTTGTTGGACAACAACAATCCGCCACTCACCACGGCGAGCACACCCGAGCTATGCACTTCCTCCGCCGCGATGTACATCGCATAGGGTGTTACGATCGTAAGAATAATATCCATGCTGGGATCGGTCGGCAGGTATTTGTGCGCCTTCATAAAGATCAGTCCTACCACTATTCCAATGCCCACCCCGCCGATCACCATCCACACAAAACTCAGCGCAGCATCGTACCAGATGAACTGACCGGTGGCCACTGCCACTAACGCAAAACGAAAAATGATGAGCGACGAAGCATCGTTCAGCAGGCTCTCCCCTTCCAGGATCGACGATACCCGTTTGGGCACTTTTACAAACCGCAGAATGGCGCCGGCACTTACGGCATCCGGAGGTGATACAATACCACCGAGCAGGAAACCAAGTGCCAGGGAGAAACCGGGAATGAAATAATTGGCCACGAAAGCCACAGACAACGCTGTAAGAAATACCACTACAAAAGCAAAACTTCCGATGATGCGCCGCCAGCGCCACAGTTCTTTCCAGGAAATGGCCCAGGCTGCTTCGTATAAAAGGGGCGGAAGAAAAATAATAAAAATCATTTCCGGATCGATGTGCAACACCGGCACACCCGGAATGATACTGATGAGCAATCCTGCTACGACCAGTAAAACAGGATAAGCGATTTTAAGTTTATTGGCCAGCATGATGAGCAGGACGATCGCTACCATCATGGCGAGGTACAGGTGAAAGTGTTCTACCATCGGAGTGTTTGTGTGTTTATGCCCTAAATTTAAGGGATTAGCCGATGCAGAAAAGTGGCGGACTTATTTTTTGATTTTCAGGCGTATTTCGTACTGTTCACCAATTTTTTGTGCTTCCGGCCCCAGGCATCCAATTGAGCGATCAATGGCGCGAGATCTTTTCCGATTTTGGTCAGCTCATATTCCACACGTGGTGGCACTTCGGCAAACACGGTCCGTTTCACGATCTGCTGTTGTTCGAGTTCACGCAGTTTCAAGGTGAGCATGCGTTCGGTGATGCCCGGTATTTTCTTCCGCAGTTCACCAAAACGGTGTTTTCCCAAAATAAGATAAGAACAGATAGCCAGCGTCCACTGGGTACCCAATATACTGGCTGCGTACACTTCGGGGCATGCATCATTCATTATTTTCCTGTTCTCAAAATTGGTCGAACTTTCCTTTACTTGTCCCATTACTTACTTTTTTTATAGTACCCTACAATCGGCTGCAAAGATACCGGAAGCAGGGTAACCGCTGTAATTTTGTGCTATGAAAACGCTGATCATCATTACCCACCCCGACATCAACCATTCGGTTGTTAATAAAAGATGGATGGAGGAATTGAAAAAATATCCCGGTGAGTTCAGGCTTCATCATCTCGACACCACTTATCCCGACGGCATCATTGATGTGGCCAGCGAACAGGCACTGGTGGAGCAATTTGACCGCATTATATTCCAGTTTCCTTATTACTGGTTTTATGCGCCGCCGATGCTGAAGAAATGGTTCGACGAAGTGCTATTGCACGGCTGGGCTTACGGCAGTAAAAGCGGTTACAAATTACAGGGAAAGAAAATTGCATTGGCGATGAGCCTGGGTGTGGAGGAGGAAGAATATGCTCCCGGCGCGCGCTACCGTTACAGCCTGAAGACATTAACAGCGCCTTTTGAGTTGACCTTTGATTATGTGAAAGCAGATTACCGGCCCTTCTTTGCTTTCTACGGACTGGAGTATAACTTATCTGACGAGCGGCTGGAGCAGAGTGTGGTGGATTACCTGGCTTACTTAAGGGAGTTTTGACTCCTATATTTTTACCCGGCGACTCTCTCCAGCCCTGCCTTCAGTCCTTTAAAAATCATTTGTCCATAACCATCATCCGGTAAAAACGACTGACAGGAAAGGCCCGCCTGGTAATGAAGCGCCGCCTTTTCAAACTGGTGAAGGTCTTCGTAACATTTGCCGACATTCAGGTAAAGGGAAGGCAAAGCCGCTTTTACGGTATCATCCTTTATTTGTAATGCGTGCTGGAGTGCAAGTGTATCCCATATTAATTTTCCCTGCACATCCGGCTGGTGCCGCGCCACATAATGCGCCGCCGTAAATTTCTCTACATCATCTCCGGCCTTTTCCCATGCTTCGCCAAACAATCGCGCAGCTTCTGCGGGTTTGCCCTGTCCTTCCATTTCCATTCCTTTTGCGCAAAGGCGCACTATCTCGTTTTCCGGATCAAAATGCATCACTGAAAATAAATCTCCCGCAATAAATATGCTCTATAAATGATGACCAACCGGGTTAAGAGACAGACAAAGCATCGTTTTTTAATGTTGAATGGAAGTTGTTATTTGTCTTTGAACGCGGCTACCAGCAGCTTCTCCACCCGTTTGATCTCGTTCTCGTAAAGCGGTTGTTTTCTTCTTCCAAAATACAAGGTGTTTTCCGCAGCCTTATAGCCTTCCCAAAGTTTGGTGATGTCCCCTTTCTCGATCGCTTCGCGGCAGAGAAAATCCGGGATAACGGCCAGCCCTTTCCCGATAGATAAACAACGTGTGATGGAAAATTTATTCGGGACAATATAATTGGGCACAAAGCCCGGCAATTCATCAAAATTCGATTGCCAGAATTGTGTCAACGCTTCCATATCCGCGGCAGTACTGTACCACAATTGCGAGCGCATCCACTCCGCGAGTTTAGTCTTGTCCTTCTTCTGACGTGCGGAACGGAACCCCGATACATCGGTGCCCCTGCCGGCAATCAGCACCAGTCTTTCTTTGGCAAAGGAATGAAAAACCAGGTTGGATGCGTTGCTCGTGGTAGTGGTCAGTACCAGGTCTACCGAACCATTTTCCAATAATTGTATTAATTGCGGACTGCTGCCGAATTGCATCATGAGGTTGAAACCGAGTTCAGGGATATGCTGTTCCAATACATGCTGAAAAGTTTCCACGCACATGCCCACACTAACGGTTGCCGCCACGTCTCCGGATTTTCTCCGGAACCGCGTCTCGATATCTTCCAGGGTAGTGAGTGCATGGAGCAACTGCTGGTACAGGAGCTTCCCTTTTTCGGTCGGTATCATTTTACGCGGTGTGCGTTCGAACAAGGGAAACCCGGTATAGGCTTCCAGTGCGTTCAAATGCAAACCCACGCCGGGTTGTGAGATGTATAAGTCTTTTGCCGCGCCGCTCATGGTGCCTGTATCGTAGACCGCGCGGAAAGTCCGGAACCATTCGAGATTACCTTGCATACCAAATAATAATTATAGATATACCAAAGTTAACCTATTTTAATTATACATGTGCCTGTGCTAATTTTGTTCCATACAATCGATTCAGCACATGCAAAAGATATTCGTTATCAATGGCGGGCAGTATTTCGCCCACTCCGGCGGAGCCTTCAACAAAACGCTCACAGCACTGGACCAATCTTTTTTCACAACCGGAAACGGTTTTGAATTACAGGTCACGGACATTAATCAACCCTATGATCCGGCGGAAGAAGTGGCCAAATATGTGTGGGCGGATACGATCATTTATCATTTTCCTGTATGGTGGTTCAGCATGCCCAATAAATTAAAAGAATACATCGATGTCGTATTCACCGCCGGCCACCGCAACGGCATGTATTACAGTGACGGGCGTAAGTCGGCCACACCGGACCTCCATTACGGAACAGGCGGATTGATGCAGGGAAGAAAATACATGGTGACCACTACGTGGAATGCACCGGAAACAGCCTTTACCTTACCGGGTGAATTTTTCAACCAGACAAGTGTGGATGATGGCGTGCTGTTTGGCTTTCATCGCATGAATGCCTTTCTTTCATTGGAAAAAATTAAGGGTATTCATTTTCATGACCTGGAGAAAAATGTGACGCAACAACAGATCGACGATTACAGCAGGCGTTACCTCCGTCATCTCGAACAAAGTTTTATTTCTTCGGAGTTATCGCTGGCTTCTTAGTGTGCATTCGTCCGGCATCAATCCCACACATATTTCCAGGTGCCGTCGGATTGCTTTTTCCATACCGTATGAAAAATGCCGTGGTAGGACGTTTCTTTACCAGCAGCATCAGTTATCACCCAGCGGTATTTACCATAGGTGGAAGCCATTGTGCCGTCCGCGGATATTTCCACTTTATCCGCCGCCCAATAGCCTTTTGCTTTATTTTGCTGCCCCTGGTTGTAAAAATGATAAATGGCATCCGGTCCATAGATGAGGCTGTCCTTTTCCCTTTTGATAACGGCATCCGGCGATGCATATTTACGGAAAGCGAAGGCCGCTCCGTACTGGTTCAGATCCGCGGAGAAGGACAACTCCATTTGCTTTACTTCCTCCCGCCTTTTTTCCAGCTCACCTGCTGGCAGTTGTGCCTGCAGCACATGAGTGATCAGTAGAAATGCACACGCGAAAATGAGCCTGGTTCTTTTTAAGCATACCATTATTGACAATTTTAAATGATAAAATAGTACCGGGCAAATGCGGCAGAAAGGAGACTTTGAGCGTGTAGTTGATGCGAATGTAATAAAGGGCCTTAATAAATAAAAGAGAGGCGTAATAAATGGTTTGTAAAGACAGCAATTATGGCGACGAACTACGCAATACATCCATGAAAGAGAGAAGAAAGCGATAAACGATTGCTGAGGCCAGGATAAGTGCAGCTGCCATTGGCGATGATGCCTTCATCTTTGAAATAAAAAAGGCGCATAAAAATGCGCCTCCTGAGTCAAAAAAGGGCCAGGCCATTAACCGCAAAGGGATAAACTGCTACCCTAACATTTTTGCCAATAGCATCTTCAGCGTGTCGTGAGCCGGATCTTTTAGCAATATTTTTCCGTCGGTATCCAGCAGGAAAGTGGAGGGATAGGCACTTATCTTGTACAACTCTGCGGCTTCATTGCGGGGCTTGAGATCCGATAGTTCTTTCCATTCGAGTTTGTCTTCGCGGATCGCTTTGATCCACTTGCCCCGGTCCTGGTCAACAGATACACTGACTACTTCAAACCCTTTGTCACGCCACGCAGCATACAGTTCACGCAGGTGTTTGTTCTCTACACGGCAGGGCTTGCACCAGGAAGCCCAGAAATGCAGCAACACGACTTTTCCTTTGTAAGCGGACAGCGATGTAAGTGCACCGGTGCTGTCGGGTTGGGAGAAATCGGGAGCGCCCATACCGGGAAGTAAACGAAGCTTCTGATCAAGATCGGCTACCAGTTTTTGTCCGGCCGCTGATGTTTTCAGCGATGGATCCAGGCGTGCATAAAGATCTTTTACAGCCTGCATTTCGAGTTCCGTTTCTGCGCCACCCGACATGGACTGCAGTTCACTCAGAGCCACGGGGGAGGCGGGACAGGCAGCCACAAATGCTTCGATGGCTTTCCAGAATGGCAGATCGGTAAAGGCCATCGTGTCTTTCGGAGGCGTGTTCTTTAATTTTTCGTCGAGTATGCGGGAGTATTGCGCATACTCGCGGTTGAGTACGGTTCCTTTGACTTCTGCCGTGGCGGCCGAGTCTTTACTGGTGAGTTGTACCACGCTGCTGTCGATAAAGAAAAAAAGCTCGTCATAAGGCCAGGTGGCTTTTTGGCCGTTGCGGCTCAGTAACAACGAAACCTTTGCCGGAAATACCGCTTTGCCTCTGTACTCGAACGTTCCTTCTTTCAATGTACAGGAATCGAAATAAGCTTTGTTGTTCGATCCGTATCGGATATACACTTTCGCGGGTTGGGGATGTTGACCCAATTGCCCTTTTATAACGAAAGCCTGTTCTTTCTGTGCCTGCGCAATGATCGTACTGCCCAACAGGGCCAATACCGCAATGATTCTTTTAATTATATCCTGCATTTTGTGTAAGATTTGGATTGATGGTTATTTCAGATACAGGCAATGGCAGCAAGGTATCTGTTGCCTGCCATGACCCGCCTTTTCCCGCGGCCACGCCTGATGGGCCGCGCATTAGTGGATCGAGCCGTTGCGTTCTTTTCAGGTCAAACCAGCGATGTCCCCATTCGGTGAACAATTCCACGCGTCGCTCCTGCATCACGGCGTCCAGCATCGCATCAGGCGTTTGTGCACCGGAATAATCTGGCAGCCCTGCTCTCCGGCGAATGGCATTGATATCATCTACCGCCTGTGTTTTTGCCTGACGGGCGCGGGCCTCTGCGCGGATGAGGTATTGCTCCGCCACGCGCATTACCATCGCATATTCGGTAACGGCAGAACCACGCTGGTTGTTTTTATATTTCGAAGCATAATAATAGCGTGTGGCGCCTGCGGTAAAACTTCTCACCCAGTTTAAATAACGTTTGTCTCTTGTTTTGTCTTCAAAAGCATTTTCCAAATGGCTGCTCATGGCTACGTGATGCAGAAAGCCCGGCGACTGGGTCAATGTATAAAAATAGCCCTCAAGTGTATTAGTGATGGACGGATGAACGGAGGGCATTTGCCAGATGGCTTCGCTGCTGTTTTTCAAAAACACCTGGTTAATATCTGTTTTCAATTCATACCCTGCCGCATTGATCACTTCGGTTGCCTGCAGTTCCGCATTTACCCAGTCTCCCTTATAAAGATAAACTCTTGCCAGCAGCGCTGTGGCGGCTATTTTGTTAGGCCGTATACGCTCACCCGTTTCGGCATTATTCTGATTAAGGTATTCATTCTTTAAATGAGATTTTGCTTTTAACAGATCATCCACCATCAGCGCATACAGATCACGCTGCGGACTCCGCGTCAACCGGTTGTTGATCCGGTAATCCGTTGAGGTTACCAGGGGAACATCGCCGTATAAATTGACGGCATAAAAATTCATAAAGGCGCGGATAAAATAAGCTTCACCAAGCAGTTGATCTTTTACTTCTGTCGTAAGCGTGGCGGACCTTCCTACTCCGTCGATCACCGTGTTGGCTACGTAAATATGTTTGAACAACTGTGACCAGAAATAGGTGCCCGGACTGGAGACCAATTGATTAGTATAAAACTGTGTGGCAGCCACTCCGATAAAAAAATTATCGGTCTCGTCGGCGGCGGTACCCAGAAACTTACCAATACTCCAGTTGCCGTCAGCCATATTGTTTATCGTGATCATGTTGTTATAAACGCCCGTCAACACTGCAGTCGCCGTTTTAGCATCGGCAAAAACCGTCTGACCGATGAGGCTGCTGTCCGGCGCGGGCACTTCCACGGCTTTCCGGCAGGAATAAAATAACCCGGTAACCACAACCATCAACAACAGCATAAAAAAATATTGCTTTTTCATGTTACACATTTTAAAGAGTAAGATTGATACCAAAAGTGAGTACACGCAATGGTGGCAGACTCAGGTAATTTCGATTTTCCGGATCATATCCTTTGTAGTCCGTGAAGGTCAGCAGGTTTTGTCCCTGGAAGAATAACCGCGCCGCCTGCAGGTGCAGGGCCGAAAGTATCCGCTGCGGGGCCTGGTAGCTCAGGGATAAATTTTTCAACCTGATAAATGATGCAGTACGCACTACCTGGTCGCTCAGGAAGGCGTAGTTGGCCGAAAGCAGGGTGCTGTAATCCTGGTTATACCGTTGAATGAAAGCAACGTCGCCGGGCTTCTGCCAGCGGTCCAGTACCGATACAGGTTGGTTGGCACCGAATGTACCGGGCAATGCGCCCACACCTTCGTAAAAGAAGTTAAATCCTTTTTGTTGCACGAACTGTAATAAGAAGTCGACACTGAATTGTTTCCAGCCAACAGTGTGTTGCCAGCCTCCATACAGGCGTGGCGCCAGATCCACAAGGCTGTTGTTATCCACGAGTGGTATGGGATCCAGCGTAATCGCTCCGTCACTTCCGCGGAACTGGTACAATCCGGTTGCGGGATCAACGCCCGCATACCTGAATAATTTCTGTACCGAAAGCGGCTGACCGATGACCAGCGTTTCATTAAAACTGGAAGACCCGAGCCCGGGAAATGCGAGCAGTCTATTTCTCGGGACCGTCAGATTAATACCTGTGCTCCAGGTAAAATCCTTGTTACGAACGACGGTTGACTGAAGTACCAATTCAATACCTGTGTTCTGTACTTTGGCGGGAAGATTGATGGCTACAAAAGGAAATCCTGTAACTGCAGAAAGCGGCGACTGCAATAATTGGTTGGTGGAAATATTGCGGTAATAACTTGCCGAGAAACTCAGGCGGTCTTTCCAGAAGCCGAGCTCCAACCCTGCTTCCCATTTGCGGTTCACTTCCCAGGCAAGCTGATCATTGTAGAGGCTCACCGGATACAATCCCTGCGCACCGCCATAGGGATAAGTGGTAGACATATAACGGTCGAGGAAAGTATAATCGGCCAGTTGATCATTTCCGGAAGTACCATAGCTCGTGCGGAGTTTTCCGTAACTCAGTACCGGGAAAAATTGCTTCATCCAGTCTTCGCTGGTAAAAATCCATCCGAGACCTGCGGCGGCGAAATTGGCAAATTGCCTGCCAGGACCAAAACGGCTGCTCCCATCACGGCGTGCCGTGACATTTACCAGGTAACGTTCTTTCAGGTTGTAATTGATGCGGCCGTATCCGCCGTTGTATTTATAACGGATATCGGTCACATTATCCACCGCAATCGTTGAAGCGGCCTGCAGGTTGTTTAGCAACTGATCAGAACTGAAACCACGACCGGTTTGTTTAACAGCTTCATTACGGCTTTGCTGAAAACTCATACCCACGAGAAAACTCAATTTCCCTGCTCCTGTCTTTTTAACGTATTCCATCTGCGGTTCGGCAATCCAGGAAAGTGTATGAGCGGTGTTGAAGGTGGCTACTCCGCTGTTCTCACCCAATAACGGGTTGATGGAATTGAAAGGTTTGGTGATACGTTGATCACTTTGAATATTGGTTACACCGAGGCTGGTGCGCAAGGTCAATCCCTCCGCGAGGAGGTAACTGAGATTGAGATTGGCGAGGCTGTGGATATTGGTTGCTTTATAAAGTTGTTCGGTAATCGCATACGGGTTGCCCGCAATCCAGGTATTCTCGGCCCAGTTGAGCGTACCGTCTTCATTGTAAGGTTTGGGTGCATTGGGCGCCAGTGATGTCATTAAAAAAGTGAGATCGCTGCTGGGCAAGGTAGATTGATTGTATAAAAAAGTGCCGCGCAGGGCCGTTTGAAACCGCTGGTTGCGGGAAGCGGTGTTCACACCAAAATGCAGGGAAGCTTTCTGATCGCTGTTATCGCCGGGGAAAACGGTTGTTTCCCGGTGGTAACCTGTACCAACGATGTATTGTGTCTGTGTATTACCACCGCTGACGGATGCCTGCAGGTCATTGTAGGTCGCTTTGCCGCCGATGAGTTGGCCCTGCCAGTCCGTATAACTGTTTGGATCCCATGTGCTGCCGCCCAGCACATCAACATCGATAGCCGGATCGGGAACGGCACCGTCATTGGCAAAAGCTTCGCGGCGCATTTCGAGGTATTGTTGTGTGTTCAGGTATTTAACGCGGCGGGTAATTTTTCCAAAACCTGTATAGGCAGAAATATTTACGCGCATATCGCCAGCCACGCCTTTACGCGTAGTGATGAGTACAACGCCGTTGGCTCCCCGGCTTCCGTAAATGGCCGTTGCATCCGCATCCTTCAACACTTCGATACTTTGGATATCATTGGGATTGATCAGGTTCAGCGGGTTGCCGCCGGCCGGGTTGAGATTATTATCCGACTGTATCTCGGGTGCCACGGAAAAAATAACACCATCGATTACATAAAGGGGTTCATTGCCACTCTGGATGCTGTTCTGTCCCCTGATCTGCACCTGGAAAGAACTTCCGGGCATGCCGGAGAATTGCGTGATCGACATGCCGGGTACGCGGCCGGCCAATGCCAGGATCGGATTGGACACGGGTTGCCGCGCAATATCATCGCCGTTTACCTTACTGATATTGCCGGTCTTCAGGCGGTTGGTGGTGCGATAGTAACCGGCATTGATCGTCACTTCCTCTCCCTCCGTAGTCGCGGTTTGTACGGTGACCAACAATTCCGTCTGTCCATTCAATTTTATTTCTTTCGGTACGATGTTAACAGCCGTGATACGAAGGATCGCGCTTTTGTCTACACCTTTTAATTCAAAATAACCTTCGTTGCTGGTGCTGGTTCCCTGTTGTGTACCTTTCACCTGTATGCTTGCAGCAACTGGTTTGCCTGATTCATCTACCACACGGCCGCGTATGTCAATGGACGGAATCTCCTGTATGAGCACATTGCCTGCAGATGCCTGGGCGATAGCAGTAGTTTTCTTTTTCGACACAACAATCGTTTTGCTGCGGATATTGAATTCAAGTTCCTGGTTAGCAAAAATAGCTTCGAGGAATTGCAGGAGTGGCATTTCCTTTACGTCGATCGTTATGGGTTTAGCCTCGGCTATATGTTTATCATTATAAAAAAAAGAATAGCCGGTTTGTTTCTTCAATGCAGTAAATACGTTTTTCAGCGATACATTTTTGCCGGAGAACGTAACATATTCGCCTGCTTTTTCAGCGGACGCAGTTGATACGATGAGCAATAAAAAAATGCTGATCAGTCCGGACAGCACACGGTTCTCCATGCGGAATACCGGCAACAGCGGGATAGCCTTTTGCATACAATTGCAGTGTTTGGGTTTGCTCCGGCAGCCCGGAGCAAACAATGATTAATCAGATGGAATACTGCCAGGTGGTTGAAGCCACCGGCAATAGGGATGAATTAGCAGGATGGTTTAGGATGATCAGGGTATAACAGTAAGTATATTATCGTCTAACCGGAATTTTACGCCCACATCTTTGAGCACACCGAGTACTTCCTTCAGTGACAGATCACGCGGCAGTTCCCCGCTGAAACGCTGATCGTTCACATTTCCTTCGTAACGTATTTTAATATCATACCACCGCGACATTTCCTTCAGCACATTTTCCAGGGTGGTATTTTGAAAACTGAAAAGACCATTCTTCCAGGCCATCACGGACTCAATATCTGCTTGTCTGGATAGTTCTATTTTCATGTTGGTGACATTCGCCTGCTGACCCGGATTCAAGGTGACAGATTTTTGTGAACGGACATCGACGACATTTACAGCACCTTCGAGCAAAGTGACATAAGTCTGATTTTGATCGCGGTAGGTATTCATATTAAAATGTGTTCCCAATACTTTCACCTCTACCTCTTCGCTGGCTACATAAAAAGGCCTGGTTTTATCTTTTGCCACTTCCAGGTACGCTTCCCCGGTGATCGTTATCCTTCTTTCATTGCCCTGAAAGGCAACCGGAAAAGTGACCGTGCTTCCTGCGTTAAGCCATATACGTGTGCCATCGGACAACACCATATCGACAACTTTACTACCATTCGGATTGGCCAGCGTATTATATAATGTGCCGGCAACACCATTTCCATTGACAGCCTGGTAAGCGAAACGGCCATCGGGTAATTTGAGGAGTTGCATGTTTCCCTGCAAAGCCAACTGACCATCGGCGGCTTGCCCGAGATAAACAATAGTACCGTCATCCAACGTGACCGAAGCCTTTGAATGCGACGGAGCTTTTACATCTCTCGAACCGGTTGTAACAAGCGGCTCTGGTTGCTTTTGCGCGCGGAAGAAAGCATAATAACTGCCCGCGCCCACCAACACCAGCAGCCAAACTGCCACCATTGCTTTCAGCCAGCGGTTGCCGACAGACACTACTTTTGCCGGCAAAATGGTTTGCAAAGAACTGACTGACTTTTGCGGCAGCGGATCAACGATACCATCGAGCTGATCCCAATATCTTTTCTCCAATAAAATCAATTCCTCCTGCCATTCCGGATCGACGGCAAAGGCAGACAACTCCATCTCTTCTTCGCGGGTAATGATGCCCGCTACATAACTGTCAAATAAAACGGCAAGTCTGGCTTTGTCCATGATAAGATTAGTCTTCAAAAAGTAGTGTAAACAGAAAGTGACATGAGCGGATGTGTACTACTGGGAAAAAGAAAAGTTTTTTTCAATTAATTCCATGAAGCACAAAAATGGCCAGTGCAGGCGGGCCATAAAATGTATCGATCTCCTGGCGGAGAATACGCAGCGCATCGGAAAGATGATTGCTGACGGTTTGCGGCCGTATACCCAACTGACCGGCAATCTGGGCGTGTGACAAGCCTTTTTCCCGGCTCAATAAAAAAACCTTGCGCTGGCTGGGTGTAAGATGATGAATACGCTGACGGATAAATTCGTGCACAGAACGAAGCGTGAGTGTTTCGGCAGGTTCTTCGTAATGAGCCGAAGTCTCGTCCCGGCTGAGTTCCGCCATGATCAGCACCTCTTTGGCGCGTCGTTGAAACTGACGGTGCGCCTTGTAGCGGACGGCCTGAAAAAGATAACTATTGAAATTTTCGACTACGGAAAGGCGCTCGCGGTTTTTCCAGATGTCGAGGAAAATATCATGCACGATATCTTCTGCCGCATCGGTCGAACGGGAAAGCCCCAATACAAAACTGATCAGCCGCGGACGATAATAAAAAAATAGCTTGCGAAAGGCGGCTTCATTACCTGCTGCCACCTCCCGGATAATTTCCGACTCCTGGTATTCGCTCCACTGTTGCACAGCTTAAAAGTAAGTAAAGACAAAAGCAGAAGCCGCAAATGAGGGCCGTCGAATATGTGCCGGAAATGGTTGTATGTAGGTAAAAAAGCGACGTTCGTTTTGCAGACATATTAATTGCCTGACATCATTTTTTTATCGCCGCGCCAGTAAACGTACTCATGTCGTTTGAGCCATTCCGTTGTGCCGGTAAATTGCACTTCTTTTTTACGCGTGAACATTCGCCTGTCGAAGCGATAAGTTAGGCGGATCAGCGCGGGTTTATTGTCATTGCCATCGGTGCCGTTATGTTCAGTGGCGAACTCTACTCCATTTCCGGCGATAGTGGAAACATAGGAGATTTTATGTCCGTCGAAAAAGTTGCTGGCCAGGTCGATGGCGATGGTGTCGGCAGCATTGGCGGCAGGTTCGCCGGGATAACGATTGCTAAAAATATACTTCCTGCCATTCTCCAGCAGGGTAACAAACAGATCGGCCTGCATGGTGTACGGTTGCCCCGAAGAATAATCGAGATACGTGAGGTTGCCTTTCCAGGTGCCGGGCAGGTACTTCAACTGATCTGCTGTCAATTTGGATTGAGCAGAGAGTTGAAAGGAAATAGTAAGGAGAAAAATGGAAAGCAACTGTTTCATGGTAATGGTGGGTTTAAAGAAAAAATCAATTCAAATATAAAATGATCCGGTAGAAAAAACAGGTTAAATGTTGGGTAAAACGTCATGGTTCAGGGGTATCGGCGACTGTATTTTGCCGTATGTCAGGCAGGGGAATAGTAATTGAGATAGACAAGATCATCAACAGTATAGAGCAGGTATCGACTGGTAAAATCTTTCAGACGGATGTGGAGCCGGTTGAATGGGAGGAAGTGAAGGCGATACATAAAAAGGACGGATGGAATTTTAACTGGAAGCGGGAATCTAAATTACCGGCGCGGCGACTGTATAAGCTGGTCATTAAAGGCCATTCGGAATTAGTAAATTCGCACTATGGAAACTTCAAAGTTTAGTGATAGAGAAAAACACCGTCTTCTTGAAGCAATCGACTTTATTGGCACACAGGAAATGAGTGAGAGGCAACGTGCACTACTAGACAAGAAAGTGGAGCGGGCACTCCGTGCTTATCGTGAAAAAAGCTCTTCGGGAGGCCGGAGTATCGGCCTCAGGGACCGGTAGCTTGCCGGAAAGTTGACTTTTAATTCTTAGCGACTTTGCCCCTTATGCGTCTTTGCGTGAAAAATCCCTTCGGGAGGCCGAAGTATCGGCCTCAGCAACCGGTGGCTTGCCGGAAAGTTGACTTTTTGAATTTTGAATTTGACTTCCTAAAGTTCCTTCCGTAAAAACTGCTCGATAAGCACCGGTGTCAATTTTTCCGGTGAACCGTACCATACAATCCTATTATCGTCATCGATCAACACCGTACGCGGAATAGGCATTAATCCGTCCATTTCAACCAGCAACCTGCGCTGTATCCCTCTCGTGGTATCGCTCACTACAATCGTTTCAAATTTATTTTTCTTAAACGCTTCCGCGGCTTTAGCGGGGCGCTCGTTTGTAACCGATAAAAACACAACATTCCGCCCTTCAAATTTTTTCTTCATTTTATTAAGATGAGGTACCGCCTTTAAACAGGGCCTGCACCAGGTAGCCCAGAACTCCAGCACTTTGAACTTATTATTAAAATTTTTATCCGAAGGCTCGTTAAGCAGATAATCAGTAAATTGAATACTGTCAGTAATAGTATTTAGCAATTTGGCCTGTGGCGCAAATAAATCTTTCTGCGCAGCAGCGCTCACAGCAACCAGGACCAATAAAAGAAAGAAGACTTTTTTCATAATTGGAAAATACAAAATAGTTACAATATAGAGCCTATCTATCAAAGCATAGAATCAATCAATTTTAATTATCCGCTTATTGTCATACTTTTATCACGCAGGCATATATCACTTTTATCATAAACTTTTACAATGGGACAAGAATCCAACGACATCAGCAAATGCCCCTTTCACAACGGCACATTGAAACACAGCACCGGCGGTGGCGGCACCCGCAACCGCGACTGGTGGCCCAACCAATTAAAGGTTAATATCCTTCGACAGTACTCCGATAAATCGAATCCGATGGACAAAGGGTTCGATTATACAGCGGCATTCAACAGCCTCGATCTCGAAGCCGTGAAGAAAGATCTTCACGCCCTCATGACCGATTCACAAGACTGGTGGCCCGCAGATTTCGGACACTATGGCCCGCTCTTTATACGCATGGCATGGCATAGCGCGGGTACTTACCGCGTACATGACGGCCGCGGTGGTGCCGGTCAGGGACAACAACGTTTCGCCCCGCTGAACAGCTGGCCCGATAATGTTAGTCTCGATAAAGCCCGCAGATTACTCTGGCCCATCAAACAGAAATACGGTAATAAAATCTCCTGGGCTGATCTGATGATCCTCACCGGCAACGTTGCGCTCGAATCCATGGGCTTCAAAACCTTCGGTTTCGCAGGCGGCCGCGAAGATGTATGGGAACCCGCAGAAGATGTTTATTGGGGCGCGGAAAATACCTGGCTGGGCGGCGACCTCCGCTACACACACGGCTCCGAAGGTGTACCCAAAGAACATGGCGTCGTTTCTTCCGACGATAATGCCGATGGAAAAGTCCATTCCCGCAACCTGGAAAAACCTTTGGCGGCCGTACAAATGGGCCTTATCTACGTTAACCCCGAAGGCCCCGATGGCAACCCCGATCCTATCGCCGCAGCAAAAGATATCCGCGACACTTTCGGTCGCATGGCCATGAATGACGAAGAAACCGTGGCACTCATCGCCGGCGGACACAGCTTCGGCAAAACACACGGCGCCGCACCTTCTTCCCATGTGGGCAAAGAACCCGAAGCCGCCGATCTTGAATTGCAGGGCTTTGGCTGGAAAAATAGTTACGGCTCCGGCAAAGGCGCCGATACCATCACCAGCGGTCTGGAAGTTACCTGGACTAAAACGCCTACCCAATGGAGCAACAATTTCTTCGAAAACCTTTTCGCCTTTGACTGGGAATTGACAAAAAGTCCCGGAGGCGCCCATCAATGGGTAGCTAAAAACGCCGACAGCATTATCCCCGATGCATATGATGAAGGCAAAAAACATTTGCCGACCATGCTCACAACGGATCTCTCCCTGCGTTTCGATCCGGCTTATGAAAAAATCTCGCGGCATTTCCTCGAAAACCCGGATGCTTTTGCCGACGCATTTGCACGCGCATGGTTCAAGCTCACTCACCGCGACATGGGACCACGTGCCCGCTACCTCGGTGCCGACGTACCTGAAGAAGTACTGCTGTGGCAGGACCCGATCCCTGCAGTTGATCATGAACTGATCGGCGACAACGATATCAATTCACTGAAAGAAAAAATACTCGCTTCAGGTCTGAGCGTGTCCGAACTCGTTGGTACTGCCTGGGCTTCGGCTTCCACATTCCGTGGTTCCGACAAACGTGGCGGCGCCAATGGTGCACGCATCCGTCTTGCACCGCAGAAATACTGGCAGGTCAATAATCCTTCACAATTGCAGAAAGTACTGGGCATACTGGAAGGAATTCAGAAGGACTTCAATAGCACCGGTAAAAAAGTTTCTTTCGCCGATCTCATCATACTCGCCGGAAATGCCGGTATTGAAAAAGCTGCCAAAGATGCAGGACATAATGTGAGCGTTCCTTTTACTGCTGGCCGCATGGACGCTTCACAAGAACAGACAGACGTTGAATCATTCGGTTATCTTGAACCACTGGCCGATGGATTCCGTAATTACCGCGCCGGAAAAATGTCTATCGCAACAGAAGAATTACTGATAGATAAAGCACAACTGCTCACACTCACCGCTCCCGAACTCACCGTATTGCTCGGCGGACTGCGCGTATTGAACATCAACTACGATGGTTCTAAACATGGTGTGTTCACGGCTACTCCCGGTAAACTCACCAATGATTTCTTTGTAAACCTGCTCGACATGAAAACCGCCTGGAAAGCAACTTCGCAGGACAGAGAACTTTATGAAGGCAGTGACCGCCATACCGGCGAAGTAAAATGGACTGCGACACGTGCCGACCTGGTATTTGGTTCCAACGCAGAACTCAGGGCAATCGCCGAAGTATATGCAAGCGCCGATAGCAAAGACAAGTTCCTGAAAGACTTCGTGGCAACCTGGACCAAGATTACCAATCTTGATCGCTTCGATCTGGCTTAATGAAGACTAAGGATAAAGAAAGCCTCCGGAAACGGGGGCTTTCTGTTTTCTTAAAAATGGCCGTTTGAACAAATCAAATAAGGACGTTTTAACAAAGCCGCCCTTTTGTATGCAGGCTACTTTTGTTTCAACAAAACAATCATACAAATGGAACAAACAAACTACAACGGCGCTTTGCAACATCCCCTGCAAACATCGACCATCAGTACAACGATAGGTTGACAGCGCGCGCGAGTTAGGGACGCTGAGCGAGCAAGTAACCGGCGTAAAATTTGACATCAATTGATAATTATATCTTTGCACCAACAGGCATATGGAGTTTCAGACTAAATATATCACCCCGGATATCAAGCTATCGTGTTACAGCGATGGACTCTTCAAAACGGAAGTTGTGTTTGAACATCATATGCTTGTGTGGTTTATTTCCGGGGAAACAAAAATCATACAGGCAGACTGCACCGATGTGTTTAAACCGGGGGATATCTTCCTGATCCCGCGCAATCAACTTGCGACCATCATCAATTATCCGAAAGACGGCAAACCTCACCAATCGGTGGTCATGCACCTGACGGCAGACAGGCTGCGTGATTTTTATGCAGGACAGGATACAAACCCGAAAGCTCTTGTTGTAAAAAAAATACGCCGTTTCAATGAGCATCCGTTATTAAAGAGCTGCCTCTCGTCGCTGGTTCCTTATTTTGACATGCAGGAAGAATTTCCGGAAACCATTGCGCAACTGAAGATCACGGAAGCCATCACTATCCTCCGGACAATTGACAAAACAATCGACAATGTACTGGCCGATTTTGAAGAGCCGGGAAAGATCGACCTGGTCAGTTTCATGGAAAAGAATTTCATGTTCAATATGCCGCTGGAAAAGTTTTGTTACCTCACGGGAAGAAGCCTCACCACCTTCAAAAGAGATTTCAGCAAAGCCTTTCAAACCACGCCACAGCGTTGGCTGACGCTGAAACGGCTGGAACTTGCACACTATGAACTGACGAAGAAAAAAAGAAAGCCGGTCGACGTATATATCGAAACCGGCTTTGAAAATCTATCGCATTTTTCCTATGCGTTCAAAAAACATTTCGGCTATCCGCCTACCGCTCTCCGGCAATAAACGCCATTACATCTCTAATTTCTTCGCCACTTTTCCAATCGTCAGCCCCTGTACCAGGATGGAGAAAACCACTACGATATAGGTAATGGCCAGGATAAAATTTTTGTAAGGTCCGGGGTCTACCGACAAAGCCAACGCAATCGACACGCCGCCGCGCAGTCCGCCCCAAACCAATAACTTAACCGTAGCCGTACTGAATTTATTTTTGAAAGGAATGACCTTGGTGGGTATCCAGATAGAAAAAAAACGGGCGATCAATACGACCATAATACCAATCAGTCCCACGAGCCAGTAATCGGTTAGGTTTTCGATCAGCAACAGTTCAAAGCCGATGAACAGGAAGAGGATAGCGTTGAGAATTTCGTCGAGCAGCTCCCAGAACTTTTCGAGATAATCTTTTGTGGTATCCGACATCGCTGTCTTTTTACCATAATTACCAATGACCAATCCCGCGGCTACCATCATTAACGGACCGGAAATATGAATGGCCCTTGCCAATAAATAACCACCCATTACTGCGGCCAGCGTCAGCAATACGGCGATCTTGTAATCGTCGATCCGTTGCATGGCTTTTGACACGAGCCATCCGATGAGCAGACCACCGGCCAGTCCACCTACGGCTTCCTTGATCAGCAACCAGGAAATGCTACCCGCTGTAATTTCCACTTCGCTGTTTTGTGCCACCTGCAACAAGATCGTAAAGACCACCACCGCTACCCCATCGTTGAACAATGACTCGCCCGCCACTTTTGTCTCCAGGCTGCGCGACACGTTGGTTGTTTTGAGAATACCCAATACGGCAACAGGATCGGTTGGAGAGATCAATGCGCCAAACAACAAACAATAAATAAAAGGAACCTCGCGGTACACCAGCGGAAAGAGGAAATAAAGTATCGAGCCGACGAGCACGGTCGATAACACTACACTCAACGTGGAAAAAACCATGATGGGCGTGCGTTGTTCGCGCAGATCGGAAAGGTGAATATGAATGGCTCCGGCAAAAAGCAGGAAATTGAGCATTGCCCCCATCAACACTTCTGTAAAGTCGATGCCTTCCAGCAAACGGGAAAAGTGAAGAAAGGTTTTTGGAAAAAAACTACCGGTTACCACCAATATGATTGAAGCCAGCATGGCGATGACCATGATGCCGATGGTGGAAGGAAGTTTTAAAAAGCGGCCATTTATATAAGAAAAAACAGCGGCCAATACGATTAATACAGAGAAGGAGTAATACAGTTCCATTCGTAAAATTTAGATGATGTAATTGATCCGGAGGATCAGATGCTGTAATACACCCGTCAGTAAGAAGACGAGATAAGAAGGCGCGAAAGTAACGAATTTGAGGCAAATGTCGATCGTGAATCGTCAATCGTGAATCGTGAATAAATAGTACTCCTCAACCCCTTGGTTCGTGTATACACGAACCAAGGGATTGACTGATAACGTTCAGCAGCTGTTGCCTAAAACCTACAACCCTATACCTATAACCTTTACCTTATACCTTATACCTTACACCTTACACCTTACACCTTACACCTTATACCTTACACCTTACGCCTTCTCTCCGCTAAAACGGCTACAACAAAGCACGTTTTGGATACATCCGCTGACATTAGCAGACGCACCTTTGTATCACAAAAGTTTAGAAAAATGAAAGTCATTGTCACCGGTTCCCTGGGCCATATCAGTAAACCACTTACGCAATCGCTGCTCGGCAACGGCCATTCCGTAACCGTGATCACCAGTAACCCGGAAAAGCAACAGGCCATCGAAGAATCCGGCGCGGTGGCGGCAGTTGGCTCTGTGGAAGACGTTCCTTTCCTCGTAAAAACCTTAGACCAGGCCGATGCGATCTATTGCATGACACCGCCTAATTTCTCCGCACCCGACCAATTGGCGTATTATGAACTGATTGCCCGCAACTATGCGGAAGCTATTCGCCAATCGGGCATCAGGAGAGCCATTCACCTCAGCAGTTACGGTGCACACCTGCCTGCCGGTACGGGTTTCATCACAGGTTCGCACAGGGCGGAAAATATTTTCAACAACATTCACGGTATCAACGTAACGCATATCCGCCCCGGCTATTTTTATTACAACCTGCTGGGGTTCATTCCCATGATCAAAGCCGTTGGGTTTATGGGTAACGTTTATGGTGGCGACGACAAACTGGCCATGGTATCTCCGTTGGATATTGCCGATACAGTGGCGCAGGAAATCGTTCACCCCTACAGCAACTCCAGGTTCCGTTATGTAGTGAGCGATGACCGTACCTGCAGGGAAATAGCCGCCATTCTTGGAAAAGCCATAGGGAAACCCGAGCTCCAATGGCTGGTATTACCGGCCGACCAGGTTAAACAATCATTACAGGCAGCGGGTATTCCCAACAATGCGGCGGAAAATCTGTTAGAATTAGGTCAGGCTGTCCATAGTGGCATACTTCGTGAGGACTATGAAAAGCAGGTACCGGCCTTTGGAAAAATAAAACTGGAAGACTTCGCTAATGAATTTGCCTCTATTTATAAGCATACGATCAAACAATCATAATCATGGAAACAAAAAGTAAAATTGCCCTGGTCACCGGTGGCAGCCGCGGATTGGGAAAAAACATGGCCATCGCTATCGCAAAAAAAGGCCTTGATGTAGTCATTACCTACAACTCCAATAAAGAGGCAGCAGACCAGGTGGTCGCCGAAATCCGGTCGCTGGGCCGTAAAGCACTGGCGTTGCAACTCGACACCAGCAACAGTAAAAATTTCGAAGCATTCGCTACACAACTAAGCACGCAACTGACTGATGCAACCGGCAGCGCACATATCGACTACCTGGTCAACAATGCCGGCACGGCCCTTTATTCACTTGCAACAGATACAACTGAAGAACAGATGGATGCCATTTACAACATTCATTACAAAGGCGTATTTTTCCTTACACAAAAATTGTTGCCCTTCCTGAATAATGGTGGCGGTATCGTAAACATTTCCTCTGGTCTTACACGCATTGCGATGCCGGGTTCTTCCGTGTATGGTTCACTGAAGGCAGCGATTGAAACCCTTACACGTTACCTGGCCAAAGAATTGGGTGAAAGAAAGATCCGCGTCAACGTGATCGCGCCGGGTGCCATCGAAACGGACTTCGGTGGCGGTCGCGTAAGAGACAACAAGGAAATAAATGAACAGATTGCCGGTTATACTGCGCTGGGTCGCGTTGGACTTCCGGATGACATCGGTGGCGTGGTCGCATTTCTTTGCACCGATGATGCCTATTGGATCAATGCACAGCGGATAGAAGTGTCGGGCGGACAGGCAATTTAATTTAAAAGGGTCAATCGTGAATAGCGATTGGCTGGCTGAGGCTCCCGAAGCCGTCAATCGTCAATCGTGAGTCGTCAATAAATAGTCCGGTTGTTTACGTAAAACTCATAACACCCTTGGTTCGTGTATACACGAACCAAGGGTGTTAGATGAATGTTATTCACTTATTACCGGCTTATAACTTATTACTTAAAACTTACAACTTCTTATGAAGCCATACCATATCCGCTCTATCAGTGAATTCCACAACGTATTCAACCTGCCAAAGCCGGAGCACCCGCTGATCAGCGTGGTGGACTACGCTGTGCTCATTGAAGCAAAAGCACACAGCGAGATCAATGCAACGATTGCCGACTACTATTCGATCTCGATGAAACGGGGGCTGAGTGAAAAGATGCGTTATGGTCAGCAGGATTATGACTTCGACGAAGGCATCATGTACTTTCTAGCGCCGGGGCAGTTGTTACAAACCAATCCGGCCCGCAATCCCGATTTAAAACCGTCCGGGTGGATATTGCTTATTCACCCGGATTTTCTCTGGAATACATCGCTGGCAAAACAAATCAGGCAATATGAATTTTTCGATTATTCGGTGAATGAAGCCTTATTCCTTTCGGAAAAAGAAGAGACTACAATCAACGGCATCATTCAGAATATCCGGCAGGAATATCATACCAACATTGATAAATTCAGTCAGCATATCATCATTTCCCAGATCGAAACGCTGCTGAATTATTCGGAGCGTTTTTATCAACGGCAGTTTATCACGCGCCAGATCACAAATCACAACCTGCTCAACCGGCTGGAAGAAGTACTGGACGCATATTTCGGAAATCAGGATCTACTCAGCAAAGGCCAGCCAACGGTTCAATACATTTCCGGACAACTGAACCTTTCCCCCGCCTATCTGCGCAGCATGCTAAAACTGCTTACCGGCAAGAATACACAGCAGCATATCCACGACAAATTAATTGAAAAGGCGAAAGAAAAACTCTCCACCACTGATTTATCTGTTAGTGAAATAGCCTACGAATTAGGCTTCGAACATTCGCAATCATTCAGCAAACTCTTCAAAACCAAAACGGATATGTCGCCTTCCGGATTCAGGCAGGCGTTTAATTGATGGCAGACAGCCGTTGTAAGTAAGAAGTATTAAGTTATAGACACTTGTTGTTTCTTTAAGCACTTCTGAAGATGCACAAACACCCGGGGTTGGTTCGTGAAGACAACACAACTGTTCGGAGCATTTATCCGCCAGAGTCGCTTTTAATTTGTAAACGCAATGGCGACGTGAGGTATAAGTTAGCGCCCTTGTTGGTTTCCCGACCAACAAGCAAGCGTCAGGTAGCTTTGATAGTTTAAGGTCAACTTCGTACATAACCTCAACGATGAGCAGGCCCGTTGGTCTGGAGACCAGCGGTGGCATGATGTCGGAACGACAGGTCTTAAAATCTTCCGAACAGTTATGGTTAAGACACAAACCACTAACAAATCCGAATCACTGAATATCCATCACTATATTCACTATTGACTATTGACCATTCACCATTCAGCATTGACACTTTTTAATTTTGACTTTTTACTTTTGAATTATACACGCTACTTTCGCTATGAAATCACCAACCATGCGCAAACTCCTTTCACTCCATCTTCTTTTACTGATTACCGCTGGCCAGCTGTCAGCACAGCAGTCAGACCCGGAAAAAACAATCCTTCATAACGACAGTCTGTTCTGGGCGGCTTATAATACCTGCGACGTGGAAGGAATGTTAAAGTTCGTCAGCGATGACCTGGAATTCTATCACGACAAAGGTGGCCCCACCTATGGCAAAGAGGCTTTCGGCAAATCATTAGCCAATAACTTGTGCTCAAATAAAGATTTTCACTTGCGCAGGGAAGCCGTAGCCGGGACCGTACACATTTTCCCCCTGAAATCCAAAGACACGATCTACGGCGCGATCTTGTCCGGAAACCATGTATTCTATATCAACGAGACAGGCAAGAAGGAATTCAAAGATGGCCTGGCCAGATTCACGCATCTCTGGATAATCAGGGATGGGCAGTGGGTGATGAAACGGATATTGAGTTATGATCATGGTCCTGCCCCGTATACCAATACGCGTCAGGCTATTAAACCCGGTGCAGCGGCGCTAAAAAAATATGCGGGGAAATATGATGGCAAAGAGATTGGCATCATCACGGTTGTACCACAAGAGTCGACCTTGCTGTTGACAGCTGGAAAAAAACAATACATCCTCTACCCGGAAACAGCCACAAGTTTTTTTCTGAAAGAAAGAGACCTGGTTTTCGAGTTTGTACTGGACGCGAAAAAGAAAACAACTAAAATGGTGATAAAGGAAAACGGGAATGTGACGCAGGAAGCGGATAAACTACCTTAGTGTCGTTACATTCAAAAGAGCAGGCTTACCCAGAACACCCGCTTCAGCCACCGATTCATTTTGGCTTTTGAATTTTAACTCCTCACTTCTCCACCGCTGCTTTCAAATGAACGCCGGTATGTGAATCTGTCCGTTTGATCAGCTCTTCCGGTGTGCCTTCAAATAATACCATTCCGCCTTTGTGACCGCCTTCCGGCCCCATGTCGATGATCCAATCGGCGTTCTTGATTACGTCGAGGTTGTGTTCTATTACGATAACGGTGTTCCCTTTTTTCACCAATCCCTCCATTAACTCGATCAATCGTCCGACATCGGACAAATGCAGGCCCGTTGTCGGTTCGTCCATCACATAAATACTACCTTTTTTGTGCAATTCACTGGCGAGTTTGATACGCTGGCATTCGCCGCCGGACAGCGTGCTCAATGGCTGGCCGAGCGTCAGGTATTCCAGTCCCACCTCGATCATTGTATCCAGTTTTCTGCAGATATCTTTTGCCGTAAACACATTGCGCGCTTCGCGAACGGTCATTTCCAATACGTCCGAAATTGATTGGCCATTTAGTTGATAAGCCAATACCTCTTCCTTATAACGTTTGCCCTGGCATATTTCGCAGGGGGTTTTAACGCCTTCGATAAAAGCCAGATCCGTATAGATCACGCCGGTTCCCTGGCAGTTCTCGCAAGCACCTTTGGAATTGAATGAAAACAACGATGCATCCACTTTATTTTCAGCAGCAAAGGCTTTTCGGAGAAGATCCATCAGCCCCGTATAGGTTGCAGGATTCGAGCGCGTAGAGGCACCAACGGCTGACTGATCGATTACCACGGCCTGCGGATACGCACGTAAAAATTCCTGGTGAATGAGTGAACTTTTACCGGAACCCGCCACGCCGGTAATGACCGTCATAATACCTTCCGGAATATTTACGCTAACATCACGCAGGTTATTGGTTGTCGCATTTTTGATGGAAAATTGCCCACGCGCGGTACGCGGAGCAGACTTCAATGGCAATGAATGTTTGAGGAATTTCCCTGTAAGCGTATCACTTTTTAATAACCCGTCAAGGTTGCCCTCGTACATGATCTGTCCGCCTTTTGTACCGGCATGCGGTCCCACATCCACAATATGATCGGCGATATGGATCACGTCCGGATCGTGCTCTACTACTATGACCGTATTTCCTTTATCACGAAGTTTTTGCAATAAACCATTTAACCGGTATACATCCCTTAGGTGAAGGCCGACACTCGGTTCGTCGAATATATACAGCACATCGATCAGGCTGCTGCTCAGATGTTTCACCATTTTCACCCGCTGCGATTCGCCGCCGGAAAGGGTATCCGTTTCGCGATTGAGGCTGAGGTATTCCAATCCCATGTCTACCAGGTGCTGCAACCGTTCCGTTAGAGTGCGGACCATTGGTTCGGCAACGGGATCATCGATTTTCTTCAACACATCGATCAGTTCTCCTGCTTCCATCGCCGATAGCCCGGCTATGTTTTGTCCATTGATCTTGCAGGACAACGCCGCCTGATTCAATCGCGCGCCTTTGCAAAGCGGGCAAACCCCCTCCTGCAGAAAAGGCATGATCATTTTCTGTGTCCGCTCTGAAAGCGTTTTTACATCCCGGCGGATGTATGCCCGTTCAAACTTTTCAATGATACCCATGTAGGTGGCATTCATTGATCCCTCGCCCATTCGCAGTTTGAACTTACGCGGTTCGCTGTATAGCAGCAACTGCATTTCGTCATTGGTGAAGTCCGCTACTTTTTTATCCGGATCAAAAAAGCCGCTGTGGATGTACATATCTTTTTCCCAGGACACGAGGCCGGGAGCCGTTATCGCACCTTCGCGCAGTGACTTTGATTTATCCAGGAATTTCGACTGATCAAAGCCTAGTTTACGTCCGCGGCCATTGCATTCGGGGCACATGCCTTGCGGGTCATTGAACGAAAAAGCGTTGGCATAGCCAACAAAGGGTTTTCCAATCCGGGAGAACAGCACACGCATGACGGGAGAGATATCGGTGATCGTTCCCATGGTGGAATGCGATCCTCCGCCAAGCCTTTTCTGGTCCACTACCACTGCCATGCTTAATTTTTCAATGACGTCCGCATGAGGCTGGGGAAATTTGGGCAGCAGGTTGCGGATAAACATGCTGAAATTTTCGTAGAGTTGCCGTTGCGCTTCCGCAGCTATGGTGTCGAAGACAATGGACGACTTGCCGGAACCGGAAACACCGGTAAATATGATGAGCTGGCGTTTGGGCAAACGCAGATCGATATTTTTAAGATTGTTTTCACGTGCTCCACGTATCTCGATGTATTCTGACGTCATGAAGGGAAGGTTTTGCGGGGAAGCGAAACTACCGAAAAAAAATCGCGCAGCCTCTCCTGCATGGAATCAGTTTACCGGATAAGCATATTTCATGGACGGAATTGGAAGATCGGGTGATACGTGGCTGTTATTTGAGAAATAGCCTTTTATCAAACTCGAAAAATTCCGTGTTATTGATCTTTACTTTATGAAAAAGAGAATGCATTGGATTTATCAGATAATTAAAATCGCCCGGGACAACAACAGACGGTACTTTGGCAACTAAATATCCTCCGGACCGGACGAATGCGTCTCCGATTTCCTGTGTGGAAACGGGATGAGGAAACGCTTTCCAGTCACCTGGTAATGACGAAATATTAATCTCTAATATCTCTATGTCATCCGGAAGCTCAATTGTAACAAGCCAGTAATTGTCAGGTATTACACCCTGCGCTGAGTTAACTGCTATCTCGGTAGTGCACAACGCTCTCGACTGGCTTGTGTACACAACCGGAACACCTCTGCTATTCCATCGCCCACCAGTTTTCGCAGCTCCTTTACCAGAAAGATCCAGCTTGTACTTCTCCCTGCTTAAGCGGTAAACGATCATGCCAATATACCGTGTTCGATGCGTCCCAGCTCATCTTTTACCAATCCAATTCCAAAGCTGTTATCCAAAAGCTCCTTCGGTTTGATATTCCCTAAAGCAAGATTTTTTGACTCAAGCCAGGCGTTGAACTTATCGCGGTTAGCGAACACCTCGATACCGAGATTGTATAACATGGCTATCTGGAGAATTCTCTCCGAAAATGCAGGATTGAATCTTTTTTTCACCTTCCTGTGCCTTTGCATGGTTCTTTGTGACATGTTTAAAAATTTTGACCATTCGACTAATGTAAAAGGTGTGTGCTTCGCAAAATTCTGAAAGGTGGAGAACGTAAAGCCCTTCCGGATTTCAGTAATGAAATAAATCACTTTTTTATCATCAATCGAATCGTAAGAAAAATCGAAACTAATATCATTTGCTTTTGCCATGGAAGGATGTTCTATTGCAAATTTATACAACTCATCACAAAGTTGACGCACCTGATCACAGTTAATAGTAAACGTTTATTTCCCGGAAAACAACTTCTCCAGGTCGCTCGTGGCACCACCGTTATACACATGTCTTACCCCTCGTTCTTTTAATAATTTCTGCGCCTTCACACTGCGCAAACCATGTGAGCAAACGGTGATATACGTTTTGGATGTGTCCAGCTCCACATACCGTTCGCGCAGTTGCCCCAGCGGTATATTGACTGCGCCTTCGATATGTCCCGTTTCAAATTCCATTTGCGTACGTACGTCTAGCACCACGGCGCCTCGGGCAAGCAGTTTATCCAGTCCCTTGCTGAGCGTATTGATCCGGTAAATCCGGTAAGCTGTGTATAGCAACAGCAACACGCCGCCAATTATCAACAAACGTCTCATAATCTGCTCAGTATTTTTTTATCGATATAAAAAGTACCAAAGGGAATCAGGCAGGCTACCAACACTTTCCAGGTTGTTTCCCGGAAACGCCACTGCTGTTCAATAGCCACGCTCAGCGTATTGAGTACAAACAACAGGAACAAGGCACCATGTATGGGACCCAGCATCTTTGCCAGCCATGGCTCATCCATTAAATACTTCAACGGCACTGCCACAAATACCAGCACCAGTAAAGAAACGCCTTCCAGCCAGGCAATAAGCCGCAGCCTGCCGATGTTTGTTTTGAATAATAACGACATATCATCTGAAATAAGGTCGGTGAACGAATGGAGAAAACGGCCAGGGAATGGCGATAAAAATTATAAGCAGCGCAGCAGCATACCACAATAGCATCGTCCTGAATTTAGATTTGTCTGCCAATCTCCGTTTGGAAAGCGCAGAGCCCAATGTCAATACCACTATAGCTACAAACATCAGCAGGCTGTGTATCATTCCAAAGAATACAAGATCGAAACTATGTTGTGCCGTATCAAAATTCTTCAGGAAAAAACTTACCAGCGGACTCTGGAAATACAACACCAGACCTGCCATCAATTGCAGATGCCCGATGGTAGCCGTCCAATGCCGGACAGCATTGTCAACCGCTGTAAACATTTTCCCCCGGTAATATCCGCGGGCAGCTCTGCAGACAGCAATAACGAGACTCAACAACACCAACCACCGCAGGATTGAATGCAGAAAAATAAGTGTCTGGTACATATTCGCCAGTACGCTTAATGCGCAACACCGCAAAAATAAAACAAAAACATACTAACCGGTATGTTTTTAACGAAAAAAATTATCGCAATGTTTCCAGGTAGGTTTTCAACTGCTGGAGAAAGACGAGATAGACTGCTTTGTTATTGCTGAGCTTACCGATATTTCGGATACCCCAATAACCCGACATCACAAATACCGCAACTTGTTCCGGTTTTACATCAGGCCTGATCAGCCCCGCTTTCTTTCCCTTTTTTATAATATCGGTAATACCTTTTTTCCATTGATCGGATAATTCGTTCAGGGCTTTTGTGAAATCATGATGCCAGGGAGCCATTTCAAGTGTAAGATTAGCGGCGGGACAGCCGTATTCAACCTTCATGAATTTATTCTTCATCAAAATGTCGTACATCATATCGTATATAATATCCACGGGATCACCGTTTGCCTGCAGCGGACGGATAAAAGAACCGGCGAAAGACGGTTTTAGTAGCTCGTTGATGATAGCCACCCCCATTTCATCTTTGTTTTTGAAATGATAGTAGAAGGCGCCTTTGGTCACCCCGGTAGTAGCCAGGATATCATCCACACTGGTGGTCTGGTATCCTTTCTCATAGATAAGTCCGAAGGCTTTCTGAAGAATATTGAGTCGTGTAGCTGCGGCTTTTTTCATAACTGCTTGTCGACAAAAATACGGAACCTATCCGGGTTTTGCGTTTTGCTGCGTTCGCGAAGCAAAAGCTAACTACCTCTGCTCTTATTGATGGCCGCCAAAAATGCCTGTTTGTGGCTTTCTCCGATAGGTAAAATATTTTCACCGATTATCACCCTGCTTTTTTCGACTGCATCGATTTTATCAATGGCGGCAACAAAGGATTTGTGAATGCGCACAAAGCGGGACGAAGGCAATATATCTTCAAAGTTGCGCAGGCTGTCCAATGTCACCAGTTTGTCCGTGACGGTGTGAATGAACACGTAATCTCTCGCCCCTTCGAGGTAAAGGATTTCTGCAAAATCCACTTTCACGAGTTTGTTATCCGTTTTTACGAAAATATGTGAGGCGACCGGCGGCGGTTCCTGTGCAGTCAACTGCGAAGTAGCTTTCTGAATTGCTTTGCAAAAACGGTCAAACGAAATCGGCTTCAATAAATAATCCGTGACATTGTGTTCAAAGCCGGCAACCGCGTACTCAGTATAGGCAGAGGTAATGATTACTTTGCACCGCTGATCGATAGCCTGCATGAATTGCAGTCCATTTAGCTCCGGCATCTGGATATCGAGGAAGATCAGATCGGTTTTCGCGGGCACCGCCAGCGACAGCGCTTCCAGTGGCTTCGTAGTGGCCGCCACCAGTTGAAGCGAAGGAAGACGGGAAATATAACTCGTCAGCAGCTCAAGCGCCCAGGGCTCATCATCTACCAGTAAACATCTGATCATATTGGCTGCGCTTTTAAGGTGTTGATGGACAGTCGCGCTTCAAAAATACCATCCTGTTCATTTATTTCCAACGTATGTAAACCCGGGTATTGCAGCGAAAGCCTGCTCGCAACATTCCGGAGACCGATACCAGAGGTCTTGTCCTTCGAAGCTGTACTGATTTTATTGCTGGTAAAAAACAACAGCCTGACTTCGTCGATTTCTATTCCCATCACCACCGGATGATCCTTGTCGGTAACCACTCCGTGCTTGAAGGCATTTTCCACGAAGGAAATCAAGATCAGCGGAGCGATCACTTTACCGGAAGCGTCGCCAGTGATTGTATATCGGATAGCCGCATCCCTGATCCGGTAGCGTTGGAGTTCTATGTAATCATCGAGATAATTCAATTCCCGCGGCAGATCGATCCAGAGCGACTGACTTTCCGACAATACATACCGCATCATTCCTGATAATTTCTGAATGGCATTCAGGGAATCCGGGGAGCCATGATACACCATTGAATAAATATTGTTCAGGCTGTTGAACAGGAAATGCGGACTCACCTGTGATTGCAGAAAAGCCCGTTCCGCAGCTACCTTTTCTTTTTGTAACCGGACTTGTTGTTTTTCCGACCGCAGCCAGTCGTCTGCAAACCAGATAACCGTGCCGGCTATGATGAAATTGCTTAAACCCTGAAAGAAATTGTTGACGACGTACATCGGCCATTTGCTTGTGTAATCCGCATAGCAATAATTGCAGATGCCAAACCATTTCACGAAAAGATATTCCTGTATCAAAAAGCGGATTCCGACAAAAAGCAATCCCAACACAATCCAACTCAGGACAAGCAGGAGAAACTTTTTCTTCTTGAAAAGACGGGGAAGCAGCAGAAAGTAATTGATATAAAAAACAGCCGCAAATATCACAGCATTGCTGAGAAACAAAATATTGGTCACCCTGTCAATGCTGATAAACGAGTTCTTGTAGGCGAGTGAGTTTGCCAATTCTACGATCACCAGTACATAAAACCAGTAAGCCAGGTGAACGCCGATCAATATTTTTCTGCCCATTTGACCACCAAAATAAAACAAAACGGTCGAAACGGCTTTTACGCCCGATGAACACGCTCCTGTTGTCCACCAATGCTGTTAAATCCTCTGCCAACAAGATCAACGTAAATTTTCGTAGCACAAAAGAAGGCGTTTGCAGAAAATAAAAATGCGCGGACATCTCCGGAAATAATTTAGCCGCAAATCAAAAAGCCCCATGCGTTTATTCTTTACCTCCTGCCTGCTCATATGCATTTTCATTTCCACCAATGCGCAGACTTCTGTAACAGTGAAAGTGCTCGACAGCCTCGGCCTGCCTGTTACCAGAGCCACGGTCTCATTGTATAAAGCAGACTCAAAAATTATTATGAAAAACAGTATTTCCGATTCGTCCGGTAATGCCGTTTTTAGTAACCTGATAACCGGTGAATATTATGCAACCGCCAACGCAACCGGCTTTCAGGCGGAAACCTCCCCTGTCTTTTCAACGGACTCCATCCTGCAAAAAATCGAGTTGAAAAGGATCGTAAAAGAATTATCCGGCGTCACCGTAATGGCAGTCAAAGCCCTGATCGAAGCCAACGAAGACAAGATCATTTATAATGTAGAAAACGATGCTTCACTGCAGGGGCGTTCGGCGGCTGAAGCATTGGCCAAAGTTCCTTTTGTAAGTGTGGATGGCAACGGCGGCGTATACCTGAAAGGGCAAACAAGTTTCCAGATATTGCTCAACGGCAAACAAACTTCCATGTTTGCAAGTAACGTTGGTGATGTATTAAAATCGTTTCCCGCCAACACCATCAGCAAAATTGAAGTAATCAGCAATCCATCTGCCAAATACGAAGGCGAAGGATTGACGGGGCTGATCAATATCATCACCAGGAAAAAAGTAGCGGGCTACAACGGGCACACGGCCTTTAACTACAATACCATCGGACAAGTGAATCCGAATGCGAGCTTCAATGTGAAATATAGCAAACTCGGTATCACTTCGTTTTTTTACTATGCCCGTAATCTCGGTTATGATACGCATGGCGAACAAACCTATACGGCACTGAGCCATTCAGCCGCGTTTGCCCGCCGGCAGTTCACCGATACGGGAAGACATGCGGGATACAATGCCGGCGGCAACCTCGAACTTGCTTATGATATCGACTCGCTGCAGACCGTCAGTGTGTATGGCCGCATGACCAACGGTGGCAGTGAACCCGGACAAAGCAATACTATTATCAGCTACGACAATGCCGGCAATATATTGCAACAAACGCTTTTCGATACACGTACAGACATCGATTCTCCCGGTGGCGAGGTGGGCATGGATTATCTGCGAAAAATGCGAAAGCCAGGGCATTCCGTCTCGCTGAATATCAACCGGCAGTTCAATAAGACAACCGGCACAGTAAAAAGCGATCAATACAACTCATCGGACGACGATCGTTTTCTGCGAAACCATATCAGGGCGAAAAATATCCAGACAAGTGCACAGGCAGATTATACCCTGCAACTGGATTCCCGGTCAAAACTCGAAACGGGGCTGAGAGGTATCTTCCGGAATGTCAACTCACGCTACAATAGCCAGGTCAAAAGTTCACCGGCAGATGACTATACATTGGATCCTGCTAACTCGAATGAATTGAAATACACGCAAAGCGTAGCGGGCCTGTATGGCGTATATACCTATTCCGTAAAAGAAAAAAGATTAACGATAAAAGCCGGTGGCCGTTTGGAAAAGACAATGGTGAACGGACATTTTATTTCGAGTGGCACTGAGGTAGATCAGGATTACTTTTCCTTTTTGCCAAGTTTGTCGTTGAACAAAACGCTGAAGAACGGCAAACGCCTGTCGCTCGCCTGGAATCGCCGGATAGCGCGCCCCGGACTGGGTTATCTGAATCCTTTCCGTGACAACCGCGATCCGTTGTTTATTAGTTATGGAAATGAAAAATTGAAACCCGAATATGCCAACAACATCGATGCATCGGTGGCCTCGTTCTCTAAAAAATTCACTTATAGCCTTGCTATAAATACTTCATTCGTACGTTCCGGCATTCAGCGATTCATGGTGTTCGACGAAAGTACAGGCGTATCGGAACAGACATACGGCAATATCGGTCTGACCAACCTGGTTGGCCTCACCGGCTACCTGGCTTTCAACCCCAGCGAGAAACTGTCTATGACGTTTACGGGAAACCTGAATCGCATCATGATAAAAAATAAGTTGGTAGCCGACGAAAGAAGAAACGGCTGGTATGGTTCGGCTAATGCCTCTTTCAGTTATACACTTTCGAAAAAAATGGATCTGTTCAGCAACATCAATTACAGTACACCGCCGGTGCAATTGCAGGGACAAAATGGCGCGAACCTGTTTTATAACATGGGCGCTGCCTATTGGCTGTACAACAGAAAGCTGATGTTTAATGTCGCGTTGCTGAATGTATTCAATAAATACTGGCAGACGGACAACGTATTTGAGACGGCAGGCTTCCGGCAGGAATCAACTACCTGGCGCCCGGTGAGAGCATTCGCTGTGGGTGTGAGGTTTAGTTTTGGTAAACTGAAAGAGAATACTTCGCGGAAGAAAGGTGTAGTGGTGGATGATGGGAAGGTTGGGGATTAGGATTTTGACGACTGGATTTTTTCGATAACCTGCTCCAATTGATTCTTGAAAGTTGGAAGGTATTCCTGAATCACATTCCAGACAATTTGAAGATCTGTACCAAAATATTCGTGAATTAAACGGTTGCGCATTCCTTTTACCAAACTCCAGGGAATATCTGGATTACTGGCTTTCAACTCTTCCGAAAGGTGATTAACAGCTTCGCCGATAATATGGATATTATAAAGACATGCCTCCGTAACCATGAAATTGGAAGAAAAATCTTCAAAAGAAAGGTGTACTGTATACGTTCTTACATGCTCAATGCATGTAAGAATTTCATTTAACACAATAATGGGATCACGTCTAGACATAAATTATGTCTTTTTCAACGAAAGGCAGATAGGCAGGCTTGATAGATCGATGTGGGACAACATCAGTTTTCTTACCGAGGAGCTTTTCAATCTCTTCCGCCATCGCAACAAAGTTCAACCCCATTGGTCCGGTAATGTCTACCGAAATATCTATATCACTTTTTTCAGTAGCCTCACCCCTGGCATAAGAACCAAATACCCCAAGTCGAGAAATGGGATATTTCTCCTGAAGTTCGGCTTTGTGGGCACGCAGGATAGTCAGTATAGTATCCAGGGTATAAATCACGAGCATAAAATTACAAAAAGTATTCCGTGTTATGAAAATGTGTACCAAGGAGGAAAATTATCTCTCTAATGGAATGTAACGCTACAACAGCTCCTTCAACTGCAAGGTATACTCCTTCAGCTTTCCGTCCTCAAGCACTTTAATGCCAACCTCGTTCCCAGCTACCGATAACAGTTTCCGGTAGGTCTCGATCTTAGCACCTTCGATGCCGTTGATGGATACGAGCCGCTGCCCTTCCCGCAATCCCTGCTGCCAGGCATCCGTTTTTTCAATTACCGTAGTAATAACGATGCCCTTGTCTGCATACGCCAGTTTAATGGGACTTACCGGAACCTCGAATGCCTTTTTAAATAAATAATTGGGCTTGAGGTATAATTTGGACGCGGCATAATCGAGAATGATATCGAAACGGTTGATGATTTCGCTGCCTAAAATACCCAGGTAACCTTTATATGCGCTCACGCCTTCTTTATCGGAGGAAAGGCTCACGGGTAGTTTACCACTGATCTTATACTCACCAATCGCGATTTCACGAATAAGCGCATGTGTCGAAACAGTTTTACCGCTGAGGTTATCGCTCGAACTCACTACCGTTTTGCCGATCTTATCCAGCAGATTGTTGTTGTTGATGAAAGGTGTGTTCATCAACAGTAAAAGTCCGGCACCGCTGTCAAACAAAATATCACCCGAAAAGCTATCACCGTTCTGCAATTGTATGGAAATGGGAAATTGCGGTATGGGAATGCCATTCTTAAATGTAAAATCAATGACGCTGTAACCTGTTGTATTGAATTTATCTCCCGGTTCATTCAGCTCGATTTCCTTTTTCCCAAAATCGATTTTTGTTTGAAAATTCCGGATGATATCATTGCCTATAATCCCATCGAATCTTCTTCCCAGGTTGTTATTCAATCGCGTAAGATCTTCCAGTACTAAATTGATGCGACGGATATAAATATCCCCAGCGATCTGCAACTGCTGATTGGTGACGATATCATAGGACTTGCTGCCGCTGGCACCGGGTACGTTTTGTTTGAAATCGGGCTTCAGTTGCAGCCGCTCCGCCACTTTCTTGTCGAGCAAGGTGGTGGAAGCGCCGGTATCAAAATAAAAAACAAGACTGTCTTTGTTATCCGGCGCGGGCAGTTTGATCAGGATAAATTTGTCTTCATACAGTTCAAACGGAATGATCCATTTGGCGTAGGAAAAATGCGAGACGATAAGTAAAAGTAAACCTGTGAGCAGCTTCTTCATAAAGCAAATATAGAGAAATACGAAATTTTACGTATAATTTACCCAAAGAAAGACAAATAGCCCAGGTAAGCCATCGTCAGAAAAAACGAATCGATCAGTCCGTGAACGATGATGTTCAGGTAAAGATTTTGATACCTGATATAAATAAACCCGAATGCCAGACCGAATATAAACGTGGTGATCAATCCCGCTGTGCCCTGGTAAAGATGCGGGACGGAGAATAAAACAGCGCTTATTAAAATACTGAGCAGTTTTTGGTCGCCAATGATTTTTTTGAGCTGCGCGAATACGTAACCCCTGAACAACAGTTCCTCCCCGATCGCCGCGCTGATCCACATATAGCCCAACATCTTCCAATAGGTTTTCGTTTTACCTTCCAATCCGGCAAAAACGCCATAGTCGGCTGGTTCGTTGAGTATGCGGGTAATAAGCGGCTGAATTATAAAATCCATACACAACTCGAGGATAATCCAGAGAGCAACAGCTGTCAGGATGGTTTTACCCGTAATCGTTTTAAAGTTGAGCGCCTTCAGGTTGCGGTCCTGCAGCCAGGTGAGCAACAACACAACCAGTCCGATGCCTCCGATATGCCAGGGGAATTTGGCAAAGGGTACATAGATCAATGCAAGTGGGATCAACAGCAGCACCAGGCTGAGTAATTTGTTGTTGGAAAGTTTAGTGGTCATGGTTCATGTATATCGCCAAAAGTAAGGGGGCACATTTCCATCGATAAAGTTGTTTGTGGATAAACGGCTTCAGGTCAGGGCAAACGGGTTAAAAAATGTTAACACGCATTAAAGCTGTTGCCCGGTTTCCGATAATTGCATTAGTGGCTTATCGGTCTTTGTCCAGGGCGAAGGCCAGATACCTACACGGCTAAAAGAAAGCCTGTCTACTTTTTTCCGGCTGTTGCGTCCAAAGTCGATCCAAAGAAAATCCTTCTCAAAATAAAATTGATCCGGTGCCGATCGCCTGATCTCATATTTACGGCCGCCAAGCCTTTGCCAGTAAAGCTTTCCGCCGGTTTCCGTAATGTTGACCAGTTCTTTTTTGTCACTTTCATAAACACCAACGTATTGCGATAACTCTTTTTTCGTGATCGCGCTTTCTTCGAATTTGAAGGGTTTACCTGCCAGGTCCGCTGCGATGATGCGTGCCAGCACCTGTGGCATCGCTGCCGATTCTGCATTCAGCAGGAACACAATGTAGATGTCTTCTGCAGGCAGGTACATGGTTTCGGAAATGAATCCCGGTACCGCGCCGCCATGCCGGTACAGCACACTCCCCTTCAGGCTATCGATATACCAGCCAAAACCGTAAAAGGTAAACCGTCCATCATTCAGTGTTTGCGGCGTTAAAGCCAGTTGCCATGTTTTTTTACTGACAAGCTTCCCGGCTTTCAAGGCCTCATTCCAACGGTACATATCCAGCGCCGTTGCCAGTATTCCGCCCGACGCAAATAATTCATAGATGTCGTGGACGTACATATTTACGATACCCCGACGCAGAATGCCATACCCTCCGGGCCGTCCTTTGATGATGGGTTCATCGCCGGTGGCCACAAACGAGCTGTTCATACCGGATGGTTTAAAAATATTTTCCGTGATATAGTCCTGGTAGGTTTTCCCGCTCACTTTTTCGATAATGTACCCGAGCGTTTGAAAGTTGGCGTTGTTGTATTTCCATTGGCTGCCTGCTGCAAACTCAGGGTTCTTTGCCGCAAACCGTTCTACATCGGCCTGCCTCGTTTTCCCTGCCGGAATATTCGACGAATCGGCATAACCATTCCCATTCAATCCCGATGTGTGTGACAATAATTGCCGGATCGTGATCTGCGATATTGGTGCTTTACAGGATACATATTTTCCCAATGTATCTTCCAGCGATAGCAAACCTTTTTCCATCAATTGCAGGATGGCAATGGCTGTAAATTGTTTGGTGTTGGAACCGATGTAATACACCATCGAGGTATCGGAAGGCACCTGGAGTTCCAACTGTGCCATGCCAAAAGACCGCTGATAGATGACCTGTCCGCCCTTAGCAACCAACACGGTGGCGCCGGGCTCATCGGGTTTGAACTGGCTGCCCAGTAAACGGTCGATCCTGGACGTGGTACTGTCCTGCGCGGAAAGGTTGGGGCAATAGAATACCAGGAGCACGGAAAGTGCTTTGAAAAAATTGTTCATGTATTGCTGATTTAAATGACCGGGAGGTGTTACAAATTTAATTTAGCCATATAGGCGGCTTTCGCTGCCCGTCTTTTATTCCACGCATCGTCGATCCGTGCAAACAAACCGAGATGCGCAGTCAATTCATTTTCAGGAATGATGTTATCGTTGATCGATAAAGCCACCAATTCACTTTTCTCCACCCGCAGATGATACGTATTGCCTTCTTCGTCCTTCACCATCATGATGCGGTTGGCCATGTCCTCGTTACTTTTTTCAAAACGGATACTGGCAAGGCGGAACGTGGTATCCTGTTGTGGAGCTGGTTTGATTTTTCTTTTCGTCCTTACCACTTTCGCAGGTGCTGCTGCCGGATATTTCAACACATGTTGTATGTCATTTTTTCCCACCAATGCTGTTTCAGTCATGTCCTGCAGCAATACCAGCGTAAAGGGAATAGCCAGCAAAAGCATCAGTACAATAAGTTTAGGTAAAAGGCCAACCGTCTCGTTGCGCTTATCAATCAGGCGGTGCAAACGCCTGGCAAGCGGGCTTCCTTTTGCACTCAACGCGAAATGGTTGCTATTATCCGCGAAGCCGAAGGCCAGCAATCCTTTGAGGTAACCCGTTTTATTGCCATCGCAAAACAGTACCAGGTCATCGCAGCATATCTCGCGTTGTTGCCGGATAAGCCGGGAAAGCCAGACAAAAGCCGGGTTAAAAAAGAAGAGTGCGCCGGCAAAATGTTGCAGGGCGTTAACGAGATAATCGCGGCGATAAATATGGGCGAGTTCATGAAAAAGAATCGCTTCTATTTGCACGTACGGTAATTGCGAAAAGAAACCTGCCGGTACAATGATCATTGGTTTAAAATGACCTATAGTTACCGGCGCTTTTATCTTTGCCGATTCCGCGAGAAGCACGGATTTACCGATGGTCAGGTATGATGTAAACCTTGAAAATACCTGCTTCCATTCTTTATTTATTAAAGGCGTGGAATACCTCCTTAGCTGACGTATGCCATAAACATTATGATACAACCGGAACAATTTAAACACCACGAATACGGCCCACAGCGAAACGATCCATACAGCATATTGATCAACGAAACCAATTGCAGGACGGACCGGAGTATAATAACCCGTTCCCGTTGAAACGATCAGGTCATCAGTGCTCCGGAATGTAAAAAAGCATGCGGCTATGATACCAGCTATAAAAAGCATGAGCAGTGCGATGAGTACATTGTACCTGGAGGCCGCGGAAGCTCGTCGCGTAAGGATCAGTCCCGCAACCGTCAGGATGAATATGACGGCCCCGATCCACAATGAATGGATCAGCATCCAACTCAACAGGTGCAGGAAATCGTTAAACATATTATTGTTGTTCGAGTTTTTTGATCAACGCTTCAAACGTTTTCTTTTCTTCGGCGGTTAGCTTCTTACCACCGAGCAATTGCATAACAAGATCGGACGGCGATCCGTGGAAAACGCGGTCGACGATGGTGTTCAGCAAGGCTTTTTTTGTCTTCGCCTCTTCCTGCACCGCAGCGTAAACGTGTTTGGCCTTTGTATCATCCTTGGTGAGCATGCCTTTTTCTACCATGATCTGCATGAGTTTGAGTGTGGACATGTAGATGACCGGACGGACCTGTTCGTTGAGGTGATCGTTGACGAAACGTGCCGTCGAAGGGCCAGCCTGCCAGAGTATCTGCAGGATCTCGAGTTCGGATTTGGTAGGTTCCTGTGCGTCGTGTTTGGTTGAAATTGCCTTAGCCATGAACTAAAACTAAGAAACATTTCTTATAGTAAGAAATAATTCTTAGTTTTTTATGGTACATCAGGGGTCTGCCCTGGGGCGTACTGGCTTCAGTCGTAATCACCCGCATAACTAATTTTATAAATCGCTATGTGAAAAAGGGATCGCCACAACTGTATTGAAAAACTTTCTCACGCTCGAAAGCACCGGCCTATTCGCGCGCACCGCATTTGATAATGCAGGTTCACAAAAAGTGCCGGAGAAATGTGGCTTTATAAAGATTGGAGAGGACAAAGGCTTTGCCAGTGCGAGACCGGCGGAAATAACGGAATTCATGTATAAGCTTACATAAAAAAAGCTACCGCCGGCCGGCGGTAGCTTTTCAACAACTTATCCCTGCTGCGCAGGAACATTGGGATTCATCCATACCGCTTCCCAATGATGTCCGTCAAGGTCTTCAAAACTGTGTTGGTACATAAATCCGTAATCAGAAGGAGGATTGGGTATGGTGGCGCCCGCCGCCTGTGCCTTGCTGACTATTTCGTCCACGGCCTCTTTGCTATCAGCAGACAGGCAAATGGTACACTCGATGGACTTATGGGCGTCTACAATTTCCTTCTTCGTAAACGTCTGGAAGAAAGGTACTGTCAGCAGCATTACATAAATCGTATCACTGATGATCATGCAGGTTGCCTTTTCATCGGTAAACTGCGGATTGAACGTATAGCCGAGTTTGGTGAAAAATTCTACAGACTTGTTGAGATCTTTAACCGGAAGGTTGACAAAAATTTGTGTTGGCATAATTGTTTTGTTAAGTCGGTTAAAGATACAGGTGGCTCCGATTGTCGCTGGTAGCTGAAAACGACAATTTGGAGGGGCGAATGCGACGAGTCCGATAAGAATTGCCGATCCCCTTTAACAGAAATTTTGAGAAGTGAACCTGCGTTTTATGTTCGCCACAAAACAAACAATGACGGAGACGCTGTATCGTATCTATCAAAGAAATCGTTCCCCGGCAGGCACTTACGCTAGTGGTAAATATTATTTACGGTAAAAACTACGAGACCATGCCGATGCGTCACAACTGGCTCAATACCGGACATATTGGCCATTACGTATGAATGGAAGAAAAACAGTGGCATTCTTTTCAGTAGTGACGACCAAGAAACCAATATTGATTGACGATAACAGCATGGAAGAACTTGTCATCGAACACCACCGGGGTTATACTCGTTTGTCGGCACGCAGACGTCTGAATAAAGTGTGGAGCATCAAGATGGTAGGTACCCCGGTAGTGGAGTTTCATATCGATGCGGACTTTGAACGGACCTACGACCGCCATTTTAACTTTTAGGTAATTCGATACCGGCCTCCGTATTGCTGCCAGAAGATTCAAAAATTGTAGTGAGAGGTGGAAGAAGATTGTGACACATCAAATCTTTTCGATGAGTGGATGCTTTACCGCGCTTTCGGCGAGACGAGCATTCCGGGTATTATTTGTAAAGCTATCGCGGAAAAAATGCAAATGACGTGACATAAAAGCCTTTTCGCTGTCTTTAGTGCTTTTAATAGCGGTAGAATTCGTCACTTATTAAATGACTGTATTAGACCAAGTACATTCGCAGAAACATCTTAAAATAGTAGGATTTTCATTACTTTACCTTATTTTATACTAAAAAATGACAGATAATACTATAAGCATTTTAAACATGCTAAAAAGAGCAAAAAACACTTCCAAGTCAGTTCTGGACGTTTATAGCCATGCGAAAGCAAAACTAAGCTTATCTGAACAAGTGAAATTTTCACAAAATAAATCTGTCAAAAATTTTTGGGGTAATTCATTCCCCTCTATCGTAAATTTTGCTCAAGAAAGCTTTGCAACAAATTATTCAGGAGATCCAATAATTGAATGGAAGTATCTTATAGCTTGTTGCATTCATTACAAAGAAAGAATACTTGCATTCATCGATCTAAAAAAAGAATTCGAACTAAATATATTGAACGGAGATTTTGAAAATGCTGAGCTCTCTCTCTCTCTTATAACAGAGAAATATGGAGAGTCTTTGTGGTCGATAAACGCAACCTTTTTGCTATCGGAAAAACAAGGGGGTAGAGAGGCAAATTGGCAAAAATTATCTGAGATAATAAAAACGAAGGATGACGCCTTGTTTCGTTTAATAATTGAACTTGTAAGTAAAAAAAATGAATCGCTAATTCGCTTCGATGAATTTTTAAAATCGACTCATGAGCAAATTTCAATTTTACCTTTTGACGATTATATAAAGCAATTCGTTTATTACTGTCTAGGTATAAAATCTATAAATAACCCATTAAGTTCCGGCATTTTAATCTATCTTTTTTCAGGATTGCCAGTCATTGATAGGTACTTATTTTTAACCAGATTTTCTGAGTTGTTATATATATCATGCGATTCAGAAACATTTAAACCTTTTCTCTATCCAATCAGATCGTTGTACAAAACAATTGGACATAACACCATCTTAAGAAATATCTTGCTGTACGAAAACCAGGTATCATTAAATGATATCATGATCGATACAAACGAATTTGAATACTTTGAAGCATATTTGTCTGGAGATATTGAACGTGCTGCATCTATTATTGAGAATCTAATAGTCAATGAATTTCGTTTGAAGTATCTAATTGATTATTACACTTTATTGCCATCTGCATATTCAGCAAAAACTTTCGGAATTAACAACTCTTTATTGAATGAATTGTCAAGAACTATAAGTGGTGTTATAGATAAAGGACAACTATTTGTGTCTACCCTAAGAATGGCAAATAAGCTCGAATTACAAATGAGTGATTTTGTAGATTTGTCTTGTTTCACTTTTTTTGTAGGCAGGGAAAACACTCTTATAGACTCAGCGCCATACTTCAATTTGCTTCGCGCATTGGATGACGAAAATGTAGGGCCCAGTATGTTATTATATTTTAATGGACCGCACGAGATCAAAGCAACAAAGGATCTTTGTAAACGAATCGATGCTTTCCCTATGGTCTCAAGTCTTGTTGAAAAACTAAATAATTTTGACAATTCAAATATTAACTTATTTGATGCACAGACATTTGAAAAACTTTTTTTTGCTGATTTACTTACTGAAAGAAAGGATTTTATTACATCTATTCAGTTGTTAGAATCCGTTTTAATATCCGAAAATCTTTATGAGTCTTCCATTGCATTCCTTAAAATAATGGAGATATATCTGGAAGAACGACGTTTTAGAGCACTTTTGTTGCACTTCGAAAAATTTCTCACCATAAAGCCGGGTTTTTTTGAAAGAGTTAATCTCGAATTCATATGTAAGGAAATTGACGACTCTGACTTCGAAAATTTAGAAGATCTTATTATCACTCCGATTATTTTTTCGAAGGCTCAAATTAGTGCGCACTCAATCTATGGTGCCCTCGATTCATTTTTATCCTTCCATGGCGTGTCGAAACCAAGTTCTCTGTTTGACGCAACTACCAAATTTGAGCGGGGGTACTTCTTGCTACTTTTAAATGAAGTTTGTGTAATTGAAGTCATTAAATATTTGACAGTCTTTGAAAGCACAACAGAAGTCGAGAACGAACGACTAATTATTCTTAAATATCTTGCCGACTCAGAATTTCCAGAAAAAAAAGCAGTCATTGACGAATTTGTTGAAGTAGCTCAGCGAGAAGTAATAAGAAAAGGATTGCGCAATTATAACAGCGGAAAAATCACAACCGACTTTCTGCAGCTACGCAGACATATTACGGAAAAACTTTCATCCTCATTTTCCAGATTTAAAGATCAAAAGCTTTTTGTTGACGATAGTACTTATAAATCTGTTGATTATGAGAATCAAGGTCAAGTTAAAGTTATTTTAGACCTAAATTCACTGGGAACAATTAACCGCTATATCTCTTTAAAAGATCCATCGTTTCTATCTCTAAAATTGATCGTAAACGAAATGCGAGATATATTTCTCAACAGTAAAGAGCATGGATTAGATGGCCATTTAAGTACGCGAATTCGACATGGAATGCTTATCAACCATATCAAACGAGTTTTCGTCAACCATAACTTGTTGGCAGTAAAAGAAGGTAATTTATTCAACGATATTAACTTCTGGGAATATGTGCTATTTGAGAAACCTGATGCATATAATCCATTACAAATAATTTTTCAAGAATTTAGCATCAAACTTGACGAGTATTGTCAAAAACTGAGATCAGAGTACATACAAATAAAGACAGAAAAAGACCTAGACAAACCTAATGCACTTTTCGACTTTAGCTTTAATCCAGAGTTTTACATGAGGTTATATGCTGTTGTTGAAGAGCATAATATTGAGTCATCTGAATTTGTTGAATACTGTCTTTTTGCATTGTTACAAATCACCAACATTAATCTTGAAAATGTCCGGAGATATCTTCGAGAAACTGTGAATTCCGACCTCCGTATAATGCTAGAAGAAATTAAAATTAAAATACAAGAATTATTTCAAGATCATTTACATTCAGGAATTATAACTCAGGTCAATAAGGCAGCTACAGATATTACATATGAACTAGAGAACATCTCACGCTGGTTTCACTTAGCAGATGAAGACACTGAATTTAAATTGCAATTTACTGATATAATAAGCATAGCAGTCAAAGTAAGTAACATCTTGTATCCAACATTTCAATTAAATCCCACTATCAAAGCTAATAGTAACGAAAAGCTTACATGTTCAATTGGAATCATTGACATTCTCCGCAACTTAATCGAAAATGTGGTAGTTCATTCTGAATGCCTTCCGGAAGACCTCGATTTGAAAATTGATGGCTATTACTCCAACGACGACGGCGTCGTAAAAATTACTATGTCGCACCGACTGGGAAATGGAACAAACGTTCAAGAAATCAAAGAAAGATTTATCGAGTATAATTCTCAATGGAATAATAAGGATTTTTACGGAGATAGAATATCAAACGAAGGGAAAAGTGGTATTAAAAAAATTAGACGGTCAATCGAATACGATCTTGGTGCTTCTGAATCAAGCTTTGAATTCACATTAAATAATTACGTGATTATCATCTCGGTAACTTTTAATATCCCAAAATTATGAATAAGAACATAATAGTTGTTGAAGATGATCAATCAAAAGCCGAAGAAGTACTTGCTTTTCTTAGACAAAACTATCCCCAGTATGAGATAGTTCGGGTTTCATCATATAACTCGGCGATGCGATTTCTTCAAAATAGTTCATTTGATTTGATGATTCTTGATGTGACACTGCCAACATTTGAAGATGAGCATTTCATTGGAGAGAGGTCTTTCGAAAAATTTGGAGGCGTTATGATACTTCGTGAGCTAAAAAGAAAGCGTAAACTGTTGCCTACGATTTTATTTACAATGTTTGATGATTTTGGAATTAGAAATGAGCATATTTCGCTTGACCAAATATCAAAAGAGTTGGAAGAGAAATATAGCACATTCTTTCTTGGGGCAGTGTTTTATGAAAGTCCGCCAGGACGCGACTGGGCTACATCACTTCAAAAAATTATGAATGATAACAATTTTAATTGTGGATGATTTAGATGAAAAAGTAATAGCAATCTCGAAAATCATCGGAAAATTTGAAATCCCGACAACTGTATTAGTAGCTTCAGATTTAATGAATGCTCGCCGTAATCTAAATGAGAATGCGGTTGATATAGCTGTGCTTGATCTATATCTTCCAGTCAGGTTCGGAGACAATATTGATGAAAATGGCGGATTAGTGCTATTGAAAGAAATTCAGAGAGCAAAATTTTCCAGCATCCCGAAGATTATTTTTGGTCTATCAGTTGCGAATGACTTTCGATACGATGGGTTCTGGCCATTCTTCAAATACGACAGTAGCAATACATGGATAACGCCCTTCAAAACAGCATTTAATCATGTGAAAATTTATCAAAAAAAATACGAAGCCGATGCTGGTTATTTTGGATTTCAAGTATACTTGGAAGGCAAAACAGACTATGCCATCTTTGAAAGATGTCGATCATTATTTTTTGAGGATCGTAAAGATATTGTTTTTCGTTTCGAAAATGGGGCTGGTGCAGCATGGGTTACACGTCAGTTACTAGCCCATTGCATGATGTTGCCTTATGACAAACGCGATAATAGTCCAGTGAAGTGTGCAGGCGTATATGACAACGACCCTGCCGGTAAAAACGCGTTAAATCGGATTAATGGCTTTCTTTCGTTAGAGGCCGCAGAACGAAGACACTTTAGATCCTTTGTTATAAAAAAACATTACTCTCCAATAGCAAAATGCTTGCTTCCTGATGAAAGTTCTTGCGAAATGGAAGATCTATACTGTGCGTCACTTTGGCTCTGGGCGTATGAAAACAACTTGCTAACGTTAAGGGCTGAACCACGGATGCTCGTAAAATTTGAAATAACAGAAATTCTAAATGATCTTCGATATTTGGAGGATATCAGTGAAGAGCAGTGTACCACTTTTTTAAAAATATACTCTGAATACGAGTTCATCGATGAAAGTAAAACAACAATGGTTTCACATTGGCTGAAATCGGACGAATCACAATTGCAAAGAAGTATGCTGCCCATAAAATTTCTCCTCAATGATATTATTAATTATTGTGACGAATAGTTGAAGAAAAAAAAATTATAATATAGCTACAACTTTTGAAACGTCGACAGCTACTGATGGAATTTTTCCAAAACTCCTGGCAAAATAAGTATCAAAAAATCTGAAGATTAAATTAAACTGGTTCGAGTGGCCTTGTTCTATATAATTGAAATAGAACCTAATATGCTATAATCGTAAAAGCCTCACCTAATCAGCCCTTAGTGATGCCGCAAAGGAAATGTCACTATATAACTAAAAAAAAAAGGCCTGACCGAAGTCAGACCTTTCCTGTGATCCCGCTGGGACTCGAACCCAGGGCCCTATCATTAAAAGTGATATGCTCTACCAACTGAGCTACGGAATCTTACCAGCAATCCGAAGACCGCTTTCCCGTTTTTGGGAGTGCAAAAATACGGGGCCAATCCTTTCCTTCCAAAAAAAGTGCAATATTTCTGCAAATTATTTTTTCAATCTAGTTCTCCTTCAACGCTTTCTCTATTTCCCGCAACATCTTCCCACATTGCTCCACATGACCATGCTCCGTTTCACAGTTCACATATACCATCTCCCCACGCCTCCCATAGTACACACTCATCGACCCATCTTCGCGCACCTCCTCATTGTGCTGCCACACCGCGTTATATCCCGCCGCTGCCAGCCGCTGATACATCACACTGTCCGTCGTCAGAAAAAAGTCATCCGGGTCCCGCTCCGGCATGTGGATCACTTCCTTCGTGTCCATTTCCCCATCCCCCCCCTGCCGGTACGTGTGCACCGAAAGTCCTCCTTCCGTATTATTGTGCAAAGCCACCATGCATTTCGTTTGTCCCGGCACCAAAGCCAGTAAGTCCCGGCCAAACCTGTAAGCCGCCTCCACCGCTTCCCCACTTACTTCACCAAACCGGTCCAGGCTTTTCGCCGCTCCTTCTTTCGAGTAGATCCTGTTCGGATCCACTTTGTATTGCTGCCTTCCTATTGTAAATTTCAGTAACCGCTCTCCGCCATTTTCTATCCTGATCAGCAGTCCCCCGTTTTCCGATAACCATTCCCTCGCGGCTTCCACCGATGAACATTCATCATCATGTACATTGATCGCGGTGATCGCACGCGGCTGGCCATAGTACGAGAGTTCCACCCATACATCCGTTTCACCCAATGCCAGTTTCTTCCGCTCCACGTCCGGCCGCTGCGCACAGGCGCTCACCATCAGCAGCAGCATACATATACCAATCCAGATCCTTCGTAACATGTAAGAAAGATACAACCTTTTGCCACCTCCGGCTTTACAGGTTGATAACTTCCGCGTTTTCAAGTAGGTTTGCATTTATAAATTGTTTGTTATGGCTGCATATTTCCAGGATAAAGTAGTGGTGGTCACCGGCGGTACCGACGGTATCGGCAAGTCGCTCGTGGAGTTATTGTTGTCTCACGGCGCCAAAGTGGCTACCTGCGGCCGCAATCACGATAAACTTTACCAATTGCAGTCCGAGAATCCCTCATCTCCCTTATACACCATGGTGGCCGACGTCAGCAGCGAGAACGATTGCCGGCGTTTCATCGACATGACCATCCGCACCTTCGGCGGCATCGACATCCTTATCAACAATGCCGGTGTGTCGATGCGCGCTTTGCTCCGCGATACTACCATCGACGTGATCCGCAAAGTGATGGACATTAATTTCTGGGGCACGGTTTATTGTACCAAGTACGCGCTGGATTCTATCATCGAACGCAAGGGAACCATCGTTGGCGTGTCGTCCATCGCCGGCTATCGCGGTCTGCCCGGCCGCAACGGTTATTCCGCTTCCAAGTTTGCCGTGCAGGGCTGGCTCGAGTCTATCAAAACAGAATTGATGGACGATGGCGTACACGTGATGTGGGTTTGCCCGGGCTTCACCGCTTCCAATATCCGCAACGCCGCATTGAACAAAGACGGTGAGCAGGGCGGCGAAAGCAAGATGAATGAAAAGAAATTGATGACCTCAGATGAGTGTGCCGTGCATATCCTCAAAGCCGTTGAAAAAAAGAAACGCACACTCGTGCTTACCTTCACCGGTAAACAAACAGTGTTCATGAATAAGTTCTTCCCCAAATGGGCCGATAAACTTGTTCACCGTTTTTATTTCCGTGACAGACAACTGGTAAAGTAGCAGTGCTTATTTTTGCGGCACAGGCATCTATTTTTTAAACACCAAATTCCGGCCTCCTCTATTAAATTATGTCGTTGATCACCCTCACCTCGGATATCGGGCACCAGGATTACCTGGTGGGTGCGATCAAGGCACAACTCATACAGATAAATCCCGAGTTCCGGCTGGTGGATATTTCCCATAATATTTCGCCCTTCAATTATCCGCAGACCGCTTATATCTGCCGCAGCGCTGTTCAACATTTCCCCCCGTATAGTTATCACCTCATCCTGGTCAACCTGTTCGAAAAAAGACCCGAACGCCTGCTGCTGGCCTTTCACCAGGAACAGTATTTTCTCTGCGCCGACAACGGCCTGCTGAATATGATCCTCGAAGGAAAACCTGAAATGGTGATCGGTGTTCCGTTGGATAAAAGCGAGATCCGCAATACACTGCATTGCACTTCCGTGATGGGCCGCGTGGTGAACGAACTCATGCAGGGCACGGCACTCACCCAGATCGGTGAACCAGATATTGCTTATACCGAAAAAAACCACCTGCGCCCCTTACTCGATCAGAATTATATCGAAGGACAGATCATTTTCATTGACAATTTCGAGAACGTGATTGTCAACATCACCCGTGAACAGTTCGAAGAGCAACGCCGCGGACGCAGTTTCCGCATCGTTTTTAAACGCGATGAGGTAATCGACCGCATCAGCGAGTCATACGCCGATGTGCAGGAAGGCGAAAAGCTCGCCATTTTCAACAGCGCCAATTATCTCGAGATCGCTATCAATAAAGGCAATGCCGCGGGTTTGTTTGGCTTAAAAGGTTTTTCGGAAAAAACAAGACAGGTAGCCGGCATTATGCAAAACCAACTCTTCTATCAGACCGTCCGGGTCTATTTCGAATAGAATTTGTCGATATCATTCGCCAGTGATTCGATGAACAACGCATATCCTTCCGTATAGTTATTTTCCACCGCCGGATAAGGTACATCGCTGATGCGGTAAAACCCCTTTCTGATGATGTCCCAGGCTTTCGTGGCCTGCGCCGAGTCGGCAAATTGCCGGGCAAACCTGTTTTCCATCGAAAAGTTTTGCAGCCCCACGCCGTGCTGGTAATATTTAAAAGGAACAATCATCCTTTCCGCATAGAAGTAATTCGCTTCGCGTCCGATTACATGAAAGTAATGGCCGTAGTAGCGCAGTATTTTCACGATTTTATCCGCCATTTGTTTTTCCGTGGCATCGGCCGGCAGCATTTTTCTCCAGGTGTTCTGGTCTTTGTCGAGCAGCACGGCATCTTTTTCATCCAGTCGTGCATAATACCAGTTTACATCCAGCACCCGGCCTTTTACGTTTACAAGATGCCTGACGATCATTTTACCGTCTTTCATTTTGGCATCCTGTCCCGTGAACCGCTCCATGCCTAACCCGGCGTTCCGGATTATAAGGATGCCGTCCGGTGAGAGCGCCCAGGAACCGGGTGCGGCCATAATACTGTCGGCCTGGTATATTTTACCATCTGGTTCAAAACGCAGCAGTTTCAGCCCGTGCAGCATGAGCAGCGAGTCCTTTACCTCGTTGTAAAGGTCACGGCTGTCCTCCATTTCTTTATCAAGGCGGGAATACAGCGCTACCCAGCTACCCTCTAAACGGAGCGGTTCATTTTTAGCTTTTTTGCCCGATCCGCAGCCCGTGATCACGGCTGAAAGCAGGGCGAGGAGAAGAAGAAAACGCATAAGCAGCGGTTTAAGCCGGGCAAAACTAAGAAGAATCTGCAATCCCGTGAATTTCAGCGGGCCGGGACTTAACGAAACTGTTCGTTGGACGGTGCACGGGATGAACTGAATATCCCTATTTTTGCCTTCTTTCAAAATAGACCCCATTATGAACTTCAAAAAAGTTAATAACCTCACCGGCTGGGCCGTTTTCTTTGTCGCCTTGCTGACCTACATTTTTACGCGCGAAGCCAGGGGCAGCCTCTGGGATTGCGGTGAATTCGTGGCCAGCGCCTACAAGCTGGGACTTCCCCACCCTCCGGGCGCGCCAATGTTTACCCTGCTGGGCAGGTTCTTTATTATACTTTTTGGAGATAATCCGCAGACCGCCGCCAACGCCGTCAACTTCATGAGTGCTGCGGCCAACGCCTTCACTATCCTGTTCCTGTTCTGGAGCGTTACGCATTTTGCCCGCAAAATGTTTGTGTCCCACGCTTCACAGCCGCTGACAGGTCCGCAATTGTTTACCGTAATGGGTGCAGGTGCGGTTGGTGCATTGGCTTATGCATTCAGCGATTCATTCTGGTACAGCGGTGTGGAAGGTGAAGTGTATGCTCTTTCTTCTTTCTTTACCGCACTCGTATTCTGGGCGATGCTGAAATGGGAACACGCCGATGAGAGCGCAACGGATGCCGGTGCAAGAACCCGCTCCGACCGCTGGATCATTTACCTGTTCTTCATGATGGGTCTCTCTATCGGTGTTCACTTGCTGAACCTCCTGACCATTCCTGCGATCGTAATGATTTATTACTACCGCCGTTACACGCCTACCGTTAAAGGTTCGATCATCGCCTTTCTCATCGGTTGCGTAATCGTTGGTATCGTGCAGGTGGGCGTTATTCAATACTCCATGAAGGCGGCCGGCCAGTTTGACGTATTCTTCGTCAACCAGCTCGGCACTCCTTTCTTCGCTGGTTTTGCTTTCTACTTCGTACTGCTGGCCGCCCTGATCGTGTGGGCACTCAGCTTCAAGGAAAAAGACATGACCAAAACGAAACTCTCCATCTGGCTGATATTGTTCCTGGCGCTTTCGCTGCTGCCGTTCATCGTGAGCCTCGGCTCCGGCGGATGGAAGTTTGTGAAGTTCCTCTTCGTCGGTGGTATTGCAGTACTGGTAGGTTACCTGCTGCGCCCCGGTGCACTCAAAATATTGAAGCTGGGCCTGTGGTGCTACGCTTTCATCATGCTGGGTTACTTCATGTACTTCACCGCGCTGATCCGCTCCAATGCGAATCCCGCGATCGACATGAACAACGTAGACAACCCGATCAACCTCGTTTACTACCTCAGCCGCGAACAATATGGCAGCGCGCCGATCGTATACGGCCCGCATTTTGCCGCCGAAATCGACCGCGCAGATCCGTATGAGTACGGTGAAATGAAATACGTAAAAGGAAAAGATAAATACATCGAGATCGGCCGCGAGCAGACTCTCCGCTACGAACGTTCCGATTATCAACTCTTCCCGCGCGTATGGGACGCCAGCAACGACCAGGATCACGCCGACTTTTATGCCGACTGGCTAAGCATCGGAAAAACCACCGATGCCGAAGGGCGACAGAAATACGAAGCGCCCACCCTCAAGCAGAATATGGAATGGTTCTTCACCTACCAGCTCGGCTTCATGTACTGGCGATACTTCATGTGGAACTTCTCGGGTAAACAAAACGATATCCAGGGCGATGGTAACAAACGCGACGGTAACTGGATAACCGGTATTTCCCTGATCGATAATGCCCGGCTGGGCGATCAATCGCAACTACCCGACAGCCTGAAAGATAACAAAGCACATAACTCACTCTATTTCCTGCCGTTCATTCTGGGTATTGTGGGATGCGTGTATCAATATTTCAAAAACCGGAAAGACTGGATTGTGAGCATGCTGCTCTTCTTCTTCACCGGTATTGCCATTGTACTTTACCTCAACCAACCGGGCAACCAGCCACGTGAACGTGACTATGCCTATGCGGGATCGTTCTACGCTTTTGCAATATGGATCGGTCTGGCGGTGGTAGCGTTCGTACGACTGGCCAATGAGAAAAAAGACAAGTTCACTTTCCAGAACCTGATGATTTACGGAGGTGCATTGACCTTCCTGATCACGGTACTGAGCTGCCTGCCGGGCAACTCTGGTGGAGGTGTGATGATGGCAAGCCTGCTGGCAACAGCATTGTACCTCGCCGTAACGGCGGGTGTCACATTCCTGGTGAGGGCAATCAGCAGCGGAGGACAAAACCTTTCCACGCTCAGCCTGGCTTCTACCCTTATCTGCCTGGCCGTGCCGGCAGTAATGGTCCAGCAGGAATGGGACGACCATAACCGCAGCACCAAAACCGTGGCGCCGGACCTGGCACGCGATTACCTGGAAAGCTGTGCGCCTAACGCTATCCTGTTTACCTACGGCGACAACGATACATACCCGCTGTGGTACGCACAGGAAGTGGAAGGCATCCGTAAAGACATCCGCATCATCAACAACTCGCTCCTGGGTATCGACTGGTATATCAACCAGCTCCGTACAAAAGTGAACGAAGCCGATTCAGTAGATGTGATCTGGACGCCCGAGCAGATCGAAGGACATAACCGCGAATACCTTTACATCCGTGAAGATCCGCGCTTTGCCAACCAGGCTCCCGACCTCTTCCGTTTCATGAAAGAGTTCCTCGGTAAAGTAACACCTGACCCTGAAACCGGCCGCGACAAAGGTCCGCTGTATATGCCACTGCGTCGCTTCACCCTGCCGGTAGATGTGGAACTTGTCAAGAAAAATGGCACCGTTAATCCCGGTGACAGTGTATTGAGCGAACTGCCCGTAACGCTGCCCGAAGGACGTTCTTATATCGGACGTAACGACCTGATGGTGCTCAATATCGTGGCTGCCAACAACTGGAAACGCCCGATTTACTTCACCTCACCTTACGGTGTGGCAGGTTTTGATAATTTCCTCCGCAAGGACGGACTCACTTACCGCCTGGTGCCGATCATTCCGAAGAATACTTCAGCCAACTGGATGATCAATACCTACGGACGCGACAATAACCTGGACGTGATCGGTAAAAACCTGATGGACAAGTTTGTGTTTGAAAGCAAAAAAGGCACTTACTTCGACGAAGAGAACCGCCGTCATATCCTCAATATCCGCAACGCTTACGCCGAAGCCGCAGGTAACCTTGCCGATGCAGGCCGTAAAGATGAAGCGAATAAACTGCTGGAAAAATGCGTGAGCATGATCCACGTAGAAGATATGCCTTACGGTATGGTGAGCCGCCGCAACAACCATAACATCAACGGTCTCGTATTCCTGGAAGCCGCTTATAAAGCCGGCAACCTGAAACTGGCTAACGAAGTGAAAACTGCCATTCAGAAAGACCTGCAACAGCAGGAGCAGTATTACAAATACCTGCAGGCAGAGAAGGAAGAGTTCTACTCCTACTTCGATGGCCAGGGAGGAGAAGCAGACCGTAACCGCCAGTTGTTGAGCATGATCAACGCGCTGGAACAACGGTACAACCCTACTGCCGCACAAAAACAGCAACAACAACCGCAGCAGGAACTTCCGGGACAAACGATTCAAACGGCCCCGAAAGATTCACAGGCTAAATAATCAAAAGTTAACCCCCACAAAATCGTGGGGGTTCTTTTTTACCGCAACTTTCCGCCTGCCCGCGTGTTATAAACAGAAGCGGAGCTTTTTCCGTAAATTACCTTCAGAAAAACACGGCAGGCACATGAGAGGTTACCAATTTACCGGGTTCAATCCCGATGAGCAGGGCAAAAGCCGTTTTGATCAGTTGCTGAATATCTTTCTCCAGTTGCTGACCTATACAAGCGGCGACGTAAGCGAAGCCCTTAAATGGCTGAACGAACTCGACAAACAATACTCCCTCACGGACGATGAGTACGCGATGGGCGATTTTATAGACGATTTAAAAAACAAAGGCTATATCTCCGACGATCAGCAGACGGGAGAAATACGTATTACGCCTAAAACCGAACAGGGCATCCGCAAGAAAAGCCTCGAAGAAATATTCGGTAAACTCAAAAAAAGCAAACAAGGCGATCACCGCAGTTTCAAACCCGGCCAGGGCGATGAACAAAATGCCGAAACAAGACAGTTTCAGTTTGGTGATATGCTTGAGCAGATCGATTTCACGGAAAGCATCCGCAATGCGCAGATCAATCACGGCATCGAGAGTTTCCGCATGCAGGAAGATGACCTGGCCATCCGGGAAACGGATTACAAAGCCCAGACCTCTACCGTGCTGATGATCGATATCTCCCATTCCATGATTCTCTATGGGGAGGACCGCATCACGCCCGCGAAAAAAGTAGCGATGGCATTGAGTGAACTCATCAAGACACGTTACCCCAAAGACACATTAGATATTGTGGTTTTTGGAAATGATGCCTGGCCTATTGAAGTAAAAGACCTCCCCTATCTGCAGGTAGGTCCTTATCATACCAATACCGTTGCGGGTCTCGAGCTCGCCATGGATATTTTGCGCCGGCGCAAAAATCCAAACAAACAGATTTTCATGATCACGGATGGTAAACCTACCTGCCTGAAGATCGGTAAACGCTATTATAAAAACAGCTTCGGCCTCGATCGCAAAGTCGTTAACCGTTGCATGAATCTTGCTGCGCAATGCAAGAAATTAAAAATTCCTATTACTACTTTCATGATCGCTACGGATCCGTACCTGCAGCAATTTGTGCAGGAATTTACCGAGATGAACCAGGGCAAGGCTTTCTTTGCTTCGCTGGATAAACTCGGTGCCTTTATTTTCCGCGACTTTGAAAGTGGCAAACGCAAAACTGTATTTTAACCTACGCTACTATGCAATTACACACAATAAAAACCTTGGGAGAACTCAAAGCCTCCGGTTATCAGTCCCGATCGATCAAAGATGAGATCCGTCACAATTTACTGCACCGCCTCCGTCACCAGGAGCCGACCTTCTCGGGTATCGTAGGTTACGAAGACACCGTTATTCCCGATGTGGAAAGAGCGCTGTTGAGTAAACACAATATCCTGTTTCTCGGTCTGCGCGGACAAGCCAAGACGCGTATGGCGCGCCAGATGACCGAGCTCCTGGATGAATATATTCCCACTATTCCCGGCAGCGATATCAACGACGATCCACTGAACCCGGTATCGGGGTTTGCCCGCGCATTGGTGGAAGAAAAGGGCGACGATACGCCTATTACATGGCTGCACCGCAGTCAGCGTTACGGAGAAAAACTCGCTACGCCCGATGTAAGCGTAGCCGATCTGATCGGTGACATCGACCCCATCAAAGCAGCTAACCTGAAACTGAATTTTGCCGATGAACGCGTACTGCATTACGGCATTATCCCGCGCAGCAACCGTTGCATTTTTGTGATCAATGAATTGCCCGACTTACAGGCGCGCATCCAGGTAGCGTTGTTCAACATACTCGAAGAAGGCGATGTGCAGATTCGCGGATTCAAGCTGCGGTTGCCTCTCGATATATTATTTGTGTTTACGGCCAACCCCGAAGACTATACCAATCGCGGTTCGATCGTAACACCATTGAAAGACCGTATCGAAAGCCAGATCCTGACCCACTATCCACGTACGATCGAACAGGCGCTGGAGATCACCGGCCAGGAAGCTGGTATCGCCGACGACCAGAAAGAACTGGTGGAAGTAAGCGACCTGGTTCGCCGGTTGATCGAGCAGGTAGCGTTTGAAGCGCGCGGCAGTGAACTGGTGGATAAGAAAAGCGGCGTATCTGCGCGACTCACTATTTCTGCTTTTGAGAATGCCGTGAGTGCCGCCGAGCGACGCGCCATTATCAACAATGAGAAGCACACACAGGTCTGGATCAGCGATCTGGCGGGCATCATTCCTTCCATCACCGGTAAAGTAGAACTGGTATATGAAGGAGAACAGGAAGGTCCGTTCCAGGTAGCGATGAACTTGTTGGACAAAGCGATCCGCACACAGTTCGTGGAATATTTCCCCAATCCTGAAACATTGAAGAAGCGCCGCAATACAGGCAAGGCATCACAGGAAAAAGTAGACGATCCTTATCGCCCGGTGATCAACTGGTTTGACAAAGGCAATCACCTGCATTTGTCCTTCGGTAATTCGGATAAGGAGAAGCTGATGGCGCTTTACCAGGTGGACGGATTACATGCTGTGGTGAAAAAATTATATCCCGGAGCCGACGAAGAGCAGGCCGGGCTGTTGATGGAATTCGTATTGCACGGTCTCGCGGCTCATTCGCTTATCAGCAAAAAAATCTTCGAAACAAAAGTTGAATTCAAAGACCTCATCGGCAGCATGATGAACCTGGGAGGCATGAGCACGGAGGAAGATGAATTTGATGAAGAGAGTTGAAGCTAATTTGATGATTTGATAATTAGGAAATTCATTGAGCTCATTTTTCATTCAATTCTCAAATTATCACATCAGTAGAAAAACTGTTCACTAACAATCTTCCCGTCCTTCACTTTGTACAGCATCAGTTGTTTGATCTGAATGCGGCCGTGTGGTTGTACGGTGATGTCGAGTTCCCTGGCTACTACAAAATGATCTCCGGCTATTAACGGCTCAGAAGTGTGTGCGCCGTGCAGTGCGGTAATACGACCAACGAAGTCCTCTCCTTTCTGACGTACGGCGGCTTTGCCTTCTGCATAACCGAAATATGGAGAATCAACCGGATCGATGCTTTTCACATCATCGGAGAAAAACTCATCCTGTATTTCAAACCATTTATCCTGTTGTGCCAGTTCATTGAAGCGGACGGCAATTTGCTGTGTTGTCATTGTCTGAGGTTTTGTTACAACAAAGCTACCGGCCGTTGTTGACTTCGAGAGGGTGGGATTTGGTCTTTCTGGCTGGATATTTTGGCCAGAAGTCGTGAATAGTCAATCGTGAATCGTGAATAAAAAAGGGAAGTCCTTTGGAGACCTCCCATTAATTGAGAATAATATTGACGATTCACCATTGACTATTCACCATTGACTATTCACTATTCACCATTGACTATTCACTATTCACCATTGACGATTCACGACTAAAAGAACACTCCCAACCGCAACGCCCAACGGTTCAGGGTTACCTTACCGTCGTTCCATTTTTTGTTGCGGGTAACATCGGTGAAACCGTTTTCAAAACCGAGACCGAAAAACAAATCCGTTTTCTCGGCGATATGGTATTCGGCACCGGCACCGATCAGCAGACCCATGTTCAGCGGGTTAACGTCCTTCAGAATTTTTTGTTTGGTGGCAGAGGTTGAACCATATTCCCAATCAGCACGTGCACCGATCAGTTGGCCGAGATACGTACCAAATTGGCCCCAGTAACGCAAACCGTTATTCGGGTTTGTTTTCAATTTGATGGAAAGCGGCACCTGGATGTATTGCAGGCGGATATCATACACCTGCTCGGCACCGGCAGCTTCTGCACGGCGGAGACCTTTGTTGGCATCCGTATACTTGAGGCTGGCGGCAGCATGCGTTACTTCAATGCCGGAGGCAAAAGCACCACGGCCATCGCTGAACATAAAATCAGCCATCAGGCCGTAAGAGAACCCAAATTTGCTTCCGTCTTTTTCCAACCCATTGTCAGCAGGACGAAGGTTATTGATGAATACAGGGTCCAGTTTAAAACCCAGACGAACACTCCGTCCGCGGAACTCTGTTTGTGCCATAGCAGCTCCGCTGACAGCGAGCAGCAGACCAAGTACCAGGATTCTTTTCATAGATCGTTAATTTGATGTTGGGGCAAAGATCATACAAAATCAGCAATTTAGAAGCATTTTACTTGTATTTACCGGCTCATACAATATTCACTTCCCGCTCCAGTTCCACACCGAATTTTTCTTTTATGGATGAAATGACCTTTTCGCTCAAAGCGACGATCTCCGCTCCCGTGGCATGGCCATGATTCACCAATACCAATGCCTGGCGCGCATGTACACCGGCATCACCTTCGCGGTATCCCTTCCAGCCGGCCTGCTCGATCAGCCAACCCGCCGCCAGCTTCATCGTTCCATCCGGATTGAGATAAGCGACCATATCGGGATATTTTTTTTTCAGCTCATCAAACTGCGGAATGGTAATGCTGGGGTTCTTAAAGAAACTGCCCGCATTGCCGGTTTCTTTGGGATCGGGAAGTTTGGATTGACGTATAGAGATGACCACATCTGATACATCGCGGATGGTGGGGTGTTCAATACCACGCGCTTTGAGCTCGGAGGCTATGGCTCCGTAAGAGGTGTTCAACACCGGTTGTTTTCGTAATTTAAAAGTCACATCGGCAATCACGAACTGTCCCTTGTATTTTCTTTTGAAAACACTTTCGCGATAACCAAATTCGCAAGCCTGCGCGCGGAAGGTATAATTGCTGCGTTCGTTTAAATGAAAGGCAGTGAGTTGTTCAAACAGATCTTTTATTTCCACCCCATAAGCCCCGATGTTCTGCATGGGTGATGCCCCTACGCATCCGGGAATCAGCGAAAGATTTTCGAGTCCGCCCCATCCGTGTTCAATCGTATACAACACGAACTGGTGCCAGTTTTCTCCCGCGCCGGCTTTTACATAAACGAATTCAGCATCCTCACTCACTTTACGAATGCCGCGGATATCATTTTTCAAAACCAGCCCGTCGAAGTCTTTTGTCAGCAGTACGTTGCTGCCACCGCCGAGGATCAGCAACGGCAGTCCCGGATACTTCGACAGGATGTCGTTGAGCGAGGCAATGCTGTCAAATGCCGCGTAGTAGCGGGCATTGGCGGCCACGCCAAATGTATTCAGGTCCTTTAATGGAAAATTTTCCAGAACTTGCATTCTATGAATTTAGGCAATGATACTGTAAAAAATAAGAGTGGAAAAACGGCTGCCATCATCGGCGCTACCGGCATGATCGGAAAATATCTGCAGGAAGCCCTTTACAAAGACGAGCGGTTCGACACTGTGCGTCTTATCGTTCGCCGCCCGATGGAAAAGCCACATCCCAAAGCCGAAGTGAAACTCGTTGACTTCAACGATGCCGAATCTGTGAAACTGGCATTGGAAGACGTGAACATTGTTTTTTCCTGTATCGGCACCACACAAAAGAATGTGAAAGGCGATAAAGCGCTTTACCGCCGCATCGATCTTGAAATTCCTGAGCGCGTGGCAAAATATGCGTACGAAGCCGGGGCGGAGGCATTTGCAATGGTATCTTCCGTTGGCGCCGATGCATCCAGCCGCAATTTCTATCTCCGCCTCAAAGGCGAAGCAGAAAATGCGGTTATTGCCAGCAGTATTCCTTCCATCCACATCATGCGTCCTTCCATGTTGCTCGGCCACCGCGATGAGCAACGTCCGGGTGAAGGTTTTCTTCAATCAGCCACCAAAGCCGTATCGGGCTTGTTATTCGGCTCCTGGAAAAAATACCGCGCCATTCACGGCCGCACCGTTGCCCAGGCCATGATCAACGCCGCGCTGTCAGGTAAGCAGGGTGTGCATTGGTATCATTGGGAGGAGATGGAGGGTAATGTGTAAATGTGTCCGCCTGCGGCGGAATGTGTAAATGTGAAAATGAAAGCAACTTCCGTATATACTGCTATTTTTCAGGACTGGAAGAATCTGTGTAACGGTAACTGTTTTTTGTATTAATCATTTTCACATTTTCACATCTACACATTTCCACATTCCTAAACCCCATCCACATCCGGCACAACAATCACATTTCTGAATCTTTTATCATTGTGCAGGATCGCAATCTGTTCTAACAATTCCTGTTTGCAGGTGCGGATCAAGTGCTGATCGCGGGGAAGTTTGAGCAACAACTCCATTAAATATTGATTGCGCACGCGGCTGATCATCGGCTCAGCCGGTCCGGACATGTATTCTTTATAGCGGTTTTTTAATGCGTCGGCATAGCGATGCGCCGCATCGTGTACAACATCTTTCAGTTTATGGCGGAACGTTAATTGTATCGTGCGCGAGAAGGGCGGGTAAAAGAATTGTTTGCGTTTCTGCATTTCATCTTCATAGAAATGCTCATAGTTATGTTCGGTAACAAACTTTAATACGGGATGGCCGGGCTGTGTGGTTTGTATCAGCACGCGGCCCATCGTATCGCGTCTGCCGGCGCGGCCACTCACCTGCTCCATCAATTGAAAAGCCCGTTCATTCACCCGGAAGTCGGCAAAATGTAACAAGCCATCAGCATCCAGGATTCCAACAAGATCCACTTTTTCGAAGTCGAGGCCTTTTACCACCATCTGCGTGCCCACCAAAATATCTACACGCTGCTGTTCGAACTGCTGGATCAACTGATCATGTGCATGTTTCCCACGTACTGTATCGATGTCCATCCGCGCCACTTTCGCCTGCGGAAAGGTTTCCTGCAGCAACTCTTCAATGCGTTCTGTCCCAAAATTTCTTTGTACAAACTGATCACTGCCACAGGCAGCGCAGGTATACAAAGGCGTGTACGTGGTTCCGCAGTAATGGCACTGTAGTTTATTGGTAAGTTTATGAAATGTCAGGGAAACATCGCAGTATTTACATTGCGGCACCCAGCCACACATGCTGCAAACCTGGTACGGTGTGTAACCACGGCGGTTCTGGAACAGAATTACCTGCCGCTGGCGGCCTACTACTTCTTCCACTGCTTCCACCAGTTGCGGCGACAACATGATCTTTCCTTTCTCCTTCGCATTGATCCGGCGCGTATCCACTATTTCGATGCCGGGCATCTGCATATTACCGAAACGCTCTGCCAGTACAGCTTTGCCGTATTTGCCATTTTGCGCGTTGGCATAACTTTCCAGCGAAGGAGTGGCACTGCCCAGCACGACGCGCGCACTGAAAAGCGATGAAAGATAGATGCCCGCATCACGGCCGTTGTATCGCGGCGCAGGTTCCTGTTGTTTATAAGAAGTATCATGTTCCTCATCACAAACGATCAATCCCAATTCGCGGAACGGCAGGAATACGGAGGAACGTGCGCCCAGCACTACTTTCAACTCGCCGCTTTTTACTTTGTTCCAGATCTCGACGCGTTCATTCTGCGAGAAGCGCGAATGATAAATACCGATGTAGCCGCCAAAATGTTTTTGCAAACGGCGGATGATCTGCGACGTCAGCGCAATCTCGGGAAGCATGTACAATACCTGCTCGCCGCGGCGGATATGTTCTTCGATCAGCCGGATATAAACCTGCGTCTTGCCACTGGAGGTAACCCCGTGCAACAAACAAACAGGTTTTTGTAAAAGCGATTCCTTGATCTGATCAAAAGCTTCCTGCTGCGCGGGACTCAGCGCAAAATCGATCTGGATATCGCGGGGCGGGTAACGTATACGATCCACCTCTCTTTTTTCCAAACGAAGGATTTTCTTTTCCACCAATCCTTTCAACTGCGCATCGGAAGCGCCTGATTTTTTCAGCAGCTCCGGCTTGGTCACTTCGCCATCTGAACGGGAAAGGTGCAGGTAGGCCAGCAATAATTCCATTTGTTTTTCAGCGCGGCGCAAACGCGGATCTTCATTCAGTAATTGCTCCAGCGCTTCTTCTTTGTCGTACGGCTTCTCCAGCAACACATAGGTTTCCCGGCGCGGATTGTAGGTTTGTTTCAATGCCTCCCAAACGAAACAGACACGTTTGTTGATCAGCCGGTTGATCACCGGATAAGCATGTGGTGAATCGAGCAACTGCTGCACTTCGCCAAGTGTTAGTTGCTTTTTGATCAACAATGCCTCGGCCACCAGGTATTCGTCGTGATCGAGACTGCTGAAATCATCCCCGTATTCTTCGTTGAATAGTAAAATCGTTTCGCTGGATAATTTGAAATGTGCGGGCAATGCGGCGGCCATTACTTCGCCTTCGCTGCACATGTAGTAGCCGGCCATCCATTCCCATAGTTTCAATTGTTCTTCAAAAACCACGGGTTCGGTGTCGAGTACATTCAGGATGTCTTTGGGCTCGAATAAAGCGGGCCTTTCGGTATGCAGCCTTTTGAGAATACCCGCATATTTTTTGTTTTTGCCGAGGTTCACTTCCACGCGGCAACCGGGTTTGGCCGTGTCCTGCAGATCGGCCGGCACGGACCAGGTATAATTACGCGGCAATGCCAGCGGAATGATTACTTCTGCATAGACATTCTTTCCGGGGAAAAGAGCGATATGAGCATCTTGTTGCGACATCAAGCGATAAAGTTAATTCAAAAGTCAAAAGTAAAAATTCAAAAAAGTGAACCGTCAATAGTCAATGGGTGAATGACGCTCCCTGCGGCGCTCGAATGGCGTGCGTGAATCGTAAATACCATGGTTCGTGTATACACGAACCATGGTGGCGGGAGAAAAACGATCAATCGTCTATAAAAGACCGGCTGTCGACTTATAACTTAAAACTTACTACTTAATCCAGCTCGCTTTGTAAAACCGCAGCCGCTCCTCCATATACGTATGCACTAGTGCTTTGAGCGCCGGCAAATCTGCTTTTGTGAGACCTTCAACGGGGATTTCGTCGAGGTACACGATCCGGTTGCGGCCGGGTGTAAAAGAAAACACGCCGCCGTAATGAAGACGGTCGTAAGTATCGAGGAATAACACGGGTTTGATCGGTGTTTGCGTTTCGATGGCGAGGCGGAAGGCGCCGTCATAAAACTCTTTCAGCGGCTCGCCGGTTTCGTTGAAGGTGCCTTCGGGAAAAACGAGTACGGAAATGCCTTTGCTGATCAGCGAACGAAGGATGCGCAGACTTGCCGCGCGATTGGCAGGGCTGCTCCGGTCCACCGTTACGATGGCATTTCTGTAAATAAAACCGAATACCGGTATGCGCGCCATTTCCACTTTGCCCAACGGGCGCACCTGCTGGTGATACGCTTTCACCAGCACGGCAGAATCGAGATAAGAAATATGGTTGTTAACAAAAATAAACTGGCGTTGGCGGTCGTGCGGCGCTTCGTAAATGAAGCGGTGAAAGATGCCGATCAATGGAAACCAGAGGTCGGCCCAGCGGGCGCAAAGCCAGAGAATCATGTTACCACCGCGGATCTTTCCCAGAAAACTGGCGAAGATCACAAACGGAAAGATCACCAGCATGATGGCAATGAACAATACGATGGCATACAGGCTGTAGAGCCATTGCAAAGGTTTCAGCAGCACTTTCATCAGCGTTTATTCTGGTGTTTTTTATCGTCGCCGGGGCAACTGCATTCCCATTCCGTACCGAGGTCGATGGCGGTCACTACTTTGGTCTTAAAATCACACTGGGCAAAAACGATGCGTACGCGCTGGCCATCGGCCGTTTCGCCTTCGAGTGCGTATTCGGGACAGGGCTTTGCCTGCACATTGCTTTTACTGTAATTGATGCGGCCGTCGCGCATGATGCCTTCCACTTCTGTTTTGGTAATATGCCGGCACTCCATACGGCAATGGGCATGACGGGTATACTCAAGAAAGGAAGTACGTCGGTCGAAGCCCCGGTTGCGGTTGACGGTGGAGGCGGGATCTTCGGTACGCGTTTTTTTACCGGTATCGGTATTGGCTGTATGGTCGTTGGAACAACGGCGGACCAGCAGCAATACCAGCCCCAGCAATACCACCAGGACGAGCGGTAACCATTTCTTATTCAATTGCTTTGTTTTACCGGCAAAAATAGGATTGTCACCGCAATCAGGGGCTGGCGAATCTTTGCTATCTTTGCGCACTTATGTCCGCACAGACCGTCGCTTTTCATACACTTGGGTGCAAACTCAACTTTTCGGAAACCTCCGCCCTCTCGCGCATGCTTGAGCAGGAAGGCTTTGCGAAAAAGGAATTTGACGACGTGGCGGACGTATATGTGATCAATACCTGTTCGGTTACCGACAATGCCGATAAGGAATGCCGGCAGCTGGTACGTCGTATCCAGCGTCGCGCGCCGGAAAGTTTTGTGGTGATCACGGGATGTTATGCTCAATTGAAACCGCAGGAGATCGCCTCGATCCCCGGGGTGGACCTGGTATTGGGTGCCGGGGAAAAATTCAACATTGCGCAGCACATCCGCCAACTGGCCAAAGGCGATCCCGCCCGTATCTGCAGCTGCGATATCGGCGAAGTATCTGGCTTTCACTCCTCCTATTCGATCAACGACCGTACCCGCACCTTTCTGAAAGTGCAGGACGGATGTGACTATAACTGTTCTTTTTGCACCATTCCGCTGGCGCGTGGCAAAAGCCGCAGCGACAGTATCGCCAATGTGGTAAAGCAGGCGGAGGAGCTGGCGGTGGCCGGTGCAAAGGAAATTGTGCTCACGGGCATCAACCTCGGCGACTTCGGGAAGGGTCCTGATGGTGCCGGAGCGCCGGTGAGTATACAATACCGTGAAGAAAACTTCTTTCAACTGGTGCAGGCTTTGGAAAAAGTGGAAGGCATTTCGCGTTACCGCATCTCTTCTATCGAACCCAACCTGCTGACCAATGAGATCGTGGAATTTGTGGCCAACAGCGACAAATTCATGCCGCACTTTCATATCCCGTTGCTAGGCCGAAACTTCGGCCCGAAGTGTCGGGCCTTACCCCTTATGCCTTACGCCGGCTGTTTACTTAAAACTTATTACTTAGTACTTACTACAGTCTCCATGCAACTTTTCGAACGCCAATTTGTCTTTTAGAAAGAGATGAAAAAATACCAGGTCACCATATCATTCGAAATGGGCGAAGATTTTAACGAACTCATTCCCCCGCACCGCACGTATATCAATTTCCTGATCAACAAGGAAATCATTGATCAATATGTTGTGAGCATTGACTCACAGCAGGTATGGATCACCCTGAACGCCGGGGATGCGGCGGAAGTGGAGAAAATATTAGAGAAAAGCCCCCTCGCCCGTTACTGGTCGTACCAAATCTATGAATTGTTTGTCTGGGACGGTCAGCATTACCGTCTGCCGGCCGTACAGCCCAACTGATATTCCGGCATCCCTTTCCATCATCGGCCAGAATAAACCCCTACACGGTTAATAAGGTAAAACAATTAGTTGCCAGAGGCTTGACATATGTCAACAAAATAGGTGTATACGTTTAAAATAGGTGTAAAAGCTTAGAATTCTTAAAAGTTTACCCCATTTTTACGGCTCATCCAATCCTCTGCGAAATGCGAAATCTGTTTACCCGGACGCTTACCAGCGTCTTGTTACTGACTGCATTTTTGTCCCCGTTCAGGGGCAAATCCCAGGTACTGGTTCATTCCACTACCGGTTATTCCGTAAGCATCTCCGTGGTGCCTGTCAACCTGATTCCCAGTACATATAGTTGCCAGTGGGGCTACAATTATAATTTGAGCCTGGCTTACAATGTCGTTTTCTCGGGTACCAACATCCCGTCTGCCCTGTATACGTTGCAGGGTACGGTAGGTTGTACCGGTGGAGCAAGCCTTTTTTATAGCCTGCCGCTTAGCGGTGGTATGGGATTCTATGTCACCAATACCAACCCATGGCGTGGGATAGCAGATTGTGCCACGGCCACGTTGCAGTCATTAAGTTGCAACAATGTGCGTGTAAGGATCAATGGTCCCGGCATTCCCGACCAGACGGTGACAGTGCCGGTACTGACGGCATTGCCCGTAACGCTTACCGAATTCACGGCGAAGGCGGTGAACAGCGGCGTGGCTTTGCGCTGGACGACCGCTACGGAAACAGCCAATAAATCCTTTACGGTAGAAAGATCGGCCAACGGCCAGACCTGGCAGGACCTGCAGGTGATCAATGGCGCGGGCAATTCCAATACACTTCTCTCCTATACCTATACCGATGCGCAGCCGCTGGCAGGCGATAACTATTACCGCTTGCGCCAGACCTCGGAAAATAACAGTACCAGTTATTCAGAAACGCGTACGGTGAATGTAGCGGCGCAGGCGAATAAAATTGTAGCCTACCCGGTACCGCTGACGGGTGATGTATGCCAGTTACGAGGACTGACCGATCCGCAGCAATACATGTATTCGGTAATCAGTATTGCGGGCATGACTTTACGCCAGGGACAGTTGAACAGTGCGGCAGTGAATGTAGGCGGGCTGGCGAGGGGCACGTATGTGTTGAAGCTGGATCATAAGAAGACGGGCGAGAGTGTGCGGTTGACGATTGTGCGGCAATAGATTAGTAGAGAAAAGTTCAGAAAAAAGCAGGAAAAAATTTGGCAGAAAGAAACGCGGGCTTATCTTTGCACTCCCGAAACGGAAAAGGGAGTTTAGCTCAGTTGGTTCAGAGCATCTGCCTTACAAGCAGAGGGTCGGCGGTTCGAGCCCGTCAACTCCCACGGATAAAAAGCATCAACTTAGGTTGATGCTTTTTTCGTTATAGGAAGTTTATCCTCTCCAAGGCGGAATCTGCCTTACAAGCAGAGGGCGTGTCCCACCCTAGCGGATCGGCATCCCGACACTTCGGGACGATCCCGGGGCTTCGGTCCGAGACTTCGGTCCGAGACTTCGGACCCGATTATTCGGGTGTCAACTCCCACGGAATAAGAAACCTTCACAGTATGTGAAGACTTTTATGAACACACTCCGGCCATTCTTGATGCTCACATTAATAACAGATTTTTATTATTTTCACCCCCTCAACAAAACAACCATTACTACAAGCCATCTCCCATGTCTGAAAATTCCGCCGGTACGGGCGTCAAAACCATTCTGTTTGTTATTCTCTCTCTCGTTTTTATTTGTTTCAGGGTAGCCCGCTGCGTTATAAAAGAGAAGAAGTCTTCCGCGGATACCTACAGCCTTAATACACAATACCTGGCTCAGGAAGATCAGCGTTTAAAAACCATTCAGCGAAACAACTGGCATTCCAAGATTTCCGTTACAACCGAAGAGTTTAGTGATAGCGGGCCCAACACCAAAAAACATCCGGCCATTTACGTAAACAACCGGCTCAACGCAGATCTCGATGAGATCGGGATTGAACTACTATACATGGATAAAAAAGGTAAACTGATCAAAAAAGACCTCATCAGTTTATATAATATAAAAGCTTTCAGCCGAGACACTACCACGGTTAAAAACTATAAAAACACAACTTCTCTCGAGGCGGAAATTGTTTTACTAAAATCAGAAAAGCTTGAATTGTGTTTTCCTGACGGGATTGGATCATCGGCCGATCCCTACCATTGCTACTAATCGCCCACTCCTCTTGCAATATTCAAACTAAGTAGTACATTAGTACTACAAGTCAACCTTAACTACCTTATCTATGAAGTATTTCATTCACGACGGCCAGTCGGAGCTGGGTCCGTTTACACTTGATGAGCTCAAGGCTCAGAAAGTTTCTCCCTCAACACATATCTGGTACGAAGGCCTCGCAGGCTGGGCAACTATTGAAAACGTTCCAGAACTTAAACAGCAATTGTTTTCCTATGGAACACCTCCGCCTTTTCATTCAGGTTATTCTTCAGAAAAAAACAATTATACACCGCCCCCTCCGCGTGAAACTGTCTATGTGCAGCCATTTCCTGAACAAAAGCATTCATTTAATAAACCGCTTATTATTACGCTTGTGGTTATTGGTGTAATTATCCTTGCCTTCTTGTATCGAAGCAATAGTGATAAAAGCGAAGTGATGGCGGCTGTTAAAGAAACGCAGAATCGTGAGGATTACGAAGCAACGCGTATCGCCGCAGAGAACAAGAAATACAGAGTTTATTGGGATAAATACATATTGATTGAACGAGGAGATGTTTATATCGACTACACACTTGGTGGTATTGATAAGTTCAACGTCTTTGTAACGAATAAAACGGAACGATACCTTGATCAGGTTGATATCCTTGTATCGTATATTCTCAAAAATACACGCGTCTATAAAACAGAAGTTATTAGTCTCTCTAATATAGCTCCCGGAACGAGAGAATCAGCGCCCGCACCCGAGAGTTCAAGAGGCATGAGTGTAAAAATTGAAGTGCGTAAGATTCTGAGTAAGGCAATGAAGTTCTGTTATCCGCTTGGACAGGGCGGCGTTGAAGATCCTTATTATTGTGAGTAATTTTTACAATTAAACTTTTTTATGAGTCAATTTATTGTATCCGAAGCGTGTAAGATCCCCTATAAGAAAAACAAGAAAGGAGTCAAACATATTTCTAGTGAGGAAAAACATATATTCTGGGAAAATCACAAGAAATATTCATCGAAAAATGGTTGTTATATTTTTGCGATTCAGACAAGAGGGCTGACTCCATTTTATGTCGGAAAATCCTCACGCCATTTTTTTAAAGAGATTTTCACTGACCACAAACTTGGCAAATACAATAGCGTTCTTCACTCCTATACGCATGGAACTCCTTATATGTTTTTCGTAACGCCAGCTAACTCCAGAACCAAAATCAGTATAACCAAACTTGCTCAAATTGAAACATATCTCATTCAATCAGCTGCAAGAGCGAATGAGAATTTGGTCAACATAAAAGGAACGAGTGGGCCATCTTGGTCGATTAAAGGAGTGACTAAAAGGACAAAGGGTAGTCCGAAAAAAGCAGACACAGCATTCATAGGTATGTTGAAAATTCAGCAATGGTAAATTGCAGGGAGCATAAATCTCGAATTAAAATTACTATACTGTATTATTTAAAAGTTTCAGGAACACCAGGATTTTTTTATTGAAAAGAAGATAATCGCATGTAATCGAAAACTAACATCCGATACTAAATATTTTACTTCACGTCTATTGTTTCAAAAAAAAGCCGACCAGGTCTCCCCGATCGGCTTTAAAGTTTATTTATAAGAGCCTTTACACCCCCTGATAATACCTTACATAATCCACAATCAACCACTGCGGAAAATAAGTATTCGCATCCGGTGAGCCGGGCCAGTTGCCGCCCACCGCCAGGTTAAAGATCAAAAAGAATTCTTCATTAAACGGATACAATACCCCATTCAGATCGGCCTTGTTTACCGTAGAGAACAAATTACCATCTAAATACCATTTGATCTGGTCCTGCTTCCATTCCAGTGAGTATACATGAAATTCATCCGCCAGTGTGCCGGTTGACAAAGCCGTACTGCGTGAGATCTGCGTGCTCGCCGGGCCGGGGCCGAAGTGCAGCGTACCATGCGTACGGTTCGGCTCATGCCCCACCATTTCCATGATATCTATTTCGCCGCTTGTGGGCCAGCCACCATACACACTCGCCTGCGGCATCATCCAGAACGCGGGCCAGATGCCTTTACCCTTCGGCAATTTCGCACGGATGTCGATGCGGCCAAATTTGAACATCTTTTTACCGGAGGTGAGAATTTTAGATGACGTATAGTTCCGCGTTCCAAATTGCTCTTTGTTGGCCTCGATAATGAGTTTACCATCCTGGAAGAACAAATTCTGCGGACGGCCTGTATAGTATTCCAGTTCATTGTTTCCCCATCCACACATCGAAGGGCAGCCGTCTCCATCCTGGTTGCTCCAGGCCGTTGCATCCAGCGCCCCGTTATTAAATTCATTCGACCAGGCCAGCGTAAAGCCTGCATAACTCGTAGGTGCGTCGTAACCGTTATTGTTAAACGGTACTTTGGTGTCGTCATTTTTTATCGTCACGGTGGCCTGCGCTCTTACCAGCACCACATTCGACGGATCGTTCAGTGTTACCGTCAGCATGTCGTCGCCTTCTTTGATATCGTCGGCTACTACGCTCAGCGCAATGTTTTTGGTCCGTTCTCCCGCAGCAAATTGCAGGGTGCCGTTCAAAGCCGTGTAGTCCTCTCCTGCTTTGGCGGTGCCGTCTGTTGTGGCATATTTTACGGTCACGGCATTTTTGGGTTCGCGGTCGAGTGTCACCTGTATATTAAAGGTGGTTGTACCGCCGTTGCCTTCAAATAAAGTCACGTCTTCTACCGTGAGGTTGGGATGCGGATCGGGTGCATTGTCTCCACCACTTTTTTTACAGGCGCTTACCATTACCAATGATAACATCGCCGCTCCGGTCAGTTTATTGATATACGCGTACATAGTCTACTTCCATTTTTTGTGGAAAAATGCTATCGTCTATTCCTTCCTTTCCGCCCCAGTTGCCGCCTACCGCTACATTGAGCAGCAAGTGGAATCGCTGGTCGAAAGGCCATTCGTTGAATGTTTTCTTTTCGTTTACAAATTCATAGTACAGGTTGTCGTCCACACCCATGCGAATCTTATCCGGTGTCCATTCCATCACGTATACGTGAAAGCCGTCCGTTACTTCCGGCTTGGCTATGCCTCCCGGTTTGTGCGTACCGATCGCATGGTTATAGGTACCGGTATGTACGGTGCTGAACAAAGAATCCGGCAGGTAACCTACATATTCCATGATATCGATCTCCCCGCTCTCCGGCCAGCCACCGTATTTCCAGTCGGTAGGCAACATCCAGATCGCCGGCCAGATACCACGGCCTTTCGGCAGTTTGGCTCTTACTTCGATGCGCCCGTATTTCCAGTCGCCTTTGTATTTCGACAACACGCGTGCGGAAGTATACTTGTTGCCTTTGTACTCTTCCTTGTTCACATGTATAGTGAGCAATCCATTGCCGACTGAAACGTTGGCGGGACGGGCATCGGTGTAATATTGTTTTTCATTATTACCCCACCCATGTCCGCCGGTATCGTAGCTCCAGCGTGTCGTATCCGGCATGCCTGTATAATTGAATTCATCGGCCCATACCAGTTTCCTGTTCTGCGCCGTCACCGCCCAGCTCAACAGGCAGCTTACTAAAATTAATACTCCTCTCATAATTTTCTCTGCTTCATTGATCTTAAAAAAAGGGCGGGCTTGTTTAACCCTAATTCGCCCGCCCTGCACTCACTGCTTGTCGTGCTTGCTTAACGTTCTTTATTATTCGGGTACAAAATGGAATTCCCATGTACCCCAGTCGTAGTTTTTACGCAATACCAGTTCGGTTGCTGAATAAGAAAGCACATCATAGGTGATGCTTGCTTCGGGACCGTTGGTGGTACCATTGTCGCCAGCTTTGTAGATGCCGAGGAATGCGCCGGTGCCTGTTACTCTTATTTTGCTGTTGCCGATTACGGAGAAACTGTGTGTGCCCGAGCCCCATGCGCGGTATTGCGGAGCAATGTCATTGATCGGGTGACAGCCGATGGCCACTCCGATATTGTTTGGCCACGGTGCACCATTTTCATCTTCCACCCAGATATCACCCTGGTTATCGAACCGGTATACAGAGCCAACGGCCGTAAAGATGAACCGGTCGTTGAACGTACAGGGACGTGCCGCCACATCACTTGCCGGATTCTCCCACCATATTTGTGTGAGTCCGGGAGGACCTACACGCAGCGCTGCTGCCGTTGGTTTGAGTTTCCAGGTTTTGGTAGCACAACCTGTCAGTACAGCTTTCAATCCCACACATCCGTTGGGATCATCTGCCGCTACGGTTACCGATTGAGAAGCAGAGTCGATACCACCCTGCCCCATCGCCAGCAATTTGATCGTGTACGATCCCGCTGAAGGGAAGTAGGCCGTATCCACCGCTTTGCCGAATCTTGTTCCGCTGCCGTCACCATTGTCCCAACGCCATTGCGTGGTATGGGATGAGGTGCTCGTTAACAGGTAACGGTTCACCATGCCGGGAATGGGAGTGGCAGTGAAGGAGGCGTCCGGCAAGGCACCGAGTTCTTTATTTTGTTCGTCGGGACTGCACCCGGTAATCACCAGTGCTGCTATGCCCGCGAGAAAGAATATTTTTTTCATATACGCTGTCATTTAAGATTAATAGCCAGGGTTTTGTTTCAGGTTACCTTGTGAGATATCGATCTCTGATTGCGGTATCGGCAATATTTCGTTTTTGCCGCTTGTGAATCCTTTTGATCCCAACACGGTTGCCGCTCTGTTGGTACGGATCAGGTCAAAGAAGCGATGTCCTTCAGTAGCCAGTTCAAGCTGCCTTTCTTTGTAAACATTATCCAGTGTAACCGCTACGGCAGGCAAACCGACCCGGCTGCGTACACCTACAAATCCGGTACGGCCATTCAGCAGGTCTCCGGCTCTTGTGGTGCTGCCGCCGCTGCGCAGCAAACATTCGGCTTCCATCAGGTAAGTATCGGCCAGGCGTATCTCAATTTCATTATACGGCCAGTTCAATTCTGCCGTACCCACCGCCGAGCGGAAGGATTGCATCGGTGCATATTTTTTAATGAAGTAGTCGGTGTTTTGGTAACGCGCATTGTAGGTGGCACCATTTGCGCGTAAAGCTGCACCATCGATGATCGTGTATTGAAAACGCGGGTCGCCCTGCATGGCCGTCACCAGGTCGAGTGAAATCGGTGCAAAGCCCCAGCCTGCCGAATAAGTAGATCCGGCATAACCATCCATGCCGATGAATTGTGGAGCCACATTGCCTTCACCGCCATTGATCCATCCCCAGTCGCCCCATGCTGCTGCATTAGAGTGCGGAATTTCCCAGATCGATTCCGAACTGAAGCGATTATCAGGACGGAATATATCGCCGTAGTTAGGCAGCAATGAATAGTTAGGCGCCGTGTTTACTTCGTTGAACAAGGTAGCCGCCTCGGCCATGCGTGCATTGTTGTTTTGAAACAGGATCACTTTTCCCAACAATGCTTTTGCACCATTTTTTGAAATGCGTCCGTTTTCCGATACCGGGATAGTCAGCGGCAAATCGGTGATGGCTTCTCTCAGATCTTTTTCGATTTGCGTCCATACTGCTGCAGGTTCTGCCTGTGTTTGTTTATACAGATCGGCAGTAGGAATATTGGCAATGATCAAAGGAATGTGACCAAACCAGCGGATAAGATCAAAGTAAAAATAAGCGCGCAACGCTTTGGCTTCCGCCGTTACTCTTGCACGAAAGTTTGTACCGAGCGAAGTAGAGTTTTCAATTTTTGACAAGATCAGGTTCGCCCTGTATATACCGGTATAACTTTTAGACCAGAGTCCGACCTGCGGACCGATAAAAGAGGTCATGGTAAAGTTATCATACGATACCCAACCCGGTTGGTCTGATGCATCACTGCCGCCGGCATGCGCTTCATCAGAAGCTACGGACAGCAATGGCATCTTCATGGTATACCCGCCGGATGTGCCCCATTGCATTACATCGTACACGGCAATGAGTCCCTGGTACACCTGTTCTTCATTTTTATAAAAGTTATCTTCCAGATCCGACCCTCTCGGTTCCAGTTCGAGGAAGCTTTTGCTGCAGGAGCTCAGTGTAAGAGCTGCCGCTGCCAATACCACTCCGAAATATTTTGTTATGTTACGTTTCATACCAGTTGTTTTTTTCATTTAAAAACCAATGTTGATACCTGCCATCAATGCACGTGGCTGCGGATAGATACCGCGGTCGATGCCATTGCTGCTGCCGATCTCCGGATCGAAGCCGGTGTATTTGGTAAACGTGAGCAGGTTATTACCCATCACATATACACGCACTTTACTCAAACCTACACGGGTGAGCCATTGATTAGGCAGTGTATAACCGATCTGCAATGTTTTGATGCGGAAATAAGATCCGTCTTTGATGAAAAAGTCGGAAGCGGTACTGAAATTTTTATTGGGATCACCATCTACTAATCTTGGGAAATAGTTGGAGGTTCCTTCACCGATCCAGCGGCCGAGTGCTTCGGTAGTATAGTTGGAAGTAGGCAGGTCGAAACGGCGGATCGCCTGGAACACATCAGCTCCTGCTACACCCTGGCCAAATACCGTGAAGTCAAATCCTTTGTATTCGGCACTGATCGTAAAGCCATAACTCCAGTCAGGAGTAGGGTTACCAATCATCGTGCGGTCGTTGGGATCGATCACGCCATCACCATTATAGTCTACAAAGCGGATATCACCAGGGCTTGCGTTGGGTTGCAGCTTGATACCATCTTTGTTTACGTAGTTGTTTACGTCATCCCAGTTCTGGAACAGACCGTCTGTTTTGAATCCGAAGAAATAATCCAGCGGGCGTCCCACGGTTGTGCGGGCAATCTCCAGTCCCTGCGGGCTGAAGGTCTGACGGTTGGCCAGGTAATCCAGGTCATCGGTGATGAAGGTCACTTTGTTGCGCAGTGAGGCTACGTTGCCCGATACGCTCAGGTTCACTTTGCCTAACTGGCGGCGATAACCGAGTTCGAGTTCTATGCCTTTATTTTCCATAGAGGCGATGTTCTTGATGGGACCGGTGTTACCTACATACATTGGCACATTCACGCGCTGCAGCATGTTGGTGGTCTTTTTGTTGAACCAGTCGAAGCTCACATTGAAGTATTTGAAAATAGTAGCGTCGAATCCGATATCGGTCTGCGAAGTTTCTTCCCATTGCAGATCCGCATTGGGAATCGCGTTGGGGCTGAAACCTGTGATCAGTTGGCCATTCAGTGTGTAGTTGCGGCCACCACTTACGGTTGACAGGTACGCAAAGTTCTCGATACGGTCGTTACCATTCACGCCATAAGAAGCGCGGAGTTTCAGGAAGCTGATCTTGTCTGTTTGCGGGAAGAAAGATTCGCTTGAAGCGATCCAGCCGGCAGACACGGACGGGAACATACCAAACTTCTTGTTGCTGCCGAAACGGGAAGAACCATCGCGGCGCAGGATCGCCGTCAGCATATAACGCTGATCATAGTTATAGATCAAACGGCCAAACATGGAAGCCAGTCTGTTCTCATATTCATAACCACCGCTGAACTGATTTTCAGCAGGCACTACGAAGTTCATGGAAGCATCTTCGATACGTGTAACGGGAATACCTTTCTTGGTATTCTTGTTGCCCTCACCTTTATTTTTCTGAGCGGATGTACCGGCCAGCAGGGTGAACGAATGGCGGTCGATGCTGCGCTGATAAGAGAGTGTATTTTCCCACAGGTAAAATAATCCTCTGTTATTATTACGTGTGTAATCGTTCAGTGTGATGTTCTGGTTGATGGAGTTCAGGTAGAACAGCGGTTGAAAACTTGCATCGCCCCAGAAAGCCAGGTCGGCGCCGATGCTGGAACGGAATTTCAATCCCTGTATCAATTCAATCTCCGTAAACACATTGGCAACGATCTTGTCGGACCAGCCATAACCCTGTGCCACTTTCACGGCAGCCAGCGGGTTCAGGATTTCCGATCCGATGTATTTGGAAATACCATAAGGATTGCCTTTGTCATCCCGCACGATAAACGGACTTGTGCTAAGGCCATTATAAGGAGCCTGCGACAGTATAGCAGGGTCTGTTTCGATTACAGGCGTAAGCGGGTCCATATTAATAGCACGGTTCAGCGGCGTACCATATTCGCTGTTGGTGCCCACACCTACCGAGCGGATATGCGTGTAACCAACATTGTTGCCAAACGTAATGCGTTTGCTGATCTGGTGTGTGGCATTGAAGCGTGCGGTGAAACGCTGAAACTTCGAATTGGAAGAAGTAACGATCCCTTCCTGGTCGAGATAACCGAAGGAACCGAAATAAGAAGATTTGTCGCCCGAACCGGAGATGCTTAATTCATGGTTCTGAATGCGTGCGTTGTCGTTGAAAACGGCTTTCTGCCAATCGGTGCCTTCACCGAGTGCGGCAGGGTCGTTGAACATGATCGGTTTGTTGCCGTTGACGCGCATTTCATTCATCAGTGTGGCGTACTCGCGGGCATTCAGCAAATCCAGTTTACGCCAGGGCGCCTGGGTGCCTACGTAGCCGTTGTAATTAACACTGATGCGACCCTGACGGCCTTTTTTGGTAGTGATGAGGATTACACCGTTGGATCCCTGCGTACCATATATAGCGGCGGAAGCCGCGTCTTTAAGTACGTCGATGGATTCGATGTCGGACTGGTTGAGGTACTCGATACCTCCGTTGATCACGATCCCGTCCACTACATAAATAGGGTCGGTGGTGGCGGTAAGACTGGACGCACCGCGGATCCGCACTTTGGCAGACTCGCCGGGCTGTCCGGAATTGGCCGTTACCTGCACGCCGGCGATACGTCCCTGGAGGGATTGCTCCACGCGGAACACAGGCATGTTTTCCAGGTCGCTGGCTTTTACGCTCGAGATGGCGCCGGTCAGGTCGCGGCGTTTCTGCGTACCATAACCTACCACCACGATCTCGTCGAGGTCGCCGGCCTGGAGCTGCAGCTCGAAATTGTAATTACCTGAAGTTTTGATTAATTCCTCCCGGCTGATCGAGCCCGCGTAAGAAACAACGATCTGGCTGCCCGCCGGTACAGTTAAGGAGTAGAAGCCTTTACTATCAGTCATGGTGGAAGGCGTGCCACCTTTAACAGCTACCGTGGCTCCGTTGAGCACCTCTCCGGTTGACATGGCAGTCACTTTTCCGGTGATCTGAAGGTTCTGGCTCTGTGCAGTGAGAAAAAAAAGGAGAAAGGTCCCGAGGGACAGTACAATTTTCCATTTCATATGCAAGCGTTTAGGTTTGTGTGCCCGAAGGCAAAAGCAAGTAGTTAAAATTAGGCTCATCGACCCCCGAAGGCTAATTTTCGACTACATCAACACTACATCATGTCGCAAACGACCCATTTTTACACCCCAACAACACTACATCATTGCGGTTTTTTGCTTACATTCGGTGTACTTGTCCGGAAAACATGAGATTTTCGATTGCCTTGCTTCTGCTAAACTGTTGGCTCCTGCAGCCCCTCCGCAGCCAGAATACCATTGGCCTGCCGGAAATATTGAACTATTCCAAACTTTCCTACCGGGCCGGCACCCAGAACTGGGACATCTGCCAGGACAAAAGCGGGCTGCTTTATTTTGCCAACAACGAAGGCCTGCTCAGTTTCGACGGCACTTACTGGAAAAATCACCCGCTTCCCAACAAAACCATCGTCCGCTCCATCGCTATCGGCACCGATGGCCGGTTATATGTAGGCGCGCAGGACGAGATCGGGTACTTTTCGCCGTCACCAACCGGCATCCTCACCTACCATTCGGTCAAAGACATGATCCCGCCGCAGCACCGGTCGTTCACCGACGTGTGGGATATTGTTTGTTTTGAGGGAAAAGTATTCTTCCGGTCTAACGACCGTATTTTCATGCTGGCAGATAACCATATAACGGTTTATCCGTCCAATACCTGGTTGTTCCTGGGCGTGGGTCCGCAGGGGCCGATCGCGCAGGATGTAATAAAAGGTGTGATGCTGTTCCGCCAGGGCAGTTGGCAATCGCTTATTCCGCGGGAAAACATGCCGCCGGGATTTCTGATCACCGCCGTGGTGGCCCTGCATCCCGATACGCTGTTACTCACCACCCTGAAACACGGAATCTTCCGGATGAGCCACGGCAAGCTGGAAAAAATGCAAACACCGGCACTCAGCCAGATCGCCGACTACCATATATATGGAGCAACACTGATCGATAAAAACTCCATCGCCCTGGCCACGACAACCCGCGGTTGCGTGATCATCGATCCGCAGGGACAAACCATCCAGCAATTTTCGCGGCAGGAAGGACTGCAGAATAACAACGTGCTGGCCATTTATGCTGACAAGCATAAAAACCTCTGGCTCGGGCTCGACAACGGCATCGACTTTATTGCTTACAACAGCGCCATCAAAAATATCTTTCCTGACAAATCCAACGAAAGCGCGGGTTACTCGGCCATCATCCACCAGGCGCATCTCTATCTCGCTACCACTAACGGACTGTACTCGGTGCCACTGGAAGAACGACAGGATCTGAGTTTTGTAAAAGGCAACTTTCAACAAGTGACCAATGGCCGGGGGCAGGCATGGAATCTGTCAACCGTAAACGGACAGCTGTTAATGGGTCACCACGAAGGTGCGTATGTGATCAATGGCGATCAGGCAAAACCACTTGACAACAGCGGAGGCTTCTGGACATTTCAACCGCTTAATTCCGTATCTCCCAGTGATCTGATGGTGGCCGGCACCTACCAGGGCATTCGTTTTTTTACCTATAAAAATGGAAAATTTGTTCACGACGGTGCGCAGGCCACTTTTGAATCGTCGCGGTTCGTGGCGGTCGATCACCAGGATGTATGGGTATCGCATCCGTATAAAGGCGTTTACCGCGTAAAATACAACGACGGCAAACCAACCGTTCAATCCTACGCAGAGAAATTCCGTCATGGTTTAAGTAGCAACGGCAACTATATCTTCCGCATACGCAACCGCATAGTAGTGACAACGGAAAATGGCATCTATGAATACGATGCGGCAACGGACAGCTTTTTACCATCGGCTTACTTCCGGCAGATCTTCGGCGATCTCATTATCCGTTACCTGCGCGAAGACATGCAGGGAAACGTATGGTTTGTATATGATAAAAGTTTAGGCGTGGCCGACTTTTCCGGCGCCAAGCCACGCATCATTTATATTCCGGAACTCAACCGCAAACTCGTAAGTGGATTTGAGCAGGTATATCCTGTGGATGAGCACAATATTTTTGTAGGCGCGGAGAAAGGATATTTCCATATCAACTACGCCAAATACAAACAACATCACCCCGTATTGCAGGTGCACCTGCGCGAAGTAAAAGCGCTGGGCAAAACAGACACCTTGTTATTCGGCGGTTACTTCCGCGATGTGAGCCAGGACCAGACACAACAGCAAACGCCATCGATCAACTACAACTCGAACAGCCTGCATTTTACTTTTAGCGCACCGTTATATGAACAACAAACGAATATCGAGTACAGTTATTACCTGAAAGGATACGATAAGAAATGGTCTGAATGGAGTGAGAAAACGGAAAAAGAATATGCCTATCTCCCACCGGGCACTTACAACTTTCAACTGAGGGCACGCAACAACCTGGGCAATGAATCGGTTGTATACAGTTACTGTTTTTATGTACTGCCGCCGTGGTATCGCAGCTGGTGGGCCTATACGCTTTATGGATGTTTGGTACTGATGGGTGCTTATCTCGTTTATCGCTGGCAAAAAAGAAAATTCCAGCGCCAGCGTACGCAATATGAAACCGAGCAAAGACGTCTTCGCTACCTGCATGAACTGGAAGTAGCGCAATACGAAGAAGAACAAAAGCGTCAGCAATACCTGCACCAGTTGGAACTGGAGAAAAATGAGAAAGAAATCATCCGGCTGAAAAATGAAAAACTGGAAGCGGAGATCGCCTTTCAAAATAAAGAAATGGCAAGTACTACCATGCACCTGGTGAAGAAAGGAGAACTGCTGACGAAGATGAAAGACGAACTGCAAAAAGTGACGCGCAGTACCGATGATGAAAAATCGCTCGATGTATTTCGCCGCATGATCAAAACGCTGGGCAACGAAGATAAAATGGATAAAGACTGGGAACACTTTACCATTCACTTCGACAAGGTGCACAATGATTTTTTCATTGCATTGAAAGCAAAGCATCCCAACCTTACGGCCAATGAACTGAAGCTCTGTGCGTATCTCCGGATGAACCTCAGCACCAAGGAAATTGCGCAGCTCATGAACATCTCGGGGCGTGGTGTGGAAATCAGCCGTTACCGGCTGCGGAAAAAACTGCAAATCCCGACGGAAACAAACTTATTTACCTATTTCCTTGATTTCCATTCCAATACTAAAGACTCGCCTGTGGCTCCTGCACCGGACAGCCGAGTGTAAAAAGTTTTATACTTTTGCAATATGGCTTTGCAACATGATTTTGATACGCGGGAAGATGTAGCAACCGCGGAGATGACCGAAACGCAGGACCCCTGCAGCCTGATTGTGTGGAACGATGAGGTCAATACATTTGAATGGGTGATTGAAACCCTGGTGGAAGTATGCGGCCATAGCCAGGAACAAGCCGAACAATGTTCCTATATCATCCACTTCCAGGGTAAATATGCCGTGAAGCAGGGAAGTTATGATGAACTTAAACCTTTATGCGACGCCATTACCGAACGGGGCATCGGTGCTACCGTTGAAGTAATTGCCGGTTGAATCAAGCAGTAAACCGTGCCCGTCTTCTCCCTTGACGATACGCTGAACTTTCCCCATCCTGCGCTGGCAGAAGAAGATGGCTTATTGGCCGTTGGCGGCGATCTTTCGCCTGAACGGTTGCTGGCTGCTTACCGCCTGGGCATCTTTCCGTGGTACAACGAAGACGAACCTGTGCTGTGGTGGAGCCCGGATCCACGTTTTGTTTTGTTTCCTTCGGAATTAAAACTGAGTAAATCGGTACGTCCCTTACTCAACAAAAATGCCTTTCGTTTTACCGTAAACAAAGCGTTTGCGGAAGTGATCGCACACTGCCGCGAGGTACCGCGTGCGGGACAGGAAGGCACCTGGATTTCACCGGAAGTGGAAAATGCTTACACGGAATTGCACCGCCGTGGTTATGCGCATAGTGCAGAAGTATGGGAAAATGATAAGTTGATCGGCGGGCTTTACGGCATCCGTATCGGTACTGTTTTTTTCGGGGAAAGTATGTTCAGCCTGCGCAGCAATGCATCACGTTATGCCTTTGCAAAGTATGCACAGCTTTTGCAAAAGGATGGCGTGGAACTGATCGATTGCCAGGTGTATACCGCTTATCTTGAAAGCATGGGGGCGAGGATGATTGAAGGGAAGGAATTTAGAAATCATTTAGGCCTGAAGGCCTAAATGATTTCAATGTGGAAATGTGCCCGCGCTTCGCGCGGGTCCGTGTGCAGATGAGAAGACCGCTTCGGGAACCTCTGCGCTTATTCATTTTCACATTTACACATTTACACATTTTTCAAAATCTTGTTCCCAGGTAATGCGGCAACATGGCCCGCCAGGTAGGCCAGTCGTGCGGATAACCGGGTCCCCAGTTGTCCAGTTCATACCCGATGCCCTTGTCATATAAGATGCGGGCAAAACGTCCGGCGGCATCAGGATCTTCATGTGCACCTGCACCGGTAAGAATATGAATGTGGCCGCTGCGGCGGATTTGTTCGAGTATGTTGTGATCCGACAGTTGGGGAATATAATGTTGCGGGCTGTTGAAATAAACATTATCGTCGTAATGCCCTTTGGTGTACTCGGTAAGGTCATACACACCGCTCATGGCTATAACACCATTGATGAGATCAGGGCGTTTGAGGAATAAATTCATGCTATGCAAAGCACCGAAAGAAGCACCTGAAACAACGATGGGTGTTTCCCAACTGGTGCTGTTACGGATAAACGGTATTACTTCATTGTACACATAATCGTTCCACTGCTGATGGCGGACTGATTTCTGCCAGGGATCCATATTGTTGTTCAGCCAGCTTTCGTTGTTGATGCTGTCAATCGAGAATACTTTTATTTTACCTCCATCAATAAAGGGTGCCAGTGCGTCGATCAGTTGGAAACGTTCGTATTCCAGGTAATCGGCAGCAGCCGTAGGTACGAGCAAAAGGGCAAAACCGTAATCGCCGTAAGTGGCAATGGGCATTTCTTTTCCGAGCGAAGGACTATACCATGATGTGATGGATCTGTTCATGCGGGTTATTTGAAGCTTCAATATATCAAGTTTTAAGGTAAAAGGCAAAAGGTGTAAGGTGAAAGGTGTAAGGCTTAAGGGGTAAGGTTATTGATTTTTGGTTGTGGTGCTTACCTGCCCCTTTACCATTCACTAATTGACGATTGACTCCCGAGACTTCGGGATGACGATTCACCATTCACGGGTGAAAAAACGGTTCCACCTCCGGGAAAAAACCCACGAATAGATCAAATTTTTTTATAAATAACACTAAAAACGCCTAATTGGTCATATTCTTTGCAATTATCAACTGTTCCCACTTGGTATTTTCACGTACGATTTCTACTTTAGCGCGACCGTATTTTTACTAGGATCAGCCCTCCGCCACCAAACCTCCAGCAGCTGTCCCTATATCCCCCGAAAATCCACCTTGGGAACTATTATGTTCCGTTTAATAAAACACGGCCAAAGCCGTCGCACCCGTTATGACTAAAACCGAACCCATCCGGATCATACTGGTTGATGACCATGATCTGACCAGGAATTCACTACACCAATTGCTCGGCAACGACCGCCGCTTCCATATTGTAGCACAGTGCGACAATGGTATGGACGCCATTCACCAGGCCGATCAACTCGAACATGATATTATTCTCATGGACATCAATATGAGTCCGGTCAACGGATTTCAGGCCACCAAACGTATCATCGGAAATTCGCCGGGAGCCCGTATCATCGGCTTCTCCGCCCACAACCACCCGCGATACGCCACCACCCTTTTCTCCCTCGGCGCCCGCGGATTCGTAACCAAAACATCGCCCTTCCTGGAACTGATCAACGCCATCCTGCAGGTACACAAAGGCGAACAATACCTCTGTGAAGAAGTGCGCAACAACCCCAGCTTCCGCGACCGCGACATACCCGTGAAATAATCGGCCGCTGCGCGAAAATTAAACTTGATGCACGCCGGAAAAGCTGGTAATTTTGCCGCCTTATGGAATTGAGCAAAAATTTTGAACCCGGCCAGATCGAGCAAAAATGGACCGGTCAATGGCAGCAAAAAGGCTATTTCAACAGCAAACCGGATGACCGTCCCGCGTTTACCGTGGTCATTCCCCCGCCGAACGTCACAGGCGTGCTGCACATGGGCCATACACTCAATGAAACCGTACAGGATATTCTTGTCCGTAAAGCCCGCATGAGCGGCTTCAATGCCTGCTGGGTACCCGGCAGCGATCACGCCTCCATTGCCACTGAAGCCAAAGTGGTTCAAATGCTCCGCGATAAAGGCATCGACAAAAACACCCTTTCCCGCGAAGAATTCCTGACCTATGCTTTTGAATGGAAGGAAAAATATGGCGGCATCATCTACAACCAGATCGAAAGACTCGGTTGCAGTGTCGACTGGAACCGCGTAACCTTTACCATGGACAGCGATTATTACAAAGCTGTTATCAAAGTATTCGTTGACCTGTACAAAAAAGACCTGATCTATCGCGGCGCACGCATGATCAACTGGGACCCTGCGGCCAAAACAGCCCTCAGCGATGAAGAAGTCGAGTACAAAGAAGTACAGGGTAAACTTTACCATGTTAAATATGTATTGTCCGATGACAACGGACAACCTACCACGGAGTCCATCACCATCGCCACCCAACGCCCCGAGACTATCATGGGTGATACGGCAGTATGCGTGAACCCGACCGATGAACGCTATACGCACCTCAAAGGCCGCAAGATCCTCGTGCCCCTGATCAACCGCGCCATACCGCTGATCTTCGACGAATACGTGGACAAAGAATTTGGTACCGGCGCATTGAAAGTCACACCGGCACACGATATCAACGACTACAACCTCGGCCTCAAACACAACCTGCCCGTAATCGATACCCTCAACGAAGACGGCACACTCAGCGAAGCCGCCGAAATCTTCGTGGGAACGGATCGCTTTGCGGCACGCAAAAAAGTAATTGAACAACTGGCCGCTGAAGGGTTGCTGGTGAAAGAAGAAGAATATACGACACGCGTAGGCTACTCACAACGCAGCAATGCCGTGGTGGAACCGCGCATCTCCACGCAATGGTTTGTACGGATGAAAGACCTCGCCGAACCCGCTTTGAAAGAAGTGACCGAAGGCCGCATCCGCATTCACCCCGGCGATAAATTCCTGGCTACCTACCGCTACTGGCTCGAGAATGTAAAAGACTGGTGCATCAGCCGGCAGCTCTGGTGGGGACAACAAATCCCTGCCTGGTACGACGAAGCAGGTAACTGCTACGTTGGCGAAACCCTCGAAGAGGTGCAGGCAAAATATCCGGAAACCGCCGGTCAGTCGCTCAGCCGCGACGTCGATGTGCTCGATACCTGGTTCTCTTCCTGGCTATGGCCAATCGAAGTATTCAAAGGCATTACCAAACCCGGCAATCCGGAAATCAATTATTACTACCCGACCTCCGTACTCGTAACGGGACAGGACATCATTTTCTTCTGGGTGGCCCGCATGATCATGGCCGGTATGGAATACCAGCACGAGAAACCATTCAGCGATGTTTACTTCACGGGCATGGTTCGCGATAAGCAGGGCCGCAAGATGAGTAAACAATTGGGCAACTCCCCCGACCTGCTGCACCTGATCGATACTTATGGTGCTGATGCCGTACGTTTCGGTATCATGATCTCCTCGCCCGCCGGCAACGACCTGCTGTTCGACGAAAGCAGTTGCGACCAGGGTAAATTTTTCAATAATAAAATCTGGAACGCGCTCAAACTGGTGAAAGGCTGGGAATCGCGCATCGGCGAAACCCCTGCAGCCGGCAACGATTTTGCCGCTGAATGGTTCCAGAACCGCCTCAATGAAGCACGCGAAGAAGTAGAACGCCTCTATCGCGAGTTCCGGTTGAGTGAAGCATTAAAAACGATCTATTCACTTATTTGGGACGATTACTGCAGTTGGTACCTCGAATGGGCAAAACCCGGTTTCGAACAGCCAATCAGTGCCGATGTATATAAAAAAGCGGTTTACTTTTTCGAAGAACTGATGCAATTGCTGCACCCGTTCATGCCGTTCCTTACCGAAGAAATTTATCACCTGCTGCAAGACCGCGAAGACGATCTGTGCGTGCGTCAGTTTACGGCTTTGCAACCGGCCAACGAAAAAATACTGCAAAGCGGCGCCCTGCTGAAAGAAACCATTTCAGCTATCCGGGATGCGCGTACGAAAGCACAACTCAAACAACGGGATGCGATCGTTTTATCAATCCAGACGGCTCAGCAAACTACTTACGAGGAAATACAACACCTGCTGGCCAAGCAAGTGAATGCGACTGAAGTACATTTTGTCCATGCGGCTGTACCCGACTGTATCAACGTAGTGGTACAGAAAGACCGTTTCTTCCTCGCCACCGAGAAAGAACTTGACACTACTTCACAAAAAGAACAATTGCTGAAAGATCTCGAGTACTACCGCGGCTTTCTCGGATCAGTAGAGAAAAAACTCAGCAACGAAAAATTTGTTCAGAACGCGAAGCCCGAAGTGGTAGCGATGGAACAAAAGAAAAAAGCCGATGCCGAAGAAAAGATCATCGCCATCGAAGAAAGCCTGAAAACGTTGTGATCCGTTAACGCGGAATAATGCTCACCGGCAATACAAACTCATAAGACACGGCCTTCCGGGGTTCGTAGAAATCTGTATCCAACAGATAACTCACCCGGAAGCCGAAGGTCAATGAATATTGATTCCACCATTTCGTGTCGAAATAAATTTCTCCCCCCGTGCTTCGCTGATCAACCGTGAATTGTTTATCGCGTGAGTACACACGTGTAAGATCGTAGAAAGCATTCGCCCGGATGCGTTGTATGTAAGCGATGTTGGCAAATCCCCAGTCAGGATACCACAACGGAAAATGATAGTTAGCCGATGCACGCCACATACGTGCAGCATAGATCGCATTGTACCCTCTTGAATAAGGAAAACGGCTGCTGAATAAAGCATTTACCGTATCGGATTCCTGGAAGGCGCCTGTGAACACCAGGCTGTGCGAGTAAGCAGCACCGGGCAGGTACACCGCCGCACCAAACAAGGATTGCCAGCTTTTATAATTGGTGATGGCATGACGGTAGTTGGCATTGACATTATAACCCAGCCGCGGAAAAATATGCTGACGCGCCATTTCCGTTTGCTGCCCCCACGAAAAGAAATGATGCAGGTAGGAGAATTGAAAATTATCAAACCTGTCTTTGTTTGCGCCCTTGTTATAATCCGATCTGTAAAAATAGTTACTGCCGATATTGAACTGCCGGACCGTTTTGCCTTTGGCCCATGTCAGCGGCACATTCAATCCCACGCGCAGATCAACCTGGTCCCAGTTTCTCGATAAGGTATCCGAATAACGAACCGAGCGGTCAAACGTATATTGCGCGCCGGCGCTCAGGTAAGGAAAGAATGCACCATAAACAAAACTTGCACCGGCTGCATGCGTTTTGTCATTTTCATTGTACTGATAATAAATCTCCGTTTCCGTAGTGTTGAGAATATTATTTCCATACAAAGAATAAGTCAGCAACGGGTCTTCGTAATAAGGACGCCAGCTATGAAAATTGAACAGTCGTGTAGACTTGCGGTATTTTTTATCGGGGAAAAAACGCGTTGGCAACTGGCCAAGTAATCCTGCCAGTGTATCGGCCGGTTGTGATTTGCCTTCGGCAAAAATGCGGTCGCTTACTTCCACCCAGGCCAGCCGGCTGCTGTCGGTCTGCAACAACTGGTAACCATCTGCGGTAAAAGTGGACCATACAAATTTTCCTTTATCCGCATTCACCTGGTAACTGCCCAATGGCGAACGAAGTACACGGAATATTTTACGGTCGGCAAAACGGTAGGCATATACCTGATCGCTGCCTTCATAAGAGGCCGTATAATATACTGCGGTATCCGTTACCCATGGATTGCCTATTGCATGATAGGAAGGTGATGTCAGCCGCACAATACTCCCCGCATTGATATCTGCTTCAGCCAATGCCATCCGTCCGTCACGCAGCCGCACAGCCGTGATCACCCGGTCATTGCCCGCAAACTTCGGATCGGAAAATACATTGATCTCGTCCGATGTGATTTCTTTCAGCACTTTGCCATCGCCGGCATCAAGCACGTGCAATGCCGAACGACCACCGGGATCCTGCTGCACCGCTACAATGCGATCACCTTCCGGCGAGATATCAGGAACAAAGTATTTGGTACGATGACGAAGGGTGCGTTCTTTTTTGGCTTTTATGTCCCATATTTTGATCACACTGTAATCGCGCCAGCGCCAGCGTGGATCCGATTCATAAGCGGCATACACTACTTTGCCGTTGCGACAAGCATATTGATCGTCGAGCGCAATGTCGCGCACACGCAGGCGGTGAATACCCGATGCGTCCTTCAGCATAAAAGCCGGACGTTTGTTATAAGATGTGCGGAGAAATAAGACCGAGTCCTGCCCGATCATAAATGGAAAGCGGTCGTTGTTTACCACGCGCCCGTCCTGTTTCACCACTGCTGTCGCTTCGGTTGCGGGTGCGGGTGGTAATTTTTCTTTGAAATGCTGAAAAGCATTATTGTAAAAATCAGCATACTTTAACCCTGTATATTTTTTTACCGCGCGTTGGAAGGGATAGAACAAGCCTTTGTAGGCGCTGGCATCTCTGGTAACGTTTGCCCATACATCTGATCCATATTTTTCACGTCCGTATTGCACCAGTAAATAACCCAGGTTGTAATGGGTGGGAACATAATCTTTCAGTGAACCATTGCGCAGCTTCATCCAACTGTATTTTTTATCCGCTTTCCACAATGCAGGATAGGCATTGAGAAAAAGGGGTAAACGGCCTCTGCCCTGGCGGGAAAGCCGTGTTTCATTGTACACTGCATCGCCTTCAAAGAACCAGTCAGGCACTGCCGCACTGATGGCTACGGAATAACCTTCTTCGCCAAATACACCTCTGGCCACACGGCTCAATCCGTTGTTGAAATTATTGAACTGTTCCACGTGGCGGTATTCGTGCAGTGACAACTGATCTGTCCAGGGAATGCTGCCCTGATCGAAATTGTCACGCTCTGGTGTAAGATAGAATTCACTGCGGTAAGGTCCCAATCCTACATACCCATTTGCAATCACCGTATTGTTTTGCAGCACGATGTTGATGCGCCGCATTTGTGAGCCCAACGCGTAAGGTTGCTTCGCTGCAAGATGGTGCACGATCCCTGCCACCCGTACGGCCTGGCTATCGAGTCCTTCGGGATAAATGATCCGTGCCGTGTCGGTCTCTATCTGCCGCCACTTTACGGAAGATGGGGTTCCGCCGAATTGCTGGGCGCAAAGTTGAGTGGTCAGTAAACAACAAAAAGCAGCAAATAGAAAGCAGCGCATGGTTGGGCTAGTTTTGTTTGAAAGGAAAGATACGGGTTACTCTTTGTAGATCGCTACCTGGCGTTGCATTCCTGTAGCGTCGCGGCGCAGGTAGCCGCGGAACATACCGGGCGTTGAAAAGGGCATTGCAATATTTCCGTCTTTGTCTACGGCGATCAGGCCGCCATCGCCACCAAGCGCGGGCAATTTTTCATTGATCAATATGTCAGCCGCTTTTTCCAGCGATTCATGGCCGAGTTCCATGCGGTCGCAAACGGATTTGGCGATTACAAGCCGGATAAAATATTCGCCCCAGCCCGTGCAACTGATGGCCGCTGTTTTGTTGTCGGCGTAAGTGCCTGCACCGATGAGGGGGCTGTCGCCTATTCTTCCGAATTTTTTATTGCTCATACCGCCGGTGCTGGTGGCCGCGGCCAGGTTGCCGTTGGCGTCGAGTGCTACTGCCCCCACCGTTCCGAACTTTTCCCCGGGTGCCAGGATAGAGGACGTTTTTTTACCGCTGCTGTCTTTGAGCGTTGCCAGCGAATCGCGGCGGCGTTGCTGTTGCCAGCTTTTCCGCCGGTCTTCTACGGAGAAATAGGCATTATCGACCTGTTGCAGTCCCTGCAGCCGGGCAAATTCTTCGGCGCCGCGCCCGGCGAGCATCACATGTGGACTTTTTTCCATTACTGCCCGGGCGGCGGAAATGGGGTTCCGGATGGTGGTCACTCCCGCGACGGCCCCTGCAGCCAGGGTTTTACCGTTCATGATCGAGGCGTCCAGCTCGTGGCGGCCTTCGGCTGTAAAAACGGCTCCGCGGCCGGCATTAAATGAAGGGTCATCTTCCAATACGCGCACCACCTGCTCAACCGCATCCAGGGCCGAGCCACCACTGTCGAGAATGCTGTAACCCTTGTCCAGTGCGCGGTTGAGGGCATCCAGCGCTTCCCTTTCCCGAAGCGGGTCCAGCTTGCCCCGCTCCAGCACGCCCGCCCCGCCGTGAATAACCAGCACTACCCGGGAAACGGGCCTGCCGGTCTTCTGGGCAAGCACATTTACCGACAAAAAACACAGGAAGACGATCCAGGTGAATTTCATAAAAACGATTTACGGCAATTTAGCCAATCCGGGCCGTTCCACAGCAACGGCATAATAATTCGTTAAACGGTCTAATTAGTTGGGTATCAAATTTGCCGTTGGTGGCTATTAAATTATTTTTACAAAATAATCAACCGGTCTGAAGAAATTTAAGAAGATAGTATTGTGGTTCTTTGCAACCCTGCTGATCCTGCTGGCAGCGGTTTGGATTTTTATCCAGACCCCTTTCGGGCAAAACTGGATCATCAGCAAGGTAACCAGCCGGCTTTCCAGTGATCTCAAGACCCGCATCTCCATTAAAAAGGTCGATTTCTCTCTTTTCGATAAAATGAACCTGAAAGGCGTACTGATAGAAGACCGTCAGCGCGATACCATCCTCTCCGCCGGCGAAGTAACGGTGCGCATCACCGACTGGTTCTTTCTCAAAAAAAATGTTGAACTGAAATATATCGGGCTGAAAGACGCCGTGATCAAAATGCAACGCAGCGAAGACTCCGTTTGGCGCCATCAGTTTATCATCGATTATTTCTCTACGCCTTCTTCCACAAAAAAGAAAGAAGGTGGCATCGTTCTTACCCTCAATGAAATTCAACTCGACAATGTCCGCTTCCGGCAGCAGGATGCCTGGCTGGGAAAAGACATGTTTGTCTACCTGCACAGTTTAAAACTGAAAGCCAGACAGGTTGATTTTTCCAGGCGCCTGATCCGGTTGGAAGATCTGAACATCAACAGCCCGCTGATCGCGCTTTCCAATTACAAAGCGAAAAAGCCACCCGTTCCGCAAGAAGCCGTCGTGGTCAATGATTCCGTTGCCTGGAATCCGCTCAACTGGGTAGTGCAGGCCGACAGACTGGACATCCGCAACGGTACATTTAAAAATGACAACTACGATGCGCCCTATGCAGAAGAAGGTTTTGACGGAAGGCACATTGATTTTTCCAGCATCAATACCAGTCTCCGCAATATCCGTTGGGAAAAAGACACCATTACCGGCGGTGTGGAACTTTCCACTAAAGAAAAAAGCGGTTTCGAAGTAAAACGGCTGACGGCAAAGATGAAAGTGACACCGCGCGAAATGGCTTTCAATGACCTGGAAATATTAACGCCGCGCAGTACCATCCGTCATTCGTTCCGCATGAGCTTCACCGACTTTTCGGAGATGGGTGACTTTATCAACAAAGTGCGGATGCAGGCCGACTTCACCGATACTTATCTCGATAGTGACGACATCGCTTTTTTTGCGCCATCGCTCAAAACCTGGAAGAAGAAGATCAATCTGCGGGGGCGCTTTGCGGGTACGGTGGCGGATATGGCGGCCCGCGACGTATTGATACAGGCGGGAGAACATACCATGCTCTCCGGCGACATCAGTATGGCCGGTCTGCCCGACATCAACCGCACCTTTATCGACTTTAAAGCAAATGATTTCCGTACTACCTACGGCGATGTAGCCGTATGGGTGCCGGCGATCAAAAAAGTAGAAAGCCCTGATCTGCGCAAACTGCAGTACGTGCGTTTCAAAGGAAGCTTTACCGGGTTTATCCGCGACTTTGTAACCTACGGGACCATCACGACCAATCTCGGCACTGTAAAAACCGACCTCAACATGAAGCTGCCTGCGGGGCAGCAGCCTGTTTACTCCGGAACTGTATCGACCGAATATTTCCGTTTGGGCGAATTCATCCGCGAACCGCTGCTTGGCGCAATCGCCATGGACGGCACCCTGAAAGGAAGTGGCTTCCAGGAAAAAAGACGCATTGCCACACTCGACGGCAAAGTACATTTTGTTGATTTCAACAACTACCGCTACCACAACATCACGCTTAATGGCAGCCTGAATAAAAAGGAATTCGACGGCCTCGTGTCCATCGATGATAAAGAAGCGCAACTAACCTTGAACGGCCTGATCGACTTCAACCAGCAACCGCCGGTATTCAACTTTCTTGCAGATGTAAAACGCGCCAATCTTAAAAACCTGAACCTGCTGGACCAGGATGTGGCGTTCACTGGTAAATTCAATGTGAACTTTACCGGCAGTAACATCGACAACTTTCTCGGTGATGCGCGGATCACGGATGCCACAATCACACGCGACGGTGTTCCGCTTCCCTTCGATTCACTGATCGTGTCGTCCTATATTGAAAATGATAAGAAGACCTTGCAGGCGCGTTCCAATGAATTCGATGCGAGGGTAACGGGAGATTTTTCGATCCGTGAGCTGCCGGACGCATTCAAACTTTTCCTGAATAAATACTACCCCGCGTATATCAAAGCACCGAAACATATCCTGGAAAAGGAAAGTTTTGAATTTGACATCACTACCGGTTATATCGAAGATTATATCCGGATTTTTGATAGTACGTTTACCGGTTTCAACAACAGCCACGTAGCAGGCAATCTCAATACCACTACCAATACGCTGGTGCTGAACGCGGAAGTGCCGCAGTTTAAATACCTGCAATACAATTTTGATGATGTAACGCTTACAGCAAATGGTACGGCAGATAGTCTGGGACTTTTCGGACGCGCGACCAATATCCGTATCGGAGACAGCCTCAACGTACCGCTCGCTTTGTTCCGTATAAATGCCCACAACGACACTTCGCAGGTGCGCATCTTTACCGGCGCCAACCAGGGCATCGACCAGGCGCGTATCAATGCCACAGTGCTCACCTACCAGAATGGTGTACGTATCGAATTTGAGCCCTCGAATTTTGTCGTAAATGGAAAAACATGGACGATCGATGAAACAGGCGAGCTGGAATTCCGCAACAACGTGCCGGCCAACGGACGATTATTATTAAGAGAAAGTGACCAGGAAATAACGATACGAACGCATCCATCAGACGTAGGCACCTGGAACGACGTGACGGTGGAATTGAAAAAAGTAAACCTCGGCGATATAGCTCCCCTGATCATGCCGCGTAACCGTCTGGAAGGATTGGCCTCCGGCACGGTGCAGATCGAAGACCCGACCGGCAAACTGCGTATCACTTCCGATGATTTCATTGCACAAAGCCTTCGCCTCGACAATGACTCGCTCGGCGATGTAAAGGCCACGGTATTGTATGATGGCGAAACCAAACAACTTTCCATCAAAGGCAATACGGTAAATGAACAGAACAGCCTCGCCTTTGACATGAAGCTGTTTCTTGAAAACAAAGAATCGCAACGCAACAATATCATTTCCCTGAAAGCAAATACGTTTGAGCTTAAATACCTCGAGCGTTTCCTGGGTACACTATTCTCTGACATCAGCGGTTACATCACCGGCAACTTCGATCTGAAAGGCTCGTTTGATCAGCTGCAGATTGCGGGTAAAGGGCAACTGAAAGATGCGGGCCTGCGCGTTAAATTCACGCAATGTTATTATAAAATTGAAGACCGGGAAATAGAACTCAAACCAACGGAGATCAATCTCGACGGCATCATCCTCCGTGATGTGGTAACGGGAAATCCTGTGTACCTGACCGGTGGCATTCAGCATCAGTCCTTCACTAATATGTTCTTCGATCTGAACGTCGGAACGCGCAAACCCGGCACGCTCGACGACGACAACAACCTGCCGATCCAGTTATTGAACACGACGTTCAACGACAATAAACAATTTTATGGTAAAGTAAAAGGCACAGGTTCCTTCTCTTTATCGGGGCATCAGTCCGACATGTATATGAAGATCGATGCGGTGGCTTCTACTACGGATAGCAGTTCGATCACTATTCCCTCTACGCAAAGCAAGGCATCGGGCATGGCAGATTTCCTGGTGGAAAGAAAATTCGGACGGGAAATGGTGGACAGCAACACAGGCAATGGCAATTCCAATGTAGTGTATGATGTGGACGTAACTGCCAACCGTATGGTAACGGTCCGCGTCGTGCTGGATGACCTGACCGGTGATGAAATTGAAGGCAAAGGCTCAGGTACGTTGAATATTCACTCCGGTACATCCGAACCGCTTTCTTTGCGTGGCAAATTTGATATCGAGGACGGGAAATATGTTTATACGTTCAAATCATTTTTATCCAAACCCTTCCGTATTGTCAAGGGCGGGAGTAGTTCCATCAGCTGGAATGGCGATCCGATGGCGGCTCAGATACAATTTCAAGCCCAATATGTGGCGGAGAAGGTAAGTTTTGCCCCCCTGGTAACCGGCCTCAACCTCGATCAGGCGATCGGCAGTCAGCGGGAAAATATCATCGTGGTGGCCCAACTGACAGGGCAGCTATTTAAGCCTGACTTCAAATTCAGCCTGGAGCTGGAACCGAACAGTAATGTCAACAACAACTTTTCCGTAACCAGCGCATTGGAGCAACTGAGGAAAAATGAAAATGAAATGGTGCGCCAGGTAACGTACCTGATCGTATTCAACAGTTTTGCTCCGCCCGAAAGCAACCAGGCAAGTTCATCCGGATTCGGCGGAGCGATCAACGAGCTTACTTATAATACCATCAGTAGTATCTCCGGCTTGTTCTTTAATGAAATAAACCGGAAGCTGAACTCAGAATTGTCCAAAATACTGAAGACGGATAACGTGTCGGTCAACTTCAGCGGCTCGGTGTATAACCGCAACCTGCTGAATCAGCCAAACAACAACTTTAATATCAACCAGAGTAATTTCAATGTGAACGTGCCGATCTCGATGTTCAAAGACCGGTTCATCCTTACATTGGGCAGTACGCTGGATGTGCCGTTGCAATCAAGTATCCAGCAGAACGTGCAGTTTTTGCCGGATGTAACGGCGGAATGGCTGATCAATGAAACAGGTACGATCCGGGCGAGCTTCTTCTATCGCCAGAACCTTGACTATCTTACCACATCGAGTTCGGGTGCTGCCCGGAACAAAAGATCGGGGGCCAGCATTTCTTACCGCAGGGAATTTGATAATCTCGGGGAATTATTGAGGGGACGTAAAAGAGCAGCCAGGAAACAGCAGGCCGCGCCACCACCGCCAAAGCAGGATAGTGTGGAAACCGTGCCGCCGGTGAAAGGGACAGGTGAATAGTGAATGGTGAATGGTCAATAGTGAATGGTGAATAGTGAATAGTTCGCCTTGGTTCGTTTATACACCTTTTACTTACCGGCTGTTTACTTATTACTTACTACTTATTACTTACTACTTCCCCTACAGTTCGTGTCCTAACTTCTCCTTCTTCGTTCTGAGATAACGTTCATTATGTGGATTGGGGCAAACCGCAATTGGTACATTTTCCACCACTTCCAGTCCGTAGCCCACCAGTCCTACACGTTTGCGGGGATTATTGCTCATGAGGCGGAGTTTTGTAACGTTGAGGTGACGGAGTATCTGTGCTCCGATGCCGTAATCGCGCTGGTCCATCTGGAAGCCGAGGTGAAGATTGGCTTCAACGGTATCCATGCCTTCTTCCTGGAGGCGGTAAGCTTTCAGTTTGTTGAGCAAACCGATGCCGCGGCCTTCCTGATTCATATAAAGAATGATGCCTTTGCCTTCTTTTTCCACCATTTCCATGGCTTTTTCCAGTTGCTCCCCGCAATCACAACGCAGGGAACCCAGGATATCACCGGTAAAACAGGAAGAGTGTACCCGGGTAAGTACCGGTTCGTCTTTTTCCCATTCCCCTTTGATCATGGCCAGGTGTTCGTTATTGGAATGTTTGTCTTTAAAGGCTACGAGTTTGAAATTTCCGTGTTTGGTGGGCATCTCTACCCGTACGATTTCCTCTATCAGCGAGTCGCGTTTGATGCGGTACTCAATGAGGTCTTTTATGGAAATGATCTTGAAATCGAACTTTTTAGCTACTTCCAGCAGTTCGGGCAGCCGGGCCATGGAGCCGTCGTCGTTCATGATTTCCACCAGTACGCCGCCATAAGGTGCGGGAAAACCGGCGAGTCGCGCCAGGTCTACGGAAGCCTCGGTATGTCCGGCGCGGCGGAGTACGCCGCCTTTTTTGGCCCGGAGCGGAAAAATATGGCCGGGACGGCCCAGTTCCAGCGGGTTGATAAAGGGATCGATCAGGGCGTGAATGGTTTTTGACCGGTCATGTGCAGAAATACCGGTTGTACAGCCATGTCCCAGCAGGTCCACCGACACGGTGAAGGCCGTTTCGTGGAGGGCGGTGTTGTTGCTGACCATCAGGTCGAGCCCGAGCTCATCACAGTGTTCTTCCGGAAGCGGTACGCAGATCAGGCCCCGCCCGTGTTTGCTCATAAAATTGACGATTTCCGGGGTAATGGCAGCGGCGGCACAGATGAAGTCGCCTTCATTTTCCCGGTCCTCGTCATCAACCACGATAATAATCTTTCCGTCACGGATATCCTGGATAGCACTTTCGATTGAGTGGAACATACTGTACAATTTATACAAAGGTAGGAACAAAAAAAAGTCTGTAAAGTTTACGGGCCGGAAAGCCCTGTCCCTGGTGTCATTATACTATCATAATTTGTTAATATTTGCTTATATTTAGTTGTAGAATATTCCCTTTCTTTGCAACCAAACATCGTAAACAAATCTTTATGCTTAAGAGAATTTTATTTCTTCTGGCAGTTTCATTTTTATCCGGGGCACTGTTTGCGCAGGTAACTACCAGTAGCATCACCGGTACTGTGAAATCCAGTAACGGGGAAGCGCTGGTAGGTGCAACCATTACCGCCATCCACACGCCCTCCGGAACCAGTTATGCCACCATTGCCAAAAAGGACGGAGTTTTCAACCTCGTTGGTCTGCGTATCGGCGGTCCGTACACGGTAACCGTCGGATTTACAGGCCAGCAGCCTCAGACTTTTGAAAATGTCACCCTTCTGCTGGGTGAATCGTACAACATCAGCGCCGTGCTCGGTACCGACGAAAAGGAACTGACCGGTGTGGTAGTAACCGGCCGCGGACGCAGAAGCGCCACTGAAAAGAAAGGCCTGAGCACGGTGGTTAACAGCCGTCAGCTCACTACGCTTCCCACCATCAGCCGCAGCATCACCGACTTTACCCGTCTGACCCCTCAGGCCAACGGTACTTCTTTCGGTGGTCGTGACGGACGTTACAACAACATCACCTTCGACGGTGCCAACCTGAACAACAACTTTGGTCTGAACGACAACCCGCTGCCCGGCGCCGGTAACAACCCGGTTTCCCTGGACGCGATCGATGAAATATCTGTAAACATTGCTCCTTTTGACGTTCGTCAGGGCAACTTTACCGGTGGTAACATCGCCGCTACGACCAAAAGCGGTACCAATACCGTTCACGGAACAGTGTATGGCTACATGCAAAACCAGGAAATGGTCGGTTATAAACTGAACGGCGACCGCGCACCCAAAGTACCCTTCAAATCGAAGATCTATGGTGCAAGCGTAGGTGGCCCGATCATCAAAAACAAAGTTTTCTTCTTCGTTAACGCAGAAAAAGAAACCAAACCACCTGCAGCGGGTATCACCTGGACGCCAACCGGCGGTTCCGGAACCGGTAACGTATCAAGCGTAACGGCGACCGATCTGCAGCGTGTATCTGACTACGTAAAAACCTTCGGATACGATCCGGGTGTTTACGACCGGTTCTCTGCTTTCAGCAACGAAAACCATAAAATCCTCGGTAAACTCGACTGGAACATCAGCCAGGCCCACAAGCTGACCCTGAAGTACAGCGATTTCAAAGGAACACAGGACTTCCTTCCCAGCCAGAGCGGCGGTATCAACGGTGCCAACAGCTCAGGCCTGGTGACTTACGGTCCTAAATTCTCCAACCGCGCTATGGGCTTCTCCGGTACTACTTACCAGCAGGAAGACATCGTGCGCTCCGGTGCACTGGAACTGAACAGCAACTTCAAAGGACGTTTCGCTAACCAGTTCCTGGCTACTATCACCAAAACGAGTTCTGACAAAATCCACCCTGGTGGTCAGTTTCCCTTTGTGGACATCCTCGTGGGTGGTGGTGACATCAACAACTACATCAGCGTAGGTAACGAACCTTTCAACGGTAATAACAACAGTGTTATCAACGATATCTACTCTATCACCGACAACTTCACCTACTTCGCGGGCAAGCACACACTGACTGCCGGCGTAAGCTATGAATATCAGAAAGTAGGTAATATGTTTATGCCCGGTTCTCAGGGATACTATGTGTTCAGCAGCGTTGACGACTTTGTCAACAACCGCGCTCCCCGCCTGTTCTCTCTTACTTATGCACTGGACGGAAGCGATGCCGTATACTCAGCCAACCTGAAAATCGGTCAACTGTCTGCTTATCTGCAGGACGATTACAACGTAAACGACCGCCTGAGAATTTCTGCAGGTGTGCGTATGGACAAGCCAATCTATCCTGAGCAGCCACTTGAGAACCCTTACATCACTAACCTGACTACGCTGACAGACATCAATGGCAACCCTACCCGCTACACAACCGGCGAATGGCCTAAATCACGTGCTTTGATCTCTCCGCGTATCAGCGCACGCTGGGACGTAGAAGGCAACAGACGCCTGATCGTTCGTGGTGGTACTGGTATCTTTACCGGTCGTATTCCTTTTGTATACCTGACCAACATTCCTTCGACGAGCTCAATGTATACATTTGGTACGCTGGTAACTCCTACTACACCCGGAGCCAACCTGAACAATTTCCTGTTCAACCCAAGCGGTACCGCTTACAATCCTTTCTACAACTCCAGTCTGCCCGCAAGCGTATTCCCGACCACTGCAGGTACATCTGCCCAATCGGCTTTCGCCCTGGCATCAAAGGATTTCAAATTCCCGCAGGTTTGGAGAACCAACGTAGGTATCGACAAGCAACTGGGTAAAAACTGGACCCTGACACTGGATGCGATGTTTACCAAAGACATCAATGCCGTGTACATGTTCAACGCCAACCAGAAAGCTCCTGACGGAACGATCACTACCGGTACAGTAACCCGTCCCCGCTACTCAGCTTCTACTTCTGCTGTACGCCGGATCAACACTGCTATCAACAATGCGATCGTACTCGACAACACCAGCAAGGGTAGCTCGTTCACCGCTACTGCGCAACTGGCTAAATCCTTCTCTAAAGGATGGTACGCTTCACTGGCCTATAACTATACTTACGCTGTTGACGTAACCGCTAACCCCGGTTCTCAGGCTGCATCAGTATGGGGTGCCAACCCTGCGCTGGGTACGCAAAACAGCCTCGAACTGTACTACTCTAACTTCGCAGTACCTCATCGTGTAGTAGGTAATGTTTCTTATCGCTTCGAATACCTGAAGCACCTGGGAACTACTATCTCTCTGTTCTATGAAGGCAGACACGGTGGTACCTATAGCTATGTATACAATGGTGACCTGAACAACGATGGCAACAACAGCTCTGACCTGATGTACATCCCTCGTAATCCTTCTGAAATCACCTTTGTAAACAGCTTCACTTATCCAAACGGTGTTACTTACACCAAAGCTGAAATGGAACAGATCTTCATGAACTACATCAACCAGGACCCTTACCTGAGCAAGCACAAAGGACAGGTTGCTGAGCGTAACGGTGCCAAAAACAAATGGTTTGACCGTGTGGACATGAAACTGGTTCAGGACATCTTCACCAAAATCGGCAAGCAGCGTCATACACTGCAGTTCACTGCTGACATCTACAACGTACTGAACCTGATCAACAGCGATTGGGGTGTACGTCAGATCACCACAGTAAACAACCCGCTGCAACTGGTATCTGTTACCGGCAACGTTCCTACGTTCCGTCTGACTACTTTCCAAAACGCTCCTGTTACAAAAACCTTCGTGAACAACGTGTCTACAAGCACATCATGGGGTATGCAACTGGGTGTTCGTTATATCTTCTGATCGAAACGATCCCGATAAAAAGAAAGGCTGCCTTTGGGCAGCCTTTCTTTTTAATGTGGAAATGGTAAACAGCCCCCTACGGCCGGCCCTTTGGGAGCCTCAGGCATCTCAAACCTGAGTATTAATTTATAACTTGAAACTTATTACTTACGCCCGAAGTATCGGGCGGCTGTTTAATTCTATCCCTTAAAAAGATGCCATTAAACTAACAACAGCAACTGTGCCTGCAGTAAATAGCATAAACAGGATACCGCCGATTTTGGAGCGCATAAAATAATCAGCAGAAAAATAAAGGGCAGAGAGACCTATTCCCCATACTACCAATGCAACAAAGAAAAACAAATCACCCAATCCGTATCCAAACGTAACTGATCCACTGAAGCCAAGCCAGATAACGGCAATCAGCCATAACAGAAACAAATAGTAGATAATGGAAGTGGCGATTTTCATTCAGTCAAAAGTAAAAAAACAAAATTCAAAAAAGCGGAAAGTGAATAAGGGAGTAAAACAGCTTGACCCAACCGCCTTGATTCGTGTATACACGAACCAAGGTGATAATTTACCAGCTATCGTAAAACCTGTAAAGACTACCACTGGCAAAGGTCCACTCAGGCGTATATAAGGGTTGCCCTTCCGCTGCTTTATACCAGGGACTGTTATCATCCGCGGGATTGCGGACAACATGCACATCCTGCGCCGGCATATAACTTTGCGCCAGCAAAAATATTTTTTCATTTCGGGCACTCGCGGCTACGTCCACCACGATCATGGCATGGCCGGGATAACCTCCTTCGATCCACACATCACCGGCACGGATATCCCGTATATTTTCCACACGCTGCAGGGACTGTTGCAAACTTGCCGTACCGCAATAAGAAAACACCACTCTCAAATACGCATCAAAACATTGACGCAGGTTGGTACACGCTGAACTGCTTTGTCGCTTTATCAGTTTGTTTCCCTGCAGATGATAACGAAACCCATTGCACCACTCAGCGAATGAAAGTACAGTCCTATCCGAAGCTTTAAAATTTATCCGCGTATACTCACCACGGTTAAAAAAATATTCCGCCCGCAAGCGCATCACCGCATCCGCGCACTGTTGCAGATTTTCCCTACCAACCGATACATCCAGCACCGCATATTGTGCGGATTGATTAGGCTTCTTTGTACCATTGTACAGGTAAACAATATTATCTTTTTTCAGGGAAACTTTTCGCAACCACGTGCCGAAGGAAGAATCTGACAAAACGAGACGGCTATAACCAGCCGGCACAGCAATTTCACCGATCGTATTCTGAGCAACCTTAGCGGGCCCGGATAAATTTTTATCAGCAGGAAGTTGAGAAGAGGATACTCCGGTACACGCTTGCATACTACTGAATGCCACCAGCAGGAAGAACAGTTGATTCATACACAGGTTTAGCAAAAGGAGATGACGCGGCTGATCTCTTCCATAAGAATGTCTGTTAAAGAAGGTTTAAACAGCCCTGGTTCTTTGCGTCTTTGCGTGAACCGATGCTCTTTTTCACGCAAAGCTGCAAAGTAAATAAGACGCAAAGAAAGGTATCGGAAACTGAGGCCAACGATTGACTCCCGAGACTTCGGGATGACCATTCACCTATTCACCATTCACGATTCACGATTGACTCCCGAGACTTCGGGATGGCCATTCACCTATTCACCATTCACCATTCACGATTCACGATTGACTCCCGAGACTTCGGGATGGCCATTCACCTATTCACCATTCACCATTCACGATTCACGATTGACGATTGACAATTCACTATCTTTATCCTCAACGATCTGACTATGGACATTGCCTACAACCTGAGTGAAGACAAAATGAAACAATCCCTCTCGGAAATGCGTCGCCGGCTGGAAAAAATTTATGAAGGCGGAGGGAAAAAAGCTATCGCGCGTCAACGCGAAAAAAACAAACTCACTCCACGCGAACGCATCGCTTATCTCACCGATAAAGACAGCACGTTTACCGAACTCGGCGCTTTTGCCGGTTATGAGATGTATGCGGAATATGGCGGTTGCCCCGCCGGTGGTACGGTTGCCGGTATCGGCTATGTAAGCGGGCGGCAATGCATGATCGTGGCCAACGACCAGACCGTAAAAGCGGGTGCCTGGTTTCCCATCACCGGTAAAAAAAATCTCCGTCTCCAGGAAATAGCGATGGAAAACCATCTGCCCATCATCTACCTGGTGGACAGCGCCGGTGTTTTCCTGCCGATGCAGGATGAAATTTTTCCTGATAAAGAACATTTCGGCCGCATCTTCCGCAACAACGCTAAAATGAGCGCCATGGGCATCACACAGATTGCAGCAGTGATGGGCGCCTGCGTGGCCGGCGGGGCTTACCTGCCGATCATGAGCGACGAAACATTGATGGTCACCGGCAACGGCTCCATTTTCCTGGCTGGTCCCTATCTCGTGAAAGCCGCCGTTGGGGAAGACATCGATGCCGAAACACTGGGCGGCGCAGCCACGCACACCGAACTGTCCGGTATAGCCGATTATAAATTCGACACCGAACAGCAATGCCTCGACCAGGTCCGCCGCATTATGTCGCTGCTCGGAGAAACTCCTCGTGCCGGCTTCGACCGCATCGAACCCAAAGCACCCGCAAAAGACCCGTCCGAACTATATGGCCTGTTCCCGCACGACGGCAAACCTTATGATATGGTCGACCTGATCGAACGCATCGTGGACGACTCGGCTTTTGATCAATTCAAGGAAGACTATGGTAAAACCATCGTATGTGGTTATGCACGAATTGATGGCTGGGCCGTGGGAATTGTGGCCAACCAACGCAAGATTGTGAAAAGCCGCAAAGGTGAAATGCAGATGGGCGGCGTTATATATAATGACAGTGCCGACAAGGCCGCACGTTTTATTCTTAACTGTAACCAGAAAAAAATTCCGCTGGTCTTTTTGCAGGACGTTACGGGTTTTATGGTAGGCAGCCGCAGCGAACATGCCGGCATTATCAAAGATGGTGCGAAGCTCGTGAATGCCGTGGCCAATTCCGTGGTGCCGAAGATCACCATCATTCTCGGTAATTCATTTGGTGCGGGCAACTATGCCATGTGCGGAAAAGCTTATGATCCGCGGTTTATCTATGCCTGGCCTTCGGCCAAAATTGCGGTGATGGGTGGTGAACAGGCGGCCAAAACCTTGTTGCAGATCCAGACAGCCGGCCGCGAAGTGGATGCGGCTGAAGAGAAAAAACTGCTCGATGAGATCAAAAACCGGTATGATACGCAGACCACTCCTTATTATGCTGCCGCACGGCTTTGGGTGGATGCCATCATCGATCCGCTGGCCACCAGGCAGGTTATTTCCGAAGGAATAAAGGCCGCCAACCAGAATCCTGTGATCCCCGAACTGAAATTAGGCGTGTTTCAGGTATAAAAACGACGGATTTTGCTTTTTTTCGGTACTTTAGCAGGCACGAAAAACTCTAAAAAGAGAAAAACCATGACAAAAACTGCTTTATATCGCTACGCCCTGCTTGGCGTATTAGCGACTGGTCTGATGACCTCCTGCCAGGACAAGGACGAAAACATTACAGAAGAGCCTGTTGCAGATCAAACCTTCTCCGAAGAATTTGACAACCTTGCTGCTGCTGAAGGCAGAGGCTGGATTTTTGCCAACAAAAGCGATGAAATTCCTGTAGGTATCGAAAAAGGATGGATCACCACAAGTGCGGTTCCTCCTCAATCCGGTTCCGGGTTCCTGCTGTCTACCTATGAGGCAAGCGAAGGTGATGTGATCAATGCATGGGCGGTTTCTCCCGAGATCACTGTACAGAACGGCGATAAAGTTTCTTTCTATACCTTCTCTATCAACGACTATGTTGATCCGCTGGATATCTACCCTGACCGTCTGCAACTGCGTCTTACCACCAAGCCCGGTGATGACATGCTGAGCGACGATCCGACAAGCGCAGGTGCTTTCACCATCAACCTCGTAGACGTTAACCCCTTGCTCATTGGCTCTGAGGCCGGTTATCCCAGCCGCTGGACTAAATTTGAAGCAACTATCTCAGGTTTGAACAAGCCTGTAAAAGGCCGCGTTGCTTTCCGCTATTTCGTTTCTGACCTTGCGGCAAACGGATACGGCATCGGTATCGACAAACTGGAATACACCAGTGTGAACCACTAAGATTTCATAAATAATCATAAACGTTTAAGGCAGCTTTGGCTGCCTTTTTTCTTTTACCTTGCACACCATGATCACAATGTATACGGATGGAGCAGCCAGGGGGAATCCCGGACCGGGAGGTTATGGTGTCATCCTCATGTTCGGTGACAAACGCAAAGAACTTTCACAGGGCTATCGCCTCACAACCAACAACCGGATGGAGTTACGCGCCGTGATTGCCGGACTGGAAGCACTGAAAAAAGACGGATTACCCATAACCGTTTATTCCGATAGCCAGTACGTAGTGAACTCCGTGGAAAAAGGATGGTTGAAAAACTGGCTGGCTACGAATTTCAAAGGAGGAAAAAAGAATAAAGATCTCTGGACGCGATACGCCCAACTCGCCGCGAAACACCAGGTGCGTTTTAAATGGGTAAAAGGCCATGCCGACAATCCCTTCAACAACCGTTGCGATGAACTCGCTACCCAGGCAGCCGACAACGGGCCCCTGCTAATCGATACCGGGTATGAAGCAGAGATAGGCGGAGGACTTAAGGCATAATGGCGTTGTTGGCTTTGACCTCAACAAGGGTTGCGGGTTCGTGAAAACATCCAAGAGTTAGGTACGAAGTTGACCTTAACCTATCAAAGAAACCTGACGCTTGCTTGTTGGTCGGGAGACCAACAAGGGCAAAAAAAAGCGTGAAAGAACCTTCCACGCCTGAATATCATTTATTCACCTATTGACTTATTCACTTATTGTCCCACTGCCACAGTGGTTGTGCGCAGCACCTTCTTCGTAATCAGGTAGTGACTGCCGAACAACACACCAGAGAAAAACAAATCACCCAACAACGGCATCAACTCGGTACCGGCATACTGACGGTAAAACGCCAGCGCATCACCATAACACAACATCAGTCCTTCAAATGTCTGAGGGCGTCCGAGACCACCACTACCGGCCCATACCAGCAGGTTGGAGATCAGAAAGAACAATACAGAGCCGGCGACGGTAAAGCCCAGCACGCTCAATACATTTATTTTCTTCATCAGCATACCAAAGAAAGTAAGGCCGATGAACAACAGGTAAATACCCCACTGACCGGGATAAAAACCCTGGATGGCCGTAAGTCCGTTGCGGAACATCACTTCATATAATACATCAGAAAGGAACAGCGATACCAGCGGCAGAATAAATGCCATACGTTTGTTGCTGATCACAGCGCCACCGAATATGGCCATCGCCATTTGCGGAGCAAAACCATAAGGACGGTCGCTCCAGATACGGTACAGACTGGCGGTAAGAATCAATATAACAAAAGCCCAGATCGTTGATTTACTCAGTTTCATGATTTTCGATGCGGTTTAACTGCAAAGTAAGGGAATTTAACTGACATAGGTTAGTTAGCCGGCACACCGGCGCGGAACACCACCGCCGGCTCCAACGCGCGGATCTTTGTTTTTTGACCCGCAAAAGCCGCTGCTGCCAACTCCCCTTTCCGCAGTTCAATGGTGTTTTTCCCGTCAGACAAGGACACACTGCCTTCTGTAAGCAGGAATATTTCCGCAGTATCCGATTCCACTGTGAGCGTATCGTCTTTTCCCAGTGTTATTTTACTCAATTCAAAATCGGGGGCAGGCGTGCGGTAACGAAGCAATGCACCTTCCTTTTCTCCGTCCAGTATCTTCACTTCCGTTGGTTCACATCGTGTATGCTTAAGCAATTCCGGCACATCGATGTGTTTGGTGGTGAGACCGCCGCGCAGTACGTTGTCTGAACTGGCCATGATCTCCACATTTTGTCCTTCGAGGTAAGCATGCGGGACACCTGCATCCTGGAAAATAGCCTGCCCTTTTTGCAAATGCACCAGGTTAAACAGGTAAACAGAAAATATCCCCCTGTCTGTAATGCCTTCATGGTTGAAGGTGAGTGCCGCTCTTGCCGCCCAGAAGTCGGCAGAGGAGCGATTGAGCTGTCCCGCCTGGTATTGTGGCAGAATGCGGTCCAGCAATGGTTTCAGTTGCTGGTTCACCTGTTGCTGCGGCATCTCCATTACATAGCGGTAGAGTGCTTTGTAATCACTCTCTTCGCCAAAAACCGGCAACAAATTATTCAGCTCCGGCACTTCGCCCAATGTTTTTTTCAGTTCCGCTACGGGTTTAAATCCATGCAATAACCAGAATTCACCCATGGCTACCATGAGTTCGGGTTTATGATTATCATCTTTATAATTGCGATGAGGCGCATCTGGAGGAATGCCGGCGGCATTCTCTTTTGCATAATCCTGCACCGCCGCTTCTTTGGACGGATGCACCTGGATCGACAACATATCTTTTACATCCAGCAGTTTCAGCAGGTAAGGCATATTACCAAAACGCCGGGCTGTCGCTTCTCCCAATAATTTTTTATCCGATTGTATGTATTCGAGTAAGGATTGTTGATCGCCGCCGGGCCAGATCAGGGTGGAAGTGGCTTGCGGGTGTACGCCAAACCAACATTCTGCAAATGGCTGATGTGCGGGATTTTCAATCTGCAGCATGTCGGGGATAAAAACGTATCCGCCCCAGTCATAATGCCGTACGGTTCCTCTCAATTGAGCAATACCTTTCATGATTATTAGATTATCCGTAAAGATACAATATGGCAGCGCACAATGAATTGGGAAAATGGGGAGAAGAACAGGCCGCAACCTGGTTGCAGCAGCAAGGTTATGCCATCATCGCCAGAAACTGGCGGCACAGGCATCACGAGATCGACATCATTGCACACGATGGTAAAAAACTACATTTTATCGAAGTGAAAGTGCGGCGAAGTACGAGCATGGGTTATCCCGAAGAGAGTGTAACAAAAAGGAAATTCAATCACCTGAAAAAAGCAGCCGATGAATACCTGCACCTCCACCCGGAACACAAGTGGATACAATATGATATCCTCTCCATAGTGTGCCCGAAAGGAAAGGCCCCCTCGTTCTTTTTACTGCGTGATGTGTATTTGTAATGTTAATCGACAGCTATGAGCTTCCCGTCCTTATGCATGGATTCGATTTCGCTGATCGAAAAGGCTTGCTTTTCACTATCGTAAAGATCCTGCGACTTAAGATTTTTCAAGCCGCTTTTTTTATTGGTCTCCAGCATATGATAAAGTACATACACGCTGTCTTTACTTACGTCTGTTACTTTATAAAGGGTGAACCGCTCCGGCGCTTCTTCGATCGAATAAACATCGCCTGCCTGGGGGTGTGCGACCTGTTCGCGAAGGCGTGCCTGATCTTTTTTACCGGTGATGACAGCTGCAGTAATCAGCAGACCGAGCAGTATAAGTCCCGAGTACATATATACAGGCGGGCGGCGGTTTTGTTTTACCTGGTTATAAAATTCGCGGTATTCATCATTGAATTCTTTGACGGTCAGTGTCTGTTTGCAATGCGAACAGACACTAACACCTTTTTTGCCTATGGGGAAAAAAGGAATCCAAAATACATGTGCGTAACGTTGTACAACCACAAACTGCACTGTTGAAAGCTGTCCGCAGTGTATACATTTTCCCTGGAAAGTTTCTTGCGAGATTGCTTTGTTGCGGGTACCAAATATGATCATGCCGGAGGATTGGTTTAGATTTTGCCGGATTGCTCTACCCAGCCTTTTATCTTTTCTACCATCTTGTAAGTGGCGGGGCAGTATTCTATGTTTTGCTTGTGAATATGTATGTAGTCCACCATTTTCTTTTTAGGTAAATGCGGGAAGCCTGCGCAATCTACCGGGCGTATTTCATAGATGCTGCATTTATTATCCTCGAGGTTGAGGAATTGGCAGGGTTGTTTAACGTTGAGCCAGTCGCGGTTGCCACCCCGCTCCTGCCGCAGCCATTTCTTTTTGAATTCGTCCTGCGTCATGTTGAAATGTGCACTGATGCGGCGGATATCTGCCGGGGTAAAAGTCGGCGTCATTGTTTTACAGCAATTGGCGCAACTCAGGCATTCCACTTCTTTCCATACCTCGCCTTCTGCGCGTGACGTCAGTTTGTCGAGCCCGCGCGGAGGATTCTTTTCCAGTTTGGAGAGGAACCGGCGGTAGCGGCCTTTAGTATCTTTCATCACTTGTTGAAAATCGCGGAATGTAAACATGGGAAATAATTCAAAAGTCAAAAACGTGAATGGTCAATCGTGAAACGTGAATGGTGAATGGTCAATAGCGAAACGTGAATGGTGAATGGTCAATAGTGAATAACAGCTGAGAATCCCGAAGCCTGCCCCTTCGAGAGGCCAAAGCTTCGGCCTCAGGTATCTCCTTCCGAAACCTCTGGCTTCAACCTTACTCCTTAGCCCGAAGTATCGGGCCTTAGGCCTTCCCTCTCTCGCCTCCATTCGAAGATAAAAGAAAATTGCCGTCCAAGCCCCTGATTGGTTATTTTTGTCCATATCCAAAAAAACTGACGTATATGCGATTATTCTTTTTGCTTGCGGGCTCTGCAGCCCTGGCATTGGCCTTAGGCTCCTGTGGTTCAGGTAGCGGCTCTGCCACTTCTACTTCTTTCTGCGATACTGTTTGCCTCAAAGACACTTTGAAATATGAAGGCAGCAGCGCGATGAAACCTTTCGTCCATATCGTTCCGACCAACTGCTCGCCCGACTCTGTAACCTGGGGCATGGAGCGTAGTGAAAGCGATCACAGCTTTGCCTTCAGCGAATACCTCCGCCCGGGTATGAAGATCAACAAAGATTTTGTAAAAACTTCTTTCCGCGATACTGCCATGGCTTATGTTCAATTCAACGACTGCCAGAGTGGGCGCGGTTACCTCCTCAAACTTCCCTATGGCAAAGGCCAGAACATCCAGGTAAAACCAACGGCCGTTACACCATTTGATAAGAAATTCTCTATCACCGGTGACCTGGTCGTATATACTGACCGTGGCAACATCTTCGTGGAAGAAGTTGCTACCGGCAAAGAAGCCATGATGACCTTCGGCAAACAATTAGACATCAACTACGAAGATCTTCACCAGACACTCGACTCCGTCAACATCACAGCTACCCGTATCTGGGCCAAAGTGAAAATTGACGACAAGTGGCAGGAAATGGAAAAAAATATTACGCTGAAATAATTTATCCCGTGCGGGATGTGGGAGGCATATAAAAAAGGATTCAAGGCTTATCTGCAGTTGGAGAAATCATTATCCGACAACTCAACGGAGGCATATCTCCGCGACATTGATAAGCTTACGCAATACCTGCAGGAAAAGAACAACCTGCTGACGCCGGCCCAGGTCCTCCTGGAAGATTTACAGCAATTCATTCACTGGATAGCGGGCCTGGGCATGACAGCATCATCCCAGGCCCGTATTATTTCCGGGATCAAAGCCTTCTACCGCTATTGCGCTGCGGAGGAAATCATCACGGCCGATCCTACCACCCTGCTTGCCACACCCAAACTCAAACGCACATTACCGGATATTCTCAGTTTTGAAGAAATCGAAGCGATGTTTGACCAGATCGATCTCAGCAAACCCGACGGCACGCGCAACAAAGCCATGCTGGATACGATGTATAGCTGCGGACTACGTGTAAGCGAAGTAGTCAATTTACGTATTTCACAACTCTACCTCGATGTTGGTTTTATCCGTGTGATTGGCAAAGGCGACAAAGAAAGACTGGTGCCTATCGGCGATAATGCCATTAAAAATATCCGGTTGTACGCCGAACATGTACGCGTCCATATTCCGGTAAAGCCCGGCAATGAGGACATTGTATTCCTCAATCGCCGCGGTACGCATCTCAGTCGCGTGATGGTCTTTTTAGTGATAAAAGAGCTGGCGGCAAAAGCGGGTATACAAAAAACGGTATCGCCGCATACGTTTCGTCATTCCTTTGCCACCCACCTGGTGGAAGGAGGTGCCGACCTGCGCGCTGTACAGGAAATGCTTGGGCATGAAAGCATTACCACCACAGAAATCTACACGCACCTCGACCGTGAGTTCCTGAAAAAAACATTGGAAAAATATCACCCCGCCTTCTCGCGTTAAAGCCTGACGACTTTAGAAGAAGCCTGATATTGACCATCCGCGCTGCTCAAGCGAAGAATATAGGTCCCGGCCGGCCATTGCTGCACTGGCTGCCAGGTATAACGATTTACACCTTCTTTCGCTTTGATGTCAGTGTTCCATAACAGCTTCCCTCCCTGATCAAATACCTGCAAAGTATACGACGATGTTTTTCCAGCCGTCCATTCGATGGCCTGCTGCTGACCGCGGGGCAGAGGATTGGGGTAAGTTAAGAATTGAGTGTTTGCGGAAATCCTGTCTTCTTTTTTCTGCTCATTAATTGTAATCATGGTCAGACCGCAAACCATGTAACATACTCTCCTGATACGGTTTGTAGCTACTACCGTTACGTTCTCCTCACATACCGCTTTCCGTTGCATTTTGATGCTATCGGGCATATAGCCATCCGTTAATGAAAGTTTTACCGGTAGATAACCAATGGCGGTGACCTGCACGGTATACGAATTTCCATTTACCAATTTTTTCTTTATCACCTGTCCACGTTCGTCGGCCGCCTGCCGGGAAGAATCTTTTGCGCTTATGAGTTGAAGACTGGCGGCAGGTATGCCTTGCCCGTTCTCTTCATCGGCGATAGTGAGTACATTTTTTATTTTCTTCAGCGTAACAACGATAATACCTGAACGGCCATTTTGATGACATCCAATTAACGTATCATTCTTCAGGATATTCACCGATTCGATGGTATTGGGATCGATCGCGGCAACCTGCTCTTCTGTAACAACAATGCCGTCTACTACCCACAAAGGTTTATTGACTGTATCACGCTCACCGACTTTACAGCGCAGCTTAATTCTTGTCGCACCATTTTCCGGCGGACAGGCCTGCGCGAAAGCAAATTCGCTTATCAGCAGGAAAATGGAAAAGTAGAAAATTCTCATAAGCTTTGTTTTAAGTATTATCTTTTTTCGCTTTGACCGAACTTCATTTTCATGCAAAGGCGCTAAGAAATTAAGCCGCGGAGATTGGTATCAATATTCCTGCAATAAATTCGAGCCCTTTTATACTGTTTCGTGAAGACACGAACCAGGGATCATCGTACACACCATTGACTTACTCACTATTCACTATTGACTATTCACTATTGACTATTCACTATTGACTATTCACTATTGACTATTCACTATTGACTATTGACTATTCACTATTCACTATTGACTATTGACTATTGACTATTCACCTGTAGCTCATCTCCTTCCCCATCACCTTCGCCGCCAGCTTCTGCGCATTCTCGACAATGCAGATAAACTCCGCACGGTATCCCTCCGGATCGCGGTACTGCGCATTACGCGCCAGGTGTAATACCTGCTGATAGTTTGCACTGCCCTTGTATTCAGACGCGCGCAGCAACATACCAAACTCTGCTACGGCTGCAGCGAAACGGAAATTCTCGGATGCTTTTTCATAATTCTTTTCATTGTTGGCTACCACTGTTTCCATCAGTTGGCTTGTCTCGCTGTCGGGTTGTTTGTAACGCAGTTTCACGGTCATCAGTTCTGTTGTATTAGCAACTGCTACTACCGGCGTCTGCTGATATTTCAATGAATCGGGTTGCGCAAGCAAGGGATCATTTATTCCTACCGGAATGATTTCATAAAATGCCGTAACGGTATGACCACTGCCGAGTTCGCCTGCATCTTTTTTATCATCATTAAAATCTTCCTTCGCCAGCAGGCGGTTTTCATAACCAACAAGCCGGTATCCCTGTACCACCGCAGGATTAAATTCGATCTGCAGTTTTACGTCTTTGGCAATGGTAAATAAGGTGCCGCCGAATTCTTCCACCAACACTTTTCTTGCTTCGGCAATGCCATCGATGTAAGCATGATTGCCATTGCCCTTATCGGCCAATTTTTGCATTTTATTGTCTTTGTAGTTACCCATGCCATAGCCAAGTACAGACAGATAAATACCGCTTTTTCTTTCTACTTCAATCATTCTTTCGAGCGAGGCATCGCTGCTGGCTCCTACGTTGAAGTCGCCATCTGTGCAAAGGATCACGCGGTTGTTACCACTGCGCATGAAATTTTCTCGCGCGGTTTCATAAGCAAGGCGGATGCCTTCTCCACCTGCAGTTGAACCACCGGCTTCCAGGTTATCAATTGCATCGAGAATTACTTTTTTATCACTACCCGGTGTCGGTTCCAATACCAGTCCCGCAGCTCCGGCATATACGACTATCGAAACCATATCCTGTTCACGCAGCTTTTCCACCAGCAGTTTCATCGATGCCTTTACCAATGGTAATTTATCGGGCGAACTCATCGAACCCGATACATCGATCAGGAAAGTAAGATTGGATGCAGGCAATTTATCCATCGGAATATTTTTTCCCTGCAACCCGATCATCACGAGTTTATGCGATGAATTCCACGGCGCGGTGGCTACTTCCGTGTGCACACTGAAAGGGTCTTTGCCTTTCGGTTGCGGATAATCGTACTTAAAATAATTCACCAGTTCTTCCACACGGATCGCATCGGCGGGAGGCATTTTGCCGTTATTGATAAACCTGCGCATATTACCGTAAGCGGCTACATCTACGTCGATGGAAAAGGTGCTGAGCGGATTGTCTGTTGAACGAACAAAACGGTTGTCTGTTATGCGGTCGTAATCTTCGGTATTCCAATCCTCGTCTCTGTGATATCCCTGGCCGGTAGCCTGCAACCCCGGAGCACTTGCCGATAAATACGTTGTTGGACCCGGCGCACCGGATTTACGTTTACCATAACCTGTCACCACCACGTCTGCCAATTCGTTTGAAGTAGCTTTGAGCACAACGTTGATCGTGGTTCTGCCCGCGACTTTTACATCCTGCAGTTTAAACCCGACCATCGCAAACGAAAGGGTGCCCTGATTATTGGATACGGTAATGGTATAGTGACCTTTGGTGTCAGAAGTAGCGCTGGTTTTGGTCCCTTTCTCCGTAATGCTCACGCCCGGAACCGGAGCTCCTGAATCATCTGTGATCACACCGGAAACTGTATGAGAATGGACGGGTCTGAATGCGAGCCCCAGCAACAGCAAAGGCATCAACATAAAAAGTAAACGCTGCATAATAGGTATTTTGCTTATTGGATGCAGTGTTCGGAACGATTGCACAAATCGTTGTTATAATTTAGTAATTTTAGGCCCTTGGCATTTCTGAAAAATACATCCAGCCACGCGCTCAGCGATGGTCAGTTGGTTCAACAATACAAAGAAACCGGCGACCTGGCTATATTGGGCGAACTGTACCAGCGATATATGGAGCTGGTATATGGTGTGTGCCTGAAGTATTTCAAGGAACCCGAGACGGCCAAAGATGCCGTGATGCAGATTTTCGAAGAGCTGGTGACCAAACTCCGCAAGCACGAGGTGGAAAACTTTCGCGGATGGGTGCATCAGGTGGCTAAGAATCACTGCCTTATGCAATTACGCACACCCCGCAACCTGAAAACTGTAGAGTATAATGCGGAAGTTATGCAAAACGAAGAAAGTGTGCATCTGAATGGCATATTAGAGAAGGAAGAGCATTTTAAACAGTTGGAAAACTGCCTGGGCACGCTCACCAGCGATCAGCAGGAGGCGATCCGGTTGTTTTACCTGGAAGGGAAATGTTATAATGAAATCGTAGAACAGACCGGCCGTGAATGGAACCAGGTGCGGAGTTTTATACAGAACGGCAGGCGTAACCTAAAGAGCTGTATGGAAAAGAGTGAATCGGCAATCGTGAATCGGCAATCGTGAATCGTGAATATGGCTGTTTACTTAATACCTATAACTTTTTGATTTTGACTTTTGAATTTTGAATTATAAAGACAACATACCGTCATTTACCGCCGCTGATATCGAACGATATCACCGCGGTCTGCTGAACGCTGCCGAAATGCACCGCATGGAAAAAGCAGCGCTCGAAGACCCGTTCCTGGCAGATGCACTGGAAGGATATGAAATATCCGGTACGCAGGCGCAGGCAGACCTCACTGATCTGCAGAAACGCCTGGAAGCCCGTATACAGGAATCTGCCGATGAAAAAGTCATTCCCATTTCCCGCGCCGGCAGCAGAAATTTCCCCTGGATGCGCGCCGCCGCCGCTGTTATACTTATCGCCGGAGCAGGCTGGCTCACCTATCGTTTTGGTTTTGATACCAACAACGATAAAGGCAATGTTGTACAAAACATTCCTGCCAAAACAGATAATACGGTTACCCCGACTCCAGATTCCGTATCCAACGGATTCAACGCAATTACACCAACCGATTCAAAAAAATATACCATCACCGCTGATAAGCCTGCAGCAAAAACACCTGCTGATAATCCGGGTGCGGAACAACCCTTGTCCCAAGCCACAAAAGACGATCAGGCTTCCGCTGTCAACCAGCCCACTGCCACTCAAAAAGAACTTGCCGAAAACGACAGCCGTGCCAAACAGGAACAGGCCGCTAATGTATCGGCCAAAACATCCGTGAATGCGGAAGAAGTCAGCAATGCGCAAGCCGTCAAAGCAAGAGCTGTTGCCGCCGCACCGCAAAAAAAGCAGGCTGACGAGCGGAAGCTCTATGAAGTTGATGCAGCCAATGCCAATAATCAGACCCGTAATCAACAGGCTTTTATTCCACGCAACGTATACCGTGGCCGCGTATTGGATGCCAACAATAATCCATTGCCCTTTGCCAACGTTACCAACGTGCAGGATGGCATTGGCACCTACGCAGATGCCAAAGGTAATTTTGTGCTTACCTCTCCCGATTCCACCATGAATGTGAAAGTGAGATCGGTTGGTTTTGAAACAAACCAGTTGTCGTTACAACGCAATGGCATCGCCAATCGCGTCGTGCTCGCAGAGGATCATTCACAGGTACAGACCATGGTGCTGAACAACCGCCAGCTCAATACCAACCGTTCCCGTTCTTCCACCATCGTATTCGAAGAACCAGAGCCATTGGATGGTTGGGAAAATTATGACGCTTATCTCGCCAACAATATCCAGGAGCCCGAAGCTTCTACCCAGCTCAAACGCGCCGCTTCCGGCGGAGAGGTATCCGTTTCGTTTGAAGTAAACGAGTACGGCGAACCCGTTAACTTTAAGATCGAGAAATCACTTTGCACCATTTGCGACAAAGAAGCGATCCGGCTGATCAAGGAAGGACCACGCTGGAAACGCAAAGCGGGCAAACGTGTTACCGTCAGCGTTCCTTTCGGATAAATTCAAACGCACTCCGCATCTGATTTGCCTTAACTTTGCCGGGCATTCTCGTAAACAACTTAAACTATTTGCATGAAACGTTTAGTTATTGCCATGGGCGCAGTCCTGTGCATGTGCACAGCCAACGCGCAACTTAAAACCCCGGCTCCCAGCCCGTCTCAAACCGTAAAGCAGGAGTTTGGTCTCTCTTCTATCGAACTCAGTTATTCCCGTCCCGGTGTTAAAGGACGCAAAGTATTCGGCGACCTCGTTCCTTATGGTAAAGTATGGCGTACCGGAGCCAACGGCGCTACCGTGCTCACCTTCGGCGATGAGGTGACCATCGGCGGCACCAAAATCCCTGCCGGCAAATACGGACTGCTCAGCATCCCTGACAAAGACAACTGGACCATCATCATCAGCAAGCAAACCGACGTTACTTCTCCTGCAGCTTACAAACAGGAACAGGATGTTGTACGCTTCACGGCAAGCGTAAAAAAGGCACGCAAAAAAGCGGAGAACTTCACCATTCAGTTCAACGAACTCAATCCTACCAGCCTGCAACTGCAGATCCTGTGGGATAAATCGGAAGTAAGCTTCCCCATCACCACCGATGTAGATAGCAAAGTGATGGCCTCTATCGAAAAAGCCATGAAATCAGAAAAGCCGCCTTATTTCCAGGCTGCCGTGTATTACATGGAAAATGGTAAAGACCTGAACCAGGCACTCGAATGGTTCAACAAAGCCGTAGAACAAAATCCCAATGCTTTCTGGATACAGTATCAGTGGGCCAATTGTCTTGCCAAATTGGGTAAGAAAACGGAAGCAAGAGCCGCTTCTACGCGTTCACGCGAACTGGCTATGGAACAGAAAAATGAAGATTACGTAAGACTGAACGATAAGTTCCTGAAAGAACTTGGCAAGTAAGCACAGTTTATTTTCTTTATAAAGAAAAGCTGCGTCATGACTGACGCAGCTTTTTTATTTCCCTGAAATAATTGTTTCATCCGCAGGTTCCGGCCATATCTTTTGTAAAAGATTACTAAGCAGCACGAGTCCAATGGCCCCGATCATGTTTAACCAAAGGAAACCGAGACTGATCACTTTGTATTGCGAAAGCACAAATAAACCGATGGTCATCAATTCGATTACGATGGCGGCTGCAAACACGGCTCTTCCCTGCACTTTCTTGCAATAAAACGCCACCAGGAAGATACCGAGTATCGTTCCGTAGAAAAGAGACCCCAAGATGTTCACGGCTTCGATCAGGCTATTGCCGATGTTGGCTGCAAACATCGCCGCTATCACACAAAACAGTCCCCAGGCGAAGCTGTACCACTTGCCTGCACGGTAATCCTGTATTGGTGTACAGTCTTTTTTAATATAACGTTTATGAATATCCACCACTGTACACGAAGCCAATGAATTCAGGGCTGCCGCTATACTGCCCCACGAAGCGAGGAAGATCACCGCGATCAGCAAGCCCACCAAACCTACGGGCAGGTAATCGACCACGAAGCGCATGAAGATATAGTTGGTATCTTTTTCGGCTCCACCGTTTTGTTTTACCAACCCTTTCACCTGCATCCGTACAGAGTCGGACTGGCGCTGCAGCACTTTCAACGATTGCAGATGATGTTCCGACTTGTCTTCGGTATATTGTTTCAGCACGATGTCTTTTCCGAATTGCAGATGATCCATGCGGGTTTGCAATTGATGCAGCGAATCTTTATAAACCGATTGCTCCAGCCGGTCGATCTCTTTTTGGTTAAAGAAAACCGGCGCACCGCGAAACTGATAAAAGGAAAACACCAGCACACCGATCAGCAGGATAAAAAACTGCATGGGAATTTTCACCAGTCCGTTTAACAACAAACCCATGCGGCTTTCCGTAACAGACCGTGCCGTGAGGTAGCGGCCCACCTGCGACTGGTCGGTACCGAAATAAGACAAGGCAAGAAAGAAACCTCCGATGATACCGCTGAACAGGTTAAACTGATCGCCCCAGTTGAAGCTGCCGCCTTCCATGCCGGTTGTGATCACATTCAATTTGCCCAGCCGGCCTCCGATATCGAGTGCATCTGTAAATCCTACACTGCCGGGCAGACTGTGCACCACATACCATCCCGCGATAAACATGGCGGCGAAAATAATCAGCAGTTGCAATTTTTGCGTATGCGCAACAGCCTTTGCACCACCGGTTACAGTATAAATGATCAGCAGGCCGCCCATGAGCAGATTGGTGAGCGTGAGATTCCATCCCAGCAGGGCCGATAACACGATGGAAGGCGCTACCACACTAATGCCGGTGGAAAGCCCGCGTTGCAACAGGAAAAGTAAGGCGGTAAATGTGCGGGTGCGTCCGTCGAAACGCTGCTCGAGGTATTCGTAAGCAGTGATGATGCGGAGCCTTTTAAATACCGGCACAAAAGTGATACAGATCACGATGGCGGCCAGCGGCAATCCGAAATAGTATTGCAGAAAACGCATCCCGTCGGTATAAGCCTGCCCGGGTGCGGCAATAAAAGTAACGGCGCTTGCCTGTGTGCCCATAATGCTGAGCAGTACGAGCCACCAGGGCATGTTGCGGTTGGACAAAAAATATCCCTCCATATCCTTGGAGGAACGGCTTTTGTACATCCCGTACAACACAATACACGCAAGCGTAATAACGAGTACTATCCAGTCTGTACGGGTCATGAAAAACGTTGGGTGAAGAAATAGAGTATCGCGATCATTGCCACCAGCGCTACCAGTACGATTATGTACCAGGCAGTCCAGCTGCGGAATAAGGGAACCCTTTCTTCAGGTCCATTTTGCATGGCAGTTGTTTTATTCGTGAGCCGTCAATCGGCAATCGTTGCGCTCCCTGAGGCCGATACTTCGGCCTCCCGAAGGGGCGCTCGTCAATCGTGAATGGTGAATGGTGAATGGTGAATAGATAATCGTTACTGAGATCTCACCATTTCCACATTGACACATTTACACATTATTTCCTTCCTCTTGTCCATCCCAGGAACACAATCACCGTTCCGATGATCAATCCTAATATTAATCCGAGTCTTACTTTTTTTATCAGGGCTCCCAATACTACGCCCAATATGATAGCGACGATAAACGCCATCTCTCCTCTTCTTCTATCGGGCTGAAGGGTACTCATCTTCAAAATGCTTTTTTACCATTCAATGCGATCAGGTTGGCCAGCAACCGGTAGGCACCCGGAACACCCGCCGGCAATTCACGGAAGAACACCAGGCCCGTGTAAGTGAAATATCCTTTTCCATAACGGGCCACCAGCAAACTTCCTTCATCTGGCCGTTCGCCGGGATCATTCATTGTTAAAATAGTTTCAAAGTTTTTGTCCCAGTTCACACCGTGATAGATACTCCGCTCCTGGATCCAGCCTTTGAAATCTTCCTGGGTGATTTTATTGGGAAAATTCAATACCGGATGATCCGGCTTCAACACCGTTACCGGCGCATCTTCCCGTGTTACACGGGTACGGGAGATATCAAACGGATAAGGGCCAATGCGCGCACGCACCGGACCGATATTCGTACTCGTGTTGTACTGCACGATCAGGTTGCCGCCGTTGTTTACATATTCCATCAATTTGTCATAGTACTGGTTCAGCCATTCATTTGTATTGTAAGCCCGCACACCGGTTAAAATGGCGTCAAAACGCGCCAGGTCATTACGGGCCATTTCTTTTTCTGTCAGTAACGTCACTTCGTAGCCCATTTGCTCCAGCGCAGCCGGCACTTTGTCACCCGCGCCCACAATATAACCGATCCGTTTGTTGACCGTTTTGAGATCGAGACTCACCAGCCTTGCCGTAGCATCTTTGTAATAAACGATGTAAGGAATATGCGGGTATTGAATACTCCGGCTGTACCGGTCATAGGTCACGCCATTTTTTCCCCGGGCCTGCAACAATACCTGCTCTGAATTGCCTTTTTTCAACGGCCGCACTTCGGGTGCAAAATAATCAGACGGATTATTGGCTGTGCCGTATGCAAAACGGTCTTTCGAAAACCACCAGTCGGCAGTATGTTGCAAGCTCATTGCGTACTCAGCGCTATCGTTCAGGTTGGTTTTGAAATGTGTCCATACTTTGGTGACCGTATCATTTACCCAAAGATTGTTTTCATTGACAAAATTCAGTTCTACCGGTGGCAATACGACAAACGGTTCATACAATTCTCCTTTCACCGGATCCGTGAATTTGTATTTTACGGGAAGGGTCAGGTTGAGTGACTGACCGCCGATTTTCACGGTTGCCATTGCTTCGTAAGCAGGACTTACATCCGGCTGCCCGATCAGCAGTTGATCTTTTACGTTAAAATAGCCTTCTTCCATTTTATTGGCCAGCCAATACGGCTGCGTCACCGGTTTAGTGGCAGGAATGACAAAGTTTCTGGTGAAATTAATATTCTGGTTGGCAACCATTCTTTGCGCAAATACGGTATCAAATCCATTCAGCGCAATTTTTTCGAGTACGGCATCGGCACCCAGCCTGTTGTTGAAAATAAAATTCACGCGCATGGTGCCGGTTTGCACACCAAACTGGCTCGCGGTAGTTGCTTCGGCAAAAAGTCCGGCACATTGTTGGATCAATTGCGCCGTTTCCTTCAACTTTTGTTCTTTCCAATAGCCTTCGGGCAACCCGGAAATATTTTTATACAATTGCACTAATCCTTTCACGGATTGCTCGGGATGGCGCAGGTCAAACGAACGGATCAATGCCTCCACTTCATTGCTGATGGCGGCGCCTCCTTTTATTTTGTTCCAGCTTGCATCTATATTATCCAGCAGATCGTTCACCGGAGCTTTGCCGCCGGTGGTTTTGAAACGTTCGAATGATTCGCCGCGGCTGGCGGGTACGCCAAAACCCTGGCTTTTGTGCTGGCTGCGGCTTTCTGCAGCGATCTCGCCATAACTTTTTCCCAGCAATGGATTGAATCCGCCAACGTCTAGTTTGAATTGCGTATCATCCTGTGTATTGGTGCCACCAAAGTTGAAAGAGTTGAATAAGATACGGGTGGCCTGCCAGGGTTGTACATATTTTAATTGTTCCGGAAAACGCTTGGGATCGGCAGCGGCCGTAAAGGCTTCGTTGGCCAGGATAGCAGAGGCCGTATGGTGGCCATGTCCGCCTTCGCCGGTAGTGGGGAATCTGGTGATGATCACATCCGGTCGGAAACGGCGGATCACCCAAACCACGTCTGCCAGGATTTTTTCTTTATCCCATTTGGTAAATGTCTCTTCCGGGTTTTTGGAAAAACCGAAGTCGTAGGCCCGGCTGAAAAATTGTTCTCCGCCATCGATGCGGCGTGCTGCCAGCAGTTCCTGCGTGCGGATCAACCCCAATTCAACACCCTGTTCATCACCGATCAGGTTTTGTCCGCCGTCACCGCGGGTGAGCGACAAATAACCTGTTCTGTACAATTTATCTTTGGCGAAATACGTGATCAGTCTTGTATTCTCGTCATCAGGATGCGCGGCCACGTACAACACAGTACCCAGCACATTCAGTTTTTGCAGGCCCTGGTAAATATCGGCGGAGGTCCAGGTGGAAGGAGTCTGCGCCATGGCCCGCTGCATTAAAACCGTCAACAATAAAAACAAAAAACATTTCTTCATACCACCGGATTATTCAGCGAATATAAAGCATGTTGGGGAGCCTTCGGTTTTTGAACCTTTTAAGTACCTTTCACACAAATTACGGCACAATGATCAGACCGGTCCTGGTTTTACTAACGATGAGTACGCTGCTTGCCTGCCATTCTTCCCGCAAAGCGGCTGCTCCCAACCCTCCTATCGATTCTTATCATTATTCCATTGAAAAAACAGTAACCGGCAATAAAGGTGCTGTCGTTTCCGCGCATCCGCTGGCAAGCGAAGCCGGGGTGTTGGTATTAAAAAAAGGAGGTAATGCGGTGGATGCCGCCATCGCCACGCAACTGGCGTTGGCCGTGGTATATCCCGGAGCCGGCAACCTGGGCGGCGGCGGATTCCTGGTGGCGCATCTGCAAGACGGAAAGGAACTGGCGATCGACTACCGCGAGATGGCACCTTCGGGTTCCTCACGCGACATGTACATAGATAAGGATGGCAAAGCGCGCACCGATCTCAGCCAGGACGGACACCTCGCGAGTGGCGTGCCGGGAACAGTTGCCGGATTGTTTGAAGCCGCGCGATACAGCAAACTATCGTTTAAGGAATTAATAGACCCTGCCATAGAACTGGCTGAAAAAGGATTCGTGATCACCGAACGCGAAGCAAGGTCGCTGAATGGCATTCAGCAAGACCTGCAGCAACTCAATACACGTCCCAATGCTTTTCAGAAAAAAGACAAATGGAAAGCGGGCGATACGCTGGTACAAAAAGATCTTGCGGCCACGCTTCGCCGTATCCGGGAAAAAGGAGCAGCCGGTTTTTATGAAGGAGAAACGGCCCGCCTGATCGTGGAAGAAATGCAGCGGGGAAAAGGTATTATCAGTTACGCCGATCTGAAAAACTATGTAGCCCGTTCACGCCAGCCCCATCGTTTTGATTACAAAGGTTACGCGGTCGTGAGTATGCCGATGCCAAGCAGTGGCGGCCTGCTGCTGCACCAGATGTTGAAAATGATCGAAGGAAAAGACATTGCCACAATGGGATTTCATTCGCCGCAGGCGGTGCAATTGATGATCGAAGCGGAACGCCGTGCTTATGCCGACAGAGCCGAGTATATGGGCGACATGGATTTTTACAAAGTACCGGTTGCCGCCTTAACCGATAAAAAATATATCGCTGACCGCATGAAAGATTTTACCCCCGGCAAAGCAAGCGACAGCAAGATCATTGGCCCCGGAAAAGCTGCGGCAAAAGAAAGTGAAGAAACCACTCATCTCAGTGTGATCGACGGAGATGGCAATGCCGTAGCGGTAACCACTACCCTCAATGGTGGTTATGGCAGCCGCGTGGTAGTAGGTGGTGCCGGTTTTTTTCTGAATAATGAAATGGACGATTTCAGTATCAAACCAGGTGTGCCGAATATGTATGGCGCTGTGGGTGGAGAAGCCAATGCCATTGCGCCCGGCAAGCGCATGCTGAGTTCGATGACGCCTACGATCGTATTGCAAAATGGCAAACCTTATATTGTAACCGGCACGCCGGGAGGTACTACAATTCCTACTTCGGTCTTTCAAACGATTGTCAATATTCTTGATTTCGGTCTTTCTGCAAAAGATGCCGTGGACAAAGCCAAATTTCATCATCAGTGGCTACCGGATGCGGTGTTTGTAGAAAAGGATTTTCCTGCTGCCACACAGGAAGCCCTGCGCAAAATGGGTTATAAGATCGACAGCCGCGGCGATATCGGCCGTGTGGAATTGATCCGTGTATTACCGGATGGAAAATTTGAAGCGGTGGCGGATAAGCGCGGCGATGATTCGGCGAGCGGCTGGTGAGGACAATGTGTAAATGTGAAAATGTGCAGATACGGAAATTAGAAATACAAATACACTTGGGACCCAAGGTACGGATTGCGACCTACCTACGAATACGTTGAGGAGAAGCGATAAAACACGGCAACCCAAACACATTTACACATGGCCCCGGGCGAAGCCAGGGCACATTTACACATTCTTCCCCCGGTTACTGCGGTTTATAAAAAAAGCCTACTTTTGCCTGCCCCTGAACGGATCCAATCCGGTAGCCCGCCCTGCCTGTCTTCTTATGCCAAAGCCACTTTAATTAAAAAAATCAGCATTCGCCGGTGGCGATAACAACTGTAGTATGAAAACAATTGCCTTGATCCTGTCTTTTCTGGTAGCCGGTTTTAGTGCCCGGTCTCAGGTTAATTTTCTCGCTTTTGCCGGAGCGCACGGCAGCTCGGCGCAATATTTTGTCAAGGGACAACGCCAGGACGTATCTTATAAACCAGGCGGTATCGCCGGACTGGGTGTCAAAATCCCGTTCGAAAACAAACTCTTTTTCTCTCCGGCCGTTTTTTACAGCCTGAAAGGCTATAAAGTAGATTATACCCGTTTCTCAGAAACCCCGCGCCTCGATGCGGTGGCCAACAATACCACCATGCACGCCATCGAAGCGGCCTTCCTGTTCCAATTCGATTTTTCGGCTAAGCCCGGCCATTTCTTTATAAAAGCCGGACCCACCCTGGAAATGTATGTATCGGGTAAGGAAAAATTAAAACTGGATGATGGAACAAGTGTCGACCGTTCCATGCCTTTCGGTTTTCAGACTTATGGCCGTTATGGTGCCAATCTCATTGCACAATTCGGCTATGAAACAGCAGGAGGTTTCCTGATTGCGGCACAGTATACACGCGGTCTTACGGACCTGAGCAACCAGGATGGCGGACCAGATATCCGTCAGCGCGCTATCGGTCTGACCTTCGGAAAATACTTTCACCGTAGCAAGAACTGATTGCCATAAGCTTACGAAGGCAAGGATTAATTTATGTAAACATTCTTGCATATTTCATCAATTGCTGTACCTTTAGCCCGTATCCAAGTAATATAACCAGCAACTACAACCTGATTATATCACTCTAACCGCCTACGATTGACTACACTTCACTGACTCAATATCCTCCCAAGAATCAGGTAAATATCCTCGAGACATCACCCCGTCATTTTTTTCACGACCCATCAATGTATGAAAGGGATGTTGTATACATGTACCTCTTGGAAGCGGCTGTTTTTTATTCTCCTGGTGTGGACCCTGGCTACTCCTTTAGCCCGTGCACAAAACCCTATTGTGGTAGAAAATGCACTGACCGGTAATCCTCCTTCAGAATGGGATATCAACGGCGCAGGAGATTTGTCAATTCAGGGCTTCGCTACGGACATCAGTGTTAACCGTGGCGAACGTGTGCATTTTAAAATAAAAACGACTGCCCCCGCTTATACCATCGACATTTACCGCTTAGGTTATTATAATGGCAACGGCGCACGTAAAGTGGGCTCAGGCGTTGTCACCGCCACCTTACCCCAAACACAACCACCCGCATTTGAAGACGCCCTCACCGGTCTCGTTGATTGCGGCACCTGGGATGAATCCGGCTATTGGGATGTGCCTGCAACAGCGGTTTCCGGCATATATATCGCACGGCTGAAAAAGACCAGCGACGGTGGTGCCAGTCATATCATCTTCATCGTACGTGATGATGCCAGTACTTCCGATCTTTTTTTCCAGACTTCCGATGCCACCTGGCAGGCTTATAATGCCTACGGCGGCAACAGCCTTTATGTAGGCAGCACTTCCTACCCCGCAGGCCATGCTACCAAAGTAAGTTATAACCGTCCCTTCCTCACACGCGATGGCGGCGGCGGCGGTGGTGCAGCCGAAGATTGGGTGTTCAACGCCGAATACCCGATGCTACGTTTCCTCGAAAAAAACGGGTTCAACGTAAGTTATACTACCAATATCGATGCGGCACGCCGCGGCAACCTGATACTTAATCATAAAGTATTTCTTTCCGTAGGACACGATGAATACTGGTCATCCGAACAACGTGCCAATGTAGAAGCAGCCCGCAATGCCGGCGTTCACCTGGCTTTCTTCAGTGGTAATGAGATCTACTGGAAAACACGCTGGGAAAACAGTGCCTACGGTACCAATAATAGTTACCGTACACTGGTATGTTATAAAGAAGGCACTTTAGGTGAAACGGTTTGCGGCACCAAGTGTGATCCAACTCCGGCATGGACAGGTCTGTGGCGCAGTGGCTGCGAATATCCCGCGGGCGGTGCCTGTTTGCCGGAAAATTCCCTGAGCGGACAGATCAGTTGGGACGGCAGTACCTCCTCGATCAAAGTACCTGCCGCTTACCGCAATCTGCGTTTCTGGCGCAATACCAGCATTGTCAATCTCGGTTCCGAAGACGAAGCCACGCTTCCCTTCGGCACACTTGGTTACGAATGGAATTTTGAACAATATGCCGAAAGCAATCCGCGTGGCCGCATCACCATGTCGAGCACGGATTTCAACGGTAAAACACATAAACTTTCTCTTTACCGCCATACCAGCGGAGCACTGGTATTTGGCGCTGGTACCGTACAATGGGCCTGGGGTCTCGACGATAAACATGACAGAGGCAACCTGCCCGCCGATGTGCGCATGCAACAGGCCACTATCAACCTGCTGGCCGACATGGGTGTGCAACCAGCTACTCTTCAATCGGGCCTCGCGGCGGCTACCAAATCCACTGACAACACGGCTCCTGTTGCCGCTATTTCCACGCCCGGCACGGGAAGCTCTTATCAAAGCGGCAGCAGCGTCACTATTTCCGGCACAGCTACCGACATAGGCGGCGTAGTCGCCGGTGTGGAAATTTCAACAGACGGTGGCACCACCTGGCAGATCGCCAACGGCCGCACCAACTGGAATTATACCTGGTTTGCCAGCGTGCCCGGCAGCTTCGTGGTGAAAGTACGTGCCTTCGATGATTCAGGAAATATGCAGCCTGAAGGAACAGCACCTTCAACATCCGCTATCAATGTCACGATCACCAACCCGCAATGTCCCTGCAATATTTTTCCAAACAGTGCCATCCCTTATTCGGCCAACAACTACGATAATGAACCGGGTATTGAGATCGGCGTGAAGTTCCTGGCAAGCCAGGCAGGTTATATTACGGGTCTGCGTTTTTACAAAGGAGTAAATGATGTGGGCACACACACCGGCAGCCTATGGACTACCGATGGTGAACTGAAAGCCCGCGCCATTTTCGTAAATGAATCGGCTTCGGGATGGCAACAGGTACTGTTCAGCAGCCCGGTGGCGATACAGGCCAACCAAACGTATATTGCTTCTTATCATAGTCCAACAGGTTTCTATTCTTATACACCGACCTTCTTTCTGCAGCCTTATCCTTCGGGTTACCTGACCGCAGCGGGAGGTTCCGTCGCCAATGGGCTGTATCAGTATACCTCCACTCCCACTTTCCCCGGCAACAGCTATCAGCAAAGCAATTACTGGGTAGATATTGTGTTTGATCTTACGGCTGGTCCGGATGTAACGCCGCCGGTTGTGTTATCGTCCACACCACCGGATCTTGCTTCATTGGTTCCGCTTGACGCTACCATCAAGGCAACTTTCAATGAAGCCATTCTTCCGGCTTCTGTAACCACGGGAACATTTGAATTGCGCGGCCCCGGCAACGCACTGATCAGCTCCACAGTGTCTACGGCACAAAGCCAGGTGACCTTAATACCTTCAGCAGCGCTGGCTTATGCCACTACCTATACCGCACGTATTTCCGGCGGTGTTACGGGCATAAAAGACCTGGCAGGCAACAACCTCGCGGCAGATTACACCTGGTCCTTCACCACGGCAGATCCGCCGCCGCCTCCGCCTACTGATGGCACCGGCGGACCAATACTGATCGTGAGCAATTCCACGAATCCGTTCAGCCGTTATGCCGTAGAAATTCTCCGTGCAGAAGGTATTACCAGTTTTGCCACAAAAGATATTTCCCAACTGAGCACAGCCGCTGATCTCAACGGATACGACGCGGTAGTACTCGGGGAAATGACATTGAATGCGGCACAGGCGACCCTGCTTACCAACTGGGTAACCGCAGGCGGTACGCTCATTGCCTTCCGCCCGGGTGGCACGGCCCTCAGCTCACTGATGGGCATCACCAAACTGAGCGGCACGCTTTCCGACAAATATTTATTGGTCAATACAGCAACAGGTGCTGGCACAGGCATTACCAATCAAACATTGCAATTCCATGGCGCAGCAGATCTCTATTCGCTGAGCGGTGCTACGGCTGTTGCTACGCTATACGCCAATGCCAATACGGCTACTACTTATCCCGCTGTCACCACACGCAACGTGGGCGGCAACGGCGGCCGTGCTATTGCTTTTACCTACGATCTCGCCAAGTCAATTGTTTACACACGTCAGGGGAATCCTGCATGGGCAGGACAGGAACGCGATGGCCAGAGCGGCCCTATCCGCTCCAACGATTTATTTTTCGGCGGCACCGAAACTGACTGGATCGACTTAAGTAAAGTAGCGATTCCGCAGGCTGATGAGCAACAACGTTTGCTTACGAACCTCGTTATCAAAGGAGCGCTGCACCGCAAACCATTGCCACGCTTCTGGTTCCTGCCAAGAAATCTCAAAGCCGCTGTGGTAATGACGGGAGACGATCACACGTACAACGGAACACCGGGCCGCTTTACCCATTATCTCAGCCTCGGCCCCAACACACCACAGGATGTACGTGACTGGAAAGCGATCAGGGCTACTTCGTATATCCTGAACAATACACCGATTACGAATGACCAGGCTGTTGCGTTCGAATCACAGGGCTTTGAAGTAGCATTGCACCTCAATACCAATTGCAGCAATTTCACTTCTGCCAGTTTCTCTTCCAATCTTACCACACAACTGGCACAGTTGGCCAATCAGTTACCCGGCATAAGTCCTCCCGTTACCAACCGCACACACTGTATTGCCTGGAGCGACTGGGCTTCTGCACCGAAGATCGAGGCGCAGAACAAGATCCGCCTCGATGTAAACTATTACTACTGGCCTGCCTCATGGGTACAAAACAGATCGGGTATGTTTACCGGTTCTGGTATGCCCATGCGTTTTGCCGACCTCGATGGCACACTCATCGACTGTTACCAGGTAGCCACACAAATGACCGATGAGTCGGGCATCGACTACAACACGTTCAGTGCACAATTATTTGACCGCGCACTGGGAACAGAAGGATACTACGGTGTGTTCTGCGCCAACATGCATACCGACAGCGCCATGCATGCGGGATCAGAGGCGATCATTGCACAGGCACTGGCCCGCAACATTCCGGTGATCTCTGCCAAACAATTGCTGACATGGCTGGATGGACGTAACAATTCTACCTACGATAATATTGCGTGGAATAATAACCAGCTTACGTTTAACCTCAATGCCCGCACGGCCGCTTACAACCTGCGCGGTATGCTGCCGATGCTGGCAGACAATGGCCAGCAGCTGAGCCAGATCACGAGAAACGGCGGACTTACCACCTTCACCACCGAAACAATTAAAGGAATTGCCTACGCATTCTTTGAAGCGCAGTCCGGCACCTATGTAGCGACTTACGGTCCTGTTACCACCGGTACGATCCGCGGCTCCGTAACCTTACAGGCACGCCCCGCCGCACCACATGCAAGCTGGCAGGTACCACTGACCGTTAATCTGTATGCACCGGGCAACAATACCACGCCGGTATTGACCTATACTACCACAACAGACAATAGCGGCAAGTTCTCTATCTCCGGTGTACCGGCAGGCACGTATAACATCGCTGTTAAAAACAGCCACACACTGCAACGCGTAAAAAGCAATCAGGCAATCGTGGCAGGCGATAACGCCATCGCATTCGGCACATTGTCCGAAGGCGATGTAAACAATGACAACTTCATCACGCTGATTGACCTGACCACGCTGCTGTCGGCTTATCTCAAGAGTAATGGTGATGCAGGTTATGTGGCAAACGCTGATCTCAACAATGACGGATATATTTCCCTGCTCGATCTCACGACCTTATTGTCGAACTATCTGAGCCAGGGAGAAACACCATAAACGCTGTTAAAAGACAACCATTAAACTGTAACAATTAATCGTTATTACCATTTAAAATGATTTGTATGAACCCGAATACTACACTCCCCCGTATTTTCAGCCGTTCAGTGCTGATGCTGTTGCTGGTATTCATTAGCCGCAGTATGCTGGCACAAAACGTGAACATTATCGTATCGCCTGCCACTACTTCCACACAGGTAGGCCAGACGTTTACCGTTTCCGTAGTAGCCGATTTTACCGGCACCGCTACACTCAATGGTATCGATGCATTCCTGAATTTCAATCCTGCGGATTTGCAGGTAGTAGGCACACCTACGGTGCCTGCTGGTACGCAAGCCATGCTGGAAGGCGTGTCAGTTCCGTTTACTTCGGTAGCTAACATGAACAGCCTCGGTCGGGTGGATCATGGTCGTTTTACGACTAACGGCAACATCGCTGCCCACCCCAGCAGCGACTTCACGCTGTTCTCCGTAACGTTCCAGGCTTTGCGAGTACCACCGGGAGGCAATACCGCGCTTTCGTTCAATACAGCATTGCCGCGTCAGACCAACGCTGCTGAAGGCGCCACCGTTGTGCTGAACCAGACCATCAATGGCACGGTGACCATCACCTCCAATTGTACACCTCCTACTGCTACGATCAGCAATACCACCAGTTGTAATGGTCAGCCCTTTTCGCTGACATTGGCCAATGCTACCGGTACAGGTCCTTATGACCTTACGGTAAACGGCAATCTCTACAGCAATGTAGCTGTTGGCGGTTCATTCGGTCTTTTTACACCGCCGGTTGAAAAGGTTTACACTACCAACCCTGTTACCAGTTCCTATGGTCCGGACACCGACCCTCCCAGTGCCGGTGCGCCTGCAGTTGAGCTGGGTGTAAAATTCCGCACCAGTGTAACGGGTTTTGTAAAAGGCGTTCGTTTCTATGCACCGGACATGGTTTCGGGTACGTATACCGGCAACCTCTGGAGCGCTTCGGGTGTACTGCTGGCCTCCGCTGTTTTCAGCAATGTAAGCCCCAACGGATGGCAGGAAGTCACCTTCACCACACCTATCCAGATTCCGGCGAATACCACTTATATCGTCTCTTATCACAGCACCTACGGCCGCTATCGTGCAACCGTAGGCGGTTATAACAGTGCTGGTGCATCGAATGGTTCTATCACGATCCTGCGCAATGGTGTGGACGGCGGTAATGGTTTGTTTAAATATGGCCCGACCGGTTTTCCCAATCAATCTGTAAATGCCACTAACTATTGGGTGGATGTATTGTTTTCACCTGCTGTATACTCTTTCAACCTCACCAGTGTAGCGAGTGCCGACGGATGTACCAACACCGGTTCGCTGCAAACGCTGGTGGTTACATCCGTTGAATGCGGAACACTGCCTGTACGTTTTGTTTCACTGGCCGCTGCTGCACAGGAGCCGGACCGTATCGTACTCAACTGGAGCACTGCTGAAGAACTGAATAACCGTGGCTTCCAGGTTGAGCGTTCAACGGATGGTGTGAACTGGACCGCCATTGGTTTTGTACCAAGCGATACACGAAGCCAGGACATCCGCCGCTATACCTATACGGATGAGCGCCTCGCTCCTGCACGTTACTATTATCGCGTGAAGCAGATCGACTTCGATAACAACTATCGTTATTCCATTGTGGTATCTGCCACACTGGGCAGTGCCGCCCGTTATATCCTTGAGCAGAACGTTCCCAATCCTGCAAATGGCCAGACGGCCATCCGTTATACACTGGCAGAAGGTGGCCAGGTGATGCTGACCCTGCTGGATGCCAGCGGCCGCCAGGTAAAGGTATTGGCCAGCGCCCGCCGCGAGGCCGGCAGCTATGTGGAGTATTTTGAGCCCGCAGGTTTGGCGAAAGGTGTTTATTTCTATAAATTAGTAGTGAATGGATTTTCTGCTGTAAAAAAGATGTTCATTCAATAGTCCCGGTACACACAATTTAATACTTGAGAAAGCGAGACGTCTCCACCCTGCGGAGGCGTTTCGCTTTTTTTATATCTCTGTATCTTTGCGGCATGGCAGAAGACCTCGCAATAGCAACAGGCTCCAAAGAAGAGCAATACATGGCCCTCCTTCCCCAGATAAAAGGATTATTGGAGGGCGAAACCGACCTGATCGCCAACCTGGCCAATATCGCCGGTGCTTTGAAAGAACAATTCAACTGGTTGTGGATCGGATTTTACCTGGTAAAAAATGATGAGCTGGTACTCGGTCCTTTCCAGGGACCTGTTGCCTGTACGCGTATCCGTAAAGGTAAAGGAGTGTGCGGCAGCAGTTGGGCGCAGGCACAAACATTGATCGTTCCGGATGTGGAAAAATTCCCGGGGCACATAGCCTGCAGCAGTCTTTCGCGTTCGGAAATAGTCGTGCCGCTGATCAGGAATAATGAAGTGGTGGCTGTGCTGGATGCCGACAGCATTGACCTCGATACTTTTGACGAAACGGATCAGGTATATCTTGAAAAGATCGTGAACATGGTGGAGTGGTTGCCGTGAATCGTCATCCGAAGCCTCGGGAACGAATCGTGAATTCCTTGGTTCGTGTATACACGAACCAAGGATCGAATTTACTACTTAAAACTTATGCCTACCTGGATCATCAACGTAGCCGGAAAAGTGCAAGGCGTATTCTTTCGCAAGCATACACAGGAACAAGCTTTACAATCAGGCGTTACCGGTAAAGTGCGTAATCTTCCGGATGGAAGCGTGCAAATCATTGCAAGCGGTTCGGAAGAGCAACTGCAGGCACTGGCTACCTGGTGCCGTACCGGACCTTCACGCGCAAGAGTAGAGGCTGTAGACGTGCAGCCATCGGATGATCAAACCTTCAGCGGATTTACGATCGATCGATAAAATCAGCCCGGTAAATTCTTTTCCTTCTTCAGATTGACCAGCATATCCTTTACCATTTCCGGTAACTGGAATTCTTCTTTCCAGCCCCAGTCGCGGCGGGCCACCTGGTCATCGATACTTTGTGGCCAGCTATTGGCAATATCCTGGCGGTAATCAGGTTCGTATTGAATGGAGAAATCGGGAATATGTTGCTGAATCTCCGCGGCAATTTCTTTCGGAGAAAAACTCATCGAAGAAAGGTTGTAAGAAGTGCGGATGGAAATTTTTTCCGCTGGTGCTTCCATGAGTTCGATGGTTGCACGGATGGCATCGGGCATATACATCATCGGCAGGTAGGTATCTTCCTGCAGGAAGCTGGTGTATTGTTTTTCTTCCAATGCTTCATGGAAAATTTCTACCGCGTAGTCTGTGGTGCCACCGCCGGGTGCCGACTTATAAGAAATAAGCCCCGGATAACGAAGGCTTCTTACATCCACACCAAACTTCATATGGTAGTAGTTGCACCAGAACTCGCCGGCGTATTTGCTGATGCCGTACACCGTTGTAGGTTCGATGATGGTTTGTTGCGGGCAGTTCTGCCGCGGTGAAGTGGGGCCGAATACGGCGATCGAGGATGGCCAGTAAACTTTGGTCAGCTTTTCCTCGCGGGCAATATCGAGCACGTTGAGCAGGCTCTGCATGTTCAGGCTCCAGGCAAGATTGGGATTTTTTTCGCCGGTGGCGGAAAGAATGGCCGCCAGCAGATAGATCTGTGTGATGTTCTGACGGATCACCTGCACGTGCAGCATTTCCTTGTTCATAACGTCGAGGGAAACATACGGTCCGGTACCTTCGAGCAATGGATTTTGTTCGCGCAGATCCGACGCTACCACATTGGCATTTCCATAGATTTTACGCAATGCCAGCGTGAGTTCTACACCTATTTGCCCGGATGCACCGATAACCAGTATTTTTTCCCTGACCATATCAACGTTCGTTTTTGCGGGTGCAAAATAATTAAAAAAAAGGCGACCGGGGTCGCCTTTTTTTTAAGTCAAAATTCAAAAGTAAAAAGTCAAAAAATGACCGTGCGATATGTATGCTTTCTTCGTCTTGCGCGAAATGACTATTAATCACAATACACTTTTGAATTTTTACTTTTGACTTTTGAATTTACCTCACAACGGTTATCTTCTTCGTCTGTGTTCCGTTCGCCGTTACCAGCTTCACCACATACACACCGGGAGTAAGATGCGCGGCTTTAAGCGACATCCGGTGCTGTCCTGCGGGCAATACCTGGCTGGCCAGCCTGCTCACCTCATGTCCCTGCGCACTATAAATGCGTATGTCAACATTCCCCTTCTGTGCGATGCTGAAGGTCAGCACAGATTGCGCCGATACGGGATCGGGATATACCTGCAATCCTTCATCGGCGGCTTCGGTGATCCAGCCGCCATTATCCGGCTCGATCATATCCGGATGCGATGAACGCGCAGGATAAGAAGAGGTAGCCGGGATTTTGGGTGATGTGTACGTTGCTTTTACAAATACTTTCTGTGATGGATTGGAGGCACTGGTATTCTTCACCCGTATCTGGTAAAAACCAGTAGAAGATGGCGTATAAGTCAGCGTGAGATTCCCCAGGCCATTTACTGTTTGCAGCAGCGTGCCTGCATTGTTGTAAAGGTTCAGCGTAATGTCTTTTGTATTGTTGGTTGGATAAAGATTCACAGTAATGGTCTTTCCGTTTTCACTGAATATTTTTCCCACGTTGCGCAATGCGGTGGATGTGGCGGGAAGGGCGCCGCCCTGCTGCAAGGAACTTGCATGCGAATCGCCGAGATCATCCGCCATTTCCCATTCCTGCGTGGTGGTTCTTTGCGTTGGGTTGAAGCCGCCTGTAATACCTGCCGGTCCCCAGATGCAATAACCACGGCGTATGTTGCTGCCATCGCAGGGTGGAATCCAGATGGTCGCCTTGCCGGTTGCATCGGTCCAGATATCGGATGCATTGGCACCTGAATAGTCATGCAGTTGTTTATTGGCACCAAAATCAGTTTGTATTGTTGCGGACTGCCAGGTATTCCAGTTATCGTTCACGCCAATGATTGCGTAACTGTTTTCAGGCCCCACATTGTAACCGCGTTCGATGATCAGCAAATCATTTCCGGAGGCTCTCACCTTGTAAGAACCTTTTTTAAAGTTCAGTTTCTGATGACACCAGATGATATTGGCGATGTCGTCTCTTACCGGCAGATCCGTTGTATTGGTTGGCAAATGCGAATAACGTTTGCTGAGCCCGCCTACATTAAACAGGTCTTCAAAGAACACCTGGGGCGAACCGTCTACGGCAAAGGCGATGGCATAAGCAACGGCGAGCCTTACATCAAAAGGATCGATGTGTCCGCCGCCCAATTCATTGCCGGTGTCCCAACCTGTGTAGTTACCATTGGCGTCTTTGATCGGACGGAACGTATCATGGTTGTTGACAAACGGAACCGTACGGTAACGGTTGCCTTGTTGTGAACCGGGAATGTTGGCGAGGTTGTAACCGCCGCCGCCGCTGGTCATGTTTTTCAATTCCTGGCGCAGGCTGAAATCGAAGGTACCAACGAGGTCTTCCGAACCGCCATTGCTGTAACGCACATCATTGATCCATGTATCGAGTTGTGCGCTGCTGCCCACATACTCCCCTACCGCAAACATCTGCGCGCCACCGTTGGCCCAGCCGGCATTGTATTTCACATTCCAGATAAAATCCTGCATGGCCCAATGCGGGAAATGTTTGACGGCATCGAAACGGAAACCGTCCACGCCTGTCTGTTTTTTCATCCAGATGATCCAGTCGCGGGCATTGTTGCGCATGTAATCGCTGGTCTGTGTGGGATTGAAAGTGGCGTTGGAACTTTGTCCGTAAGCGCCGGAATAATAACATACATCCGGACCGAAAAAAGGCGAGCACCAGTCGCCGCTTGTACATACGTGTCCCGGATTGCCATGGAAATTCTGCCAGTTCTTGGGCCATCTCCCGGAGCGGGCCATGTAGTTGGCAGCCGTTTCCGAAGAAGCGGGCGTTACATAACTGACGTTGCGGAAATTCTTGTAGCTGTTACCATCGCCGTTGGCATACATGGGGTCGGAGCCACCAAGGCCGGTGGAAGAACCCGCATTGTCGAGATGATTAAATACCACGTCCTGGATCACGTCCATGCCATTGGCATGTGCCACACCAACGAGACGCAGGAATTCATTCTTGTTGCCAAATCTTGTTTTGACATTTCCTTTCTGGTACTTGTCGCCAAGATCATACTGATCGAAGGGAGAATAGCCGTTACTGTTGGTACCGGCGTTTTTGATGGTGGGCGGGATCCAGAGACCATCGATGCCGAGGTCGCGGAGGCGGGGCGACAGATCGGCGAGGTAGTTGGCCCAGCCATCGGGATAATTGGTGTTCCAGTAATCCCACCAGAATCCTTGCAGGACCACTTTACCATTCCAGGGATTTTGTGCTGCCGGCACGAAGAATAAGTGGGCCGACAGGAATAGCAGCACCAGCTGCAGACGAAACTGTAGTAACATTCTTTTCATACAGCAAAAGGTTTAAAAATGAGCAATCGGTTTTAAATGTGTACTAAATACACATTTAACTTAAAGGTACATTATTTCTTTTCGCGCAGGAAGCGTAAAATCACGGATAATTTTTCCGGAATGTTCCGGTTAACTTTGTAGTATGAAACCATTTTTGACCGAGCTTTTTAAAGGCCAGTCGTACGACGACAAGAACTTTTTCCTGATCGCAGGTCCTTGTGTTATTGAGAGTAAGGAGTTGCTGGAGGAAGTAGCCGACAAGGTATCCGGCATTTGCCGCAACCTGGGAATTCCCTATGTTTTTAAATCCTCTTACCGCAAGGCCAACCGCACGAGTGCCAGTTCGTTTACAGGCATCGGCGATCACGAGGCCTTGTCGTTGCTCAAGGCAACAGGTGAAAAGTTTGGCCTGCCGACCACTTCCGATATTCATGCGCACGAAGAAGCTGCGGTAGCCGCGGAGTATGCAGACATCCTGCAGATACCGGCCTTCCTTTGCCGCCAGACCGATCTGCTGATCGCTGCCGGTGAAACAGGAAAAATTGTGAATGTAAAAAAAGGACAATTCCTCAGCGGCCCGTCGATGAAGTTTGCGGTGGAAAAAATCCGCAGTACGGGCAACGATAAAATTATACTGACCGAACGGGGTACCACCTTCGGCTACCAGGACCTCGTTGTCGACTACCGTAATATTCCCTGGATGCAGGAACACCAGGTGCCGGTGGTGATGGACGTTACGCATTCATTGCAACAACCAAATCAAACTTCCGGTATTACCGGAGGTAATCCGCAACTCATCAGCACCATCGCTTCTGCTGCATTGGCTGCCGGAGCAGACGGTCTGTTTATCGAAACGCATCCCGACCCTGCCAATGCCAAAAGCGACGGAGCCAATATGCTGCGCCTCGATCTGATGGAAGCGTTGTTGGAGAAGCTGGTGAAGATCAGGAAAGCTGTTGTGTAAATGTGCCCTTCCTTTAGAAGGGGCCATGTGTAGATGTGTAAATGTTCAGATCATGGTCTGGGTTTTCGGAAAATAAATAACCGTCCTAAAGGCACAACACAAATCAATTTACACATTTTCATATTTACACATTTTCACATCACTAAAAAAGCCGCCCAAAGGCGGCCTTTTTTAATATCTCTTCCGATCAGCGCAAATCAACTTCTTCCACGCCGGGGTATTGACTTTTCTGGAAACTAAATTGTGCATCGCTTACCGCGGCATCTGTTTTCATGTTGTTGATGGTATAGGTATAACGATTGCCACCATTCTCCAATACACGCATGCTGTAAATGGTCTTGGTGTTTTTATCAATCTGTACATATACTTTATGGAAATTCTTGCCTTTGTCGGTTGGCGTCAATTCAATTTCCTGGAGTGTACGGTTACCCACTTTTTTCTCTCCATTCAGGATGTAAAGAAAATCTTTGTCGTAAAAATTGGTAAATAACTTTTGCGGAGAAAGAGAACCACCTGAAGCATCGGCATTGTTGATCGTTACTTCTTTGGCGCTTTTATCATAGTTCCAAACGGTTTTGCCGTCGCAGAAAATTTCCTGACCCACAAATGTCACTCTGTATTTGGTACCTTTCATCACCAACGTACCAGTTTTGGAAGACTGTACTTTACCGCGGGCATCTTCTACTTTATAGGCAAAAGAGGCCTGCACACTTTTAAAAGATTTGAATTTCGCACTTACAGCGTCCAGGACCTTTTTGGCCTCCGGGTCACTTTTTTGTGCTGACACGACCAGTACCGACGAAAGTAATACGGCCAGAATTGAATACAATTTCTTCATTTTTAGCTATTTACATTTTTTTGCTTCGCAAAGATAAGTATTTGCATTACCTAGACAGTCAAGGATCATACCGGGTTGCAACCTGCCATCTTTCTTAACACCTTTCTAACCCAGGTCCAGTATCTCCTGGAGTTCAGATTCCGTTTTTACCAATACATCACGCGCCTTGCTGCCCTGGTTGGGACCAACGATGCCGGCAGCCTCCAACTGATCCATCAGGCGGCCGGCGCGGTTGTAACCGAGTTTCATGCGGCGTTGTAACAGTGAAGTGGAACCGATCTGGTTTTGCACGATCAGTCTCGCAGCATCTTCAAAAAGCGAGTCGCGGTCGCCGATATCAAAATCTTTTCCTTCCAGGTCTTTCTCATCGATATATTCCGGCAGCAGGAACGGTTCAGGATAGCCTTCCTGGTAACCGATGAAGTCGGTAACCTTATCTACTTCCGGTGTGTCGACAAATGCACACTGCAGGCGCACAATCTCACCGTTATAACTGATCAGCATATCACCCTTACCGATCAACTGCTCGGCACCGCCTGCATCCAGGATGGTGCGGCTGTCGATCTTGCTGCTCACCTTGAACGCGATACGCGCCGGGAAGTTGGCCTTGATGGTACCGGTGATGATGTTTACGGAAGGACGCTGCGTGGCAATGATCAGGTGAATACCTACCGCCCGCGCCAATTGTGCAAGGCGGGCTATCGGCATTTCCACTTCTTTGCCTGCCGTCATGATCAGGTCGGCAAACTCATCCACCACGAGTACGATGAAAGGAAGGAATTTATGTCCTTTCTCAGGATTCAGCTTACGCGAAGCAAACTTTGCGTTGTATTCTTTAATATTTCGGCATCCGGCATCTTTCAGCAGGTCGTACCGCTGATCCATCTCGATACAAAGGGCATTCAGCGTATTGATTACTTTTTTTGTATCGGTTATGATGGCATCTTCTTCGTTGGGCAGGCGTGCGAGGAAATGATTGGTAATGGTGCTGTACACACTCAATTCCACCTTCTTCGGGTCCACCAGTACAAACTTCAGTTGCGATGGATGTTTTTTATACAAAAGAGAAACGAGGATCGCATTCAGCCCGACCGACTTACCCTGTCCCGTGGCACCTGCCATCAGCAGGTGAGGCATAGCGGCCAGGTCAACGATAAAGTTTTCGTTGTCGATCTTTTTACCGATCGCGATCGGCAGGGAGAACTGGCTGGTCTGAAATTTTTCAGAAGCCAGCAGCGTCTTCATGCTCACGACTGTTTTACGTGCGTTGGGCACTTCGATGCCGATCGTTCCTTTACCGGGAATAGGTGCAATGATACGTATACCCAGGGCGGCAAGGCTAAGTGCGATATCGTCTTCAAGATTCTTTATACGCGAAATCCTTACACCTGCAGCAGGTACGATCTCATACAAAGTAACCGTTGGTCCTACCGTAGCGCTGATCTTTTGTATCTCGATAGAATAATTGCGAAGCGTGGAAATGATCTGGTTTTTGTTGGTCTCCAGTTCTTCCGGATCCTGCACGATCTTCTCGCTGCCATGTGTTTCCAGCAGTTCCAGCGAAGGATATTGATAGTCGCGCAGATCGAGTGTGGGCTCGTAGGGTTTTAATTTCTCCGGTGCAGGTTTCAGTTCCTGCGGAATATCTTCCAGTTCTTCCGCTGCGCTTTTGATTTCTAATTCGAGTCCATCTGCCGGTTTTGTAACAGCGGGTGGTTTTACAGGCAATGGCTCTTCTTCGATTATTTCCTCTTCTTCTATTACTTCTTCTTCGTACGCGTCTGCTGCTTCTTCGGGGAAAACGGGTTCATGCATCAGGTCATCGACGATCTCTTTGCTGATAAGATCCTCTTCCACGGTCATGCGGGCTTGGGGTATTTCTTCGGGTATTTCTTTTTCGATGAGGCTGAAATTGTGCAGTGGTTTTTCGTCCGGCACACCGGATTGCATGGCTATGGGCGCATCTCCTTTCAGGGCATTGCCGCCGGTGGCAACCGGCCGTGCGGGAATATCTTCGTCATCGTCCTCCGTTTGCTCCTCTGTGGTTTCAGGCAGCTCGAAAGGCTCTTCTTTTGTTTTCGCTGCAACTGGTATGGCTTCTTCATCATAGGCAGGTGCATTGGCCGCACGCGCGGGCACATTGAAGTTGGGATTGAATTGCCAGATAACATAGGCGAGAGCCACAACCAGCAGAATGGCGGCCGTGCCGATGGAGCCGAACATACCGGTCAACCATTGACTGATCATCTTACCTACGCCGCCGCCCCAGGCAAATTCACTGTTGCCGGCTACAAATGCCAGCGAAACGGAAAGCGTGAGCAAACCAATGGTCACATATTTAAGGTTGCGCGAGATGGAAAATACTTTGCGTTTGAACAGCAGGTTGACGCCTACTACAAAAAAGAAAGTGGAGAAGAGCAGCGAGGCTACGCCAAATGCTTTGAAGACAAAAAAATGCGACACCAGCGCGCCGAGATTGCCCAGCAGGTTGGAAGCCTGTTGTTCATTGCCAAAAAGAATAGAACTGCCCATGGCCACGCTTGCCTGGTCCTGACGCCATGAAAAGAAATAGGAAATGATGGCTATCGTTAAAAAAGTAGCGATCAGGAGGAACACCACGCCGGTGATTTTCCAGGTGCGTTCATCCCGTGCAAGGGCTTTCCAGTCAACCTGTTCTTCTTTTTCTGCTTTCCAGGTTGGTGGGGCAGTTTTTTTGGCAGGTGTTTTTTTCTTCGGAGAGGTTTCTTTCTTCAGCTTATTCGCCATAACGACAAAGATAATACAGTTTAAAGTTAGGCCCCTTCCCAGGGCCTTATATGCAAAAAATGAAAGTTTTTTATGTAGGTTTGGCTGACCAACGACCTTAGCTTATGAACCGGCTGACCCGCGCCTCCTGGCTTTTCTTTTTCCTGCTGCAGGGCTCCCTCCTGTATGCACAGGCACCGCCCGACAGTGCGTGGGTCGATATCAGCAGCGTTCGGCTTTCGCGCGACATCCGCGACCGGGCACCTGCCGTTTTCCTGCCTCCCGGCGGTTCCCTCCGCGATCTGTACACACCTCAATTGTTTCAAAACGCCGTTCAACCCGGTCATTTCCTGCGTCCAAAATATGTGACGCATACGCTGGTGCTGCGGTTTCATCTGTTCAACAGTGCCGATTCCACCGTGGGCGTCTGGTTCTTTCCGGGATTCAGTTATTGGGAAATAAATCTCTACAAACTGGATAATGACCTGCTCGTAAAAGTACGCCGCCGCCTCCCCCGCTGCCGCGACAGCATCGGCTATCGTTATCTGAGTCTTCCTGCCCATGATTCCGGCACCTATTTCGCAGAAATGATCCCGGTTAAAACGCACCTTAACAGCATAAGGCCGAGACTCATCACTAACGAATTCCTGCCCTCCTTTATTTCAGAAAAGAACAGCACAAAAGATGACGGCAACATCGTGACCTATTTGTTCTGCGGGCTCATGCTGATGATGATCCTTTATTCACTGGCCAGTTACTGGCAGGGTGCCAACCGCGAATTTCTCTATTATGCCCTGTATGCTTTTTTTATCGGCTGCATGTTATTTACCAAAGGAGCCTACGCTTACCGCACAGACCTGATGGGCTATTTCCTGGAAGAATACCTCGACTTCATTCTGCAATGTACCGGTATTCTTTTCTTCATGATCTTCATGCGGAAATACCTCGATACAAGGCAGAACCATCCTTTCCTCGATAAACTTTATAAAGTCGGCATCGTCATCCTCGTGATATCGATGACCTTCTACACCTATCTCAATTATTTCTCCGATAATTTCTGGTTGGAAAACCAGGTGGAAAACGGCACTAAAATATTGTTGCTGGTCCTGGTGATCGTTTTCCTGGTATACAGTATCCGGCATTGGCAGGACAAACTCCTGCGTTTTTTATTCTGGGGAAACCTGTGCCTGCTGATCTTTTCGTTGTTCTCGCTCGTGCTGCTGATCTCAAGACCCGTTGTTACGCTGATTGGCGGGCTACTGGGTTCTGCTTTATTCCACTATGAGATTGGGCTTTTCCTCGAACTGGTATTCTTCCTGATAGCGCTCAATCACAAGAACCGTATCCGCATTGCCTTGCAGGCCCGCGAGCGCGAGCGGCTCAAAGCCGAGAACATGCTCAAAGAATACGAAAAAGAAATTGCCGTGTACAAAGCACAGCAGGACGAACGCCAGCGTATTTCCGCCGACATGCATGATGAATTGGGATCGGGCATGACGGCCATCCGCCTGATGAGCGAGATCGCACGGAATAAAATGAAAGAGAACACACCTGTTGAAATAGACCGCATCTCCCACTCCGCCGATGAAGTGCTCAATAAAATGAATGCGATCATCTGGAGCATGAACAGCGGCAACGATACGCTCGACAACCTCGTATCTTACGTCCGATCCTATTCACTGGAATACTTCGACAATACAGCGGTCGATTGTAAAGTATCCACACCTCCGGACATCCCTGATATCCAGATCAGCGGTGACAAGCGGCGCAACATGTTCCTTTGTGTAAAAGAATCGCTGAACAATATTCTGAAACATGCAAAAGCCACGCAGGTGACAATCCGTATTGCCCTCGATACGGAACTACTGATCGCCATTCATGATAACGGCGTTGGCATCAACCTGGAAAATATCCGCCAGTTCGGGAATGGTTTGAAAAATATCAAACGGCGGATGGAAAGTATCGGCGGACATTATTCGATCCGCAGGGAAGAAGGAACGGTAACGGAATTGCGCCTGCCTATTTCCGCGAGCGACTTACCGCCACAGCCAGCAACAACCAGCCGGCAATAAAGAACAATCCGCCAAAAGGCGTGATGATGCCGAGTCTGCTGAGCCCGACTGTATCGGTTGCTTTCAACATAGTGAGTACATACAATGATCCGGAGAACAGAAGGATTCCCAATCCAAAGCAGATGCCTGCCCAACGCAGCGCACCTGATGCAAAACGTTCATAGAGGATGCCGGTAAATACCAACGCGATCGCATGATACATCTGGTATTGCACACCCGTCTGAAAAGTACCCACCGTTTCGGGCGGCACCATTTCTTTGAGTTTATGTGCACCAAAAGCTCCCAGTATCACGCCCAGTCCGCCAAGCAGCGCACCGGCTGTCAGATATCGTTTATGCATGGAATATTTTTTCTACAAACTGCTCTAGGCATTCCTGGCTTTCATCAACGGTTACCGTTGCCTGCTCATAATAAATGCGACGGTCGGCGTATTTTTTTGCAATGAACTGATGCAACTGGTCGTCGGTCAGTTCGCGCAACAGCGGGCGATGCGTTTTTTCTTTTACCAGCCGGTGAAACAAGGTGTCGGGGCTGGTATTGATCCATACGGTAATGCCCGACCGGTTCATGTATTCGATATTGTTGAAATAACACGGCGTACCGCCACCGCAGGCCATCACAAAAGACTCGTGGCTTTCGGTGATGATGCTGAGGGTTTGTTTCTCTGACTCACGGAAATATTCTTCTCCTTTTTCAGCAAACACTTCGTTGATGGAGCGGCCCTCGGCATTCACGATCTGTTCATCAAGGTCAAAAAAAGGCAGTCCGAGTTTTTCACTCAACTGGCGGCCCCAATGTGTTTTGCCGGAGCCCATAAATCCTATGAGAAATATTTTCAACCGGATTGTTTATTTAAAAGCGTTGAACCCTGTTACATCCATACCGGTGATCAGCAGGTGAACATCGTGTGTGCCTTCGTAGGTGATCACACTTTCGAGGTTCATCATGTGGCGCATTACGGAATACTCGCCGGTAATGCCCATGCCTCCCAGCATCTGACGTGCATCACGGCAGATATTGGTAGCTATTTCGCAGGCGTTGCGTTTGGCCATACTCACCTGCTGTGGAGTCACCTTGCCTTCGTTCATCAGCACACCGAGGCGCCAGTTGAGCAATTGCGCTTTGGTGATCTCTGTCACCATTTCAGCCAGTTTCTTTTGCTGCAGCTGGAATGCACCGATGGGTTTACCAAACTGCACACGTTCTTTGGAATAACGCAATGCAGTATCATAACAATCCATGGCCGCACCTACTGCGCCCCAGGCAATGCCGTAACGCGCTTTGGTGAGGCAGCCCAGCGGACCTTTCAAACCCTGCACGTTGGGTAGCATATTTTCTTTGGGAACTTTTACATTGTCGAACACCAGTTCGCCGGTAGCGCTGGCGCGAAGGCTCCACTTACCGTGTGTGGTCGGTGTGCTGAATCCTTCCATACCGCGCTCGACGATCACACCCCGGATTATGCCTTGTTCATCTTTTGCCCAAACAACGGCCACTTGTGCAAATGGTGCATTGCTGATCCACATTTTGGCACCATTCAGGATCACGTGATCACCCGCATCTTTGATGTTGGTGAGCATGCTGCTCGGGTCACTTCCGTGATCGGGCTCTGTAAGACCGAAGCATCCGAGCCATTCGCCGCTCGCGAGTTTGGGTAAATATTTATTGCGTTGTTCTTCATTGCCGTAAGCGTAGATGGGATACATTACCAGCGAACCTTGTACGGAAGCAGTGCTGCGTACACCGCTGTCGCCGCGCTCGAGCTCCTGCATCATTATACCGTAGCTGATATAATCGAGACCGCCACCGCCGTATTCAACCGGCACAGTAGGACCGAAACAACCGAGGTCACCAAGTTGCTTTACAATATGCTCAGGGAACTCCGCTTTTTGTGCATAGTCTTCGATGATGGGAGAAATTTCTTTCTTCACATAATTCCTTACGGAATCACGGATCATCAACTGTTCTTCGGTCAGCAGTTCATCTACATTGAAGTAGTCAGGGCTTGTAAAAAGGTCTGTACGAGCAGCCATAGGAGCAATCTTTATTTAGTTGCCGCAAAGGTATTGTAAAGTTTGTAGTTTGGGAGCCTTTGTTTCGATGAATTCAACTGTTGGGACTGTCTTTCAGAATGCGTAATTCGCGGGGATAGTAGTTGTTGATGCGGTTGGGCAACGCGTTGATCCAGCCTAGCGGATACCCCTGGAAGTTAACGGTCTGCCATCCCCTGCCGGCTGTTTCAGCGGTGAAATCGCGGCGTTGGAGATAAAGAATGGCGGCATCCTTATCGAGTGAAGCAGCCGGCACAGCAGGCCGTAACAGGCCGCTGAGCGCCAGTGCGTGATCGGGCACCAGCTTGTCGCGCATCAATTCGCCCAGGCGTACACCTGAATACACCACGCGCATTTTTTCCAACAAAAGAGAAAAATCAGCAGCCAGCGGCGAAGGCCATGCATACACGGTTTGCTGATGCCGCACCGTGCTCATGTCTGTCATATCAATCCAGGGTTCGAGCAGTTTTTGTTCGGCTTTTGTAACGGAATCGGGCTTTTTACGCAGCTTTCCGGCAAAACCCTGCACGCCGTCCTGTTTTTCTACCATGGTCAGGAAAAAACCTTCGCCTTTTACTTTGTGTGGCCAGAAACGGTAACCGGGCAATCCGTTTTTACTGAGGGTAGTAACGATACCGCTGTGCTCCGGCACCTCCAGTGCAATACCTTTCACCTGCCACTCCTCCTGCATCCAATCGAGGATAGCTTCATCTTCTTCGGGAGAAAAAGAGCAGGTGGAATAAATCAATGTGCCGCCTTCGCGCAGGGCAGGCCATACATCGGCCAGGATGCGTTGCTGTCGCTGACTGCATAGTTGTACGGCATTTTCGCTCCATTCAATGATGGCTTCGGGCTCTCGGCGAAACAAACCGCTGCCACTACACGGTGCATCCACGACAATCACATCAAAAAAACCTTCGAGCGATTGAAAATGGGCGGGATCATTGTTCGTCACCATTACATTGGCACTTCCCCAGCGGATGATGTTGTCACGCAGAATGGATGAACGTGATTTGATCACTTCATTGCTTACCAGCAGACTCCCTTCGGGCAGCAATGATTGAATATGTGTAGACTTGCCACCGGGTGCGGCACTGAGGTCGAGGACTTTTAAGGGACCATCCTGCTGCGGAATTTTTTCAAAAGCCTTTTCCAGGAACATGCTGCTGGCTTCCTGCACGTAATAACAACCGGCATGAAACAACGGATCGAAGGTAAACGAAGGACGTTGCGGAAGATAGTAACCATAACGGCTCCACGGAACAGGCGTCAGTTCATTCAGCGAACCATCAAACAACCGCGACGGCTTTGCAGGATTGATGCGAATGGAGGTGATTGCTTCGGCATTGGCATGTGTTTGTTCAAACGCATGCCGATCGAAACCATCGATGCCTTCCAGCGAATTGATCAGTGAAACGGGAACCTGCATAGCGCAAAGATAAGATGGCTGTGTACTACAGATTTTTAATCTCCGCTACCAGGTCCTGCAATACTTTTTTAGCATCACCGAACAGCATGGACGTACGTGGCTGGAAGAACAGGTCATTCTCGATACCGGCATAACCGGGCTTCATGCTGCGCTTGTTAACAATTACATTTTTAGCGAGCTCCACATCCAGTATGGGCATTCCGTATATCGGGGAAGAAGGATCTGTTTTGGCAGCGGGGTTTACTACGTCATTTGCCCCCAATACGAGTACCACATCGGTGGTGGGAAACTCTTCGTTGGCGTGTTCCATCTCGAGCAATTTCTCGTAAGGAACATCAGCTTCTGCGAGCAATACGTTCATGTGGCCGGGCATACGTCCCGCTACGGGATGGATGGCGTATTTCACTTCCACGCCTTTGCTCTCGAGTAACTTTTCCAGTTCGTGACAAATATGTTGCGCCTGCGCTACTGCGAGACCATAACCCGGCACAATGAATACTTTATTGGCATAGGTCATTACAACGGCTGCATCGCTGAGGCTGATTTCTTTGTAGGCTCCCTGTTCTTTGGCCGCGCCGCCTCCGGCTTTAGCACCACCGCCGAAGGAGCCGATGAGTACGTTGGCGAGTGAGCGGTTCATGGCCTTACACATCAGGATGGTGAGCAAGGTGCCTGCCGCGCCCACGAGAATACCACCGGTAAGCATGACCTTATTATCATAAAGGAAACCGCCACAAGCCGCGGCTACCCCCGTAAAAGAGTTAAGCAGGGAAATCACTACCGGCATGTCCGCACCACCGATCGGCAATACGAAGAAGATACCGTATAAGGCAGACAAGACCAGGATGCCGTAAAAAATATACTTGAAAGAAGAAGGCAACCAGGTGTTGGCCGTAACAGACTCCTCCTCGTAAAAAGAAGGAAATTCAAAACGGCTTGTATGATAAACCATGTAAACGCTGAGCCCTATGATGATCAGCAACAGGACAATATTAAAAATATGCTGACCACGGAAAGCGAAATCTTTCACACGGCCGTTGAGTTTACCCCATGCGATGATGCTACCGGCAAAAGAAACGGTACCGATGACCAGGCCTGCCAGGATGATCACGAGATGCAGCGCCAACTGAGCGCCGGAACCTTGTAATGAAGTTTCGCTGCCGAATGCAAAATTCTCTGCTTCGGTCAAACCGATTTCCAGGTAGGGGCGCAGATGTTCATAAAAATGATTGAACTCTACGATCGAAATCAGCATGGCACAGGCGCCGCCCATACCATTGAACAGGCTCACCATTTCCGGCATCGCCGTCATCTTCACGCGTTTGGCGGCGAGGAAGCCGATCAATGTACCAATGGCAATACCGCCGAAAATCCAGCCATAGTTGTGTAGCTTTTCCCCATCTTCTTCATAGAGAAAGATGGTGGCCAATATGGCGATGGTCATACCGCCGGCTGCCACCAGGTTGCCTTTGCGGGCGCTGGCTGGATTCGATAACATTTTCAGGCCCAGGATAAAGGTGATGGAGCCGATGAGGTAAGAAAGGGTAAGTATATTCAATTCCATATATTCAATAAGTCAATCAGTGAATAAGTCAATCGTGAATAAGTGAACCAGCTTTGCGGCTTACTTTCTTTGCGCTTTGCGTGAAACAGCGCAGGATTCACGCAAAGGAGCATAAGGTGCAAAGTCGCAAAGAGCTATATGAATCGTGAATGCTATTTCTTTTTCTTTTTGAACATCTCGAGCATGCGGTCGGTTACAACAAATCCGCCTACTACGTTGAGCGTACCTAATACCACGGCCAGGAATCCAAGAATAAGCGCCAGGTAATTGTCGCTTTCGGCTTTGCCCATTACGATGATGGCGCCGATGATCACTACTCCGTGAATGGCGTTGGCACCACTCATCAGCGGTGTATGCAACACACTCGGCACGCGGCCGATTATTTCGATACCCACAAAAATCATCAGTACTACGATGTAGATGATCTGCTGATTTTCCGTGATCCAGTTGAGGAAGCCCATTTAGTAGTAAGTTTTAAGTATTAAGTCGTAAATTATGGTATCAGGTGTAAGGCTTAAGGTGGAAGGAATTTATTTAAGATTTGTCTCACCATTCACTATTCACCATTGACCATTCACTATTCACTATTCACCATTCACTATTGACGATTGACCGTTTTGACTCTTTCATGTTGAATTTCACCATCAAACGTAATGCAACTGCCTTTCACCAGATCATCTTCCCAATTCAATTGCAGTGCTCCTTCTTTGGTCGTGATCAGTTGCAGAAAGTTAAGAACGTTTTTCCCATACAACTTACTGGCATCTGAAGGCATGGTGCTTTGCAAAGATGAATTACCGATGATGTATGCACCACCTGCTTTCACCGTTTCGCGGTCGCGGGTCTGCGGGGTGTTGCCACCGGTTGACGCGGCCAGGTCGATGATCACCGAACCATTGCGCATCGAAGCCAGCATTTCATCCGTAATAAGGATGGGTGCTTTTCTTCCCGGGATTTGCGCGGTGGTGATCACAATATCTGCTTTGGCAATATGTGCGGCGATCAGGGCCTGTTGCTTTTGTTTGTATTCTTCAGTTTGCTCTACTGCATAACCACCTGCTGCCGATGCATCGGCGGCGCCTTCCACTTCAATGAATTTGGCACCGAGACTCATTACTTCTTCTTTTACCGCAGGGCGTGTATCGAATACTTCCACTACGGATCCGAGGCGGCGCGCGGTGGCAACTGCCTGCAGACCTGCCACACCGGCTCCGAGGATCAGTACTTTGGCCGGAGCGATACTGCCCGCCGCGGTCATGAACATCGGAAAGTAACGGCCGTAGGTATTAGCGGCCAGCAACACCGCTTTGTAGCCGGCAATGTTTGCCTGGGAACTCAATACATCCATCGACTGCGCACGCGTGGTACGCGGCAGCATATCGAGTGAAAAAGAGGTAATGCCTGCTGCTGCCCACTCCTGCATACGCGCATGCGTGAAAAGCGGTTGATATACCCCGATAAAAATAATACCCGGTCGGACAGACGCGGGTAGCTGAGGTGTATGAATAGATAAAACAATATCTGCCTGTGAAAATATTTCTGTGGCGTGACTGATGCGGCCTCCGGCCTTTTCGTATTCGGCATCATCGCAAAAGGCCTGTTCGCCTGCGCCGCTTTCCACCAGCACATTGACGCCTTTTTTGGTCAATGCCGCCACGGCTTCCGCTAATAACGATACCCTTGTTTCAGGTGCTGGTTCTTTGAGCAATCCGATCGTCATGAAGTTAGTTTTACACTTGTACGGATAAGAATTTCCGGTACGCACCGAAGATATAGAAAACGGCGTTTACCGTCAATTTAATATTGTATTAGAAACGAATGGAAAAATGCTGCTCTTCGTGAAAGGCGGGACGAAACAAAACGATACCGATGAAAAAGAGATCGATCGAACAACGCACACGTTCATGGCTGATCACCTGGTGCCAGGCCTGCTCCATTTCCGGGCTCCAATGAATATCGTCCAGGATCACGATCGTATCGTCGTGTATATAAGGAAGTATTTGTTCAAAGTAACGCACCGTGGGTTCGAAGCGATGATTGCCGTCGAGAAATATTAAATCCTGCGCCGGAAGTTGCGCCAGCGCCGGTTGCAGTGTTTCATCAAAATTGCCCTCGATCACTTGTATGTTGCCGAGGCCGAGCTTGTGGAAGTTCTCCCGCGCACATTGTGCAATAGCCGGCGCGCCTTCCATGGTAGTAACGGCTGCCGTTGGCTGTGCCAGCGAAAAATAAGTGCTGGTAATTCCGAGCGATGTTCCCAGTTCAAGTATATGTTGCGAGCCGTAATGACGGGCTATCCTGAACAGCAGTCGCGCCAGCTTGCGTGGTTTGGCGGCATGTTTTGCGATGGATTTAACCTGCCGGCTGCTCCCCGCTCCCGTGGCCGATCCGGCGCCCAGGTCGGCTACAGCCAGCCACCGTTCATCGCGAAGCAGATCAGCGCGCAGCGCTTCCGCTTTGGCATATTCGGGATATTCTTTTTTATCCATGAACACATCCCGGATCATGCGGAATACAAACGGTGAATGCATGCCATGCCCTTTACCGTTCAACGCGGTAAAATAATACTGCAGGTATTTAACAGCGAGGCGCGCGGGAGAATACATGAAGGAATTGTTGCGGTGATCAGATCCTCTCCCATACCTGGAAGGAATAATTGTAGGCGTGCTTTTCATCCGCCTCATGATTTTTCTGGCTTACCAGTTTCCATTTGGCCGGATCGATCGCAGGAAAGCTGGTATCTCCTTCGGGGGTAGCTTCCACGCGTGTAATGTAAATGCGGCGGGCTTTCTCGAATGCCAGCCTGTATATTTCCCCTCCACCGATCACCATCGGCTCTTTCACGTCCATTTCTTTTACCAGGAAAAGTGCATCATCCAGGCTGCCTACTACCACGGCACCTTCTGCTTTCCATCCTTTCTGACGGGTGATGACGATGTTTTTGCGTCCGGCAAGCGGCTTGCCCAGCGCTTCAAATGTTTTGCGGCCCATGATCACGGGCATTCCCCAGGTTACATTCTTGAAGAATTTGAGATCATTGGGCAAATGCCACAACAACTGGTTGTCTTTTCCGATAATGTTATTGTCGGCGGCCGCTACTACAAGGGAAATATTCATGAAAGAAATTATTTATACGGCCACGGGCGCCTTGATCGCAGGATGATGCTGATAGTTTTCCAATTCAAAATCTTCAAACGTAAACGACAGGATATCTTTTACCGCAGGATTTATTTTCATTACGGGCAGCGGAAAAGGCTCGCGCGTTAATTGCAGTTCTACCTGCTCGCGGTGATTATGATAGATATGTACATCGCCGAATGTATGAATGAATTCTCCCGGCTCGAGATCGCAGACCTGTGCGATCATCATTGTCAGCAATGCATACGAGGCAATGTTGAAAGGCACACCGAGAAATACATCCGCACTGCGCTGGTACAACTGGCAACTGAGTTTGCCATTGGCCACATAAAACTGGAACAGCGCATGACAGGGCATCAGGGCCATATCAGGAAGATCGGCCACGTTCCAGGCGCTTACGATGAGGCGGCGGCTATCGGGATTTTTGCGGATCTGGCTGATGAGATCGGTGATCTGGTCCACTACTTTTCCGTCGGCTCCGGCCCAGCTACGCCATTGTTTGCCGTATACCGGTCCGAGTTCCCCGTTGGCATCGGCCCATTCGTCCCAGATCTTAACCCCGTGTTCTTTCAGGTAGGCAATATTCGTTTCGCCGCGGAGAAACCACAGCAATTCATGGATAATGCTTTTCAGGTGCACTTTTTTGGTGGTCACCATCGGAAATCCCTGCTGAAGGTCGAACCGCATCTGGTAGCCAAACACGCTGGTGGTGCCGGTGCCGGTGCGGTCTGTTTTTTCCGTGCCATTATCCCGGATATGCCTGAGAAGATCGAGGTACTGCTGCATGGGTGCAAGTTAGCGAAAACCTGCCAGTGCCGCCGGGCGCTGTGAGCAACCTGTGGATACTAATGTACTGCCTGCAGGGCAACGACCGGCGAACTGCTCAGCGAACCCGCCAGGCGGCCGATTTCGTGCACGGCCTGACGGTAGGATGCGAGCTGCTGTTCCGTTTCAGTAAGTCGCCCCCGCAATTCTTTCAGTTCTGCATGCAGTTGCTGTTGCTGGTTTTCATACCCTTCTGCCAGCGAACTTTTACTGGCTTCAAGCCGGTTGCGTTCGTCCTGCCAAAGCTGCGATTCCGCGAGCTGCTGCTCCCGTTGCTCTTGTAACTGAATTACTTTTTCTTCCAGCTTTGCCTGTTGCAAGCGCAAAGCGGCCAGTTCGGCTACCGCCTGTTCTTCTGATTGCGTGGCCTGGTGATAGCGCCGGATGCGTTCTTCCAGTTGTTGTTGCAGGAAGCTGAGCTGCAATGTTTTTTCGTCCATCAGGTCTTTCACGTAAGCTTGTTCTGCCAGGCGTGTAAGGAGGGTTACTCTTTCTTCCTTCCATTGCTCCTCGTTTTGTGCACCATCGTTGTTTTCGGATAAATGGTTCCGCGCCTGTAAAACGGCATTCTCTCTTTCCAATGTTTGAAACGCGTTGTTCAGTTCGCTGAGTTTTTCTAATAAGGTTTCGCGGTCCATTGCCGCAAGGCTTTCATCAGTGAACAGGGTTTCTGTTGTTGTTTCCATCGGATTGTGTGCAGGTGAATGTTGCATTGACAGGATATTTTGGGAAGTGATCAAAACGGTGTATTTCTCCCGCAACGATTGGAGGTCGCGATGGAGAACGGTATGGCGGGCAGCAGCCAGCGTCAACTGCCGTTGCTGCCGCCTTACCAGACCTGAATGGTCAACGAAGAGATATTGTTGCGCCTGCGGCGAAAGGCCCGGGACAGGCATAAAAAAAGCGTGTTTCCCCTGCACGACCGGCTGCAGGGCATGGCTCCGTTTCTGGCGGTAATGCCACCAGATAGTGATGATCGCCACAATAGCGGCCACGGGTAAACCGATCCAAAGTGTCACCTGTATGAAGGGGGCTAACTCAGCAAAGCTGCCTGCGCCAATAAACATAGTATGCCCTGTTGATGAAGTAGAGTTAGTGCATAACTATATAGCAGTATATGGATGAGGAGATAAAGCAATTCATGACGCAGCAACCGCGCAACAATGATACCAAAGGGAGTTAATGGGTATAACTATTGAACAAGGTTGAAGGCGTAAGGCTGAAGGTGTAAGGTAAACAGCCGCCCGATACTTCGGGCGTAAGTTATAAGTTGTAAGTATACAGCCCGTATATGGCTGACGGCGTAAGGTTGAAGGCGTAAGGTAAACAGCCGTTATGGTTCCTGAGGCCGATGCTTCGGGCCGAGGTTTCGGCCTGTCGAAGGATAAGTTATAGGTATCAGGCTAAACGGCCAGGGCTGTTTAATTCACTATTGACCATTCACCTTTGACCATTCACCTTTGACCATTCACCTTTGACCATTCACCATTGACGAAAATTCAGTCACCGGTAGCTGAAGCTTCCGAAGCTCTCCGCCTGAGTTCGCGGTCGATCAGCAGCAGTTCGCGGCCGGTCTGCCCTTTTACCGATGTATTCTCCTGCGCGCGGCGCATCAGGTAAGGAATTACATCGGAGATGGGACCAAACGGCAGGTATTTGCTTACACTGCATCCCGCGCTGGCAAGGTTGAATGTGATGTTGTCACTCATGCCATACAATTGGCTGAAATGCACATGCGGATGATTGAGGGGCAACCCTTTTTGCTGCAGGATACCCGCAGCCAGCAGGTTGCTGTATTCGTTGTGCGAGGCTACGATCAGCGCGATATGATCAAGATGATCCAGGCAAAACCGGATGCCGTCATTGTAGTCTTTATCGGAATGCTCCTTATCGGGCTGAATGGGTGAAGGATAATTTTTCTCTGCCGCTCTCCTGCGTTCTTTTTCCATATAAGCGCCGCGCACACATTTGGCACCGAGGATAAAATTACGTTCCACTGCCGCCTCCTGCGAATCGCGCAGGAATTGCAGCCGGTCGTGCCGGTATAGCTGAATGGTATTGTATACAACGGCACGTTCTTTATTGAACGTATCCATCATTAAGATAGTCAATGCATCGACCGGATCCTGTATCCAGCTTTCTTCCGCATCCACCAGCACACCAATGCCTTTCTCCGCAGCGGCTTCGCAGATGCGCATCATGCGCACGCGTACTTTGTGCCATTCTTCTTTTTCAACGGGAGATAATTCGTCTACTGCAGTGAGATAACGTTTCATCAGGGTGCCCTTGCCCGCATGCATATCGTTGTCCAGTTTTTCCAGCAAACTGAATCTTGCGAAGCCGGTCACTTTGATGCTCATGAAAGGAATATTCGGTTGCGTGGCGGCATAGTTGATCACGCGGATGAATTCTTCGGTGGCATGGTCGAAGCCGTGTTCACCGTCATCACCACCTTCCACACCGTAATCGAGGATCACCTGCACATTGTAGCGCGAAAGTGTTTCAGCCACTTTAGCCGTCTGGTCCAGCGTTTCACCGCCGACAAATTGTTTGAATATGGTATTTCTGATCAGGCCTTTTACCGGCAGACCGGCACGGATGGCCCAGGGAGTGAAGCGTGTGCCCAGTTTTACGAGCCACGATTTTCCCATAGAAGCAAAAAGAAAACGGGCTTTCTTTAATTCTTTATCCGATTTGTACGCAAAGGCAAACTCTGTATTGTCGAAGGAGATTCCCGGATGTAGTTCCATATAGCTCTTAAAAAATAATCACAAATGTACGTTAACTTATCCCATGGTCATCACCGGGGCTTATCTTTGCGGGAAACACGTAAGACATGGAACCAAAGACCGCCAGCGCCAGCCTCACGATCATGACCGAGCTCGTTCTTCCCAACGATACCAACGTTTTTGGTAACCTGATGGGCGGACGGCTGATGTATTGGATGGACATTGCTTCGGCCCTTGCTGCGCAAAAACATTGTAATGCGCCGGTGGTAACGGCTTCCGTGGATAATATTTCGTTTGAAAACCCCATTCGCCTGGGAAATGTGGTCCATATCGAAGCCAAAGTAACGCGCGCGTTCAACAGCTCCATGGAAGTACACATGAAAGTGTGGGGTGAAGACCTGAAGCAACAGAAGAAATACAAAAGCAACGAAGCCTACTATACATTCGTAGCGCTCGACGACCACAATAAACCTCAGCAGGTTCCCGGACTGATCCCGGAGACAGAGGAAGAAAAAAGATTGTTTGAAGGTGCGCTCCGTCGCCGCCAGATCCGCCTGATCCTCGGCGGAAAGATGAAACCCGACGATGCAAAAGAGCTTAAAGCACTGTTTGTAACAGACTAAGCGGTTCCGGCATTTTCTTTTACCACTACCAGGTCGGCCAGGTTAACCTGCATCGGCAGCAGCCCGATTTTCACCACGGCTTTTTTGCCGCGGAGTTCGAGCACCTCCCCTACCTGGTGGTTCTTTTTCATTTTCACTTTATCACCGATACGTATCTCACCACCAACTTCTGAGAATTTCTCATCGATCTTTTTTTGCATCTTGCTCACCACTTTCTGTTCGTTCTTTTTGAACAGCAGTGCCTCCATTTCTTTGATCACTTTCTTTTTGTCATCGGTCTTGCGCCACTCCACCAGCATTTGTTTCAGCTTGCGTTCCATATCTTTCAGATATGTGATGCGGTTCTCTGAAATGCGGTTTTGTTCTTTCAGCATTTCCACCTGCTGTTTGTGGCGTTCGCGGTCCATCACCTGCTCCATTTCTTTCCGCAGCTTCTCATTTTCCTTCAATAATTTCTGCAGTTCTTTATCCTTCTTCTCTACTTCACGCAGGTCTTGTTCGGTGCGGTTGAGTAATTTATCCAGGCGATATTGGTCATCATCCACCAGTTTACGTGCGCGCTGGATCAATGATTTTTCCAGGCCGATGCGCTCGGCGATGGCAAATGTGTAGGAACTGCCGGGTTTACCTACCAATAGTTTGTATTGCGGTTGAAGATTTTTTTCATCGAAAGCCATGGCACCGTTGAGAATGCCTGCGGTTTTACCCGCCATCACTTTCAGGTTGAGGTAGTGCGTGGTAACAATGCCGTAGGAATGTTTGCGCGCCAGTTCCTGCATGATCACTTCGGCAAAGGCGCCACCAAGGCTTGGATCGCTACCGCTTCCCAATTCGTCGATAAAGAAAAGTGTTTTGCCATTGGCGTGCTCCATGAAATGTTTCATGTGGAGCAAATGACTACTATAGGTACTGAGTTCAAATTCGATGCTTTGCGTGTCGCCGATATGGATCATCAGTTGACGGAAAATACCGAACTGCGAAGACGGATGCACAGGCACCAGCAATCCCGCCTGTACCATCATCTGCAACAGTCCCACCGTTTTCATGGTGACCGTTTTGCCACCGGCATTGGGACCGCTGATCACGAGGATCCTGCTTTGCTCATCGAGCGTGAGGTTCATCGGGATGGTGGGTTTGCTGCTTCGCTGATTATAGAGATACAACAACGGATGCACGGCCTGAACCAGGTGAACATGTGCTTTATCTACAAGTGTTGGAAATTCACCACGTATTTCGCGTGCAAGTCTTGCTTTGGCCCGGATGAAATCATATTCACCCACAACGGAATGGTAAGTATTGAGCAGCGGTGACCATGCCGACAGGCGGCTTGTGAGCTGGCGAAGAATGCGGTACACTTCTTTGCGTTCCGCATTTTCCAGTTCGTATACCTGGTTATTCAGTTCGATGGTTTCTTCCGGTTCGATAAAAGCCGTTTTGCGGCTGTCGCTTTCACCGTGAAGAATGCCTTTGACCGTTCTCTTTTGTTCGGCGAAAACCGCCACCACGCGGCGGCCGCTCATGAAGCTTTCTTCTATCTCCGCCAGGTATCCCTGCTTGTTGAGTTTGGCTACAATTTTCTCAAACAGGCGGCGCAGTTCATTGCGCTTGCGGAACAGCGAAAGGCGTATATCGCGAAGGTCCTCGGATGCGTTGTCTTTTACCTGGCCGGATTCATCAAGCACCTCGTCGATCAGTTCGATGATATTTTTTTCATAATACGTACCATCTACCACTTTCAGCAGGGCCGTATAAACAGTGCGGCGTTCGGCGTCGAACCAGCGGAATATTTTCTCCATGCTTTCCGCCAGTTTGCGGATACCCATCAGGTCTTCACCATTGAGTACGGCACCGGGAATGGAAAGCAGTTTGAGTTCTTTGGCCAGGTTGAGGATATAATCGTTGGGAAAATGGATACCGTTGATCAGAAGCTGGTGATACTCATGGCTCTGCCGCAATTCGGTATCGATATAGTCCTTGCGTGTATGGATGCGCAATTGCTCCGCTTTGTTGCGGGCATACTCCAGTTGGCAAAACCCGCTGAGGAGGGTCTTAACCTTGTCAAATTCAAGTTGCTGATAAGCGGATTCAGGAAAAAGTTTCATACACGTTACATCAAAAAAGCCAGCAAAGTTAGAACTATTCAGGCTTAGAACCCAAATAAGTACCCTAAGCCAATTGATTGTTAAACAACAGAACCAAAAAACCGGCCGGTTGTTATAAACGTAGATGCATTGAAAAAAAATCAGGAAATTTGTCCTGCAAAACAATATGAAACACCTAATTACCTTTATGCTGGCGGCTGCGGTGGGACTTGTCTCCTGCGCGCAGAACAATGCCCGTCCGGCGAAAAACGAAACAAAAACATCTACCGCTAATACTACCAACACAATGGCGACAACTGATACAGCTACATTGGCAAACGGGTGCTTCTGGTGCACCGAAGCGATCTTCGAACAACTGGAAGGCGTGATCAGCGCCACCTCCGGCTATACCGACGGCCAGACGAAAAATCCTACCTATAAAGAAGTGTGCTCCGGCGAAACCGGACATGCGGAATGCCTTCAGATCGTCTATGATCCTTCCAAGATCAGCTTCGACGAATTGCTGGAAGTATTCTGGAAAACGCACGACCCTACCACACTCAACCGCCAGGGCAACGACGTAGGTACGCAATACCGCAGCGGTGTGTATTACCACAACGAAGAGCAGAAAGAAAAAGCGGAACATTACAAGGCCGAACTGGACAAGAGCGGCGCGTTCGACAAACCAATCGTTACCGAGATCAAACCCTTCAGCGTGTTCTATCCTGCTGAAGATTATCATCAGCAATATTTCGAGAACAACGAAAATGCCAATCCTTATTGCAGCATCGTGATCCGCCCGAAAGTGGACAAGTTTAAGAAGGTGTTTAAGGATAAGCTGAAGAAAGATTAATTTGACGATTTGAAAATTTGAAGATTTGGAAATTGTTATAGAATTATCAAATTTTCAAATTGTCAAATTCTCTCATTAGACTTTCAATTTTCCCTAACATTTGTTTGGTTAGTTTTCCTGAAAAGAAAGTCTATGAGAAGAATCTTTACACTTTTAACCTTGTTGTTCAGTGGCACTGTATTCGGACAGGAAACGTTCGGATCCTTGAGCTTTCAGCTCGCTTTTCCCCAGGAAGAATATAAAGAAACTTATCCCCGTACCGGCTGGGGCGGACGGCTCGCTGTCATGCATCGCTTTAGCGACAACCAGCCTTTCAGTATCGGTGGAGAACTCGGCTGGCTGCAGAATGGCCATGATTCGCGCCGTTTCCGTGTGCCCTTTTACGGCCGCGACAACCGCGTGCAGGTGACCGCTACCAACAACGTGGCCACTGTCGCCTTTAAAGTACGCGCCGACCTCATCCCTTCGCGTCATGATTTCCAATTGTTCCTCGAAGGCACTGCCGGCACCAACGTGTTTTTCTCCAAAGCCAATTACGACTACGGCAACTACAACAATTACTACTACGACTATTATGGTTATTATCCCGACAACAATACCATGTATAGCAAAAACCGCTGGACGTTCATGTGGGGACCAGGCATGGGGGCCGAAATCAAAGTAGGCAAAAGGAAAGATGCCGCCATCATGCTCAAAGGATCGTACCTGTTCGGAGGCGATACGCGTTATCTCACCGACCCTTATATTTCACCCGACGGCGATGTATTCTTCACGGAGAAAAAATCTCCTACCACCATGCTGATTGCCGAGGCGGGCGTACGATTTACCATCGAATAATTCAGAAACGCGTGTGCCGGAGTTCCAGCAGATTGAGTGCATTGGGCTCAAACCCTTTCACTTCAGGCTGCACGAGATGCACTACTTTATCATACCAGAGTGGAACTACCGGTGCATCTTCCATGATCAATTGATCCGCCTGCTGGTAAAGACGGTAACGGAGCGAGTCGTTGGTTTCGGCCAATGCCTGTTCAAACAACCGGTCGAAGCGGGGATTATTGTAACGCGTATAGTTCGGGGGCGAAGGGTTGCGTGAATAAAAAACGGACAGATAGTTTTCTGCATCCGGATAGTCCGCGATCCAGCTGCCCCGGAAAAAAGGTGCGCGCTGGTTGGCGGTCATCTCAAGCAGCAGGGCTTTCTGCACTACCTCTACCTGTATCGGTATGCCCACTTCGCTGAGTTGTTTGGCAATGAAACTGGCCATATCTGCATAAATGGGAATCGTGAGCAGTTTAACGGGTGGTAAGCCTTTCCCGCCAGGAAAACCGGCCTCTGCCAACAAGCGGTTGCTACGAACAGGATCATAGGTATAACCTTTCACGATGCTGTCGTTAAACGATGGCAATCCCGCAGGAACAAAACCGGATTCGGCCGGTGTGCCCAATGAATTGCGCAGGTAGAGAATCATTTTTCTCCGGTCAAAACCGTAGTTGATGGCCTGCCGCACTTTGCGTGCATACAACGGCGAACCAGCAGGACCGTTCACCGAATCGACCAGGATACCGAGGTATTCGATGTTGAGATAGGGATGGGTGTGCAAACGAACCTTACTCTCCCACTCCTTCCGCAAGGCACCGCGTTTGGTGAGTACTTCATCTTTAAAGGAAGCATCGATATCGTTGATAAAATCCAGTTGTTTCTGCCGGAATAAAAGAAACTCGGTCGCACGGCTGTCGTAGAAAGAAACCTTGATACCATCGAGATAAGGCAGGCGGTTGCCGGCGCTATCGGTTTCAAAATAGCGGTCATTGCGCGCCATCACCAAAGCCTGACCTTCCTCCCAGGCTACAAAACGGAATGGTCCGGTGCCGACAGGGTGGCGACGGAAGTCACGTCCGTATGCTTCAACAGCCTCCCTGGGAATAATCGAACAATATTGCATGGAAAGAATACCGAGAATGGGATGGTACGGCTTGAGCAGCACCAGCTGAAACGTGGAGTCGTTCAATGCAACGAAAGGCTGCACACTGTCGACCTTATTATTGAATATCCATGCACCGGGACTTGCCGTTTTCGGATCGCGGATACGTGAGAGACTGAACACAATATCGGAGGCATTTAACAAACGGCCTTTACCGTTGGGAAAAGAAGGATCGTCGTGGAAATAAACATCCCGGCGCAGATGAAAAGTATAACGAAGGCGGTCTTCGGACACCTCCCAGGAAAGTGCAAGTGAAGGCACGATGTGCAGGCTGTCGTCCACTTCCACCAGTGTATTGAATAGCTGATGCGCCGGCCACATATTGGCCTGGTTGCGGGCCATCGCGGGATCGAGCGAGGAAATGCCCGCCTGTTCGTTGTACCGGAAAAAGCGGCGCTTGTCAGCTTGCTGGCTGCCGCAGGCCATCAGCACTAACAGGAAGAAGCCTGCCGCCAGTTTTGCACCAATGTGAGATCTTATAATTTTTTTTGCCATGAAAGGCTAAATTTACAATTCAAACCCATTCATCGTGAAATACTTTTGCCGTTTGGCCTGCCTTTTTCTTTTCTTCATTTCGGTGAGTCATGTTTCCTGCGCACAATACACGCACCAGGACACGCTCCGCGGATCTGTAGGCACCGGCCGCGATTGGTGGAATGTGCTGCATTACGATCTGCTCGTGGACGTGGACATTCCCAATAAAAGCATCAGCGGCAAAAACACCGTTCTTTTTGAAGTAACAAAAACAGGCAAGCCCGGCCTGTTGCAGCTCGACATGCAACGCCCGATGGAGATCACCAGCATCGAAGATCCGCAACAGAAATACAAACAGCTTGTTTTCCGTCGCGAAGGCAATGTGTATTGGATAGAATTTGGCGATATGGCTTTTACGGCCAAACAGCAATACAGCCTGATCGTACATTATAAAGGCACTCCGCGCGCCGCGGTAAATCCACCATGGGACGGAGGCTGGATCTGGACCAAAGACGAAAAAGGCCGTCCGTGGATTACCGTAGCCTGCCAGGGATTAGGAGCCAGTGTATGGTATCCCTGCAAAGACTACCAGGGCGATGAACCCGATCGGGGCGCCACACTTTCCATCACCGTGCCGGACGAACTGACAGCGGTGGGCAATGGTGTTTTCAAAGAAAAAAAATCAATGAACGGCCGCACCACCTGGCGCTGGGAAGTAAAAAACCCGATCAACAACTACACGATTGTCCCTTATATCGGCTACTACACCAATTTTGGTGAAACATTCGACGGCGAAAAAGGCAAACTCGAATGCAGCTACTGGGTGCTTGATTACAATATTGAAAAAGCGCGCAAACAATTTGTGCAGGTGGCACCGATGATGCGCTGCTTTGAACAATGGTTCGGCCCCTATCCTTTTTACGAAGACAGTTATAAGCTGGTAGAAACGCCGCATCTCGGCATGGAACACCAGAGCGCTGTTGCCTACGGCAACCGTTATAAAAATGGTTACCTCGGTATGGACCGTTCCGGCAGTAAATGGGGACTCGACTGGGATTATATCATCGTGCATGAATCGGGACATGAATGGTTTGCCAACAACATCACCACGAATGATATTGCCGACATGTGGGTGCATGAAGGCTTCACCACGTACTCCGAAGTATTATTTGTAGAATGTAAAAATGGCGTGGCTGCCGGAGATGCGTATTGCCAGGGATTGCGCCGGAATATTGAAAACGATAAACCGATCATCGGTCCTTATGGCGTGAACAAGGAAGGCAGCAGCGACATGTACGACAAAGGCGCCAACATGATTCATACCATCCGCCAGCTCATCAGTGACGACAATAAATTCAAAGCCATCCTGCGCGGACTGAACAGCCGGTTCTACCACCAAACAATCAACACAAACGATGTAGAAAAATACATCAGCAAAGAAGCAGGCAAAGACCTGCAGAAAGTATTCGACCAATACCTCCGCACGGTGAACATACCGCAACTGGAATACGAGCTTAAAGGAAACATACTCAGTTATCGCTGGACCAACTGCATCAAAGGATTCAACATGCCGGTAAGAGTGCTGATCGGCGACACTCCGCGTTGGATTGAACCTACGGAGAGCTGGCAAAAGCAGACTTTGGGACCTAAAGAAAAAGACGCGACTTTTGCGGCAGACAAGAATTTCTATATCACAGTAAAAAAAGCCGGCTGATCCGGTCTTTCAATCGAACTGCATGAGTACTATCCGGCGGCAAAGCATCATATCGTCTGTTGTCATTTATCTGGGCTTTGCTATCGGATTTGTGAACACTTTCTTTTTTACCAAAGACGGCTGGTTCACACCCGAACAATACGGTCTCACGAGCATATTTGTGGCGGTGGCCACGTTGATGACCTCGTTTGCCACCATGGCCATGCCCGCCTATATCTATAAGTTTTATCATTATTACAATGATCACCTTTCACCCAAAAAGAGTGACATGGTGGCCTGGTCCATCTTGCTGGGTATAATAGGCTTTATATTGGTAATGGTGGCAGGCATTGTTTTCAAACCGCTTGTTATACGGAAATTCGGATCCAACTCAGGGCTCTTCGTCGACTATTACAACTGGGTTTTCCCCATGGCATTGGGCCTGACCATTTTCACCATCCTGGAAAGTCTTGCCTGGAACATGGGAAAATCGGTGCTTACCAATTTTCTGAAGGAAGTACAATGGCGGGCCTTTACAACCTTACTCATTCTGCTCTTTCTTATAGGAGTTATCGGCAACTTTGACCTGTTTATTAAATTTTATTCCCTGGGTTACCTGGTGATTGCGCTTACCTTGCTGGCCTACCTGGTTTATACCAAACGGATTTATTTTTATTTCAGGGTAACGAAAATAACACGACGTTTTTTCCGCAAGATCCTGCTGTTCTGCGCTTTCTTTTTTTCCAGTGGGATTGTCTTCAATTTATCCCAGGTATTCGACAGCATCGTTATTGCATCTGTTCTGAAGGATGGACTTGCCAAGGCCGGTGTGTTCACGCTTGCCCAACTCATGACCAGTCTTATACAGGCTCCGCAACGAAGTATTATCTCAGCGGCTATTCCGCATTTGTCCCGCTCATGGAAGGACAAAAACTATGGCAACATTCAACGCATTTACCAGCGGTCATCGATTAACCTCCTGTTGTTTGCTGCCGCGATGTATATTTTAATACTGCTCAATTACAATGATGCGGTGATCACATTCAAATTAAACTCAGACTATCTGGCAGGTTTCAGTGCCTTTATTTTTCTCGGGCTTACCAGGGTGATCGACCTGGGTACCGGCGTCAACGCACAGATCATTGCCACTTCCAACTACTGGAAATTCGAACTCATTACAGGTATTATCTTACTGGGAATAATGTTGCCGGTAAACATTGTGATGACGCGTGAATTCGACATTGTGGGTCCGGCCATTGCCAATCTCATCGGTTTTACGCTTTACAATGCTATCCGTGTTGTTTTTCTTTGGAGAAAGTTTAAATTTTTCCCCTTTAACATACGCTCGTTGTACACGCTGCTGCTTGGAGGTATTGCATTCCTTGTATCCTGGCTCTTGTTCCGCAACAGCAGCGGAGTAGGCGCAATGGTGGCACGCAGCGCAACCGCACTGGTTATTTATGGCGGCGGTGCATTGCTGTTGCGCATCTCGCCGGATGTGATGCCGATATGGCAATCCGTCCTGGAAAGACTGGGATTACAGAAAAAGAAAAGCTGAAGAAAACGGAACGATTAAAATCCTCTTTGAGCCTCTTCGTCGCCGGGCGTTTTAGCTTTCGCCTCGGAACGCTCGATACGGCCCGATCCCAGGAAACGTTTCAGGTAATAAGGATCAAACATATCACTCACCGTCACGCCTTGCGAAGTGGACGCGTGAATGAATTTGTTATAGCCCAGGTAAATGCCCACATGCGAAACGCCTCCGCGTGTATTGAAGAAAACAAGATCTCCTTCTTTCAATTCTGTGGAAGACACGATGCGCGCAGCCCGGTATTGTTCACGCGCCGTGCGGGGCAACGTAACACCGAAGGCAGAGAGATAGATCGCTTTGGTAAAGGCCGAACAGTCGATGCCGCTTTTGTCATTACCACCCATGCGGTAACGCGTGCCGTACCATTCATCCACATATTCCAGCAGATGCATGTCTTTAAGCGTTTCCACCTCAGTGTTCATTAAAATGGCATATTTAAGCTGAACAGCAGTTGTCTTTTCAACAACGGGCGCTTTTTCGTTCAGCAGGCGTGACGAAGACGCAGAGCGGTTGTCACGGTGATCGCGGGTGCTGGCGGTGCCGCCGGATGTGCGCCGCGAAGGCGACTCATACGCGGGTTTGGCTTCCGGTTTGGAAGCGTTGGCATCCATTGAAATATCATCCAGAAAACGTACCTGCCCGGCAGAAGAAGATTTCTCTTCGCTAACGGACGGCTTCCTGCTGGCAGTAGCTGCCGGCTGAAGCGTGGAACAACTGGCCAATGTCAAAGCGAACAGCGCGGAATAAGTGATTTGCTTAACCATGAAGGCTTTTTAGGTTTTGTTGTCGGCTCGGATCAGAAAGGTGCAAAAATATAGGATAAATCTGTTAAATCGGAACTTCTATTTAACGAAATTTGCAGGGGTAAATTGCCATTCAGGGATAATCCTGATCAATTCTTCCGCAATCCCGGCATCATTCAAGCCATTAACCATGTACCAGATTGTATCCTTTGCTTCATTCTTTTTGCTGGCAACTGCCTGCCAATCTACGGATTCCGCTCCGCCGCAGAAAGAATTGACCAGCAATTTGCACGTCGAAAAAAAATTGCCGGCAACGGATACCACGGCGCCCGAACCGGCGGCATTGCCACCTTATTCAGGGCTGATATATGAGAAAAAAGAAATATTATCGGCCGCGCCGGGAACAAAATCTGTCCTTTTCAACGCCAAAGGCAGCCGCCTTTACGCCATGAACCTGGAAGGCATGAGCATTTATGAATTCGATCAGGCCTCCCGAAAAGTGACACACGAATTCAAATTTGCTCCTACCCGCGGCACCGGTTGGGACTATGTAAAAGAAAAACCGATCCCTTCTTATGAAGAAAAGCCCGTGGAAGCCTGCCTTTCACATGATGATAAATGGTTATGGGTATCGCTTCACAACGCAGAAGGTATTGTGCCCATACGCGTCGATGATCCGCTGGCCAACAACACCACAGATACCCTGGCAGGCATCCGCAGAAAAAAGATCCGCCTGCTGGGTGCCGATAAAAAACTGGTGGACTCCTTTTATGTTCCGCTCATTGAAACGGGTAAAACGCCCAAAGTGGTCGCACGCACGGCAGACAGCAAACATCTGCTGGTGAGCAACTGGCATTCGTACAACGTGAGCATACTGGAAACAGACGAAACACGTTATCCTTATGCAAAAGTGGTAGCGACCGTGCCCGTAAGCGCCATTCCGCGCGGCATAGCGGTGGATGATTCGCAACAACGCTCTTATGTGGCCATCATGGGCGGAGCCAGCCTCGCCGTGATCGATCACAAAACATGGAAGATTGATACCACATTGGCCGTTGCATCCAATCCAAGACATGTGGTGATGGATACAAGCGGACATCTTTTTGTGTCCTATAACCGTCTTGCTAAAGTAGCCTGCCTCGATGCAGCCACGGGCAAAACACTTTTTTCGATCGGCACACATGCGCAACCCCGCACGATCATGCTGTCGAAAAATCATCGCTTCCTCTTTGTTACCTGCTACAGCAGCGACTATGTGGAAGTATTGAAAATAACAGATAAAGGATTTGAGAACATAGCCTCCCTGCCGTGCAAAGGGCATCCGGTGGGAGTAGACATTTTTGAAGATGCCGATAAACTGGAAGCATGGGTCTGCAGTTATTCCAACGGCAGCATCCAGGTATTCAGTTTCCGCAAAACCCGATAAAGTGATTTTGAGTTTATGAAATTTTCACACCTTCACGTACATACGCAGTTCTCTTTGCTGGATGGAGCCGCCTCCATTCAGAACCTCTATAAAAAAGCGGTTGCCGACGGTATGCCTGCACTGGCCATCAGTGACCACGGCAACATGTTCGGCGTATTTGAATTCGTTTCGGAAGCTTATAAACACAAAGATGAAAACGGCAACCTCAAAGTAAAACCGGTTGTCGGCTGCGAATTCTATGTGGTAGCCAACAGGCATATCAAGACCTTTACCAAAGAATTGAAGGACCAGCGTCAGCACCAGATTTTACTCGCAAAAAATGAACAGGGCTACCGCAATCTTGTCAAGCTTACTTCTTACGGATTCATCGAAGGACTATACAGCAAGTATCCCCGTATCGACAAAGAACTGATCGAAAAATATTCCGAAGGACTGATCGCCACTACCTGCTGCCTGGGTGCCGCGGTGCCGCAAGCCATCCTGCGCCAGAACGAAGACGAAGCCGAAAAAGAATTCAAGTGGTGGCTCGACCGCTTTGGAGAGGATTACTATGTAGAACTGCAACGCCATGGCATGGCCGAGCAGGATAAGGTAAATGAAGTACTGATAAAATTTGCACGCAAATACAACGTACGCATTATCGCCAGCAACGACTCACACTATGTGGATCAGAGCGACTTCGATGCGCATGATATCCTTCTTTGCATCAACACCGGTGAAAAGAAGGCCACTCCTGCCCTGCGAGAGTTCAACGATGACGATGTACAGATCAAAAACAAACGCTTCGCATTTCCCAACGATCAGTTTTATTTCAAAACAACGGCGGAGATGAGCAAAGTGTTTTCGGATCTGCCGGAAGCCATCGATAATACCAACGAGATCGTCAGCAAGATAGATGTCCTGAACCTGAAGCGCGATATTTTACTACCGGCCTTCCCGATTCCTCCACAGTTTCAGATACACCACACAGATGAAAAAATCGGGAAAGACATTATCAAACCCGACGTTAACAACCAGTGGGAATACCTGAAGCACCTGACCTATGAAGGTGCAGCCGGTCGGTACAGCGAGATCACGGAAGAGATCAGGGAACGTATCGACTTCGAACTGTTCACCATCAAGACCATGGGATTTGCGGGTTACTTTCTTATCGTGAGCGATTTTATCAAAGCCGGCCGCGATATCGGCGTATTCATCGGACCGGGTCGTGGTTCTGCCGCAGGCTCCGTAGTGGCTTATTGCATAGGCATCACCAACATCGACCCCATCAAATACAACCTGCTGTTCGAACGTTTCCTTAACCCCGACCGTAAATCGATGCCGGATATCGATACGGACTTCGACGATGAAGGAAGGCAGAAGGTGATCGATTATGTAGTAGATAAATACGGCAAGAACCAGGTGGCGCAGATCATTACCTATGGCACCATGGCCGCAAAAATGAGTATCAAGGACGTGGCACGTGTACTTGATCTGCCGCTTGTTGAGTCCAACGCACTCGCAAAGATGGTACCGGATAAACCAGGTATCGAACTTCGCCGTGTACTGCACGCACCGCTGAAAACAAAAGACGGTCCAAAATCACTCGAAGAAAAGGATGGCCTGCAGAGCGAGGACATCGAAACCGTGAGAAAGCTCCGCGATATTTATAATCAGAAAGACAGTCCGCTCAGCAAAGTATTGCATGAAGCGGAACGTCTCGAAGGTTCTGTCCGCAACACAGGTATCCACGCTGCGGGTATCATCATTGCCCCGCGCGACCTTACAGACCTGATTCCGGTTTCCATTGCCAAAGATTCTGATCTCTGGGTAACGCAGATAGAAGGAAGCATCATCGAAGATGCCGGCGTTATCAAAATGGACTTCCTGGGGCTGAAGACCCTCACCATTATCAAGAATGCACTCACCATGATCAAACAGAATCATGGTGTGGAAATCAATATCGACGAAATACCTCTCGACGATCAGAAAACATTCGAGTTGTATCAGCAGGCTGCTACCATCGGTACTTTTCAATTTGAAAGTCCCGGGATGCAGAAATATCTCCGTGATCTCAAGCCTGACCAATTTGCCGACCTCATTGCGATGAACGCCCTGTATCGCCCGGGTCCGCTGGCTTATATCCCCAACTTCATCGATCGTAAACACGGCCGGGAGCAGATCGTATATGACCTGCCGGAAATGGAAGAATACCTGCAGGAAACCTATGGCATTACCGTATACCAGGAACAGGTAATGTTGCTCGCGCAAAAAATTGCGGGCTTCAGCAAAGGTGATGCCGACGTACTGCGAAAGGCCATGGGTAAAAAGCAAATTGCGGTACTGGATAAAATGAAAAACCAGTTCATTACCGGAGCTTCCGCCAAAGGACATCCGGTAGATAAACTGGAAAAAATCTGGACCGACTGGGAGGCATTTGCACAATACGCGTTTAACAAATCACACTCCACCTGTTATGCGTATGTAGCCTACCAGACCGCTTACCTGAAAGCGCATTACCCGGGAGAATACATGTCTGCCGTATTAAACAACGCCGGCAGTATTGAAAAGATAACCTTCTTCATGGAAGAATGTAAGCCGATGGGCATCCAGGTATTGGGGCCAGACATCAATGAATCGCTGAAAGGATTTGCGGTAAATAAAGCCGGTGTGATCCGTTTCGGTTTGGGAGGATTGAAAGGCGTGGGAGAAGCGGCTGTTGAAAGCATTATCGAAGAGCGTGAAAAGAACGGACCATTCACCGATATATTTGATTTCATCCGCAGGGTCAATCAGCGTACGGTCAATAAAAAGACGCTGGAAAACCTCGCGTATGCCGGCGCTTTTGACTGTTTCCCCGAGCATCACCGCGCGCAATATTTCACGATTGTGCCTGGCGAAACTGCAACGGGGCTGGAAAAGATCATCCGTTACGGACAAACCATGTCCAACCAAAGTGTATCTGCCAGCAACACGCTCTTTGGCGATATGCCGGACAGCATTGAGATTCCGACGCCGCGTCTGCCTGACTGTGCCCCCTGGTCGCTGACGCAGCAACTGGACTATGAAAAAGAAGTAACGGGGATGTTCCTGAGCGGTCACCCGCTGGATCACTACCGTTTTGAAATGAAACATTACGGTGTAACGCCGATCGGCGACTTCAATGAATTCCGCGACTCGATCAGGATGCAATCCAACCCCGGCCGTCAGTTCCGGTTGATTGCCCTCGTAGCATCGGCGGATCACCGCGTGGCGCAGAACGGCAATAAATATGGAAGATTTAACCTGGAAGACTACACAGGCAAAACGGAAGTATCCCTTTTCCGGGAAGAATACCTGCGTCTCCATCCCTTCCTGGTGCAGGGAACTGCGGTGTACATCACCGGCTATTTTAAGCCGCGCTTCAATAAAGAAGAATTTGAATTCAAGATTACGGGTGTATCGCTGGCCGAAACGCTGAAGAAAACCCTGACCAAACAATTGACAATCAGTACGCAAGCCCGGTATATCACCAGCGACCTGATTGATTTTATGGAAGCGAACCGCCGCTCCCATCCCGGCGATACGGCGCTGCAATTTGTGGTGATGGAACCCGCGCAGGAACTGAGAATCAGTATGGTAACAGGCGGTAACGGGCTGGAAATGAATGATGACCTGATACAATATTTACAGGAAAAACCTGAGCTGGACGTACAGGTACAATTGACCTGATACACATGCTAATACGACAGGAGCAGCGGAAAATAATGACATTTTTTACACAACCTTCTGCTACCCCTGCCTGTTATCTCAAGAGGACTTAAATTTGCAGTCCCTTGTTCGTAAAGCGACACTTAAAAAAACTTAAAATAAACACAATGGCAAAAGAGTTCAATGATGCAAACTTCCAGGCAGATGTCCTGTCTTCTGATCAACTGACTGTGGTGGATTTCTGGGCAGAGTGGTGTGGTCCCTGCCGCGCGATCGGTCCGGTTATCGAGGAGTTGTCAAAAGAGTATGATGGCAAAGTAAATATCGGTAAGGTGAATGTGGACAACAATCCGCAGGTATCGATGAACTACGGTATTACGTCCATTCCGGCTATTCTGTTCATCAAAAACGGACAGGTGGTTGACAAGCTGGTTGGTGCGCAGCCCAAAGGCAACTTTGTAAAAAAGATCGAAGCACATATTTAAAAAGAAATCCCGCCGAATGGCGGGATTTCTTTTAGTAATAAGTTTTAAGTGATAAGTTGTAAATAAAACAGTCATTGACCTATTCACTTATTGACTTATTGACTTATTTACTTATTGACTTATTGACGATTCACGATTCACGATTGACGATTCACCATTCACTTTTAAATTTTGAATTTTGGCTTTTAACATCTTCCCCGACCTGTTCTCTTACAATGAGCACAGCAATCATCAACTTGCGTTGTTGTTGCAACGCAAAGCCGGTGAATTGCCGGAAAAGATACACCTGCTGTTCAGTCATATCCTCAATGCCCACCAGGTGTGGAACAGCCGCATCCAGCGCGATCAGCCGCCATTTGGCATCTGGGATTTTCGCACCGTGGAAGAATACGCCGAAATCAACCGCCGCAATCATCTTCACTCACAAAATGTACTGGCTAAGTTTACGGATTTGGAAGCTAGCATCCGTTATGTTAATACACGTGGGCAGGAATTCAGTAAAATAGTAAAGGATATTCTTTTTCACGTAATCAATCACTCTACTTATCACCGCGGACAAATAGCATTGTTGTTACGCCAGCATGGAGAAACGCCGCTGGTGAGTGATTATATTCATTTTAAGTAGCTCCGGAACGGAACAGCCGTATTAAGTAGTAAGTATTAGGTATTAAGTAGAACAGCGATTCACCTATTCACTCATTGACTTATTGACCATTCACCATTGACGATTCACTCCTAATGAGCAATCATCTGCGCCGGCGCATTGCGATCGTGTTTATGTCGGAAGAAAATGGCGAACAACACGGCCACAATCAGCGCATACGCTGCAAATGCCAGCCAGATGCTATGCCAATCATTTGTACCGTCAGGTAGCAGGAAATATGAATCGATTACCACACCACTGATATAACTGCCTGCGAGTGCGCCGAATCCATTGGTCATCATCATGAATACGCCTTGTGCACTGGCCCTTATATCGGGCGCAATTTGTGTATCGACAAATAGAGAGCCTGAGATATTAAAGAAGTCGAATGCCATGCCATACACAATGCAAGAAAGAATGATCATCCAGAGGCCGTCGCCTGGATTGCCGTAGGCAAACAGGCCGAAGCGAAGTACCCATGCGATCATGCTGAACAACATTACCTGTTTGATACCGAAGCGGCGCAGGAAGAACGGAATGGCCAGGATAAATACAGTTTCTGAAATCTGGGAAATAGACATAATGATAGCAGGATATTTCACAGCTGTCAGGCCTTGGTATTCGGGTATTTTGGCAAAGTCGTGCAGAAAAGTATCTCCATAGGCATTGGTCAGTTGCAACGCTGCCCCGAGTAACATGGAAAATATAAAGAACAGCGCCATTTTGGTTTGCGCAAATAACTTAAAGGCGCGCAGCCCGAGTCTTTCGCTCAAGCTTTTCTTAGCAGCGTTCGAAGGCTGTGGTGGGCAGGCTGGCAATGTAAACGAGTATATTCCAAAGACAATGGAGGCCGCTGCAGCCACATAGAATTGTTTTGCCGACGTTTCGAAATGAAGCAAGCTTACAGTCCACATGGCGGCTATAAAACCGATCGTTCCCCATACGCGGATAGGCGGGAAGTCTTTTATAATATCTTTTCCGCTCTTAACAAGTGTGGCATAAGATACCGTATTGGCCAGGGAAATGGTAGGCATGTAAAATAGCATATACACCAGCATTACCCAGAAAAAAGTTTTAGGGTCAGCGACCTCGGGTACATACATCAGCAAAATGGCTCCTGCTATGTGGCATATACCCAGCAAACGTTCAGCATTGATCCAGCGGTCGGCAATGATACCCATCACGGCCGGCATAAACACAGCCGAAATACCCATAGTTGAAAAAATAGCTCCGAACTCGGTAAATGTCCAGCCTTTGGTCTGGGAACAATACGCACCGATCGTGATCAGCCAGGCGCCCCAGATAAAAAACTCCAGAAAACTCAATGCAGTCAGGCGAAGTTTGATATGCTTCATACAGTTGTTTAGTTGCTTCAGCATCCCGGTAACCGGGATCATCGGGGGAAGATCAATGTCGTTTCCTTAAGGCTTTAGAGGTGTTTATAGTTTGAGTTTGGCGGTTTTTTTTTGAGGTGTTTCCGGGGGAAGCGTCTTGCTGGCCGGATAATTTCCTTTGTTTTCAGCAGTATACTGTCGATCGCTTTCAGACATGGAACAACCATTCCTTTGACCACCATTACATGCAAGTGATATTTGACGATGGCTAATGTATTAGTACGATTGACCTTGTATTTGTGCTTATTGCTGGTTTGGGCCTGTTCTTTTTTCAAGCGCTCTT
>NZ_AUDS01000015.1 GCF_000425585.1 Terrimonas ferruginea DSM 30193
ACGAAGACCACTGAACCCGGCGTGAACCGCTTATCCAGCGCCTGCCGGCTCATACAAACAGCCTCCTGCTGCCATAGCTTCAGGCTGTGTTGCTGCAGGCTTGCCGCTCCATACTCATACTGATCAAACAACAACATCCGCACAAAACTCTCCACGCCCAATTTGCGTTTACGTTGGATCAATCCTGTTTGAAGTGCCAACGCATTTAACTGCTGCGGTGAAAAAATGGCGCTTAACTTACCGGCTATCTCATTGATCGCTTTCAGACTCAGTTCCCTTGAAACAAACCGTTTCTTCCTCTAACACTAAGTTGACGGCTATGGTGTATACACGAACCACGGGCTATTTGAGGACGTGACTTCGGGCTGCGTAAACTATAGATAAAACAACAAACCCCCGCATTGCTGCGAGGAAAGGTTTCAAAGCTTGTGCCCCATCCCGAAGGTTCGGGACGAAGGTTCGGGACGGGGTAGAACTGGCACTTGCATTGCTGCAAACAGGATTTTAACCCCGAAGCCTCGGGGCTGCGTGTTTACCTTTTATGGCTCTCTAGTTTTTCCAACACAGACGAAATTATTTCCGGTTGATTCTTCAACCTGCGGACAAAGTTGGCTGATTTCATTTTCTTAATGAACGCCTCCAAATCGTAAGCCTGCTTACTTGAACTACATGGTATGTCCATGAACAAAGTCCATGGAACTCCTTTTGTGCTGAAAGCTGTTTTATACTTGCCAGTGTTATGTTCCAGTAATCTTTTGTCAACATTATCGGTTGTGCCGATATAAAACTTCCCAAGTTTTTCGGAAAAGAGGATATACACAGAAAAGTCCATTGTTTGATTTTTAGACCTTCTGGAAGGAAGAAGTGTGAGTAGATAATAAAACAAACCCCCGCATTGCTGCGAGGGAAGGTTTTAAAGCTTGTGCCCCAGGCCGGGGTCGAACCGGCACTTGCATTGCTGCAAACAGGATTTTAAGTCCTGCGTGTCTACCAATTTCACCACCAGGGCAGTGGTAATGTTATGAAAAGAACTTCCCTGTTTAGTCGTTGGTTGCAGGATTTTAATCCTGACATTTCGGGCCTGCGTCCCCGAAGCTTCGGGGTACCAATTTCACCACCAGGGCAGTGGTAATGTTATGAAAAGAACTTCCCTGTTTAGTCGTTGGTTGCAGGATTTTAATCCCGACATTTCGGGACTGCGTCCCCGAAGCTTCGGGGTACCAATTTCACCACCAGGGCTACAGACTGATGAATTACTACCAGTCAAAAAAAATCCCGCCGAAGCGGGATCTTAGAGCGGAAGACCGGGCTCGAACCGGCCACCCCGACCTTGGCAAGGTCGTGCTCTACCAAATGAGCTACTTCCGCATAACTAACTGCCAATCATCAACTAATCAACTATTGGCGGCCAAAGAACTAAGGGGTTGCAAAAATAGGAGTTTGTTACTTTCTAAAAAACTTTTTACGAAGTTTTTTTATTTTTTACTTGTACTTCGGCGTGTACAAAGTGCTCTCCTGAATAGTCACATTCTGCTTGTGGTAACGCTTCGTATACAGTTGATAACAACCGCCAAACGAAAACGCAACAATGCATGCCACGCTCAAATAAAATATAAAAGCAGAAGAAGATACCCAGTTATGAGCAAAGTCACGATCCTGGATTTTCTCTAATTCATGTTGATATTCTTCCGTATGAGCCATACCCTAAATTTATGGTGCAAAAATAAGAGGTTCAACGAATAATCACGCCTCTTTTTTAACAATTTCTGCAAAGATTTTTTTCTTTTTCACAAAATGCAGCCACACCAGGTTGCCTTTGAACCGTCCTTCCACCGGCCGGCCACGCTCTTTGGGAAACACACTCAGGTGCCTTTTGAACAAACGCCATTTCACATACGACATATGCGCCCGCACAATTGCCACAAAATAACCGCCATCTCCGGTCAGCAGTCCTTTCCATGCCGACACCGCATCCAGCATATACCTGAACGGCATTACCCACAGCTTTTCCTGCCAGGACAGATTTTTCGACAGCATGATCCGGTTGTTCCGGAAGTTGAGGTAGGTTTTTCTTGAATTACCCCGCGGCAACGTACCTCCGCCCACATGGTATACCACAGATGCCGGACATGCAAATACGCGGTGACCCGCCAATTGTACCCGCCAGCAGAGATCGATTTCTTCCTGGTGCGCAAAGAAATATTCATCAAAACCGCCTGCGCTATGAAACACCGCCGAACGGATAAACAAGGCCGCTCCGCTGGCCCAGAACACCGGGACCGTTTTATCATATTGTCCCCGGTCTACTTCACATATATCGAAGATGCGCCCGCGGGCAAACGGATAACCATAGCGGTCCAGCCAGCCGCCTGCCGCACCGGCGTATTCAAATAATTCCGGGTGATGATAGGCCCGCAGCTTGGGCTGACAGGCGCCAATCTGTTGATCGCTTTCCAGCAGTTGCACCATCGGTTCGATCCAGCCCGGTGTTACTTCCACATCCGAATTCAATAATATATAGTAAGGAGCGTCTACCTGTTTCAACGCACGGTTGTAACCGCCGGCAAAGCCATAATTCCGCCCGAGTTCGATGATGCGTATAGCAGGATAGCGTTCGCGGAGAAACGCGATTGAATCATCGGTAGAGCCATTATCTGCCACAATCACCCGCTGATTGCCATAGCTCGCAGCCATCACCGAAGGCAGAAACTGCTCCAGGTGACGACGGCCATTCCAGTTAAGGATTACTACAGCTACGAGAGGTGGTTGCATAAGGGAGCCAAAGATATAGATGCTAATTTGATAATTTGAAAATTTGATGATTTGAAAATGAGTTGTGGCTCATCGATTGGGTCGATATTACCTAATTTTCAAATTATCAAATCCTCAAATTAGCTCCTATCTTCGAACCATGTTTCAGCAATTCCTCAACCTGCGCACCGGGCTTGCACTGATCGCGATCTGCATCGTGACGGGAACCATTTTTTATTCGCAGTACCTCTCGCGGAAGATCGCCGCGGAAGAGCGGACCAAAGTCGAGCAGTGGGTAGAGGCGAGTAAATCGTTGCTGAATCCGGCGAGTACCGATGTGCGGCTGGCATTCAAGATCATTTCCGATAACCACGATATTCCGATCATCGAGACCGACGAGAAGGACAGCATTACCAACTATGTCAATCTCGATTCAGCGGCCGTTGAGAATGATCCGCTTTTTCTTAAAAAAGAATTACAGCAACTCAAGTCCATCAACTCACCGATCCTTTATATAGATCCGGTTGATTCTTCAAAAGTCAATCGCTATTATTTCGGACATACACCGCTGCTGGGACAGGTCACTTATTATCCGATTGTGCAGCTCGTGATCGTTGCTCTGTTCATTTTACTGACCATTTTGTCGTTGCGCAGCAGTTACCGCTCAGTGCAGAACCAGGTATGGGCGGGGATGGCGAAAGAAACCGCACACCAACTGGGTACGCCTGTTTCATCGCTGGAAGGCTGGGTGGAAATGATGAAAGATCAACCCGAAAATGCCCGCATCGTACAGGAACTGGAAAAAGATGTGAACCGCCTGCGCTTGGTGAGCGACCGTTTTGGTAAAATCGGCAGCACACCGCAGCTCGAGCGCATGGATCTCATCCGCCAGGTAAATAACATGGTGGACTATATCCGCAAAAGAGCGCCCGGAAAAGTGAGTTTTAGTATCGAAACGCATGGGCTGACTGAATTGCCGGTCCGCATATCAGGGCCCTTATTCGACTGGGTGATTGAAAATCTGCTGAAGAATGCGCTGGATGCGATGGATGGTAAAGGATCGATTGACGTGGACATCCGCGAAGAAAAGGAAACGGTAATCATAGATGTGACAGATTCGGGCAAAGGCATTACGCGGAAGAATATTGCGAAAGTGTTCAAGCCCGGATTTACCACGAAGAAAAGAGGGTGGGGGCTTGGATTGAGTTTGTGCAAACGCATCATCGAGCAATACCACAAAGGACAACTGTTCATCAAACATTCGGAATTGGGCAAAGGCACTACGTTCCGTATCATATTGAATAAAGGAGTGGACCCGAAACCCGCAGAAAAAAAAGATTGATTTGCTGAAATTAAAGCGGAAAACGTATATTTGCATCCCCTTAAGCCCAGGTGGCGAAATTGGTAGACGCACTACCTTGAGGTGGTAGCGCTGGAAACGGCGTGCTGGTTCGAATCCAGTCTTGGGCACAAAAAGCTTCTCTGAAACGAGAGGCTTTTTTGTTTTGGGAAAATGCTGGCGCTGCTCCATCAATTTCTCATCCTGATATCCCGGAGAGCAAAAAAAAGAAATCGAAGTTTGTATCTGGTCCTGTTTAATCAGCTTTCATCACCCTGATCATATATGGATCGTCAACAACATATTTTATTTCGAGTGTTGAACCTGCTGTGTAAAGGGTACCTCTATTATCCAGCATTCTGTAAAACGTATCACCGTTTACGGTGTATTGCAATAGTGCATCGTTATGCACGTTGTTCCTTCTGTGCCGGGTGATTGTTTTGTATTCCCTGACCTCTTTTACGGTAGCAAGGGTAGTGGCGGAGGGCGCGGTTTCGATTATTTTGTCCACTCTCTCTTCTCCCTTAATGGAAATAAAAATATGACCAGCGATAAGCAGTAATACAGGGATAATGATCAGCAATATCCATGCTGCGTTTCCCCGCTGCTTACCCCCTTGAAAGGATTTCATTTTGTTACCAATATAACCTGTACTGAACAGTAAATAGTTAAGCAACAGGGCCGCACTTGTCGTGCCTATTATCGCAACAGCACCCAGAAAGGCATCATTTCTATAACCATAGTAGTAAGAGGTATAGTATCCGGTGGCCGCATACAGCAATCCTGCCAGCCATAGAAAAATTTTATACCGGTACAGTGTCAGGCTGATAAAGAGAAATAAACTAATACTTCCAGTAATCATCAACACATCAAGTAACGTAAAACCGTTATTGAAGTACCCGTCCCGGCTAATGGAATAAGCACCCCATATCGCGGCGGGTCCAAGTATAGCCGAAATAAGGATGGCTACATTCCTGATCTTGCTGTTTTGTTTTTGCCGGTTAATTTTTTTCTCTTTGCCCTTCTCCGTCGGAACGATTACGATCCCGCCCATATAGGCTTCTTTGGCGTAACATTCATATCCTTTTATATAGCAGATATGTTCCTCTCCGTTCGTTTTGGTTGATTCGTTGTAAGAAATAAACCCGCCGGACATAGCCTCGTTATAGAAGGATAACTTTTCGCCCTTTTCATTCACAGCCATTTTCATACACGCTTCACATAACCTTTCCGGGTAACGGGGGCTATAGGGCATTTCTTTGCCGCAAACAAAACACTGGCTGCTGGTTGGGGTATTCATGGAGCGATAAATTTCCTGCTATAGAACTATCAACTTTCTTTCCAGAAGTAATAAAGTCGCCGAAAAATCATGCACGATTGGCGGCTTCCATTTTTGCCTCCGTTTCCGCCTGCTTCAGTTTATTAGCCTTGTCAACGGCGGAAGGACTTCCGAAGAGCTGGAAAAGTTTTTGCCGGAAGCCTTTCGCTTTTTTTACATCATTGATGATGTCGCCATATTCATGAAAGTTGAGGTAGAGCGGGTTCACCGTGCTGTTGATTTTTTTCGTAATCCCGTAGTTTGGCTTTTCATCCTCTATCTGGTAGGTTTTGAAAAGTTTGTCCCAGATAATGAACATCACCCCGAAATTTTTGTCCAGGTACCGCTCGTTGGAACCATGATGCACCCGGTGGTTGGAAGGCGTTACAATCAGTTTTTCAATGATGGAGGGAAACTTGCCAATGTGTTCGGTGTGTTGCCAGAATTGAAATAATACGCCTATCTGGTTAACCAGGAAAAATACAACCGGATGAAAACCGGCTAAGGCAACAGGCAGGAAAAAGAAGATTTTGAAATGCTGAACCCAGCTCAATCTGAACGATACGGTCAGGTTATAGTTTTCAGCCGTGTGATGAACGATATGCGTAGCCCAGAAAAAACGATTAAAATGAGAAATCCTGTGCGCCCAGTAACTACAGAAATCATAGATTAACAAACAAGGGATGATCGTCCACCAGTTCAGCGTCATTCGCCAGGGCACGAGGTTGTACATAAAAACGGCTGCATAGATCAACCCCATCTTCGCCACTACATTAATGGCCACATTACCTAAGCCCACCAATAACGATCCAAAACTTTCTTTGCCACTATAGTTCTTTTTATTACTACGCCATGAATACCATATCTCGACTAATGTCAGCACAAACATCACAGGTATGGCATAAACAATGATATCTCCTGATTGCTTTTCCAGGTTGATCAAATGTGAATAAGGAATAGGATCCGCTCCAAAAATATTGTCCATTACAAGGCTTTAAATAAGTAAATAAGATGGCGTCACTAACAGCGTGGCGAAACAGTTCATAGGTAAAAACCGGGGACCGGTTAAACGCATAAAGCCTGAGGAGGTTGGACAATAACTTCGGCTACCGGCATCAGTAACCGGGTTTTGAGCAGGGTGTTGGGCTTTTGGGAAGCGACGGAGTTAAAAAAATCGTTCAGTGAATACCGGCAGTCAAATGCTTCTGTCCGTACAATTTGTAATACACGTTCCGCATCATCTGATTCATCTGCAGGACTGGGATCAGGAATTCCCAGGCAGTTTTCAATCAAGTAGTCATCGTAGGAACTCATTTCGTTGGTGAACTCCGCCTGTCTGGAGGATTGCTGAATAACCGGGAATACCATAAACAGGGAAGACTGTGTGACTAACATTAAATAAAAGATCGCCTTAGTTGCTATGGTAAATATTCCTCTCAGTGCCAACCGGTTTAACCAAAGATAACGGGAACCATCTTATTCTGCAAACCGGCGGGTTGCTGCTGGCATAATTTAACGCAGTATTTTTTTGCGAAACCAAACAGTTGCACTTATATTTGCAACCGAACGGTTTACCATTAAAACAAAACTACTATGCAAAAGAAAATTCTTTTTGTCCTGTGCCTGCTCACAGGCCTGATGTTTATCAACGCAGGCCTTGACAAGTTCTTTCATTACATGCCGGTGCCTAAAGACATGCCCGAGAAGATGGTCAGGGCGGGAATGGCTTTTATGGAGATAAGCTGGCTGATGCCACTCGTGGGAGCGGCGGAATTGATTGGCGGCATACTGCTTATTTTTCCCAGAACAAGAGCACTCGGCGTGCTGGTGATCATTCCTGTGTTAAGCGGCATCCTGCTGACGAATATTTATTTCGCGCCTTCCGGGCTGCCAATTGTATTTGCCATCATCGCTGTTATTACCTGGGCTATCATTGATAACCGCCACAAATACCTGCCCTTAATCAGTAAATAAATCATTTTCGTGCGAAGGGATATTTTTCAAGCTATTGCAGACCCCACCAGGAGAGGAATCATCACCCTGATTGCCGTGCAGGCCATGACACCCAATGCCATTGCCGAACATTTCGACATGACACGTCAGGCTATTTCCAAACACCTGAGAATTTTAACCGAATGCGACCTGGTGAAACAGGAACAGCAGGGCCGTGAAATTTATTATCAATTGGAGATTGATAAAATGAAAGAGGTGGACAAATGGATGGAGCAATTCAGAAAGATCTGGGAGACGCGCTTTCAGCAACTTGATCAACTCTTATCAACTATTAAAAAGAAAAAATAATGAACAGTCATTTGCAGTTTGATTTCATTACCGACAAAGAAAAGAAGACGCTGACCGTAAGGCGTGAATTCGCGGCAGGCCGCCGTCTCGTATGGGATTGTTATACCAAAAGCGAGCTATTGAATCAATGGTTTGCTCCCGCACCTTTGACCACCAAAACCAAATCAATGGATTTTCGCGATGGCGGCCACTGGCATTATGCCATGGTAGAACCCAACGGAACCGAATATTGGGGTTATACAGAGTATGTGAAGATCAGTCCTGTCGATTTTTATACGGCATTGGACGCTTTCAGCAATGAAGCAGGAGAGATCAACAACGATCTTCCCCGTGCGGAATGGCTGGTGACTTTCACCGATAAAGAAGAAAATACATTGGTGGAAACAGTAGTGACCTATAAATCACTGGCCGACCTCGAAACAACCATCCAAATGGGTATGGAAGAAGGAATGATGTCAACGCTTGAAAGGCTGGATCAGTTGTTGGTCAACCTGAATGCACGTAAATAATCTGAATAGATTTCAAATGAATAAGCCGGAAATCTACATTCCGGCTTTTCTTTATCGCTATAAATGGCATCGTTTAGCATCCCGCTACTTTAACGAGACAAAAATCCCCGGCACGAGGCCAGGGATTTGTTGCATAATAAACACTATATCTAAACCAGCCTTAACGAAAATAATAACCTACCGAGAATCCGATCGTCTTCGAATAGATACTTTCCACATAACCGTCTTTCTGCAGATCGTTCAGCACCGGCGAGAAGTGAGCATTCACAGCAATGCCGTTCGGAAAAATGTATCCCATCGTCACATTGGCCGTTATGCCCGCCCGTCGAAGAATGATTTCGGATTCATTTGGTTCATACAGACTATAAATTGATGATTCATCTTCGTATTTATAGCGGGCTTTCGCGCTTACGCCATACACCAGGCCTGCGCCTGCACCAGCCGTAAATCCATCTTTGGAATATACCAGGCAAACGGGTACTTCCAGGAATTTGAGATCAAAACGGCCGTAAGACACCCGCGTATTGCGTTGTACCAGCAACATTTTTGGTTGAAGAGCCAGTTGCTTTCCAACAGGGATGAGTGCTGTAAAGCCACCCTGCCAGCCTGTACTGTTATTTTCTATGCCATCATCGCCTTTGAGGTTTAGATAACCGGTATTGATTCCCGCTTCCACGCCATACCGGATTTTCTGTGCGTGAAGAACTGTTGCAAAAAATATGGCTATGATTATTGTCAGGTATTTTTTCATTGTCTTTTATTGAGTATTAGAAAATATAGTTGAGTGAAATACCGTAAGAGTCGAGCCTGGTTTTGAATGCAGGATCGTCTGTGTGGTTGCTGGTATTCAATAAACTCTTGTTGTAAAAACTACCGAGTTGAAATTTTTCCGACAGATCGAAACCCATCGTCACCTGCGCTTGCACATCCAGTCTTTTCATTGGCAATGCGCTGCCGTCCTCATACAAATCTCTCGATTCATTCCAGTCGTCTCCTCCTTCAAACCTGCCGTGAAGACCGTAGGAGAGTACGGGCCCTGCGCCAATAAAGAATCGCTGCCGGCGATACACCGCCACGGCCGGCAACTGCATGGCATAAATATTAATAACATAAGGCCCCAGATCGCCGCCTTGCGTCGAGAACAGCAATCCCGACTGAATAGCAAACGTTCCGGATAAGCTAAATTCAATCGTTGGCCCGGCCAGCCATCCCGGTTTAGTACCGGAGAATTTATCATACACGGTTTCGTAACCCGTAAACGTATTCATTTGCACCGCGGCCTTAAAGCCCGGTTTTACATTTTGGGATGCAGCCTGCCATCCCGCTGCCATTAGCAGTACGGTCAATAGTCGTTTCATATGTGTTGTTTGTGATTTTGAAATTTCAGAATAGTTCTGCCGTGTGTTCTTCAGGTGTTACCGGCCGGATGAATTTCGGTTGCCAGATATAACCAGACACCGGCTTGAGAAGCCGCCGGTAGTCGGCAGGGTTGATCGGCTTGAAATATTCATGTGGCGAACGCGTGAGTTTCGTTCGCAGACCCATGTCTTTCATCAGCATGTCGAGATGCAGGTAGTTGAACGGCGCAATACAGGTGCCGCTGAATTCAGCAGATACGGGTCTTGATTGTTTTCTCCAGACATGCATATAGTTTATTTCGTCCTGCATTGCTTCTTTTGTCACCGGCCGTAATTGACCTTCCGCATAACAGGCCAGCCAATGCGCCGCCACTTCTGAGGTAAGCGTGGTAAACAAACTGGAATTGTAACCAATGAAACCCATCGCCGGCACATCCGGGTGAACGATGTTGCGATAAAGATGATAAGCATGCTGCTGAATAACTTTTTCACGCCATTTAGTTTCGAGGAAGGGCAATTCCTGAGTGAAGCCGGTGCCACACACCAATAAATCGGCTTCGATGGCATCACCATTATTCAATACTATCTTGCTGGCCTCCAGGCGGGCGATCTCTGCACGCCTGGCTTCGATCGTTCCTTTACGTACTTTCTCATAAAACCCTACCGGTGCCACACCGAGACTGCAACTGATCTGGTCTTCGATGCGGTGGGCCGGCACCATATCGCAGGCTTTGAGTGAGAACTGCATTTTAAGTAAAGCTTCCAGTCCCCGCCATTGCGCCCATACCAGCGGGCGTCCAAGCGTATGCAGCAGGCGCTGACCTGCCGATTTGCGCGGCGAATCAAAGAATGCTTCCGATAAGCGCGAGAACAACAGGTAGCGCATATTGATCTTGTTACCGAAATAACGCGGCACTTTCCATTGAGCTTTCCGGTAGATCAGTGTACAGCCGGCCGCCTCATCTGCCGCAAGCGTGGCAATATCTGTCGCCGATTTGGCAAAGCCCAGCACGGCCACTTTTTTTCCTTTCAGTAAAGAAGAATCCCTGATCTGGCTGGAGTGAAGAATCTGCCCACCCCCGCGGATGAATTCCTCCTGACCGCTGAACTCCGGTATATAAGGTTTGTGAAAGGTGCCGGCACATACAGCGGCAAAGTCAAATTTCTGCTGTTCCCCTGTATCGGTTTTCAGATCGGTATAACTGACATGCCAACACTTATGCCGGTAACTGAGGTTGTTGACAATAGTATGGAACCGTATACAGGACAGTACCTGGAAGTGTGCTGCATAATCCCGGAGATAAAGCTGTACCTGCGCACCCGATGGCCACATCGGATAGTCAGCAGGCATCGGGAAATCGGAAAAAGCATATTCATCCCTTGTCGTTTGCGTGGCCACACCATGGTATAACCGGCTGGCTTCCCATACACCGCCAAGGTCACCGGCTTTTTCAAACACAGTTACTTTATAACCTTTCTGCAAAAACACTTTGGCTGTTACCAGTCCGCTGAGCCCTGCACCAATAATTGCAATATGTTTCATGGTTAATGTTTTTTGATGCTGCTAAAGTACCGGGCCGGAGCGCCGGAGATGCTGGTAGTTTAACGAAACAGTCATTTGAATTAATCGTTACTCCTTTTTTACCGGCAGCAAAAAAGTGCCGTGATAGCCCTTAAAAGCCAATAGGTTGTGCCATGATTGCATCCGTTAATCCAAACCCCTTTTTCATTAAGTCGGAAGCCGCTTTCATGTTTTTTTACGCATATTTGTTTTATCGGATCACCTAAAACAGCCGCCATGCGTTGGATATTGATCGCCACCTTCCTTATCAGCAGTGTGCTTGCGGATGCGCAGATATGCACCGGTGACTCTTGGCAAACAGTGCGCACCAGGGGCTATGGCACCGTTACAGCTCTTTGGGACGAAATAGAACCATTCATTTATACAGGTAAAGACAATCGCCTGCTGGGTGTTGAGTTTGAAATAATGGAAAGCTTCCAGGCCTACATAAAAAAACACTACAACGCAGACCTGCGTGTGGAGTGGAAAAAAGCCGGGTCTTTCGACAGCATTTATTACAAGGTGAAAAACGGCCGGGGTTGCGGCCTCTTTGGCTGGTCTTATTATTCTATTACACCGGAACGGATGAAAGAGGTAGATTTCAGCCTGCCCTATATGCCTGACGTAAACGTGCTGGTTACGAATAACCGGGAACCCATGTATGCCACCGCCCAGGAATTTACGGCACGCCTGCGGGAAATGACGGCCTACACGCAGCCCAATACCACGATGGCGGAAGACGTAACGCTGTTGAAGAACAATTTTCACAAAGAGCTGCCCGTAGTGAATGTGGCCATCGACTATGATGTATTAAAAGAAATCGAAGCAAATGAAAGGAGCTTTGGTTACGTGCCGCTCTCCATTTACATCGTGGCACTTCAGAAAGGAATCAAGGTAAAAAGGCAAATGGTGCTGGCCACCAACCGGCAGGGCTTTGCAGCAGTAATGCCGAAAGGTTCGGATTGGAAGCCGTTGATCGATGAATATTTTTCCTCACCTGATTTCAGACAGAAGGCAGGTAATACGGTTGCCAAATACCTGGGTTCACGTGTAAAAGACCTCGTGTTTGATACCATGCACGCCGGGCATGATGGGGAAGAGGAAGGCAAACTTGACCTCGTATCTCTTGAAAAGGAAATCGTGACACGCCGCCTGATGGATACGGCTGTTGAAGCCCAGCAGCACCGGTCCTACAGGAATATTATGCTGATCATACTGGTGTCGGTTGCCTTGCTGGCCGCTGTTCTGTACAGCCGGTTCCGCACCAAACAAAAACTCAACCGCCAGCTCAGGACACACAATGAGGAGATCATCCGGCAGCGTGACCAGATCAATGAAATGAATAAGATGCTGCAGCTTAAAATATTGCAGTCACGGCTGAATCCGCATTTCCTTTTCAACTCACTTAATTCCATTCAGTATTTTGTAATGGGAGATGATAAGAGCGCCACACTCACCTACATGAACCGTTTTTCTTCCTTCCTGCGTAAGATCATCGAGTACGGCGACAGCCTGAGCGTGGATGCGGAAAAGGAAGCCGGACTACTGGAAGAATATTTGTGGCTGGAACAATACCGTTTCAAGGATCGTTTCCGGTATGCCATCCGGCTCGACAAAAACTCGAGGGATTCTGCGGTGTTGCCCCTGATCAGTCTGTCCCTGGTCGAAGATGCTTTGTATAAAGGAATGCTCAACCTGCCCGAAGGCGAAACGGGACAACTGGATATAAGTTTTGAACGCAGCAACGGCACACTGAAAGTATCCGTAACCGATAACGGATTGCCCCGGTCGTCGGCAAAAGCACTGGATCAGCGTAAAGGCCTGGTCAATGGTACCGGCAATATTCTTGAAAGACGGTTGCAATTATTCAACAAACAATCAAAGAAGAAAATTTACCAGCGATTGCGGGAACTCAGCGATCCGCAGGCCACCATTGCAGAACTGGAAATACCACAGCCATTATTTGAAAGCGATCAAACCATTACCAATAATACGTGAACGATGAAATACAAAGCTGTTATTGTGGAAGATGAACAGTTGAACAGACATTTTCTATCCAAACTGATCACCGAATTCTGCCCGGACCTCGAGCTGGCGGGAAGTGCGTCGGGCGCGGATGATGCGGTTGCGATGATACAATCGCTTAAGCCGGAAATTGTTTTTATGGATATCGAGTTGCAGACCGCTACCGGCTTTGAAGTATTGGAACGGGTGCGGCCGCAGTTTTCTTTCCAGGTAATTTTTACCACGGCCTTCGATCACTACGCCATAAAAGCTATCCGCTGCAGCGCGGTGGATTATATTTTAAAACCTATCGGTACGGAGGAATTACAACAAGCCGTTGCCCGCGCGATTGAGGCAATACAAACAAAAGAGCAGCATGCCAATCTTGAGTTACTGCTGCGCAATATCAGGCGGCCGCAAGGAGAGGATTTCTCCATCAGTCTTTCCACTTCAGAAGGCATGGAATTCGTACCACTCAATAAGATCATCCGGCTCGAAGCTAAAGGTCCCTATACCACTTTTTTTATGAAAGACGGTTTGCAACTGATGGTGAGCAAAAATCTCAAAGAATATGAAATGATGTTGACGGAACATGGCTTTTTCCGCCTTCATAATTCTTATATCATCAACCTGAAAGAGGTGAAAAAAATGATCCGTACGGATGGCGGATATGCGGTCATGAGTGACGATGCGATGATCGCTATTTCTCCGAAGAAAAAAGAAGAGTTTATGACGCTGATCGGTCAGCGGTTAGTCTGATTCAATTCGCTGATCGCCTGCAAACAGGTGCTGTTTATTTTCCGAAAAAGAGATTGCAGTTGGTTTGCCGGTGCCTGTTGCCTGGCCTGACGCTCGAGGCTGATTAATTCTTCACCGATCCATCTTTCCAGGCCGAAAAGAGAAATGGCGTTGCGTAGAGAATGTGCGGATTGATAGATCTCTTCGTACAAGGTATGATCAATCGCTTTTTTCAAACGGGTCAGCTCTTCCGGCGTCTGGCTGCAAAATTCAAGGGTCAGTTGCGCAATGAAAGCTGTGTTATCGCGGGTCTGGCTTCTCAGAAAAGAGAGATCGGCCAGTGTTTCCGTTGCCGCATCTGCTTTTTGCCACCGCGCAATTTTTTCCAGTAATATTTTTTCGTTGAAAGGTTTGGGAATATAATCGTTCATGCCCGCACCAATACATTTTTCTTTCTCGCCCGCAAATGCATGCGCTGTCATGGCAATGATCGGCGTACGCAGACCCATTTCGCGAATGCAGCGGGCAGTTTCGTAGCCATCCATCACCGGCATTTGTATATCCATCAGTATCACATCGAATGAGTATTTACGGAGCAGATCCAGTGCCTGCATTCCGCTTTCGGCCTGTAATGGCTCCAGTCCATTTTGCTGAAGGAGGACCGAAGCCAGTTTCCGGTTCATGGAATTGTCGTCGGCAACCAAGATTCTGCCCGGGCTGGTGGCGGCATGCTCCGTTTGTGTATGGACCGTTGGTTTTTCCGGCGACGCATTGGTTTTTTGATACGGCAGGGAAAATGAGAATTCGGTTTTCCCGGGTCTGCTTTGCACAGTAATGCTGCCGCCCAGCAGTTCCACCAATTGACGGGTGATAGAGAGACCAAGACCGGTGCCGCCATATTCACGCGTGATCTGTGTGTCGGCCTGCATAAAGCGTTCGAAGATGTGTTCAAGTTTTTCAGCAGGAATGCCGATGCCTGTATCTGTTACGTTGAATTGCAGTACAACATCATCGTGACTTTCTTTCAGCAGCAGACAGGTGACCGCTATCTGCCCGTCGTTGGTAAACTTCACGGCGTTACCGATCAGGTTGGTCAATATCTGCGTGAGGCGTACCGGGTCACCCACAACGGTAAAACTGATGGCCGGATCGACATGATAATCGAATGCCAGGCCTTTGACGGTCGCAGACGAAGAGAGCATCGTGTAAACCGAATGCAGGAGTTCGCCAACATCGAATACCGTTTTTTCCAATGGAAATTTTCCCGAATCAATTCTCGAAAGATCGAGCACATTGTTGATGATCGATAAAAGATTTTTTCCCGATAGTCCGATTGCGTCGAGGTAGTCCTTTTGTGTGGCATCCAGGGATGTTTTGCGCAACAGGTCGGTAAAGCCGATGATGGCAGAGAGCGGGGTGCGCAGCTCATGGCTGATATTAGCAATGAAATCGGACTTGGCTTTTGCTGATTCCTCCGCCAGTATACGCGAACGTTCGCGTTCTTCCTCCAACTGTTTGCGCTCGAAAAAGGTTGGGATGGAAACGGTTTCTGTTTTATTTATTTCATTGTCGCCTTTGTCAAGATAGCGTGCAAGATGCTCCTGGATACGGTCGGGCGGGGCCATGATGAACTGGCAGCATTCATCGCCTTTCGCAATACATTTTATTTCCACGGCGGTCAACGCCATGCCGAAGCTTTCTTCACACCAGCCGGAGGAGTAGCCGGCATTCATGATGCATACGGGTTCGTCGGCACGCTTGCCATCCCTCACCCATGAATCGGCTTCAAAGGAGTAAGGATGGCGATAGTGCAGGTAAAAATCATTGTCGGGCGTGGGTGAACTTTCCGGCAGGATGTCGACAAATGCCCATCCGGAAAATGCAAAATGGACGGGACCTGCGGACATGCGTTTGACCGGGTCTGATAAATGCATGCTTGCATGAAAATTCCGCGCGTCTTCGATGCCAATGACATGTGCGTAATCGAAGAGAAAATTCCTGCCGATGGCAAAAGCACCCGCGGTTCCTTTATCTGCGTAAAGATGCTGAATGGTTTCCATGAACCCTTTGGAAAAAGCGGCCGCACGTACCAGCACATACCGTTGATCGTTGATCTCTATTGTGCCTTTGGCAGGATCCATCTTCAGGTGACGGAAATAGTCGGCTACCGTTTGTTGTGCCTGGTCGAATAGCGGGGCCAGGTCCGCGGGAACCTTTGCTGCACGCTCGGTTGCAAGGGGAAGTTGCCGCAGGCGTGCGTTTTCTTTCTCCAATGCCATCAGTCTTTCCCGGAGCGCTATAATCTCAGCTTGCGTCATTATCACAGAATAAGTTAATCAAAACGGGGCGGCGCAACTTAAAGATAATAATAAAAATGCAGCGCGTGAGCTCCCGCTGCAGCAGGGAAAGGAATGTGTTACAAAGAAAATCCCCCGGCGACGGGGGATCATCAGACTATTCAAAAAAAGATCTCAGGATTTCTTCATCTTCTGCGGATCCATCAGTCTTACCTTCTCCGCCAGCTCGATCACATTCGTCACATTCAGCTTCTCAAAAATTTTTGCCTTATAAGTACTGATCGTTGAATCATGAATATTCAACGTCGACTTAATCTCTGCGGGTGACGCACCCTTCACCAACAATTGCATTACTTCCACCTCCCGGTTGGAAAGCGACGAAAGCCCTTCCTGTTTTTTTGAAGGATCGAGCAATTGTTCCACCAACTGCTCCTGCACAATTTTACTGATGTATTTTTCTCCGTTTAATACTTTGCTGATGGCTGCTTTTATTTCATCGGGCGGCGCCGTTTTTTTGAGATAACCCTGTGCACCCGATTTCAGGTAACGGATGGCATACAACTGCTCATCATATGCAGAGAAGATTAAAATCGGAAGATTGGGCTGACGAAGTTTAACGGCTTCCACCATCTGAAGATTGTCGCCACCCGGAATATGAATATCCAGCAGCAGCAGATCAAGCGATTCTTTGGCAAGGATTTCCACGACTTCGTCGAATGTTTCGGCTTCGCGGATGACCGCTTCAGGATACTGTTCCCTGATCAGCATAGCAGTACCCATACGAACCACGCTGTGGTCTTCGGCAATAAGGATTGTCGGCATCTTGGATTAAAGATGTTTCCGCACGCTACGCGACCATGCCTTAGCCAGAGGGCAGGCATCAGGTTCTGGACACGGCAGTGGGGGGTTGGTTTAGTAAATGTAACTGGTAAAAAACTAATTCAGCACAGTGCTCACCTGGTAAAAATACTAAACTCAATTGTATATTCGCTATTCATGCGTGCTTTTGTCCTCGTTTTTCTTTTACTTATGCCTTTCTCCGGCTTCTCCCGCATCGATTCCCTGCCGCAAAAACACGCAGGAATGAGATACGTACCCGGCGGCACCTTTGTTATGGGAGCCACCGACGACGAAGCAGGAGCCGATGATTATCCTCCACACCAGGTTACCCTTTCCGGTTTCTGGATAGACACAACCGAAGTAACCAACCAGTCTTTCGCCGCTTTTGTCAACGCCACTGGTTACATCACCACCGCGGAACGTCAACCCACCAACCCGGACGAACAACCTGGTGCCATGGTCTTTCAACCCGACCGTGGTTGGCAATGGATAACAGGTGCCAACTGGCAACATCCATCCGGCCCCGGCAGCGACCTCTCAGGAAAAGATTTTCATCCCGTTGTGCATATAAGCTGGGAAGATGCCAACGCCTATTGCACCTGGGCCGGTAAGCGCCTGCCAACAGAAGCCGAATGGGAATACGCCGCCCGCGGCGGAATCCGCGATGCGGTTTATCCCTGGGGAAGCCGGTCTCCTGATACCGGCCCTGCAAAAGCCAATATATGGGAGGGCGATTTTCCTTCGCGTAATACAAAGGCCGACGGATATATTTTTACTGCACCTGTTGCACAGTATCCGCCCAACGGCTATGGTCTGTACGACATGGCCGGTAATGTATGGGAGTGGTGCAGTGATTGGTACGATGCCAGGTATTATGACCAACTGCAGGACAGTATAGCCGTCAATCCGCAGGGGCCTGCGACGCCAGCCAAAGACAAAGTAATCCGCGGCGGCAGCTTTCTTTGCCACCATACTTACTGCTCCGGCTATCGTGTTAGCAGAAGAATGTACACACCTCCCGATAATGCTATTATGCATACCGGTTTTCGTTGCGTGAAAGATGTAAAACCCTAAAGCACACTATTTCAGACAATCGTTTGCATACCATTCTCACGCAAGGATTGATTATTTTCATTTCTCCATTACCTGGTTTACAAAACTGCTGTTATGAACAGACGCGAATTTGTCCGGAATACCGGATTAACGGCCGCCTCTATCGGCCTTGCTTCTCTTACGAATCTTTATGGCAACAATGCCGCTCCTTTACTGCGAGTGGGATTGATCGGCACGGGTCTCCGCGGTCAGAATCATCTCGACCTTTTATTGCGCCGCAAGGACGTGGAACTCGTTGCTATCTGCGATATCGAACCACGCATGCTCGACGACGCGAAAGCACGCATCAGCAAGAGCGGTCGCAAGCAACCCACGGTTTATACCGGCGACGAGAACGCCTGGAAGAAAATGCTCGATAAAAATAAACTCGATGCAGTGATCATCAGCACACCATGGGAATGGCACAAACCCATGATCATCGGAGCACTCGATGCCGGTATTGCGTATGTAGGCACCGAAGTGGTCCTCGGCATTACCCTGGAAGATCATTGGGATGTAGTACGTGCCGCGGAGAGAACCGGCGGACAGGTAATGATGCTGGAAAATGTTTGTTATCGCCGCGATGTGATGGCCATACTCAACATGGTACGGCAGGGGCTGTTTGGTGAATTGATGCATTTGCAGGCAGGCTACCAGCACGATCTGCGCGAGGTGAAATTCAACGATGGCAAACAACCTTACGGCGGCGGCGTGGAGTTTGGTGAAAAAGGCTGGTCCGAAGCCCGCTGGCGTACGGATCATTCCGTGCATCGCAATGGTGATCTGTATCCCACACACGGCATCGGCCCCGTTGCGCATTATATCGGCATCAATCGCGGTAACCGTTTTCTTACACTGAATTCTTTTTCCACCAAGAGCCGCGGCCTGCACAATTATATTGTGAAAAAGGGTGGTGCGGCACATCCGAATGCTTCCGTAAATTTCCGCCTCGGCGATATCGTCACTACCCACATCAATTGCGCCAATGGCGAAACGATATTACTGCAACACGATACCAATCTGCCAAGGCCTTACTCTTTAGGTTTTCGGGTGCAGGGCACAGAAGGAATCTGGATGGATGTGAACAAAGGGATTTATATTGAAGGGAAATCTGCCAAACCACATCAATGGGATCCGCAGAAAGAGTGGCTCGATAAATACGACCACCCTTTATGGGCAAGGTATGCGGGCGATACAGAAGGCGCCGGTCACGGAGGGATGGATTTTTTTGTGATCCACGCTTTTGTAGAAGCAGCCAAAAGAAAATTACCCGTACCAATGGATGTATACGACGCGGCAGCCTGGAGCGCCATCACACCACTGAGTGAAACGTCGGTCGAACTCGGTAATCAGACCGTGGAGTTCCCCGATTTCACCGGCGGACAATGGATGCATCGCAAACCGGTTTTTGCACTCAACGACGATTTTTAATGTTATGAACGATAAGGCGATCATTTTACAAGCGTTTGGTATCGGTTCTCCTGTTCTTACCACCGCGTCATTAAGCAATGGATTAATTCACGGTACATGGCTGATAACAACGGCTGAGAACAAGTATGTTTTGCAACAACTCAATACCTCCATCTTTACCAATCCGCAAGCCGTTGCAGAAAATATCCGCAGCATCAGCGATCATCTTTCTTCCAAAAAGATTACACAACCTTTTCTTCAACCGGTTGCTGCGCCCGATAACGGCGATCTGCTGCAATTAAACGGACAGGTATACCGGCTTTTCCATTTTATCCACGGAGGACATAGTCTCAACTCAATCGATACACCGGAGCAGGCATATGAAGCGGCGCGTCAGTTCGGTCTTTTTACGCGGCAGCTTCATGATATGAATGTCGATCAGCTTCATATAACGCTGCCGCTGTTTCATGACCTGGGTCATCGCTGCGAGGTTTTCCGTAATGCTTTACGGGAGGGTGATTCCGCCCGTCTTGCAAAAGCATCTTCTTTGATAGCCGCGTTGCAGCAACACAGCGATATCGAGCAACAGTATCACGCATTCGTTGCCAATCCTGCTTGCCTCCTGCGCGTAACACACCACGATACCAAGATCAGCAATGTTTTACTGGATGAGCAGGGTAAAGGACTTGCCGTGATCGACCTGGATACGGTGATGCCCGGTTATTTTATCAGCGATCTCGGCGATATGTTCCGCACCTATCTTTCTCCCGCAGGAGAGGAGGAGCGTGACCTCGATAAACTGGCAGTCCGTCCCGACGTTTACAAGGGAATCGTGCAGGGATATTTAGCTGAAATGGGCAACCTGCTCACCCCAACCGAACATGGGTATATTTACTTCGCCGGCCGCTTCATGCTGTATATGCAAGCCATCCGTTTTCTCACCGATTACCTGTTGAATGATCGTTATTACGGTGAAAAATATCCGCATCATAATTATCATCGCGCAGCCAACCAATTGCGGTTGCTGGAGCTGTATACGGAGCGGGAGAGTGAGTTACAATAGTGAATGGTGAATAGTGAATGGTGAATGGTGAATAGTGAATGGCGAAGCGCATGAATCATCTCTGCGCCTTAATCTCTCTTTGCGTGAAAAGCAGCGCCCTCTCACGCAAAGACGCATAAGGAGCAAAACCTTACACCCTAAGCCTTCTACCTTAGGCCTTCCCCACGCCTCAAGACGGCGGTTTCAACCGAAGACATTATATTTACGCGGATTGATCCTAAAATTTCCTGCCTTGAAAGCAATTGTCTTCTTTTTCCTGTTGTGTTGCTGCGCTTTTACATCTTACGCGCAAACAACACTGTCTAAAACCTGGGTCTCCGATCAGGGTAACGGACAATATAAAAATCCCGTGCTGCACGCAGATTATTCTGATCCCGATGCTGTGCGTGTGGGCGACTATTACTATATGACCGCTTCCAGTTTCAATTGTACGCCCGGATTGCCCGTTTTGAAATCGGCCGATCTCGTAAACTGGCAATTGATCGGTTATGCATTGCCAAGACAAATACCAGTGGAGCATTTCAATGAAGTGCGTAACGGAGAAGGCGTGTGGGCGCCCGCTATCCGTTATCATAAAGGCTTGTTTTATATTTATTATCCCGATCCTGATTTTGGTATTTACGTGGTCACGGCAAAACATGCCGAAGGTCCCTGGTCTGCGCCGGAATTGGTATTGCCGGGAAAGGGTATTATCGATCCTTGTCCGTTGTGGGACGATGACGGCAAAGCCTATCTCATTTATGGTTGGGCTGCAAGCCGCGCACAGGTGAATAGTCTTTTGACAGTAAGTCCTTTAACGGCCGATGGGAAAAAAGTAACCGGCGACGGCCGTCATGTATTTGATGGCCACGATGCGCATCCGACATTGGAAGGCCCAAAGTTTTATAAACGCAATGGTTATTATTACATCTTTGCGCCGGCTGGCGGCGTGGCTACGGGCTGGCAACTTGTTTTACGATCAAAAAATATTTACGGCCCTTATGAAGAAAAGATCGTGATGGACCAGGGCCGTTCTCCCGTGAACGGACCTCACCAGGGTGCCTGGGTTGAAACGCCATCAGGGCAGTCATGGTTCCTGCATTTCCAGGACAAAGGTGTGTATGGGCGCGTGGTACACCTGCAGCCGATGAGCTGGAAAAACAATTGGCCCGTGATCGGTGCAGATGCCGACGGCGATGGGAAAGGTGAACCGGTACTCCTGTACAAAAAGCCTGTTTCCAAAATCAATACAACATATACACCTCCCGAATCGGATGAGTTCAATACAGCGCAGTTGGGTTTGCAGTGGCAATGGAATGCCAATCCGCAAATCACCTGGTGGGCGCAATTGCCTCCTTCCGGCTATCTGCGTTTGTTCGCTTTGCGTCGTCCTGCCGGGAGTATTAATATGTGGCAGGTGCCGAATTTATTGTTGCAAAAGTTTCCTGCTCCGGCTTTCACCGTCACCACCAAATTACGTCTGGTAGCCGATAGCAACGGCAAACAGGCAGGTCTGCTCGTGATGGGACTTGATTATGGTTATATCAGCATTCGGCGCAGTGGAAACGGTTACCTGCTTTCACAAATGCTGTGTAAGGATGCGGAGAAAGGACAGGCGGAGATAAAACAAGCCGAACATCTCATCAACGGTGGATGGGTCTGGCTACGCGTACAGGTAAAAGAGGGTGGTGATTGTTTATTCAGTTACAGCGAGGACGGCACGACCTTTGCGCCATTGGGCAATGTTTTCAAAGCCAGAGAAGGTAAATGGATCGGTGCGCGTGTTGGTATTTTTTGTAATGGACCGGCTGAAGCACGCAACGGTGGTTATGCCGATTTCGACTGGTTCCATGTTGAACCTTAAATAGTAATTTGTATGAAGAATCTTATTCGTTATAGCACAGGAATTATCGCATTGGCCATAACTGCTTGTTCCGCACCGCGGCAATCATTACAATTGACCAATGCAACTGATCAGGACAAGAAAGACGAACTCATTGTTTTGACACGCGCACAGGTGCAGCGTTTCACCGGAAAATTATCACCGGAGAAATACATCATCATTACCCGTCCCGGACAGGCCGGCCCTCCGGTATTGGTGCAACACGACGACCTCGACCACGACGGTGTGTGGGATGAAATCGCTTTTATGTTATCGCCCGCTGCCGGGGAGAAAAATGAATGGAAACTTCAGCCTTCCGATGCGCCCGCAACGATCAAAGCCGTTGTACGTGCACACGTACGCCAAAAGAGAAAATTAAGTGATGGTACATTCGGTCCCGATCTGCAAACGGATAGCATTCCCGCCGGCCAGCAGCCGACTGATTTCACCAAAGAAAAATTACCGCCGTTTCTCACAGAAGGTCCCGCCTGGGAAAACGATAAGGTTGGCTTCCGTTTTTATTTTGATGGACGCAATTGCAAAGACATTTGGGGAAAGACCACACCCCGTATGGTACTCGATGAAGTAGGAACCAACCCTGCCAATAGCTATCATCATTTGTCGGATTGGGGTATGGATATTTTGAAAGTAGGCAAATCGCTCGGCGCCGGTGCGCTGGCGGTGCATTTATCAAATGTAAACGGCCGCGATACCTTGTTGCGTCTTGGTGGTTTATCGATGGGACCGGTTAAGTACGAAAAGGTAGCCGATGGTCCGTTACGGGCAATTTTCAGGATGCATTATCCGGCCTGGCAGGTGCCCGGCCGTACCGGTACTATGTCGTTGACGGAAGAAATTCATATCTGGGCCGGACAATATTTTTATGAGAGCAGGGTTACGCTCAACGGTGCGCGTGAAGGTGATGAACTGGTGACGGGTATAGTGAATCTTTACGATCTTCCTGCGAAAAGAGTGGACACACCCGATGTCTCCGTGCTTTATACTTTTGGCAGGCAATCGGAAAACAACGACAAACTGGGCCTCGCCATTTTAGTCGGAAAAGGTACCGCCGCAGATTTTGGTGTTACACCCAATGCAGGTAGTGACGTGTTGAATACTTACACGGTGAAATTTCCCGGCAACAAAGCCGTATTCCGCTTTTATGCTGCCTGGGAAAAATCGGATGCCCGTTTCGGCAATGAACAATCCTTTACCGATTTTCTAAAAACGGAGGCGTTTAATTTCAGCCGCCCCGTTTCCATTAACCGCTGATCCTAAGGAACGATCATAGTTTTGCTGTGGAAGGTGTGCGCGCTGAAATATCCGAGTGCGCCGCCTTGCATATTGGACACAGGATTCGCAGGCGTTGCCTGCTGGTTACCGCCTGTTGCACTGCGGATCAGGCTGAACCAGTATTTATATATAGCAGGATCGATGCAAAGAAAGTCGATCCTTACCTGGTCGCCGCTTTTCAGTTTATCCTCATCATCATCGTCGTCGTCAAAGTCGAACAGCTTTGAGTTGATCCTTCTGCCATCGCTGTAATCATCGTTGCGGATCTGGATCGCCGTTTTTCTTTCGCCATTTATATATTGTATATAACGATAGCTGTTGCCCAGTCCCACGGGATCGGGATGATCCACATTGACCACTTTCATATTTTCCCCGAAGAAAAATTCATCGGTTGCGTAGATCGTATCCATCAGCACTTTTTGCGGCATGGTGGACACGGCGGTGAACACTTCGCCGGTAGGTGCGGTAACCCGCAAAGTATAACTGCGGCCCGAAACACCCGTCAATGCAGGGGCTTCGTATACACCGGGCGATGTTGGCGCCAGTGTGGTGGTGCCGCCACCATTTTCAGTAATGGTCACGGTGGCACCGGAGATACCGGGAAAGGTGTTGTCTTCGTCGAAGTCTTTGGTTTGCGTCAGCAATACTTTGGCCTGGCCCGGAATATCGCTCAGCACGGCTTCTACCACATATTTCTTTTCCGCACTGTTGAGGTTGAGGTCGATCACTTTTTCGCAGGAACTGAACAGGCTCAGCATCAGTAAGCTTCCTATTCCCGTGAGCAACTTTGTTGTATATGATTGAATACGCATGTTATCAGAATTTAAAGTTGTAGGAAATGGAAGGAATGAATTTGAACAAAGCGTAGCGAACGGCTTCTGTTTTGTTCGGATCGTTTTCCGCATCACGGAAGTCGATGATGTAAGCATTTTCCCTTCCGTAGGCATTGTATAAACTGAAACTCAGTTCAGAGGTTCTTTTCTTTGTTTGTTTCAGCGTCCAGTTGGCACCGATATCGAGGCGGTGATAGTCGGGCATGCGGTAGCCGTTGCGATCAGTATAATAGAAAACAGTCTGGTCGTTTACGCGGTATTTACCGGCGGGGAAAGTGACGGCGTCACCCGTATAGAACACCCAGGTGGCCGATACGGTCCATTTGCGGCTGAGCTGGTATGTACCTACGATGGCTACATCATGTGTGCGGTCCTGGCGGGCGTTGTACCATCGGTCGTTGTTGATACCGTTGATCTTTTTTTCCGTTTTGGATAAGGTATAGCTGAGCCAGCCGGTGAGTCTGCCTGTTTTTTTGCGCAGCAACCATTCAATACCGTAAGCGCGGCCTTTTCCATACAATAATTGTGATTCGATCGCATCGTTGTTGGCGAATACGTCTGCTCCGTCACGGTAGTCAATCTGGTTCTGCATGGATTTGTAATAGGCTTCCACGCTCAACTCATAATTATTGTTGAACAGATCGCGGTAGAAACCCAGCGATACCTGGTCGGCGATTTCGGGTTTGATGATATTGGTGCTCGCGATCCATTTATCCGTAGGGTTGGAGGAGGTAGAGTTGGAGATCAGGTGCAGGCTTTGCGTATTGCGCACATACGAGGCTTTCAATGAGGTGCGCGGGTTGAACACATAGCTGGCAGCGAGGCGCGGCTCGAGGTAGAAATAGGTTTTTACAAATTCTCCCTTTGAGTAGCTCATAGTGTCGAGCACTCTGCCTTCGTCATCTATATTATAGAAATCACCTTCTCCCAGGATACTGAAGGAGGAAAGACGCATGCCGTAAGTCAGGTTGATCTTGTCGGATGCTTTCCAGGTATTGGTCAGGTAAAGCGCATTTTCCCATGAATAACGTTTTTGCAACGCGGAAGAGTTGACGCTTGACGTAGCAGATGCTTTTACTTCACCGGGAAGGATGTTATGGTAAATGCTGTTCAGTCCAAACCGCCAGTTATTACGGCTGTTGGTATACCATTGGTACTCATGTTTGATGTTCCAGTCGCGGATGCGTGACAGGATGTCGAAGTCGTCGCCGCCGCTGCGGATGCCGATGTTATACTGGTAGTTGCTGTAAATAAGCGAAGTGTTGGAAAACAGTTTTGCATTGTAAATGTGATTCCAGCGCAGCGTGCCCGTAGAGTTACCCCAGTCGATGCCAAATGTTTCACCGATGCCCAGCACATCTTTACCAAAATAACCAGACAGGTAAAGCCGGTCTTTATCGCCCAGCTGGTAGTTCAGTTTGGCGTTCAGGTCGTAGAAGTAAAGTGTGTTGCGGTTAATGGACGAATCGTTTGACAGCTTCAGGAATACATCCGCGTAGGTGCGGCGGCCTGTTACCAGGAAAGATGATTTGCCTTTCTGGATCGGTCCTTCCACGTTGAGTTTGGCCGAGATGAGTCCGAGTCCTCCGCTCACGTTATAGTCCTGGTTGTTACCGTCATTCATTTTAATATCCAATACGGATGAAAGGCGGCCACCGTATTGAGCGGGCATCCCGCCTTTGTAAACGGTCATGTCTTTGATCGCATCGGAGTTAAAGGTGGAAAAAAAGCCCAGCAGGTGGGAGGCGTTGTATACCGGCGCTTCATCCAGCAGGATGAGGTTCTGGTCTACGGCGCCACCACGTACATAAAAACCGCTGTTGCCTTCGCCGGCAGATTTGATGCCGGGCAGCAACTGGATGGTTTTGAGAATGTCTTTTTCACCAAATAAGACCGGAATGTTTTTGATGTCTTTGGTCGACAATTTCTCCACGCCCATCTGCGGGTTGGTGATACTACGACCCCTTGTCTGCGCAGATACGGTTACGCCTTCGAGACTTTTAATTTCGTCTTCGAGTGCGATGTTGAGTCGCGTGTCTTTTTCCAGGGTAATGGTTTCGGTATAGGTTTGCATACCGACCGCAGATACTTCGATCGTATGGCTGCCTTTGTCCAGCGTAAGCGAGAAGAAGCCGTATTCATTACTGGTTACGCCCTGGTTGCCGGCCTTTATGGAAGCGCCGATCAATGTTTCACCTTTCGCTTTGGAGGTGATGGTACCGCTGATGGTAAATTTTTCCTGGGAAAAAACGACCAGTGTGCTGCACAGCAGGAGCAGCGTGGTTATGGTTCTTTTTATCATAAGTCAATGCATGTCCAATTCACGATAACAGCAAAGCTGTTATCAAAAAGCCTTTTCTGAAGCAATCGTAAAAAACTATTTCGCCGGAGAGTAGGCGTAGTCGATGCGGCCCGTCTGTTTTTTATTTTTATCAAACAATACTTCTTTGGTACGCAGACCTGCAGTATTATAAGCATAGCGCCAGATCATGTAATCACGCGTTCTGTTGGAAGTGACTACCATCTTTTGCGCTAATCTTCCTGCTGCATCGTATTCAAAGAGCGTCTCCGGTAAAAGCATTTTTTCATACTTGTCATACCTGACAATGTCTGAAAGCATTCCGTTGTCTGTATAATAATAATAAATAGGGTCGCCAAACTTTTTTCCCCTCCTGTAAAGCTGTTCGTCCGCAACTTTGCCCTTTTCGTCCCTGCCAAACCGGAATTCGGTTGTATCAGCGCTGTTTTTTATTCTCCACATTTTTTCGGGCAATCCGTCTGCACCATACTCCCACAGGTGTGTTTCGGTGTCATCAAACTCCTGCGACTTGTCACTGGTGGTTGTTTTAACAGATAGTGGGTAGTTATTGTTGGCCTGGTAAGTGTAAAGCGTTTGGGTATAACCGGTATTGGTGGAATCCGTTACAGAGAGGAGACGTTGTTGTGCATCAAAACGATAATAGACGGTATTCTTGTCGAACTTGTTGCGGGTGGTCACTTTCATCAACCGGCCATTGTCGCCAATTTCCTGCCATTCGTTGAAGTCGGTGTTTTTAGCGCCACGTTCGTCAAAGCCGGTGGCCGTTATTGAACCAATCTGCTGGCTCACAAGCAGGCTCATACGGGCATTGGTTTCAACCGTACCGATCACATCATTGTAGTAAAACTGCGCTTTGAGCGAATACAGGGATAAGGATAGTAAAATGCTGAAAAGATATTTCATCCGGTTAGGTTCTTTTGTCAAAATTAGCCAAATTAGCCAGTAAACGTAAAAGGGGGGCGTCTCCGTGTATATTTGCAATATTTATTTAAGAAAACTTTAGTATGTCGCACAGTCCTCTCCGGAAAGAACGGAACTGTCTGAATTGTGGAGCCTATGTTCAGGGACGCTTTTGCCAGGAATGCGGGCAGGAAAACGTAGAACCACGCGAAAGCTTTTGGGCCGTATCCTCACATTTTGTGGCGGATATCTTTCACTTTGAAGGTAAATTCTTTAAAACGGTTGGATTACTGATCCGTAAACCTGGTTTTCTGACTGCCGAATACATGCGCGGACGGAGAACGCGGTACCTGCATCCGGTGCGGATGTACCTGCTTACCTCTGCAGTTTTTTTCCTGATCTATTTTACTTTTTTTGCAGGTCACGGCTCGATGATCAATATCGGTTCGGGAAAACTGAAAACCATGGACCGGCTCGAACTCGCGGAAGGTTACAGACAGGTACTTGAAACCGATACAACCCGTACCGATCTGAAAGAACGGATTGCACTGCTGGAAGACACTTCACGCGTAATAAGTCCCGAAGAATTTCAAAATGCGATCATCAAACTCAGAAACGAAGGGATGTCGTTTGGTTTAAGAAAGTATAAAAGTGTGGCGGCCTATGATTCTATTCAGGCATCGCTGCCCCGCGCAAAACGTGATGGATGGCTGGAACGTGTGTTCAACCGGAAATTCGTTTCCCTGAATGAAAAATACGGCGACGATCCCGAAGTGCTTACCGAAAAATTAAATTCGGAAGTCTTGCACCGCGTGCCCTATATGCTGTTTGTGTCTTTGCCGTTGTTCATGTTGATCCTGAAACTGGTCTACATCAGGCGAAAACAATTTACGGCGGTCGATCATGGCATATTCACCCTGCATTTGTATATATTTTGTTTTGTGTTGTTGTTTTTCACCGAGCTGGTCAGCTCCCTGCAAAGCGTCACGGGCTGGGGTTTCCTTGGATATATAACAGTGGGTTTGTACCTGTCTGTTATCGTATACTTGTTGAAAGCGATGCGTAATTTTTATGCGCAATCCTGGGGCAAAACAATCAGCAAATTCATGCTGGTGTTTTTATCGGCGGCGGTGATGGCGGTATTGTTGCTGGCTGTTTTTCTTTCTTATTCTACATTGACTGTTAAATAAAACTTACCGATATGAGCGCTTCACTCAGTGATTCATTTCTGCGGCTGATCCGTATCATGGATGAGCTCCGCGAACAATGCCCTTGGGACCGCAAACAAACCATTCAGTCGCTCCGGCAGATGACCATCGAAGAAACATTCGAACTGGCCGATGCGATCACGGAATCGGATTGGAAAGGTATCCGCGAAGAGCTCGGCGACCTGATGCTGCACATTGTGTTCTATGCCAAAATCGGTCGTGAGCAGGAAAAGTTCACCATGGAAGAAGTGCTCAATGGTATTTGTGAAAAGCTGATATCGCGTCATCCACATATCTATGGCAATGAAAAAGGCGAGAAGATCCAGGTGGCGGACGCCGACGAAGTAAAAAAGAACTGGGAAAAGCTCAAGCTGAAAGAAGGCAAGAAGTCGGTGCTGGAAGGCGTTCCGCGTTCATTGCCGGCTACGGTAAAAGCGATGCGCCTGCAGGAAAAAGCCCGTCAGGTGGGATTTGAATGGGAGAACAAAGACCAGGTATGGGAAAAGGTGGAAGAAGAAATGGCCGAGCTGCGCGAAGTAGCCGGCGGTCCGGACCATGCCCGAACCGAGGAAGAGTTCGGCGACCTGATCTTTTCATTGATCAATTATGCACGATTTTTGCAGGTAGATGCGGAAAATGCATTGGAACGAACCAATAAAAAGTTTATCCACCGGTTTACTGAGATGGAAAAAATAGCCTTGGGCAACGGGAAAGACCTCCGTCAGCTATCCCTGGAAGAGATGGATGCCATCTGGACCACCGTAAAACAACAAAAGCAAGAGTGAAATACCGGCTGCTTCATACCTTTTACAGGGAGGGATTACTGCTGCTCGCCGCCGTGCTGCTATTTACCCTGTCCTTTGTTTTCAATAAAATTTACAGCAACAGAACGGCTGTAGCCGTGCAGGTACGCACGGCTGAAACATTCCTGCACAATTATGCCAACGACTTTGATCGCGTAGTGAATGATTCGGCATTGGTAAACCGGCTTTCCAACCGGCGCGAAACCAAACGCGAACTCGACGTATTGGTGGGCAAAGGATATGGCTTTTTCCTTTACCGCCAGGCCGAAGGGGTAGCGAATCTTCGTTTCTGGAACGAGCAACTCATTCTTCCCCCCGCTGAAATCCGTGAAAAAAAAGACGGCGAATATTTCCGCAAACTTTCCAACGGCTATTATTATATCGTCCGGAAAACCATTCCGCATCAACCCGGGCTGGTAGCGTACGCCATGGTGCTGGTACGTTCCTCTTTCTTTATCACCACCGAATATCTTCCTCAACATTTCACCTTCAGCGAAACGGCGGACAAACGCGTGGCCATCAGTTCGCAGGCAACGGATTTTGTCGTGAAGGACCGCAAAGGCGGTACATTGTTCTACCTGGATAAGCGAATGGCCAATAACATTCCGTATAACGACAATGTAACCATCGCACTGCGTTTCGGCGGCATGTTCTTCCTCTTGTTTTTTGTTTTCAGGATGGCGGAATGGTTTGCCTGGCGAAGACGCAAACGAATAGCTATCGGCGTACTCACGATATCCCTGTTGTTTATACGATTGCTGTTTTACCAATGGCCTGCACTCTTCAACCTCCGCCAGTTTGAATTGTTTGATCCCGCGATCTATGGTTCCAATATGATCCAGCGGTCGTTGGGTGACCTGCTGATCAATGCAGTGATGTTGTGTTGGGTGATGATCTATAGCTGGTCCAAACTGCATACGGTTCGTTTCTCCACGGAGGGCTGGCCGGTATGGCGTAAATGGGCGGTAGGACTCGTAGCCCTGAGCCTGCTGATTTATTCCACCTTTGTAATCGCTTCGGTGATCCGCAGCATTGTGGCGGATTCGAAAATATCGTTTGACGTAACCGACTTTTACAGCCTGAGTTCTTATACGGTAGTCGGGTTCATTATCCTGGCCTGCCTTTCGCTTTCGTATTATTATTTCACGCAGTTATTGTTCCGTGTGCTGGTGGTGGTGTTCAAGGGGCGGCAGTTCCTCATCTATATAGCCATTGCCTTTACAGGACTGGTATACCTGACCATCCGTTCCGGTCACCGCGAGGTATTGTTCTATTTGCCGGTGCTGCTCTGGCTGATAGGTTATACCTGGCTGGTAAGCCGCCAGGGACTGGTAGTGTACCGCATCCGTTTCAATATTGCGGGTATCGTACTCTGGATATTCATTTTCTCCGTATCGATTGCCGCTATTATGCTCAAGGAAAATGAACTGGCCGAATGGCAGCGCCGTAAATTCTATGCAGAAAAAATGGCCGTGCGTACCGATCCTTCCAGCGAACGGTTGATGAGCATTGCCATTACTTACCTGGACAATGACTTCCTGGAAGAAAACTTTCACCGGTTTACCGACAGTGCGGAAAATGATTATCTGCGTGACAGTATCATTACCAGCAACTACTCGGGTTATCTGGATAAATACGATACACGTCTTTATGCCTATGATGCCGAAGGTTATCCCCTCGGCAATGCCGATAACACCAGTTATGAAGCGATGAACACCATCGTAACGGTGCAGTCAAGGCCCACCGATGTACCCGATCTTTTTTATTACGAAACGGGCTTTGATAAATTCGCTTACATCACCGAGCGAAAAATAACGGATAGCGTGGGACGGCTGATGGGTTACTTCTTTATCGTATCCAATCCCAAGAAATACAGCAACGACGGGCTTTTCCCGGAAATGTTCCGGCAGTTCCGGCAGACAAGTGCGGAAACATCACCGATCTATTTTTATGCGGTATACGGCAATAAACAATTATTGTCATCGTCGAGCAACTATCCCTTTGCCACGTCACTGGTGCAGGACCAGGTACCGAGTGAAGAAGTGGAAAGCCGTAACAACGGCGAGTACAATGAGCTGTGGTACCGCGTGAGCAATGACAAAGTAGTGGTGATGGTGCGGAAGAAAGATACATTTATCGAATCCATTACGCTGTTCTCTTACATATTCTGCAGCTTCCTTTTCCTGGTGGCGATTGTGCAGATATTGTCTTTCATCTTTAAAACAGGGTATCAGTTAAAAGATGCGCGGCGTATTTTCCAGACGAGCATACGCGTGCAGGTACACAATACATTCATTTTTGTCAGCGTCTTTTCCTTCATCATCATCGGGGTGGCAACCATCTCGTTTTTCATCCGCCGCTACGAGCGCAACAACAGCGACAAACTCAGCCGGACGATGAATATCATGGTCAATGAAATGCAGAAGAAGGCTTACTCCGGTGTTCATTTCCGTAATTCATTCTTCGGGCTGGATTCAACGGGTGTAACGGGATTACAGCGGCTGGTTGAAGAAGTATCCGATATTCACGGGGTGGACGTGAACGTATTTGACCTGGACGGCAACCTGGTGGTGTCTTCGCAGCGTGATGTATATACGAAAGGAGTACTGAGTACGAAAATAGATCCGCTGGCCTACTATCACCTGAGCCGCTTGCGGCAGAAACAACATGTGCAGAAAGAACGGGTGTCGAACCTCTCTTACATGAGCATCTATGCACCGGTGCGCGATGATGATGGAAAAGTATATGCGTACCTGGGCATCCCGTATTTTACGTCGCAATTGGAACTGAACCAGGAGATATCCAACTTCCTGGTCACGATCATCAACCTCAACGCGTTCATCTTCCTGATCGCGGGATTGATCGCTTTGTTCATTACCAACAGGATCACCCGGTCGTTCTCGCTGATCAGCGAGAAAATGCGTGAGGTAAACCTCAGTACTGAAAATGAAATGATCCAGTGGAACCGTGATGACGAAATCGGTGAACTGGTAACGGAATACAACAAGATGGTGTCGAAACTGGAGCAGAGTGCAACAATGCTGGCTAAAACTGAACGCGAAGGTGCGTGGAGGGAAATGGCGCGGCAGGTAGCACACGAGATCAAAAACCCGCTCACACCGATGAAGCTGAGTCTGCAGTACCTGCAGAAAGCCATTGACGGCGATCACCCGGATGTGCGCAAGCTTACGGGCAATGTAGCGAACACATTGGTGGAACAAATCGATCACCTGGCGAAGATTGCGGCGGACTTCTCGCAGTTTGCCAATATCGGCAATACAAAAGTTGAACTGTTCGATCTGCATGAGATCATCGGCTCTTTAAAAGACCTGTATAGCTCCAATTCGGCTGTATCCTTTACCTGGCACAAGTTGCAGGGGCCGGTGCGCATTGGGGCAGACAAAACGCAGATGAACCGCTTGTTCACCAACTTATTGGTCAATGCAATGGACGCGGCCAAAGAGCGGCCGATTTGTGAAATAACGATCGAAGAGAAACGCAGCAACGGTATGGTACTGATCAGTATCAGCGACAATGGCGAAGGCATTCCGGAAGAAATGCATTCCAATATTTTTGTTCCCAACTTCACTACCAAAACATCCGGCACGGGCCTGGGTCTCGCCATGTCAAAAGGCATTGTAGAGCAGGCGCACGGCAATATCTGGTTTGAAACAAAAGTGGGTGTGGGGACTACTTTCTTTGTGGAATTACCGGAGGAAGGAAATGTGTAAATGTGAAAATATGTAAATGTGTAAATGAATACACGCATTTTCGTATTTACACATTCCGCCACAGGCGGATCACATTTTCACATTCCTCAAATACTCCTCCAGCTCTTTTCTTGTAAAACTGCTCAGGTTGTTTGCGGCTGTCAGTCCGCCTTTCTGTGCGGCGAGCACGCCGTAGCGTATATCGTCGAAACCTTTGATGAAGTGCGCATCGGGGTTGATCGAGAGCAGCACACCTTTTTCTATCGCATAGGGAATCCATTGCCAGTCGATATCGAGACGGCGGGGATGTGCATTCAATTCAATTACTACTTTATGTTCGGCACAGGCATCGATGATCGCGCGGTGATCCAGCGGATAACCGTTGCGACTGAGCAACAGGCGGCCCGTCATGTGACCGAGAATGGTGGTGGCGGGATGACTGATCGCCTTCAGCAGGCGGCTCATGGCCTTTTCCTGCGACATCTGCAGATTGCTGTGCACGGAAGCGATTACCAGATCAAACGTGTTTAATACTTCGTCGGAATAATCCAGGCTGCCATCGTTGAGGATATCACACTCTATACTTTTGAAAATGCGAAACGGTGCCAGTTGTTCGTTGAGCTGGTCGATGTAGCGGTGCTGTTCGCGGATCCGTTCTTCCGTTAAGCCATTTGCGTAAGCAGCAGAGCGGGAGTGATCGGAAATGACAAGGTATTCCATACCGCGGCGGATCAAATCTTTCGCCATGTCTTCAATCGTGTCGGTGCCATCACTCCAATTGCTGTGATTGTGAATGATGCCTTTGATATCGGAAGGCTGGATAAGTACGGGCAGATTGTCTTGTTGCGCACGCGCGATGATATACGGTGCTTCACGCAGGCAGGCAGGAATAGTTGCAATGCCGGCTTCCGTAAAAACGGAGTCATCGGTAGCCGCAGGATCAGCATAATTAAACGAGAGCGAAGGATAGTCAATCAGGAATTGTTCCGTGAAAGCCGGCGCGCCGGTAGTCATAAACTGACGGCGTACAAGATCTCCTTTACCTGTGTACAAACGCAAACGGAGGCCATTGCGAAGCTGGTAAAGTAAACTGCCGGGATTGTCTTCGAGCAATTCAGGCGGATAAGCTGTTTCGAATTTGGGTTTAACGTTCTCGTTGGTTTCGTCTACCACAAACTCGAGTTCTTCGATGGTCAATGACTGACGGCGGTAAGCGCCCGTGGGGCGCACGTTGGTCGCACCGAAAAGATTTTCCAGGTAGCCTTTCACCTGCGGATAAATTTCATCGAGCTGCGCGTAAAGGAAATGACCTTGCGAGGCGAGATAAAAATCTATGGCGGCTAAAACATTTGCTTGTGTTTTGGCGCCGAAACCTTTGTAAAGAGTAAGGCGGTTTTCGTTGCAGGCGTATTGCAGTTCACCGATGGATTGAATGCCCATCTCTTTCCAGATGGTATGAATCTTTTTCGGACCGAGACCTTTGATCTGCATGAGCTCGATTACGCCGGCGGGGGTAGCCGCGATCAATTCATCGAGTACCTGCAGGCGACCGGTGTCAAGTAGTTCAATGATCTTGCGGGCAACGCTGTCGCCGATGCCTTTCATACCGGCAAACTGGCTTCTGTCGGTAACAGCGAGTGGGGCGGGAATTTTTTCAATGTAGAAGGCGGCGATGGAATAAGTCTTCGACTTGAAAGAATTCTCTCCGTGGATATCCAGGAGGCGGGAGAGCAGGCTGAACTGATCGGCAATAGCGGCGTTATCCATGACTGCAAGATAATAATAAGGGAAAAGAGGAGTGGGAGGGGAATAAAAAAAGTCTCCTTTCGGAGACTCTATAAACTTGAAAAGAAATAAAAAATTATTTCTTTTTAGCTGCTTTCTTAGGAGCTGCTTTCTTAGCTGCTTTTTTAGGAGCCGCTTTTTTAGCTGCTTTCTTTGGAGCTGCTTTTTTAGCTGCTTTCTTTGGAGCCGCTTTTTTAGCTGCTTTCTTTGGGGCTGCTTTCTTAGCTGCTTTTTTTGGAGCAGCTTTTTTCTTAGTTGCCATTTTTTGTGAATTTAATGTTTAGTAGAATGGGTTATCGTTAGTAAAAATAATAATTATTTTATACTACCCAAATTTTTTTCCACAAAAAATGGGAACTGGAAAGCTTAAGCTTCTGCTTGTGCAGCAAGAACAGAAACAAAAGTTCTGTCTTTTGCACCTTTGCGGAACTCAACAACACCGTCGCTGAGAGCAAACAGAGTAAAGTCTTTACCAACACCTACGTTCTTACCGGGATGGTAAACAGTACCACGCTGACGTACGATGATGTTACCGGAAATGGCAGGTTGACCACCGAAAATTTTTACACCCAGGCGTTTGCTGCGGGAGTCGCGGCCGTTCTTAACACTACCTTCACCTTTCTTATGTGCCATGATTTACGTTGTTTAGAATGTTATATTTTTTATCCGCCCGTTTTTATACAGGCAACGATTGTCCGGATGATCAGGCTATTGCTGTTACCTTGATTTTGGTATAAGCAGTACGGTGACCTTTCTTTTTGTGAAAGCCTTTTCTTCTTTTCTGTTTGTAGGCGATCACAGTTTCACCTTTCACATGATCCAGGATCTCGGCGGTTACCTTCGCATTCGCTTCAGTACCTACTGTAAGTTTGCCACCGGCGTCAACCAGCAACACTTCCAGATCGAGTTTGTCTCCGGCATTGCCTTCAAGGCGCGGAACGAATAAGGTCTGGTCTTTTTCTACTTTGAATTGCTGACCGGCAACTTTTATTACTGCTAACATAGTCTGAAAATTAGGACGGCAAAGGTAAGGAGAAAATTTTAACCCGCCAATAAAAACAAAGTTTGATCCGGCAAATTTAAGTCTTTTGGTCCTTCATCCTGTATCTTTGTTAGCTTTGACAGGCCGGGCAAACACCCCTCACCACCGTGCCGGGTGACCTGGTATTGACCCGCGGCAGAAAAATAAAGTAATGAAAATCAAATCGTTTTTAGCAAAACCCTTTGCTTCCTATGTATATAAAGGTATCCGCAAGGGAATGCATACAGCCGTCGCCGACCAGGAAAATATTTTAAAAATGCTGATCAAAACCGGCCGGAATACCGAGTACGGAAAACAGCATGGACTGGGACAGGTGGGCAGCTACGACGAATTCCGGCAGGCAGTACCGGTACTGGATTACGAACAAATGCGTCCTTTTATTGATATGATCAAAGAAGGCAAACACAATGTTCTCTGGAAAGGCCGCCCCATTTACTTCGCCAAAACATCCGGCACCACCAGCGGTACCAAATACATCCCCATTACCAAAGACTCAATTTCCAACCATATCAACTCCGCCCGCAACGCATTGTTGTGTTATATGGCAGAAACGGGTAATTCTCTTTTTGCCAACGGTAAAATGATCTTCCTGTCCGGCTCCCCCGTGCTCGAAAGAGTAAGCGACATCCCCACAGGACGACTCAGCGGCATCGTGAACCATCACATACCACGCTACCTGCGCACCAACCAGTTGCCGTCTTACGAAACCAATTGCATCGAAGATTGGGAAACCAAACTCAACCGCATCGTAGACGAAACCATCAACAAAGACATGACACTCATCAGTGGCATTCCGCCATGGATGCAGATGTATTTCGACGAACTGAATAAACGCACCGGCAAAAAAATAAAAGACATCTTCCCGCATTTCTCCGTAATGGTGTACGGCGGCGTAAACTTCGATCCCTACAAAGCCAAACTGTTTGACAGCATCGGCAAAAAAGTAGATGGTATCGAAACCTTTCCCGCATCGGAAGGGTTCTTTGCCTTCCAGGATTCGCAGGAGCAGGAAGGACTTTTGCTGAATACGGACAGTGGTATTTTCTTCGAATTTGTTCCCGCTGCTGAAATACACCAGGAAAATCCCACCCGCCTTTCCCTCCGCGATGTAAAAGTGGGAGAGAACTACGCGCTGATCATCAACAGCAACGCAGGTTTATGGGGATACAATATCGGAGATACAGTGAAGTTTGTTTCCGTGGATCCGTACCGCCTTGTGGTAACGGGACGTACCAAACATTTCATTTCTGCGTTTGGAGAACATGTGATTGGTGAAGAAGTGGAATACAGTTTGCTGAAAGCAGCCGAGGAAGAGAACATCCATATCCGTGAGTTCACGGTGGCGCCTTTTGTAAGCGAGGATGCCGGTCGTTCTTACCACGAATGGTTTATCGAATTTGAAAATAAACCCGATAACCTGGAAGCATTCGCCCGCAAACTGGACGACAACCTCCGGAAGAAGAATGTTTATTACGATGACCTGATCACCGGCAATATTCTCAAACCACTCAAACTGACGCCCGTCCGCCGCAATGGGTTCATTGATTATATGAAATCAATCGGTAAACTCGGCGGCCAGAACAAAGTGCCCCGCCTGAGCAACGACCGGAAGATAGCGGATTTGCTGGCAGGGTTTGAGGAATAGTGAATGGTGAATAGTGAATAGTGAATGGTGAATGGTGAATAAATAGCCAGGGTTGCTTTGGCTTGCTTTGCTCCTTGTGCTGCTTTGCGTGAAAAAGACGGAGCAACGACTAATTGATCGCCTCTTACCTTTTTGAATTTTGATTTTTGAATTTTGACTTGAACTTACAACTCGATGAACGAGACGCTCCATATCAAAAGAATAGCCATCTACGGCTCTACAGGTTCCATCGGAACGCAGACCCTCGATGTGATCAAAGCGCACCCCGATAAATTTTCGGCAGAAGTGCTGACGGCACAAAACAATGCCGAACTGCTGATCGAACAGGCGCTGCAATTCAACCCCAACATCGTTGTGATCGGCGATGAGAAAAAATACAACGAAGTAAAACAGGCGCTGGCTGCTACGGATGTAAAAGTCTTTGCCGGTGAAAAAGCACTGGAAGAAGTAGCCTGCATGGATTGTTATGACCTGATGCTCGCAGCTATCGTCGGATATGCCGGTCTTCGCCCAACATTGAAAGCGATCGAACATGGCAAAGCCATCGGGTTGGCAAACAAAGAAACATTAGTAGTAGCCGGTGATATTGTCATGCAGAAAGCCGTGGAGTACCGCGTGCCCATCATTCCTGTCGACTCCGAACACTCGGCTATTTTTCAATGCCTCGTCGGGGAAACGCGCAACCGCATTGAGAAGATCATTCTTACCGCTTCCGGCGGCCCATTTCTCGGACGCAAACCCAACTACCTGGTAAATGTGAAGCGCGAACACGCGCTGCAACATCCCAACTGGAGCATGGGCGCAAAGATCACGATCGACTCGGCCACGTTAATGAACAAGGGACTGGAGATGATCGAAGCTAAATGGTTGTTCAATCTCGAGCCTGATCAGATACAGGTGCTGGTGCATCCGCAAAGCATCATTCACAGCATGGTGCAGTTCGAAGACGGTAGCATCAAAGCCCAGATGGGCCTGCCCGATATGAAACTGCCGATTCAATATGCTTTATCATTTCCTCAACGTATACCCAGCGATTTTCCGCGCTTTGATTTCAAAAAGATCAACACGCTCACATTTGAAGAAGCCGATCTGAAAACATTCCGCAACCTGGCATTGGCCATGGAAGCATTGGAGAAAGGCGGTAACCTGCCCTGTATCATGAATGCCGCCAACGAGATCGCCGTGTTTGCCTTCCTGCGCAACCGGCTCGGTTTCCTCGAAATGACCGATGTGATCGAAAAAGTGATGAACCGCGTACCTTTTATCGAAAAACCAACTTTGCAGGAATATTTTGAAAGCGACGGCGAAGCCCGGACCATGGCGGCGGATATCGTTCAGCTTTGAACCGAAATCTTGCAGAATTGTTAAGAATCAGCCCTTATAAACGGGGAATTTGCCATTCAACGCAAAACTTTAGCCCGGGATGCAGAGTATCTGAGAATTACCGGATATTTGCCCCGTTATAAAAAACTATATCACTCACACATGACCTTATTAGCCTTTAACTGGTCTGCCTTTGCGGCCAACCTCGGACAGTTTATCCTGGCGTTTTCCATACTCATTGTTCTGCACGAGCTCGGACATTTCCTTACAGCGAAATGGTTTGGATGCCGGGTGGAAAAATTCTACCTGTTCTTCAATCCCTGGTTCTCACTTTGGAAAAAGAAGATCGGTGACACGGAGTACGGGCTCGGCTGGATCCCCCTGGGCGGGTATGTAAAAATCTCGGGCATGATCGACGAGAGCATGGACAAAGAGCAGATGAAACTGCCACCGGAGCCTTACGAGTTTCGGGCGAAGCCAGCCTGGCAGCGCCTGATCATCATGCTGGCAGGTGTAATCATCAACTTTATCCTGGCGCTGGTATTATTTGCCATGATCTTGTTTGTATGGGGCGAGGAACGCGTACCGAATAAAAACCTGAAATACGGCCTGGTAGCGGATTCGCTGGCCGTGTCTGCCGGATTGCGCACAGGTGACCTGATCACTTCTGTGAACGGTAAGCCGGTTGAATATTATAACACGCTCTCAAAAGATATTTACTTCAGCCAGGACCCGGTGCTCGGTGTGCTTCGCAATGGCAAAGACACTACCATCAAACTGCCTGACGGCTTCCTGAGCAAGCTGAACAAAAACCAGATGAGAGGTTTTGTAACCGCGCGCTACATGCCGAAAGTAGGGAATGATGAAAAGGCAAAATACATCAGCGGAAAAGTACAAGCCGACGATCAGTTGATCGCGGTAAACGATACTGCTGTTACGTATAACGATGAAGCGAATAAAATACTGAACAAGCTGCAGAGTGGTCCCGTAAACCTGACCTTCCTGCGCAATGGCCGCGATACGGTCAATGCCAGCTTCACATTTGATGCGAAAGAAGGAACCGGACTTCCCCTGTTTAAACGTTTCTACGATATTCTCGGCTATGAGAAGATTGAATATGGCTTCTTTGAATCCATCCCTGCCGGGATTAACATGGGCATCGAGCGTTTGGGTGAATACATTGAAGGAATCCGTTTATTGTTTGTATCCAAGCAACACAAGGTGAATGAGAACCTGGGCAGTGTGATCAGCATCGGCAAAACATTTGGCGGTGAGTGGGACTGGCAGCGTTTCTGGACCATGACGGCGTTGTTCTCGATCATCCTTGCGTTTATGAATATTTTACCAATCCCCGCTCTGGACGGTGGTCACGCGTTATTTACGTTAGTGGAAATGATCACCGGCCGTAAGCCCAGTGATAAGTTCATGGAATATGCGCAGTTGGTTGGCATGGTGTTGTTGCTGGGACTGATGGCCTATGCGATAGGACTGGATATATTCAGATTATTCAGATAAATCTGAAATGTGTAAATATGCCCTGCCTCTGGCAGGGGCCATGTGTAAATGTGTATTTTAATTTTCACATTTTCACATCTGCACATTTTCACATTTAATGTTAACTTCGCATCTCTGACATCTACCAAAAGGGGGTGTTTGGCTTTGACAGCGTAGGTCTTTGAAAGTGTAAGCATGTCGTGCGTTGGATAATTAGCACGTAAATCTGAATATTCAAACTTCAAATGGCAATACTCAGTATGCCATGGCTGCCTAATCAGTGATTAGATAGTCATTAGGGCCGCCGGGCCGGTTGGTCTGTTACCATGCCCCGCCGCCGACTTAAAAACAAAACAGGCTGCGATAACCGGAAGCTGTAAAGGTTATCTAAGACCCATAGCTAAGTGATCAGTTGGTTTGTTCATTTCCTGCTGATCGCCGACAATTAATAGATGAAATAAGCATGTAGAAAGCTTTTGGGGAATACGTTTGGACACCGGTTCGAACCCGGTCACCTCCACCAGAGAGGACAAAAATGCGTTAGCGTCTTTTGTCCTCTTTTTTTTTTGCGCTTAAAGCTGTGCTTTTAATGCCTTTTGATCGTGCTCAATTCATGCGGGCATCAAGTTGTCTTAACAGCGCTCATGCACATGAATGCAGGAAATGTATTCAGCTCCTTGTAATGCCTGGGATCCAGTTTTTCAAATTCCTCCACCGGTCTTGGCTCGATAAGTTCACTGATATAGAATCCATTCGAAGTAAAAGGCGTGATACATTCCTGCAGCGACCGCCTGAAGCTGTTCATTTCGATTTTTTTTCCAAACCCGCTCCACGTGGCCTTAACATGCTCCACGGAAAAATATTCTTTCGACATGAAATAGGTATACTCAAAAAAAGGATGCTCGATCGAAATGACGACCATGCCACCGGGCTTTAATACCCGGTGGAATTCCCTGATGGTATTGGTCCAGTCCTCAACATAATGCATCGCCAGCGCGCAGAGTACTACATCACAGGAACCGGTTTGTATCATCTCCATTGGTTGGGCCAGGTCGTGAACGAAAAACTGCCCGTTGCTTCCATTTCTTTCCTTTGCAAGCTGCACCATCCGGGGACTGAGATCGAAACCGATCACTTGGGCACCCTTCTCCATCAGGATCTCGGCATACTTGCCGGGGCCGCAGGCCGCATCAAGAACAATCTTTCCTGCCACCTCCGGCAGCAACTTCAAAGTGTTGGGGCGATCATAATACGCATTGTGCGGTTTATGGTCGATCAGTTCGTTATATTTCTCCGCCATCGCCTCGTACGCGGCCAGGATATCTTCTTTAATCATACTGCCGGCTAAGTTACGAAATCGCTTATCGTGGTCGCCGGAAATGGCTTTTGAAAGCGATCTCTCCCTTAGAGTATTCTATGAATATTATGAATGTGGAAGGTTGACCGGTTTTTACAGTATAGTAAAAGGTGAAAGCATACTGCTTGCCACTTATGCCTGCAGGTAGGAGGCATTGTCGTTGTTGGCGACCTAAGAAATGCGCATAGCATTTCTGATTTTGTCTTTTCTGTATTTTAGTTAAACGAGTCCCGGAACTCCAACGGAGATTGATTTGTTTTGTTTTTGAAAAGTTTGCTGAAACTTTGCGAATGTTCAAACCCCAGCTCATAGGCGATTTCAGCCACGCTTAGTTTGGTAGCGGTAAGCCTTTCTTTCGCTTTGCCGATCAGTTTTTCATGGATGTATTGCTGGGCATTCAATCCGATAAGTGAGCGGAGCATGTCGCTTAGATAACCGGGTGACAGGTTCAGTTGTTGCGACAGGAATTGCACCGTAGGTAATCCCTGCTGCAGGGAGCGCAGGTTGTTGAAGTAATCATCTAAGATCGTTTCCGTTTTTTGCAGTATATCATCGTTCACCACTTTCCGCGTAATAAATTGGCGTTTATAAAAACGGTTGACATAACTCAGCAGCAATTCTATCTGGGCAATCATCACCTCCTGGCTAAATTCATCCACGCGGCTGTTGAGTTCCTGTTCCATATTTTCGTAAATCGAAAGAATGGTTTTTCTCTCGGAGTCGGATAAATGCAGTGCTTCATTGGCTGAATACGCAAAGTAACCGTATTGCCTGATCTTCGTTGCCAGCGGATGCCCTAATAAAAAATCAGGATGAATGAGTAAAATATAACAGTAAGTCTTGCTGTTATAATCTGTGCTGCCCACCAGTTGATTAGGGGCAAGGAACAGCATGCTCCCTTCATTATAATCATAATAATCCCGTCCGTATTTTAGTCTGCCGGCATTATGCGTAATGAACGTGATCTTGTAAAAACTGAGCACATCATAAATAGGAGCCATGCCCGTATTGAACGGATTTTTCTCATTAAAATGGATCAGACTGATCAACGGATGTTGCGGTTTGGGCAAACCAAAAGCCTCGTGGCTTTCCGATATCGAGATAAACCGGACCAGTTTTTCGTTCTTGTTTTTCATATACTAAATATACTTAAACCTGTGGCTGGAAACAGCCACAGGTTTGTAATGGAGTCGATGTTACCAGGGTACGATATTGCCGGCACCTGCATAATGACGCGGCCCTGTAAAACTACCTGTCGGAATATCTTCTGCTAATGCTACCCTGATGGGTTCAAGAGAACCTTCTTCTACTGTATCGGTTCCCTGGAAATTGTTCAATGCCGTAGCGGTAAAACCGGGACTTACGAGATGAACTTTGATGTTTTCGCTTTCCAGTTCATTGGCCAGGGAAAGAAACACGCCATTGAGGGCAGTTTTGGATGCGCCGTAAACGGCATCGAAAGCTGAGCGGTAAGGATTTTCCGGGCTGGCATTCAATGTCAGGGATCCCAATGCGCTGGATACGGTTACGATCCGGGCGCCTGCAGCCTTACGCAATAAGGGTAAAAAAGCCTGTGTTACGGCCAGGGTGCCAAACACATTCGTTTCCCATACTGTTTTCATCTCTGTTAAGGAAGCGATACTTGCGCGCTGAGCTGCGAGTACGGCCTCCATCGTGCGCCCGGGTTGTCCGGCATGAGAAATGGCGGCGTTGTTGACCAGCAGCGTGAGATGACCGGATTCGTTTTCTATTCTGGTTACCGCTGCGCGGATGGATTGGGGATCGGTAATGTCTAATTGAATGGCTTTCGACTTTCCGCCAATTTCAGCAACGGCCGCCGTTCCTTTTTCCAGCTTTCTGGCACCCACGTAAACCGTATATTCGTTTCCGGCCAGCGCCCTGGCGATCTGGAAACCAACACCGGTATTGGCTCCTGTAACCAGTGCTACTTTGTTTGCATTTGTCTGCATAATTTTTTATTTAGAATTTATACGGCAAAATTCCGGAACAACAGGATGATCTTTGTAGCCGAATCACGGAATGTTGTAGCCAGAATGAGGAAACCGGTGATGTACGATTCACCATTTTTGTCTTGCCGGCAACTAATCCTGCTTTCATCTCGTCAACTGCCAAACCAACCGACATGCGACTATTACTGACAATCGTTTGCTCTTTTCTCCTGCTCCCCGTTTTTTCGCAAAAGGCAACCAGTATCAAACAGCTAAATGGCAAGACCGTTTCATCAACCATTATCCAAAAAAGAGTGCAGCAGATTGTCGACAGTGCAAAGCTGGCGGGACTTCAGGTCGCTATCGTCAATGACAATAAAATAATATGGACGGAAAGTTTCGGATTCAAGGACCTCGAAAATCAACAGAAGCTTAACGACAGTACGGTTATGTACGCAGCTTCGCTCACCAAACCGGTCAGCGGTTATATTTTTATGCGCCTGGCGGAGAAAGGGATATTCAGCCTTGACAAACCTGTACGCGATTACCTGAAAAAGCCGATAGCAGAATACCCGAAATGGAAAGACCTGGCAGATGATACGGCCGCTTTCAATCGCATTACTCCCCGGATGCTGTTAAGCCATAGTGCCGGCCTGCCTGTATTGCGCCAGTTGTATGGGGACAAGACCAACCTGATCGCAAAACCCGGCGAAAAATTCTATTACTCTAACGAAGGCATTAACCTGCTTGGTTTCATGATCGAAGAGCATACCGGCAGAAAGCTGGAGGATATTGCACGTGAAGAAGTATTTGCGCCACTACAGATGCCTCGCACAAGTATGATATGGGAGCATTCATTTGAAGACAATTTTTCCTTTGCTTATTTCAAAGACGGCAAGAAATACGGTTCTGAAAGACGCGAAAGCAGCCGCGCTGCGGGATCGATGACCACAACGGCACAAGATTATGCCCGTTTTATGATCAACCTGATGAAAGAGCAGGGCCTTAAAAAATCTTCTTATCAGCAACTATTATCACCTCAAATTTTTGTCAAAAGCAAACGAGGCTTCGGTCCCTTGCGCGATAGCCTGACCAATGAAAACGATGCCATCAAACTGGCCTGGGGTCTGGGTATCGGATTATTCCAATCGCCTTACGGGAAAGGATTTTTCCATACCGGCCATGGAGAGGCCAATCAGAATTATGCTGTAGCCTTCCCTGAAAAAGGGATCGCCTTGATCATGCTGAGTAACAGCGAAAATTTCGAAACTGTTTCTGCGGAACTGCTGAAAGCATGTATAGGCGATACGTATTCACCGTTGAAGTGGCTGGGACATGGAGGGCAATAAGTAATAAGTAGTAAGTAATAAGTAGTAAGTAATAAGTAGTAAGTATAACAGCCTTGGTTCATGTATACGCGAACCAGTCCCGCAACTGCGGGATGTTTAATTCACCATTCACGATTGACGATTGACGATTCACGATTGACGATTGACGATTCACGATTGACGATTGACGATTCACGATTGCTTCCGCATCACGCTCGGCGTCATTCCCATGTATTTCCTGAACACGGTTGCAAAATACTGCGCATTCTGAAAACCTGTTTCAAATGCGATCGCTGCAATCGGCATCGCTGTTTTTCTCAGCAACTGCCGGGCATGTTCGATCTTGAACTTCATGATATAATCCAGCGGTGTTACCCCGGCTTCTTCTTTGAACCAGGCTTTGAAACGTGAAAGCGATAATCCTGTATGATCCGCGAGTTGCTGCAAGGTGATCCACTCATCCGGATGCTGACGTATGTAGCTGTCCACCTGCGACAGCCGTGCAGAGCGTTTACGCGTAGGGCGGCTGGCCGCACTTTTGATCACGGATTGTAATACGGTTGCCAATGCCAGTTGCAATTCGATATGGTTAAAGGCTGAACGGTCCTGATCAAATAGCGTGAATACTTCATCGAGCAACGTTTTCAATCGTGGTGGCGCTTTGAAGTGTCGCGGAAGCTGTTTCAGTTGCTGCGCCCACGCCTGTGCCGATTTGTTTTCAAATTGCAGGAAACGATTTCCTTTCTCAGGCACACGCAGGATGATCCAATACAGTTCACCTTTGCCTTCCGGGTAGGTGCCCGTTCCATGCCATTCACCGGGATGCGTTACAAAGCATTCGCCACCTTTTACTTTGTGTAGTCGTCCACCCACTTCATATACTTGTTCGCCTTTGCTGCAATAAACGATCTCCAGCATATCCTTGTGCTGGTGTGCTGCCAGCGCTTCACGTGTACGGCGGTATTGATATTTTCCTGCCACCAATACGTCCTTCCATCCGCGGCGGCGGAAATCCAATATGCGGCGTTCGCCGGTTGAAGTGATATCGAGTGGGGTGATTTTCGGCATGTATAAAATAGTACTGTGGTATAAACCGGAAAGTTTTTCTAAATGTACAATCTTAGTTTTGAAAACAACACAACTCAATCCATATGATCGAATTGAATCCGGCGCAGGTAAAGCTTTTTGAGGAACAGGGTTTCCTGGTGATTGAAAACATGCTCACCGCCGAGGAGGTCACTTACTATCGTGATGTATACGAACGTTTCCTGAACAACGAAGTGGATGCGGGTAAGTTCCGTTCCGACCTGGGTGGTTTTGTGGACGATGGTACGGCCCCCGTGCGTGAACGCATTACCCAGATCATGTTGCCCAGCAGGATATTGCCGGAAATAGCCGATCAGCCCATGCATCATAAAGCGTTGAAGTTGTCGCAGCAATTATTGGGGGATGACATGGCCCTGGATTTTGATATGCTGATCGATAAGGCGCCATTTACCAATACGCCTACACCATGGCACCAGGATTGTTCGTACTGGATCGCGATGCCCGATAAAAGAGCGGCCAGTTGCTGGGTGGCTCTGGATGATTGTGATGCGGATAACGGATGTATGTGGTACGTACCCGGTTCCCACCTGTTACCTGTACGCGAACACAGACCGGCCGGTAAAGGAGGTGGCGCGCTCGAATGCGACGCCAGCGAATCGGAAGGAGTAGCGGTTCCCCTGAAGGCGGGTTCCTGTGTGTGGCATCACGGCGGCACCCTGCATTACAGCCGCGGCAACAGTACCGATCGCCGCCGCCGCGCATTCATCACCAATTTCCGCCCGGCATCAATGGTGGCTTATGAAAGAGAAAAAGGATTTGATCATACCGGTGAGAGAGAGGTGAGGAGTTGATTGGAAGATTTACTTCCCGAAGCATCGGGATATAAAAAAAAGAGTGAATGATCTTGGCGACTTAATTTCTTTGCAGCTTTGCGTGAAAAGCAGCAGTATGCACGCAAAGGCGTATAGGGAGCAAAGGCGCGGAAATCTATTTATAACTTATGCCCCTAAACCTTACGCCTTTCGCCTTATGCCTAAATAACAGTAGATTTGTTCTTCTTAGACTGTGAATCTTATGAAGAAGAATAATAACGACAAGGCATCCGGAGGAGTGAAGGAAATAGCCCGTCTTGCCAATGTTTCAATAGCCACGGTTGACCGGGTGATACACAACCGCGAAGGTGTTTCCCAGAAGACCAAGAACAAAATTCAGGAGATCATCCGCAAGCTCAACTACCAGCCGAATGTACTGGCACGAAGGCTGGCACTTGCTTCCCGCGGTACTTTGCGGCTGGCGGTGCTGCTGCCTACAGCTTCCAGCGAAACGGAATTCTGGCAGGCACCGCTCGAAGGAATCAACCAGGCGGAAACAGAGATCAAACAATACGGCATAGAGATCGAACGATATTTTTTTGATCAGAACGATCAACGCTCTTTCGCAACGCAGGTGAAAAAGATCATTAAATCTGCACCGGACGGTATTTTGTTTACGCCCATCTTTCCCGATGAATCTGTCAACCTCATCGAGAAAACACGTAAGGCCGGAACACCATACGTATTGATCAATTCCGATATTCCCGGATACGATTGCCTCTGCTATATCGGTGCAGAGATTTTCCAGAGTGGCTATCTCGCAGCACAGCTGATCAACTATGGCATACGCCGCAAACAAAAAGTACTGATTGCCAAAATCGCCCGGGAGATTGATAATAACTATGCCATCCTGCGCAAAGAAGACGGCTTCCGGGCTTATTTTCAGAATAATAGTCTCCAAAACCAACTGGTGACATTCGATACCACGGAAACGGATTATGCCGCCGTATCGCGCAAACTCGATCGTTTGCTGAAGAAGGAACAGGACATTGCTGCCATTTATGTTACCAACTCACGCGTATCACTGGTAGCACGCTACCTGGAACAGGCGGGGCTGAAAGATATTGTACTGATCGGATATGACTTTACCACGGACAACGTCGAACACCTGGATAAAGGCACGATCGACTTCCTGATCTGCGAAAAGCCGCAGGAGCAGGGATATAAAGGGATCATGACTTTATTCCAGCATCTTGTATACTCAAATCCGATTGAGAAAAATTACCTGATGCCGATAGATATTATTACAAGGGAGAATCATCGGTTTTACAGGAATTAAGGCATAAGGTAAAAGGCATAAGGCGTAAGGTAGTAAGGTGTAAGGCCCGACAGGCTGCGGCTTTTTATTGACGATTGACGATTCACGATTCACGATTGACGATTCACGATTGACGATTCACGATTGACGATTCACCATTCACGATTCACCATTCACGCTTTTGAATTTGCCTTATGAAGCAACTACTTCTTTCTTTATTTCTTTCAACAACCCTTCAGGCTCAAACGATTCATCCCTCCGCTGAATACGCCAACACACTTGAGCGGTTATCCGCGAAATTGGTTCAGTTGCAACAACGCAACAGCCGGCAACCCGAATACGGCGGCATCTGGTGCGAGCACTGCCAGGTCTGGCACACACGCGCAGCAGAAGCTGTATTTCCTTTGACGGTATCCTATTTCATTACCAAAGACAAACACTATCTCCAATCGGCAAAGCTGGCCGCGGCCTGGTTATTCCGTCAGCAACAAAAAGATGGAAGCTGGAAAGAAACGCCCGAAGAATGGACAGGTACCACCACGGATCAATTGCTGATGCTGCTGCTTTCTTACGAAAAATTACAAACAGGGTTTTCATCGCAGGAAAAACAAGCATGGCAACAATCCATGCGTGCAGCGGCCGCATTCCTGCACCGCGTGATGCGCCCGGAGTTTGCCTCGATAAATTATGTCGCCACCACTACCGCCACATTGGCGAAAGCCGGATTGGTACTGAACGACACAAGCTTTACCAATCGCGCAAAAGAACTGGCACGCCGCACCATTGCCAAAATGGATGAAGACGGATTTTTATATGGAGAAGGAGGGAAAAGCTATGGAAATAAAATGGGCATCGATCTCGGGTACAACATGGAAATGTCGTTGTGGGGGCTTGGCCTGTATGCCAAACTGACCAACGACACATTTGTATACAATCGGGTGCAAACGTCGCTGCAGCAACATTTATATTTTATTTATCCCAACGGTGCCCTCGATGCTTCCTGGGGTATCCGGTCCAATAAATGGACAGGTTATGGCAGTGCTACTTCCGATGGATGCCAGGCCTTGTTTAGCCTGATGGCTAAAGAAGATCCGCGTTATGCAACAGCGGCCATGCGCAACCTGGAATTTCTCCGCAGGCATTTTACCAAAGATGGATTGCTGGGCTTCGGATTGCAATACGATGAGTTGTTTAATAAACCGCCGTGTATTTATCCAACTTTTGCTAAAGCAAAAAATTTAGCCATGGCCTATGAATGGGACAATGCGCCGGCCCGCAACGCCGCAGCACTGCCTGCTGACAGCACAGGCTGGATGAAATATTTTCCGTCACTCGATGTGGTGCAGGTGCGGACACGTACCATGATGGCGACAATCACGGCTTACCGCTATAAAGATCCCGCGGGCACGAAAGGCAAGTATATGTATCGCCCCGCAGGCGGCGCTATCAGCCATCTCTGGCTGGAAGGAAATGATTTTCTGCAGGCTTCCAGTCCTACCGTATACACGCGCCCCGAGCCCATGAGCTTTCCCGAAGCGCCGGGTGTTGTGTCGCTTACACCACGCATTGAATACACAGACAGCCTCGGTTATTTTACCAACCTGTACGAGTACGATGCAAGACTCACCGCCAAACAGGTCAACAAGACATTTTATGTTTCCGCTTTCGGCGAATTAAAAGATAAAAATTTTCTCACCGGTGGAATAGGGTATGGGCTTCATTATACATTCTCGGACAAAGCGCTCGAGAAAAAAGTGGAGATCACCTGGCATGATGCACGCCGTACGGTTCGTATCGTTGAACCATTTATTACCGGTGGCCGGCTGAAAGTGATACAACAGGATGCAAAAACAGTGATACTGGATTATGGAAATAAAAAACTGCGGTTGCAGATTACCGAAGGAAATGCCACATTGGTTTCGGGAGAACATGCAGCGAATTATTGGACACCATATCCGTCCTTACGGGCATGGCCGGTAGAGCTGATCATATCACCGGACATAGATGCCTATAACGCTTTAGTACGCTATGTTATAGCCGAAATGTGATTTTTTTTGTTAAAAAACGTGTACGTACCCGGAAATTGTCTATTTTCATGTCTTCCTGTTAAATTGTCTGCCATGCCTGTACGTTTTTCTTCTTCCATTACCTGCGCGTATCTCTATCCGATCACGCGTTACGGCTATCCTCCCGATGTAAGCAAAACCAATGCACATCTGGAAGAAATGGCCGGCATGGGTTTCAACTCCCTGGAGTTGGAAGGCATCGGTGGTGACAATATCCTTTATCAGCACAAACACCGCAAACAACTTGCTGATAAGGTAAAAGAACTGGGGTGTACCATTCCCGTTTATTGCGTGGTGTTACCTGCGCTGGCTTCTGCCGATCCTGAAAGACAAAAAGAGGCCTTGGCTTTTTTTGAGATGGGATGCGAAACCGCCAGGTCATTGGGCGCTACCGCCGTACTGGATAACGGCCCGTTGCTGCCGCTGGAGTTTCCGGCCGAAGCGCCGGTTAAAAGACATTACGACGATAAATACCTTGCGTCACTCGGCCTGCCAGCCGGTTTTTCCTGGGATGAGTACGAACTGCGTTTGACCCGCACGTATCAACAGGCCTGCTCTATTGCAGAACATTACGGACTCGATTATCACCTGCATCCCTGTGAAGGAAGCATGATTACCAATACAGATTCTTTCCTGCATTTCGCCGACAAGGTAAACGCAGACAACCTGCTTTTCAACCTCGATACCGCCAACCAGTTTTTCTTTCGCGATAACCTCGTCATCAGTCTGCTGCGTTTGCGCAACCGCATCGGTTATGTGCATCTATCGGACAATCGCGGCACGCGCGTTGAACACCTCGTGCCGGGCGAAGGATCGATTCATTGGGATAGTTTTTTCTCTACCCTGAAAGCGATCGGTTTTAATGGACACTATGGAATTGATGTTGGCGGTGCCGAAACACCGATTACAGATATTAAAGCGGCTTACCTCCGTTCAGCACAGTGGCTGGAGGAACAACTGACCGCGTATTCTTTAATGAATTAATCAACCAGTCATGCGATTGAATTGCCTGTCTTTGTTACGACGAACTTTTTTTGTACTAGGTTTCTTTGTGCCTTATTTGCTGAATGCGCAACCGCTTTACGATGTCACGCGTTTCGGTGCCGTCGGTGACGGTACAACCGATAACACCGCCGCTATTCAGCGTGCGATCGACAGCAGCGCTAAAACCGGCGGTAAAGTTTTTTTTCCGACCGGCACCTTTCTGAGCGCAACACTTTATCTCAAAAGCAACGCAACCTTGCATTTGTCTGCTGGAGCCGTTTTGCTGGGCCAGGCTGATGCATCAAAATATCCTTACCAGGATCCGGGTATTCCCTTTTACGGCGACCAATGGGCAAAGCAGGCGCTGATCTTTTGTAAAGGACAGGAAAATGTTACCATCGAAGGAAAAGGTACGATAGACGGACAAGGCGCCCGCTTTGTTGTTAACACCATTAAAAAACCGGATCGTTATAAAAACCGTCCATATCTCTTATGGTTCGCCGGTAGTAAAAACATCACCGTAAGAGATGTGAGCCTGCGCAATTCTGCCTTCTGGATGCAGCATTATCTCGGTTGCGAATTTGTATTGATCGACGGTATTCATATCTGGAATCATTCCAATAAGAACAATGATATGATCGATATCGATGGCAGCAGGAATGTAACTATCACCAATGTAACCGGTGATTCAGATGATGACGGCATTACCATAAAAAGTACGTCTCCGCGTATTTCAGAAAATATTACCATTACCAATTGCATCGTCAGCAGCCATTGCAACGGTATTAAGTTTGGTACGGAATCTACGGGCGGTTTCCGCAATGTAACCGTCAGCAATTGCGTGATCCGTCCTTCGGCACAACGCCAGACCATCTACGGTAAACCGGATGGTATAAGCGGACTTGCACTGGAAGTAGTGGATGGCGGCATCATGGAAAATATCACCATCAGCAACCTCATCATCGAAGGACCGCAGGTGCCGATCTTTATCCGCCTCGGAAACCGCGCACGTAAGTTCAGCGATACGGCTGCTGCTCCGTCAATCGGCCGCATCCGTCATATCCGTATTTCAGATATCATCGCCCGGGGTGCCGACACGATCGGGTGTTCGATCTCCGGATTGGAGAAAGTGCCTGTAGAAGATATCACCCTGAGCAATATCACCATCGAAACTTCCGGCAGCGATATCGCCGCTAAACCATTCTCTGCCGTTGTACCCGAACGTGAAGAAGATTATCCGGAAGCGACCATTTTCGGTAAATTACCTTCGTATGGCCTGTATGTCCGTTATGCAAAAGATATACAATTACACAACATCGTTTTGCGTCACAAAGGAACAGAACAACGCCCCGGCATCATGCTCGATCGCGTGCAGCGTTTTCAATTGACAGGGCTGGACATCCAGAACTCATCCACTGCACCGGCTGCGGTTGCCATTGCCAGATCTGCGGAAGGAACCATCACGAACGCAGGCAGGATTGAAGGGTTGACCAACCGGCTGCGTGCCGTACGTTTTGTCGTGCGTGACAACAATACCACCAACGTAATGGTCGATAATAAACGTCTCTGAAAATAAGCCGTATGAAACTTAACAGGTATATCGCTTGCATGATACTGCTGTTGTGCGGCACTTATGCCGGTGCGCAGTCTGCCCTTCAAGTGGTGCAGCGCGTGGCTGACAAAGTGATCCGTGACACGCGGTTCAGTTTTAGCCGCGTGCCCCGTCCCGACGTACTCGGTATGCAGGTTGTTGATTTCAGGTCACTGGCATTGACACCGGGACAGCAGGCGGTGGCGGAAACTGTATTCATTACTGATAAAGATGGAAGTTTCATGCTGGGCATCAGCAGCGGCATGCCGTTTAGCCTTTACCATGATGGGGCATTGGTTTATGAACAAAGTGACGGTATTGCCTTCAAACCTTATGAATATGCCTACAACCGGTTTCAATTCGATACGGTTATTCATGTGCGGTTGAAAGCCGGTAGCAATAAGTTTAGTTTGAATGCAAAAAGAACGGGTGTTGCACCGGTCCTGTTTTTCCGTTGGATTACGGAGGCAGGTGATATTGATAATAATGTTCGTGCAACAACGCAACCCGCCGGTTGGTTGATGGCCGGGCCTGTTGATAATCTGGTAGCGTACCCGCCCTCTGGCAAAAATGCCTGGCAACTCGCACCGCAGTTTTACCTTGCCGGGCTGGATACCGACAGCAACGCGGCGTATCGCCGCGATCCGTATTCCGACTGGCATTATTCACACGGCGCATTGGTGTGGAGTATTCAGCGCCTGGGAGAATTTTTGAAAGACAGCAGTTACACCGGATACGGAAACCGGTACACCGATAATGTGCTGAACAACCTCGATTATTTCCGCTGGCAATATGATTCATTATTTGCCTACCGTGGTAGCTATCATCGCATCTTCCGCAGTTCCATGCTCGACGACGCAGGCGCACCGGCTTTACCTCTTTTTGCAAACGGCGCGGATCAGCGGAATCGCGCCTTACTCGATAAGCTGAATGCTTTTATCATGAACCGGCAACCGCGTTTGGCCGATGGTATATTCTGCCGTCCCGAACCGGTTGCGTACACGGTGTGGGCGGATGATCTGTTTATGAGCGTGCCGTTCCTGCTGGGCATGCAAAAGCTCACCAATGACGATACCTATCGCAATGAAGCCATCCGGCAAGTCCTGGGCTTTGCGCGTTACATCAGGGATCCGCAAACCGGCTTGTATTACCATGGATGGTTTCAGGCCACCGGTAAACCTTCAGGCGTCTTCTGGGGCAGGGCCAACGGCTGGGTGGCCTGGGCAATGGCGGAACTGCTCGATAACCTGTCGCCCAAACACCCGCAATACAAGGCGGTACTCAAACTTTATACAGCACACATGCAATCGCTGCTCCGCTACCAGGACACAGACGGGAGTTGGCATCAGGTACTCAACAAAAAAGAATCTTATAAAGAAACATCCTGCACGGCATTGTTTGCCCTTGCCATGGCGAGAGGCGTGCGGAAAGGATGGTTACCTGCCTCTTTTGCCGTACCCGCAAAAAAAGCATGGAGTTATGTTGCTTCGCAAATAAATGAACAAGGGGTGGTTAAAGGTATTTGCCAGGGGACGGAGATTGGTGAAGATGTTTCCTTTTATGAAAAAAGAAAAACGATCGATAACGATCCGCGCGGTCTGGGCGCGGTGATCACCGCCGGACTGGAGATAGCAAGATTGGAAAAATGAAAGGACTTATCATCATATTAAACGTAATGCTGCTGAGTTGCATCTCCTGCTCACAGCAAAAGAATAACATCAATTATTCTTTTGACATGGGCGCTCCGGGTACGGTACCGGCAGAACGTTACCAGCGTGTCGATCCTTCGCAACAATATACGGCAGCGCGTGGCTGGGGATGGTTGACGGCAACCGCCGGTTATTCCGACAGCACCAATAAAAAATTATCCTCGCCTCTTTACAGCAACGGCGTTTACGGCGCCGACAGCCTGGTCTTTCGTGCAGATGTAACCAACGGTGATTACTGGTTAACCGTGATCGCAGGTTCCGGCCGGCTTATCGATACCTCAACGATGACGATAGCCGTAAATGAAGAAAGATGGCCGGATACGATACAGTTGCCCTGGGAGCGCCTGGCCTTCAGAACAGTTGCTCATAAAGTAAAGGTGCGCGATGGAAAAGTAATTGTAGCAGTAAATGGCAAACGGGCGTCTGTCTGCGCGATCGAATTGAAACCCGTTATGCGCTGGCCTGCCATGAAATTTACCACGCCACTCGAAACGGATACGCTCGATGTGCAGCAACAGGTCGCCAACTGGGAAAAGGCCGGGGACACCACTTCTACAGTTCAATATAACCTGTTGCAGGATTGCCGCCGTTATCTGCTTGCCTGTAGCTATGTGAGTGGCGGTGGTTGGTCGTGGGCATCGAAGAAAACCGGCATGAGTGCCATACACCGTTGTTTCGCCGCAGCCGATCTGTTGGCTGCGATCACGGCAGATGAGAACCATCCCTTACATGACCGTGCAACTTACCTGCTCGCGCGTGTGTATTACTGGCTCGATCTCGAATCGGGTTACGATGATCTGGAGAAGCTTGCGAAAAAATATTTCAATGAACTCCAGGAAAAATATCCGGATCACACAGTGCTGAAAATGTACCGTGGTGAAAAGATCGCCAACAGCAATGTGGCTTTGGACAAAAGCGATGCCCCCTCATGGGCGGTAGCGCAACGCGAAGCCATGACCCGTATGCTGAAATTGATCGAATGGTGGGTAACACAAAGGCAGACGCCTAATGGTGAACTCGGTGGAAAGTATGGGGATGATGTGGAGATACTGCGCTGGTGGTTACCAGCCGTACTCGGAGCCGACGACAGCCTCGCACGACTGGGCTATACGCGGTTGGCCGATGGTGTCTGGAACAGCGATGCCATGGATCGCGGCTTTGCACGGCGTATCGATGATGTGGAACATGCGGCAGAACTTTTTCGCGATACACATCCCGGTATGTTTATGGTGCAGTACGGCGATCCCGAATATGTGGAACGTTGTCTGATCAGTATGCAGCATTTCCAGAATGTATGGACATCCGTTAATGAAACAGGGCACCGTCATTTCAAATCGTATTATTTATCTGCCAGCAAAGTATTGGACAGCCTTCCTTTCGATGTGGATGTGGCGCTGAATGCCAGAGCCGTACTTCCGGGTCTCTGGGCAACCTGGTATAGCCAGCATCCGAGGATGCTGCAATTATTTGGAGAATGGTGCAAGGCATGGATCGAAGATGCTGCCCGGGCGGGTAATGGAAAACCAGCAGGAGTACTGCCTTCTGCCATCCGTTATCGTGATGACCGCATCGGCGGCTACAGCGATAAATGGTATGAGCCGGGGCTTAGCTATGATTACTATCAATGGGACCACCTTTCGCACGTCAACGAACTGTTGTATCATATGCTGGGTATGTATTCATTGACGGGCGATAAACAATACCTGCAACCAACGGCCTTACTAGCCAAGTGGATGAATGAGCCGGTGCCTGCCACAGCCGGTGAGCCAGGCTCCGAACAATGGGTACGTTACCAGTTGAACAGGGGAGGGCATGAGGATAATCCCGTATTGCACCCGATGTCGAAATTATTTTCGATGGCTTTGCAATTGACGGGCGATACGCTTTACACCAAACTTGTTAACCGGTATGGTCAGGCGTTCAATAAATATACAACCGATGGTGATGTGACCTGGTTGGAAAAAGGACTGAACGATGTACTGGAATCACTGCGCTATAATTTCCCTTTGCAAACAAGCGAAGCCTTGTTTACGGATCGTATTTACGTGAAAGGCAGTAATGTACTGATGGGGATGTATACAGGCCACTTCGGTGCGGGATATGAATTTCCCGGCATGGCGGTGAGCTGGAAGAATACGGGAACGAATGTGTCTGTATTTGTGCGGGATGCAACGGATACCAGTTTGCATATCTCCCTGTACAACTTCGATGCGGCCAAAGACGTGGTAATGCAAACCTGGCGGCTGAAACCCGGGCGGTATACCGTAAGCATAAGCACAGAAGATAAAACAGGTAACATCTCAGATACGAAAGAACAGGAACTGATCGTTAATGAGCAAATGGAAGCGACACGTCTTTCGTTGCAGGCCCGGCGCGGTTATCGCGTTACGGTTAAGCCGGTTGAATTTTTCAATAGCCATGTTTCCAGAAATCTTGCCGATATAGCCATTGCGCCGCGTGATGTGAGCTTTACAGATAAGGCGGTATATTATCGTATACATAATATCGGCAGTAAAGAAGCGCGTAATGTAAAGGTGATCCTGCTTGCCGATGGGAAAGAAATCGGGCAGCAACAAATAGCCGTACTGGCTGCACCTTTGGACCTGGTGCCACGTATTCATGAAGGGAATTTTCCGTTTGAACTGATCCGCGGCCACCACAGGCTGACCATAAAAATTGAGACGACGGATAACGAAATTACGAAGTTGAATAACGAGACATCCGTGATGGTAAATGTGCTGCTTTGAGAGGGAGATTAAGAAAAAATTATATTTTTTTGAAATTTCCGGGTACGTTACCGGAAATTGCTCTATATTAGTGTTACTAACGATTGAAGAGGGTAAAGAAGCTGCGTTTTGTGAAGGCTTGCCATAACCTTGAAGCGAACTTTCTTTCCGTCCGATATATATTCTCTTGTAGTTAAAAAGGCCTGGACCCCGAATGATTATTAGCAGAAATAGCTTGCTGTGTATCTTGCTGTTGTTGGCGGCTGTGTGCCATGCGCGCGAGTTGCCGGTACTGCCCAAGCCACAGTATATTCAGTCCTCACAGGGCAATGCTTTGTTTTCCCCCAACTTCCGTTTCGTTTTTAAAAACGTATCCACCGATACCACTCAATGGTTAAACCGCCATTGGCAAAGTGGAAAGAAGACGGGTACGCAGGCAGCCTTTACCGTTGGCCTCCTGGGCAAAGACGCCGCCTTCGATGCGCAGGTAACAGCGGTGATCGATTATGCCAGACACCCGCTGGGTGACGAAGGCTATGTGCTGATCAACAAGGACGGCCGGCGTATGCTTGCCGCCTACACCGGCAAAGGATTGTTTTATGGCATTCAATCCCTGCGACAGCTTACACGTAGTGGCTGGGACAAAGAAATTGTAATAGCCGACTGGCCGGACTTTGCGCATCGCGCAGTTTATGACGATATCAGTCGCGGCCCTGTCTCTACCGTTGATTATGTAAAAGAACAGATCCGCCGGATGGCAGAACTCAAGATCAACAATCTTTCTTTTTATATAGAACATGTGGTGCAGCCATTGTCGCACCCCGACTTTGCACCGGCGCAGGGAAAATTCACCATCGCGCAAATAAAAGAACTGTCTGCTTACGCACGTGACTACAATATGCAACTGGTTGGCAGTTTTCAGTCGTTCGGTCATTTTGAAAAAATACTGGCCCTGCCGCAATACCGTTCGATGGGAGAGACCTCCACACTCATTTCTCCATTGGATCCGCGCGCAAAACAGTTCCTCGAAAATGTGATAGGCGAATTATGCGACGCATTCAGTTCTCCTTATTTCAATGTTAACTGCGATGAAACATTTGATCTCACAAAAGGCCGCTCCAAGCCATATATCGATAGTGTGGGTGCTGCGCGTTTCTATGCCGACCACCTGAAATTTCTCTATGATGTGGTTAAGAAAAAAGGCAAGCAACTGATGATGTGGGGCGATATAGCGCTCGAGCACGAAGAAGTATTGGATATGTTACCTAAAGACGTGATCTACCTCACGTGGGAATATGGAGAGAAATCTTCTTATGCCAATTGGATCGATCCATTTGTACGCCGTGGTTTGCAATATGTGGTGTGCCCCGGTGTATTGAATTCATACCGGATGTTTCCGGACATGGTAATGGCCCGCGCCAATATCGATGGTTTTGCTTCCGAGGGAAAAGCAAAAGGAGCAATGGGCGTTTTAACAACCGTATGGGACGATGGGGGCACTTATCTTTTCTCCGGCGATTGGTATGGCATATATGTCGCGGCAGAAAAAAGCTGGAATGCCGCGCCATTGGAAAAATCCACTTTCAACAAACGCTTTGAAGACATCGCTTATGGCATGTCGGATGGACGTTATGTAAAGGCTTTATTTCAGTTAATGGAACTGCGTTCGTTGCCGCTGACCTATAATCTCAACGATCAACTGTGGCAGCAAAAAATACTTCCACAGCCCGGTAAACAATTAATACTGAACAATGACTCCGCGCCTGAAGCGCTTGCCATTCTCGATTCGGCAAAACATACGCTGAAGGATGCGAAACCCCGTTTGAACGAGACTGATATCCGTACCCTACTTTATTCCATCGATCAGTACCGCATCATGATGCAGACACGCCTGGGCATTGCCCGCATCGTGCAATCCTACCAGGCCTTACCGGCCAGCGGCGTGCAGCGTGCTGCTGAATTGAAAAAGAGTATCGCCGTCACCAGCGACCTGCTGACGGAGTACCGCCGTTTACGGGCCGGCTTCCGGAAAGCCTGGCTGCAGGAAAACCAACCGCATTGGCTGGATACGGCCTGCCTTCCTTACGATCGCAAAATTGCGGCACTGGAAACACTGCAGCAATCTTTGCAAGCGTTGGTAAAAAACAACAGCAGCGTTTTGCCCACGGCCTCTTCGCTGACATTGGATATCCGTGTTACGAACCAGTTCTTTTTCAAAAACTGGATGCTGACCGGTTTTTTTGCCGGTGTTCCGGGTACGTTACCGGAATTTTTGTACGCTGAAAACGAGGAATATAATAAGCCTCCGTCTCCGGGCGATTTCACCACCTTCAAAGGCAAAAATTACCGCTGGCAGAAATATTCTTCCACCGAAGGAGGTATCACCGACCTCGATGCGTGGTTCAATGCTCCCAAAGGGGCTGCGGTGTATGCTTATTGCTCTATCACGACCACCAATGCGGAAACGGTCAACGCTTATCTTGGAGCGGCACAACCCGCGGAAGTTTTCTGCAACGGTGTGAAAATCCTGCGCACGGAAGGCAAAGCGGATGAGCAGATGATTCGTTTGCCCTTAACCGCCGGCGTCAACCACCTGCTGATAAAACTCAACAAAGCGGAAGATCGTCCGTGGATGTTTACCTTCCGGCTGGATGACCAGATCAAAGTGACGAACCACAAACACAAATATCAACTGAATGCTAAAATCAAAACATATGAAGCGGACTAATTTACTGGCATGCTGGCTGACCGGATTGCTTGTTGCGGCATCGCCTGTTGCTGATGCCCAGGTGAAGAAAGAAGAGGTGACACGCGCCATTAACGAAACGGCAGTTTACATCAAAGACGTATTACTCGATAGCGAAGGAAAGTCCCGCTGCGATTATAATATGACCGAAGGCAAATGGTATCCTTACGAAGTACCCTGGCATACAGGTCAGGCCGTGCTGGCCTTACTGCAGGCATATAAAGCTACCGGCAACCAGGAATATCTCGCTTCTGCCAAAAAAGGAGGCGATTATTGGGCAAGCCTCGAAATCAAAGATCATCCGAAACTGAAGGGTATGGTCAATGCCATTCACGGAGATGCACTCGGTGATGATTTCATCGTTTTCGCCACCGTTTCCGACGGCACACCCGGTATTTATGAGTTGTCCCGCGTTACCGGCGATAAAAAATATGCACGCGTGGCGACCAATGCCGCTTCATGGATGCTGGCCAACATGTATTATCCGGAGAAAGGTGTTTGTTATGATAACATCGATGCCAAAACCGGTGAAGTATTGAAAGAGTACAGCCCGTTCTGGAAGAAGATGGATAAGAAAGATCAGCAATTGATCAATGTATCCCGTCCGAATACCGAAGGGTATCTTTTCAAAGAAGCTTTCGAATTTTCCGGTGAAAAGAAATTCAGGGATGCTTATATCAACCTATGCAACAGCCTGATTGAAAAGCAAGGCCCCGAAGGTGTGTGGATGCAGTTCATGCCCAACTTCGCCGACGTTCATTCTTTCCATCCGCGTTTTTCGTTGTGGTATGCCGAATCGCTGATCGAGGCATTCAAACTCACCGGCGACCGTAAATACCTCGAGGCCGCGGCAAAGACCGCCCGCACTTTTGCTAAAGCACAACAAAAAGACGGAACTATTTTTTATGATAATTATACCAATGGCCGCGCCCCGGACAAAGGTTCCGTTACCGGTTCCGCCACATCTCTTGCGGGTATCGTATGGATCGGTCTTTCAAAAGAAGGGTATAAGGAATTTGACCAGCACATCGAGCGTTCAGCCGAATGGGTGATCAATAACCGCTATGGCCAGGAACATCCTGACGTGAATCTGCGCGGTGCTGTTATCGAAACACGTATCCGTTTCAAAAAAGGAAAAGTATGGCTGACCAACCGTGATATCGGTACGTCATTCGCGCTGCGTTTCCTTGTCGACTACAAGAATTTTAAACAACTATAAGCCAACCAAAACGTCCACATCTATTTATTATTAAAAACAACTGTGTATGAAAAAAGCTAGTCTGCGATTGCTGTTACCGCTGCTGCTGGTAGCACTTTCTCTTCCCTTTTTTGCTGCCGCCCAGTCGGGAAACGGTAACATCAAAGGACAAATCACAGATACCGATGGTACCACACTGCCAGGTGCCTCCGTATCCATTAAGGGTACCACCAGGGGGGTGACGACCGACCTCTCCGGTAATTTCGAATTGTTGAGCGTGAAAGCGGGCAAGTACACGCTCGTGATCAACTACATGGGCTACAAAGAAAGCCAGTTGGAAGTGGAGGTGAAAGCCGGCCAGACTGTCACCAACGATGTAAAACTTGAATCTACGATGGTCAGCCTGAAAGGGGTGACTATGACTTCCGTTCGTGAAGGACAGGGCAAAGCGCTGAACCAGCAACGGAATGCCGATAATATCAAACAGGTTATTTCTGCCGACCTGATAGGCCGTTATCCGGATCTCAACGTGGCGGAAGCCATGCAGCGTCTCCCGGGCGTGACCATCGGACGCAATACCAGCGGTGAAGGTTCTACGGTTCAACTTCGTGGTACGCCAGGCAACTTCACCAACATCAACGTGAACGGTGAACAAATCATGGGTACACAGGAAGGCGGACAACGTAACGCTGAACTGGACGTTATTCCGGTGAACGTGCTTGCTTCGATGGAAGTGGTGAAAACATTAACACCCGACCTGGATGGTGACGCCATCGCCGGTGCCATTAACATGAAGTCGCCTACCGCCACTTCGCTGAAAACAAAATTCACGCTCGACGCAGGTTTGGGCTACAACGACCTGCGCGGAAGCCTCAACGGTATCGGTAACGTTACTGCAGGCAAACGTTTTTTTGCCAATGCACAAAATCCTAACGGACGTCTCGGTGTAATGGTAACAGGCAGCTGGTACCGTACCAAAAACGGATACGATGACCAGCGTTCTGAAGTATGGCAGGCAAAAGACTTCGGAGATGGCAAAGGCCAGATTTATTTTCCTACGGATGTGCGCCTGCTCTATGTAGAGAACCTGCGGACACGCCGGGGTGCCTCTGCTACCATTGATTATAATTTCAGCCCCGTTACCAATATCGTGGCCAACGTGATGTACAGCGATCACTTCAATGAACTGACGCGCTACCGCAAACGTACACGTATGCAAACGGCCAATACCACTTACAACCAGACTACCGGTTTGTATACCACCACCCGTGGCCGTGGTTACAATGAGATCAAGGCCGCTACGGAAGATAACAGCAACCTCAACTTCAATATTTCCGGTGAAACAAAAATCGGCCGTGTGAAACTGGATGCGGGTGTTTTCATGAGCAACTCTTCTTTCGAAAATATTTCAGGCACCTACAATTTCATTACCGGTAATATTGCCCTGGAGATTGCTGATATTCACAGCGACTTCCTGAAACCGGGAGGAGTGGACTGGAAAAATAACGCATCACTTTATACCTACAATACAGTAGAACGTGACTACTGGAATACCGAAGGTAAAAACGCGGTTGGGCGCATCAATGCCTCTCTTCCTTATAAAATCGGCAAGAACTCTGCTACTTTCCAGACCGGTTTCAAAGTGAAGCGCATGCACAATAGCCGCTGGCGCCCGGAGACCGCACTGGTGAGCAACTATTCCGGTGTGGCCGCAGACGGACGTCTGACCAATTTCACCGGCAAACCTGAAGTATCTGCCGACCTGCTCGACGGTAACAACAATTTCGGCCTTGGTGCAGATCGCGACAAAACCATCGCTTTCTTCGAGAACAACCAGAACACACGTTTCACGCAGGATATGGCCGGTACGCGTAAAATGATCGATACGTATTTCTATGACGCGGTTGAAACCGTTACATCAGGATATGTAATGAACCGTATACAGTTCAACCGCTTCATGTTACTCGGTGGTCTGCGCGTAGAGAAAACAGACGTGGATTACCAGGGTAATATCGTGGCAGAAGATGCCAACGGTGTTTGGTTGTCTACCACACGCACACGCAAACAAACCGATTACGTTCGTTTCCTGCCCAACATCCAGGGTAAATATGATCTGAACAAAAGTTCCCTGATCCGCGCGGCACTGACTTATGGTTACTCACGTCCCAATTTTGTGGACCTGGTACCCGGCCGTGTAACGAGCATCCTGAGCCAGACGGTAACAGACGGCAATCCCGAACTGAAGCCGGCTTTCGCAACTAACGTAGACCTGATGTATGAAAAATACCTGTCTAACCTGGGTATCCTTTCTGCAGGCCTGTTCTACAAAAAAGTGGAGAAGTTCCAGTATGCCAGTGTTACTACGATCGAAGGCGATGAGTTCGAAAACGCAAACCTGTACCAGGGTTGGAGACTTTTCCGTACCCTTAACGGTGATGCTGCTGATGTATTTGGTTTGGAATTGAATGCGCAGGCTAACCTTACGTTCCTGCCTGGTGCACTGAAAGGAATTTCGATTCTGGCCAACTATACTTACACGCATTCAAATGCAGACGCACAATTCCGTAAGGATATCCGCCTGCCCGGTCAGGCTACACATACCGCCAACGGATCGCTCTCTTTCGCCTATAAAGGATTCAGCATCCAGGGCAACGTGAACTACAACGGTTCTTATACTGTAAGCCTTGGCGGAGACGACGACCAGGATGTTATACGTGCTGCACGTGTGCAGATCGATGCCAACACTTCTTACCGCATCAGCAAACGCTTTACAGTCTATGCTGAAGCACAGAACCTGACCAACGCTCCGCAGATCGAATACTTCGGTGAACGCAACCGCATTTACAGAAATCAGTACTACTCCTTCTGGGGTCGTGCAGGTGTGAAGTTCAGATTCTAATATAATCAGTCCCGGGAACTCCGGTTCCCGGACTTTTTACCCGTACGGCCTCGTTGCCGTGCAGAGATATGCCTATAACGATTCGCTTGCTTATCGACAGTCAACATTCAAAAGTCAACACATTACCCTGAGCAGGTCAACGGGAAAATGTAAATCAATTAACGTGTAAGCAAGGAATACACGAATAGGAAAAAAAGAATACCATGAGAGATTTTGCAGTAGATCAGTTGAAAGTAAAAGTTTACGGAAGCAGGGAAGAAATGGGAAAAGATGCAGCACTCAAAGCTGCTGCCACGATCCGCGAACTATTGCAGCAGCAGGAAGAAGTGAACATCATCTTTGCCGCCGCTGCTTCACAGGAAGAATTTCTGAAAGTACTGATACAACAACCCGTTGAGTGGAACCGTGTGAATGCTTTCCATATGGACGAGTATACAGGGCTGCCCGCGGGTGCGCCACAATTGTTCGGTTATTTTTTAAGAGAACGTTTATTTGACAAAGTTGCTTTCCGCGAAGTATATTATATCGACGGACAGGCAACAGACAAAGCTGCCGAGTGTGCGCGTTATGCCGCCTTGCTGCAGCAACATCCCGTAGACATTACATGCATGGGTATCGGGGAAAATACCCACCTCGCCTTTAATGATCCGCACGTGGCGCATTTCGACGATCCGCATGCGGTAAAAATCGTGGACCTCGACGAAGCATGTAAACAGCAACAGGTCAACGAAGGCTGTTTTGCTGCCGTACCCGACGTGCCTTCTTTTGCTTATACTTTAACCATTCCCGCATTGCTGGCTGCCCGTTACATTTATTGCATGGTGCCCGGTACGAGCAAAGCACAGGCCGTGTACCATACGCTTACCGATGCCATTACTGAATTGTATCCGAGCACCATTCTCCGCAAACACGAACACGCAGAGTTGTTTCTCGACAAGGAAAGTGCGGCGATGTACCTGGAGGAAGGTGTAAGGCTTAAGGTGTAAGGCCCGACACTTCGGGCCGAAGCTTCGGCCTAAGGTAAAAACAGCCGTTATAAGTAGTAAGTTTTAAGTAATAGGTGCGAAACCATTCACGATTGACGATTGACGATTGACGAATCACGATTGACGATTGACGATTGACGATTGACGATTCACGATTGACGATTCACGATTCACCATTCACAATTCACAACATATGCAAACAGTTGCGATCAACGGTGACCTTTCACGCTTTCATCAACTGGTATCTGATATGTTCCGCTGGCCCAATTCAAAAGCCGAATGGGAACAGTATCGCCTCAGCAAAGAACAAGTTGAATTTTACCGGGAGTATGGTTACGTTAGTAATATCAAACTACTGGAAGAATGGCAGATCGAACGGTTGCTGAGCGAACTGGCAAACATCGCCGATCCGGCTCACCCGGGAAATGCTTTGTTCTACCAGTTTGCTTCCAATGAATCGGCAGATCCCAATGCCGTTTTGTTTCACGCATTAGGTGCCTGGCGCATTACAAAGGGGTTTCATGATATACTGTGGAACCCGGCTTTCGTAATGGCGGCCAGTCAATTGCTCGACGACCGTGCCGTACGCTTCTGGCATGATCAGCTTTTTTGCAAACCGGCACTGCACGGTGGAGTAGTGGCCTGGCACCAGGATTATTCTTATTGGACCAGAACAGTGCCGCTGCAACACCTTACCTGCTGGGTAGGTTTGGATGATGCCACTACCGAAAACGGCTGCCTGTATTATGTACCTTACAGTCAGCATTGGGGCCTGCTCGATAAACCCGAGCTCGCCGGAGACATGGAAGGACTAATGGATTACCTGACCGATGAACAAAAAACACAGTTCAAGCCCATTCCCATCGAATTGAAAAAAGGACATGCCAGCTTTCATCATCCGTTGATGGTGCATGGTTCTTATGCTAATAAGTCCGGACACGCACGCCGCGCATTTGTATTGAATGTATTTGCGGACGGCACCGAATCCAATTCCGCAGGTGAACTCCTGCCGAACACACCCAATATTGAAAAAGGGCAAAAAATGGAAGGACAGTTTTATCCTTTATTATTTGATCCCGCTATGACCGCAACAGCCTTATGACGACCATACGCTTTTTTTGTACACGCTGGGGCGCCGCCGGTACCGATTGGTACAAGTGGGCCGCCCAGGTGCGTACCGCAGGATATGAAGGGGTGGAAACGGATGTACCCGTTGCCCGGCAGGAACTGCGCACCATGCTCGATGCACTGAAAGCCGAAGGCCTGCAATGGGTAGGACAACACTGGCAGACCATGGATGCCGATTTTTCCACGCATAAAACTGCCTACCGCGAACATTTAGATGATCTCATTGCCGCAGGGCCGTTGTATATCAATTCGCATACCGGCCGTGACTGGTTTTCATTGGAACAAAACGAAGAACTGATCAACCTGGCAACGGAGTTATCCGTACAATCGGGTATAGCCATCTATCATGAAACGCATCGCGGCCGTTTTGCCTTTGCAGCGCATGTAGCGGCGGATTATATGGAGCGATTGCCTGATCTGCGCTTCACACTCGATATATCACATTGGGTGACGGTGGCTGAATTCTGGTTGGAAGATCAGTCTGCCACCATCGCCGATGCGATCGAACGCACACGACATGTACACGCGCGTGTTGGCTACACACAGGGACCACAGATCGCGGACCCGCGTTCACCGGTATACGGAGAAGCGGTAGCCAAACATATTCATTGGTGGGACCGCGTGGTGGCAGCAGCCGTTAAGAGCAAAAGAAAGGAATTGATCTTTGTTCCCGAGTTTGGCCCGGCACCTTATATGCCATCCAATCCGAAAGACGGCAACCCGCTGGCAGACCAATGGAACATCAATTGTTACATGATGGAGCTGCTGAAGAAAAGATACAACCAGCCATTTCTAAATACAATCTCATGAGCAATGCGAAAGTAACAGAGCAACCATCCCGTTACCGTCATCTCGAACAGATGAGTACGGAAGAGATTGTACAACATATCAACGAAGAAGACCAGACGGTTGCGCTGGCTGTGCAAAAAGAATTACCGCGTATTGCAAAACTGGCAGACGCTGTGGCAACACAATTGCACAACGGCGGCCGTTTGTTTTATATCGGTGCCGGTACAAGCGGCAGGCTCGGTGTGCTTGATGCAAGCGAGTGTCCGCCGACTTATGGTGTAGATGCAGGTATTGTCAATGGCCTGATGGCAGGAGGCGATGCTGCTTTGCGTTTCGGTATTGAAGATGCGGAAGATAGCTATGAAACCGGCTGGCACGACCTGCTGGGTTATGCGATCAGTTCCCGCGATATCGTGATCGGTATTGCGGCAAGCGGCACCACACCTTATGTAGTTGGTGCCCTGGAATCCTGCCGCAGGACCGGCGTGCCGACAGGCTGTATCGTTTGCAATCCCGGATCGCCGGTAGCCGCACACGCGGATTATCCGGTTGAAGTGATCGTCGGTCCTGAATTTGTAACGGGCAGCACACGCATGAAAAGCGGCACCGCTCAGAAGATGGTATTGAACATGATCTCAACCGCGGCCATGATCCGCATCGGCCGGGTAAGGGACAACCAGATGGTACACATGCAGATCAGTAACGATAAACTGACCGACCGCGGTACGCAAATGCTGATGCAACGTTCGGGGCTCACCGATTACGAGGAAGCAAAAGCATTGCTCTTGAAATATGGCAGCGTACAAGCAGCGATCGACCATTTAAACAACTAAGATGGCCACCACAAACAACGAATTGACAAACAACAACGAAGCCCCGGTCCGTAACATCATACTGATCGGCGGTTTCTTTTTTATATTCGGATTTATCTCCTGGATCAACGCCACGCTGATACCTTACCTGAAGATTGCCTGTGAACTTGAAGAATGGCAGGCCTATCTCGTAACATTTGCCTTCTATATTTCCTATACGGTAATGGCCATTCCGTCCAGCGGCATACTCAAAAGAAGCGGTATGGTGAAAGGCATGAGCATTGGTCTGGGTACAATGGCGGCGGGCTGTTTATTATTTATTCCCGCAGCGTTGGTACGCAACTACGGCATCTTCCTGGGAGGATTATTTCTCACGGGTGCCGGACTTACTTTGCTGCAGACGGCCGTTAATCCTTATATCACCCTGTTGGGCCCCGCACGCACAGCGGCACGCCGCATCAGTATGATGGGGGTGTGTAATAAAGTGGCGGGCATATTAGCACCGTTGATCATGGGCAGCATCATCCTGAGCAACTCGGAAGGGCTCATTGAACAACTGGCGGTGATGGATCCGGCGGCAAAAAAAATAAGACTGGACGAACTGGCGCGTGATGTGATCGTACCTTATTGCATCATTGCCGGTATATTATTGATATTAGCAATTTTGATCCGCTTTGCGCATTTACCCGAAATCAAACAGGAAGAAGAAACCGTACTACGTTCTGCGGACAAACCTGCACAACCATCTGGTATCACGTTGGCGATGACAACCGGATTCCTGGCGATTTTCTGCGCAGTGGGAGCGGAAGTATTGGCAGGTGATACCATCGGCAATTACGGATTGTACCAGGGCATCGACCTCAATACGTCAAAAACATTAGCCTCGTACACACTTGCCTGCATGATGGTAGGATATATAGCGGGCATACTCGCCATTCCGCGTTTCATTTCACAGCAAAAAGCATTCTACTGGTCGTCGTGGCTGGGTTTGGGATTGGTGGTGCTGATCCTGGTATTGCCCGGCAAATATTCGATCGTATGTGTGGCTTTGCTGGGTTTGGGAAATGCGATGCTGTGGCCGGCGATCTGGCCGCAGGCGCTCAGAGGTTTGACAGGCGCGCAGTTGGCACGCGGCTCCGCCGTGCTGATCATGGGTATCGCGGGAGGTGCGCTGTTACCACTGTTATATGGATGGCTCACAGGCGTATCCGGTAATCAATTAGCCTATTGGATATTGATTCCGGTGTATGTATTCCTGATTTATTATAGTTTCACAGGATTGAAACAACCTTCTCCTGTGCGTTCGTAACTAATTAAACTGCTTTTTATGCAAGAGAAAAAACCGGGAAACTACAGATGGGTTGTATGCAGCCTGCTTTTTTTCGCCACAACGATCAACTACCTCGACCGCCAGGTGGTGGGTTATCTCAAACCCACACTGGAGCAGGAGTTTGGCTGGACCGAAACGGATTACAGCCACATCGTAATGGCCTTCACCGCGGCTTATGCCGGCGGTCTGTTATTATTTGGCCGGTTGATCGACCGCATCGGCAGTAAGATCGGTTATACCGTATCGATTACCTTGTGGAGTATTGCCGCAATGGCGCATGCATTGGTACGCACTACTTTTGGTTTTGGATTCGTGCGTGCTTTGCTCGGACTGGGAGAGTCGGGTAATTTTCCTGCTGCTGTTAAAACAGTAACGGAATGGTTTCCGAAAAAAGAAAGAGCACTCGCCACAGGATTTTTCGATTCGGGATCGAATATCGGTGCATTACTGGCACCCGTGATCATTCCGCTTTTATTGAGCGCTTACGGCTGGCAGGCAGCCTTCATCATTACCGGTGCTATCGGATTTTTATGGCTGATAGCCTGGCGTTTCTTTTACGAGATACCGGAGAAACACCGCAAGCTCAAAGCAGAAGAACTGGCTTATATCCGTAGCGATAACGAGGCAGAACCGGAGACAGATACACCGGAGGCACCGGTGAAATGGTTCCGTTTGTTCGGCATGAAACAAACATGGGCGTTTATCATTGGTAAATTTTTCACCGATCCTATCTGGTACTTCTTTGCCTTCTGGTTGCCTTCCTATTTCTCCAGTACATTTCATTTGGATCTGAAGAAACCGAACCTTCCGCTGATCCTTGTTTATTTCGGTGCCACAATCGGCGCAGTAGGCGGGGGGTATCTATCTTCCAAACTTATCAAAAAAGGCTGGCCTGTTTATAAAGCACGCAAGATCGCGTTGTTTGTTTCTGCGTTAGCCGTGTTACCGATTATCGCTACACGTTATACGGATGATATGTGGACGGTGGTTGCGCTGATCGCTTTAGCCATTGCCGGCAATGCTGCGTGGAGTGCCAACATCTTTACCATCGTGTCGGATATGATGCCAAAGAAAGCGGTAAGTTCCGTGATCGGTATCGGCGGAATGGCCGGTGCTGTTGGTGGTGTGCTGTTCCCCATGATGATCGGCGGTATCCTCGATTATTACAAGTCGATCAACAACATCACGGCCGGGTATAATATTATTTTTATTTTCTGCGGGCTGTCCTTTTTACTTGCTTGGTTATTGATCCATTGGGTGACGCCGAAGATGAAGCCGGCTAAGTTCTGATTTGATTTTTCGGATTTTAAATATAGTTGTATGAAATGGATTTTGCCCGCTGTGGCCTGCTTCACTGCGACCTTCAGTTTTGCGCAGCAAAAAACCATCTACCAGAAGGGATGGATCGATTTTAACAAGAATGGAAAGAAAGACATTTTTGAAGACACGACACAGTCTGTTGACAAAAGAGTAGAAGACCTGCTGTCGCAAATGACGCTGGAGGAAAAGACCTGTCAGATGGCAACCTTATATGGTTATGGACGTGTGCTGAAAGATGAACTGCCTACCGCCGCCTGGAAGACGGCTATCTGGAAAGATGGCATCGCCAATATCGACGAGCACCTGAACAGCCTGCCTTTTAATCCGCATGCAACGTCGGAACATTCGTTCCCTTTCAGCAAACATGCGCGTGCGATCAATACGGTGCAAAAATGGTTTGTGGAAGAAACCCGCCTAGGTATTCCGGTAGACTTTACCAATGAAGGCATTCACGGTTTAACGCATGACCGGGCTACTTCTCTGCCTGCACCTATTTCGATTGGCGCTACCTGGAATAAACAAATGGTCCGTCAGGCCGGCGAGATCGTAGGCCGCGAAGCAAAAGCACTGGGCTACACCAACGTGTACGCACCCATTCTGGATCCCGCACGTGATCAGCGCTGGGGACGCAATGTGGAATGTTACGGCGAAGATCCCTATCTGATTGCCGAACTGGGCAAGGCCATGACGCTTGGTATACAAAGCCAGGGTGTAGCGGCAACGATCAAGCACTTCGCTGTATACAGCGTACCAAAAGGTGGCCGCGACGGAGAAGCACGTACCGATCCGCATGTGGCTCCCCGCGAGATGCACCAGTTGTATCTCTATCCGTTTAAAAAAGTGATACAGGAAGCTGCGCCGCTCGGTGTGATGAGCAGTTACAACGATTGGGACGGCGTGCCGGTAACCGGTAGTTATTATTTCCTTACGGAATTATTACGTCAGCAATATGGCTTCAGGGGATATGTAGTATCCGACAGCCGCGCGGTAGAATACATTTATGAAAAACACCGCGTAGCGAAAGATTTCAAAGAAGCCACACGTCAGGCCGTAGAAGCGGGCCTGAACGTATGGACCAATTTCGATCCGCCGGATGCCTATATCAACAATATCCGCGAACTGGTGCGCGAAGGAAAATTATCCATTAAAGTAGTGGACGATCGTGTGCGCGACGTACTGCGCGTGAAGTTCATGGTCGGACTTTTCAACCAGCCCTACGTTGCCGATCCTGCTGCAGCCGACAAATTGGTACACACGGCAAAAGACGAAGCCTTCTCACATGAAATGAACAGGGAGTTGCTTGTATTGCTGAAGAACGAGAACAACCTGTTGCCCTTAAAAAAAGAAGGGTATAAAAAGATACTCGTTGCCGGTCCGCTGGCCGATGCCACGAAATATACGATCAGCCGCTATGGCCCTTCCAATAATCCGGTAACATCGGTATTGGCAGGTGTGAAAGCATTGGTCGGAAACCGGGCAGAAATAATCTATGAAAAAGGATGTGAAGTGACCAACGAAGGATGGCCTGAAACGGAGATCATCGATGCGCCATTGAGCAAAGAAGACCAGGCCAGCATAGCGCAGGCAGTGGCACGTGCCAATGAGTCGGATATTATCATTGCCGTGCTGGGTGAAGATGAAAAGACCGTGGGTGAAGGTTTGTCGCGTACCTCATTGGATCTTCCGGGCCGCCAGGAGCAACTGTTGCAGGCACTGTATGCCACGGGTAAACCAGTGGTGTTGGTTGTAGCCACGGGTCAGCCGTTAACGATCAACTGGGCGCAGAAATATGTACCAGCCATTTTGCATACAGGGTTTCCCGGTCCGTCTGCAGGCCGGGCGATTGCGGAAGCTTTGTTTGGTGATTACAATCCCGGAGGCAAACTCACCATGACCTATCCGAAGTCAACCGGACAGATCGAGTTCAACTTTCCGTTCAAACCCGGATCACATGCCGATCAGCCGCCGAAAGGAAGAAATGGGGCCGGTTTTACGAGAGCAAATGGTGCGCTTTATCCGTTTGGGTTTGGACTGAGTTACACAACGTTTAAATATGAAGGAATAAAAGTATCGCCGCAGCAATTGCATTCGCAGGCTATCGTGAACGTGGAAGTAAAGGTGACGAATACCGGTTCACGCAAGGGTGATGAAGTAGTTCAATTGTATGTAAAACATCCGATCACCAATGTGATTACCTATGTAACGCAGTTGCGTGGATTCGAGCGCATCAGCCTCGAGCCCGGGCAAACCAAAACCGTACAATTTACGCTGCAGCCGGATGACCTGTCGATCCTGGATCAAAACATGAAATGGAACGTGCCGGAGGGGACTTATGAAGTGTTTATCGGAAGCTCTTCTGAGGACATCCGTCAGAAAGGTGAATTCACGATCCGGTAGGAGGGTGAAAAGGACGTAGCTGTAAACCGAAGAAATGGCTACATGGAAGTACTTATTTATCGTAAAAACATCATTATCAAGGATCGAAAAATAACGGCAAATCGTAAAAATTGATGAAAAAGGGGGTGTTTTTCTCCTTTTTGATAATTTTCTAAGGTACTTTAGTAATCAGAAAGAGAGAATCCATCATCGATGAAAAGCCGGACTCGTTCCGACAAAAGAATTTAAATCTATACCATTGAAGACCCTGAACGACCCTCCTCGTCCAAAGCTCTGAGCAGGAAGATCGTCTTTAAAAGCCGGATTTTTTTCCGGCTTTTATTATTTATATAAACAACTTAAAAAGTCAAAAATCAACAATGGTCGTTTTACCATTACCTATTGATTTATCGCCTTAGTTTTTCCGCGATCAGAATCTTCAGTTTTCCCTGGTCGGCATCCAGCGTCTCTTTGTAAACTTTAATCCATCTATTGACTTCCGCAGAATTGCCGCTTTCATAATAAGCACGGATCAACTCCAGTATGCCATCATCAAAAAGCGGGAACTGCTCATATAAATTGGTTAACGCTCCAATTGCGTCTGCGTAGTTTTTTTGCCCACGGTACAAGCGTCCGCTGTAGAAATCGAGGAACGAATCGCCGAATATCTGATGTAACACAGTAATACACCTGTGCGCCCGGCTGTAATCTCCTGTCTTTTCTCCAATTACAAGATTGAGCAGGTAGTCCGATGCCTGTGTAGCCGTAACTCCCTCCCATTCTTTTGCAGCTTGTGAAGGATCGACGTAACAAAGCGTACGGAGCAAAAGGTCTATTGAGGCTTTCCGCGACGTATCGTTGGATAACAGTTCCCATACGTTTGTATAGGCCTCTTCATACCGGCGTTCGATCAACATACTGTTAATCTTGTTTTCTTTCACTATGTATTGCAGCTCGTTATTTGCACCTTGTGTTTTGGCGCGAAAAATTGCTGCCAGTCGTTTGGTTAACGAACTGTTGTTTAGAAAACTAAATACCTCTATAAGACAAGGATTGTTTTCGCGTTTATTCAACACATAAAGATGATAGTCTACGAACCCAGGTGTATACATACGGAAAACCAGCATTTGCAGACTGTCGCGGATTTCACGTTTTACAAACTGATAGTGCCCCTTATAACGGGACGGACCCAGGAAGCTGGTATCTACTACGGACGGAAGCAGCGCGCTTACGTCTTCAGCGCTAAGTTTCGTTGTGTGCATAAGATTTACTTCGTTAGCCACGAATTGCGGATCAAATAGTGATAAGTAAGCGTTGGCGTTATTGTTATTAACCGCTTCTTCAATTCGGCTCGCTATATCCATGGCTTCCGGTTGACTGACTGTTACTTTAACAATGCTGCTAACCGGCTTTGGTTCTCGACGGGGATTGTAAAGGCAGGACGAAAATAATAGCAGGAGGAGTAACAGTCGGATGGCTTGTTTCATAATAAATGCGAAAGTAAGTACCCCATTCCAATAATAAAAAAAGAGCCGGCAATGCCAGCTCTTCCATGTTATAGTACGGATCTGATTATGCTTTTCCTTCGAGGTAACGCATGATGTTTTCACGCATCGGGCCGGCAACCTTGATTGCATCTACAATAGTTTGTTTATGCTTGTCAGGAAATTGCCTGTGCAGATAGGCTACCTCATTTGGGTCATTGCTATCTACCCGTAAACTATCTTGTTTTCCTTTTTTGTCTTTACTGTCCATAGTATGAGGGTTTAATGGTAGTAAGGCAAAAGCTGTGCCTTTTTCTAATTTCTTTTTAATCATTTGCCGCACAGCTTTTTCAATCAGCGATCTGCTTCAATCGCTCTCCCCAATACTCCACTTATGGCTGATTCTTTTTCCGAATCTTTATGCACCCATATCTTTTTTGTGGCATCCGCGGATAAGGGAACCGGTTTTATTTCCTGCGGTGGCAACAAAGGCATCCCCGCTTTTTTGCCGGCGATTCTGAAATCATATACGCGATAAACAGGATCACTTGCTATCTGTTCCACCGTGGCTTCCAACGCTAACACATAGCTGCTGTCTTCAAGCGGGAAATTAAATGCTATCGTAAATATTTTATCCATACAGGCATTTTCCGAAAGTCGAATACTATGCCAAAGCAGGGATATTTTTGATATATCAGGGTTTTCCCGGATGCGTTTTAACGCCTGTGTTAACGCTTTAGGATTTTGTTGCCGTTTTTTTCCTGTTTGCTGTTTTTTTACGCGGGTTACTTTTCTTTTTTGCGGGCGTTCTTTTTTTGGCTGCCGTTCCTTTCTTTGCTGCCGCTTTCTTTTTGGGAGCTGCCTTTTTCTTTGTAGCAGTTTTCTTGCGTGCGGTTTTTTTCGCCGGCACTTTAGCACCTTCCTCACGCGCTTCAGATAAGCCGATTGCAATTGCCTGCTTGCGGCTTGTTACTTTTTTCCCGGAACCGCTTTTTAATGTTCCCTGTTTCTGTTCGTGAATAGCCCGGCCCACTTTGTCGCCGGCTTTTTTTGAATACTTTGCCATGATCGTTGTGTTTTAATGAGTAATAATTTTTAACTGACAACCTGCTCAAGACACATCAGCAGTTTGGTTAGCGCCGCTTTCGCATAATAATTTTGATTCGCGGCCATTGCATTTTCTTCAGGCGCCTCCAGTCTGCCTTTGTAGCAGATTTCTTTTCCATGTGCAATGGCCAGATAGGCGTATACTTTGTTATTGCCTTCGGGCACAGGCGACGCATAACCTGTTATTCCAATGCCCCAGTTACTGCTAAATAATCGTGCTACATGTTTTGCCATCTGCTCCGCTACTTTTTCCGATACACAGTTTGTCTGACGTGCGTGAACGGGATCAACGGCGAGTTGCCGGATTTTTTGTTGGAGGTTGTAAACCGTGATGCCGCCTTCGTAAAAACGGCTGGCTTCGTCTACCTGCGAAAACATGAATTGCAGCAGACCGCTCGTAACACTTTCGGCAACAGCGAGGGTTTCCTGTTCCTGAATAAGATGATCCCTGATGGGATTAAGCAAATGGTCGTTTATCATTTCTATAAACTTTTACTTAGGGGAATACCGGTAATTGTACCGTTAGTTGAGTTGATTTTGCTATGGCGTTCAGATAAGACAACGGCTTGCGCTGCATTCAACTGACCGGTAATCCGCAGTTCTTTTCCTTCGGCGGTGATATAAGCGATAAAGAATTGTTCGATCTGCCGGAGCAGCTCTTCCGGTAGTTCTTCTATGCTTTGAACGTTTTCAAATTGCCGCGATATTTCCGTCACCGCCAGGTAACGGTGATTGGCGATGAGGTGTTCGCCTGTTCCCTGTTCTGCTAATAAACATCCGATCAGTCTCGCATCTACCACACATCCGGGAAATGTGGTGAACTCCGACAAAACCATTACATCGAGCGGATCACCGTCTTCAGCGATGGTGTCGGGGATGAACCCGAAGTCAAACGGAAAACTCAGCCCGTGCGCCAGTACTTTTTTTAGCCGGAACGCCCGGCGGTTATTATCGTACGTATATTTTACATTGCTGTGGGCCGGTGTTTCAATGATGATATCCACGTTTTCATTTTTTAATAAAAAAACATGAATCGTGCCATCAGGTTATTCGCCTGTTTCAGCATGCGGCGCATCAACGGGCTTGGATTGGGGTGAACCTTTTTGCCGGAAGTAGATAGAAAGTACCACAATCGCCGCTACCGAAAGAAATTCGCTTTGCCAGTTTTGAAAGGATTCAAACCAGAACCGGCTGTCTGCCAGGTAACCCGTTATATTTTCGGGTGGCAGTCCCTTATGGGTGCGTAGTTCATTTTCATCCATCATGCTGCCATGAAAGTGCAGGGCAAACGAAGCGAGAAAGAGCAGCACCAGTATAATGCTCAGGGAATGTTTATATAAAAAAAGTATCCAGCCGCCGCGCCGTACCGGCCAGGGAGCACCCGGCCTTTTGGCCGAAGGTTCGCGGTCCACTTCTTCTTTGCCTTCCAGCTTTTTGGATTCCGAAGAGCCTTTTTGACGTAAGGAAATGGTGAGTACGACAAACAACGCCATTTGCAGGAATTCACTTTCCCAATTTTCGAATGTTGCCTGGATAAAATGTCCCGATTGCACATATGCTCCCGGCGAAAGCAGGGTCATGCCTTCTTCTTCCCGCTCTTTGTTATGTTCGTGATAACCGGTTACAAACTGACCACCCAGTGATAAAAGGAACAGGAGTATAAAAACGATTGCCAGACCGTTGTTGTGGATAAAGCGTTTCATATAGTCATTTATCCAAATCGCATACCCATAAATAAAAAAACCAGCAATATGGATATATTACTGGTTGGTGATCCAGGGTACTGCCGAGCATGAGAAGAATATCTTTGAAGGCAGTTTCGGTTAGTAACGACAGTCTTAGTGTTATAAAGAAAGTTCTTTCTGCAAATCATTCCCAATGCTCTTAGCGAACAGCCGCTTCGGGTTACCGAACGGTCAGTTTGTTTCAGCCGGCCGGTTTGAAAGACCATTGATTTCCGTCCAGCAGCGGGTGCGAACCTTTCAGCAACCTTTCGTGAAGTTGCAATTGCCAGTGGCGGAAATATACATCCATGATCCAGGGCTGGAAGTGGAAGTCGAATTGATTAAAGGCATGAAGGGGTTTGAAAACCGTTTTCTTCTCCGGGCAGTAATCAAATATGAGTGTAATAGACTCTACAGATTGAGGAGAAAAGGTGAACACGCCGTTGCGCGAGCCACGCTGTTGCTGCGAGCGGCCACCACCTTCGATCCGGCAAAGCACGTGTGTATGCAATACGGGGTTTTCGGCCTGCACACCTACGCGGATATCGCTGCCGTATAGAAGACGCTCTTCTGTCAATGCAAAGTCGTCGCCGGGCGGAGTGCCGGTATCCAGCACAATGGTGTTTTCGTCCTGTTGATACCAGGATCCGCGGGCCGTTCGCTCCACTCCGGCCTGGGAGTAGAAGAAAAGGAAATGATGATCGTTGCTGAGCCGTATTCCGGTATGAACCCCACGGGGGCCGTCCATAAGATATTCACCGGCAAGGCTGGTGCCTGCTGTTGTTTTTTTCATGTGTGAATTGCTGTGTGATAGACGGCGTGGACTCACAGGAAAATTACCACCTGCAGGCCAGGAATAAAAACCGGGTTTGCCAATGGTCGTAACGGATAAGGCAATGGCATGCACTTTTCAAATTTGTACTACCTTGCAGCTTTCCCGCACTGCCCGGGATCATCAGTTTTTACAGCTTATGCCAACTACTTCTTTGTCTTCTTCCCGTTATACCGTTTTGTGGGGATTGCTGGCGGTGGCGTACGTGATCGGTCTCTTTGTGCCGTTGATGGACAGCGATGCGGCGCATCATGCCAATATAGCGCTGCATATGTACCAGCACGACAATTTCGTAGACCTGGTAGACAAAGGACGTGATTACCTCGACAAGCCGCATTTACTTTTCTGGTTGTCCGCATTGAGTTATTATGTGTTCGGTGTGACCACCGTGGCCTATAAAATTCCTTCATTGCTTTTTTCGCTTGCAGGCATCTGGGCTACTTATCGTCTCGGTACGCGTTTGTACAACCGCGACACCGGCCGGCTGGCGGCACTGATACTCGGATCGGCACAGGCGTTTATCCTCGCCTGCATGGATGTAAGGATGGACGCTATCCTGACGAGCTGCATGATCCTGGCCGTATGGCAATTGTTGGAAACAGTACACAGCCGTAAATGGTATCACCCCGTTCTCGCCGCCTTGTTCATGGCGCTGGGCTTTTCCACCAAAGGACTGGTTGGTATCGTAATGCCGGGCGTTGCGATTTTCTTTTACCTGCTCTACCAACGTGCCTTCAGACAAATCTTTCATCCGCGCTGGCTACTCGTGGCACTGATGACCGCGGTATTCATGCTGCCTGTTGTGTACTGTTACTACCTGCAATTCGACCGCCATCCTGAAAAAGTGATCCGCGGTATGACCAATATCTCCGGTATCAAATTCATTCTCTGGGGACAAAACATCGAACGCCTCGATGGGAAAAGCTGGGGTGGGGGCAAACGTGATTATTTCTTTTACCTGCACACCATGCTGTGGGCATTCCTGCCCTGGTCGATATTGGCGTATTATGCGGCAGGCGCGCGGCTGAAGGAACTGATTCAAACAGGCTTCCGCTATATAAAAGGACAGGAAGGATTAACGACGGCCACCTGCATCCTCATCTTTATATTGATTTCCCTGTCAAAATTCCAGTTGCCACATTATCTCAATATCCTGTTTCCATTCTTTGCTATTCTCGTGGCGGCGCGCCTGCTCAATCTGGCGGAACGCAACCGCGATAAAACATTGAAGATATTATGGGGCATACAGGCGGGCATCGCTTTACTACTGGTGGTGCTGCTCGTGGTGGTAAATGGCTGGTTCTTTCCGCTTCACAACTGGTGGATCGCTTTGCTGGCAGCGGTTGCCTTATTGGCCTGTGTGAGCTTCCTGCGCGGACCTGCGCTGGTGAAACTAATATCTGTGAGCGTGGGCGTTGCCGCGCTTGTCAATATTTTATTATCGGGGAACTTTTATCCTGCCATCATGAACTACCAGGGCGGTACGCAACTGGCCAGAGTAGCGAAAGAACAGCAGATTCCGCTGGACGAACTGCGTTTTTACCAGGCGCATAGTTTCACCTTTGATTTTTATACAAAACATTTAACCGCCATCGACAGTACATTGCCCGCTTCGGTGGATAAGGAACGTTGGTATTTTACCAGTACACCCGGACTGGAATCGATCCGTGCGTCCGGACTGAAAGTGGGGGAGGTGATCGAAAGAGATCATTTCCGCGTTACGCGCCTGAGCCTGAAATTCCTGAAGCCGGAAACGAGGCCGCAGACTTTTGAAAAATATTATCTTGTCAAAATTGAACCCTGAAAGGGTTGATAAAATATGAACAGCCGCCTGAAATCTTATCTCAAGTTATTCCTCAAGATCGCTTTTACGGTAGCGGCACTCTGGCTTGTGTATACAAAAGTGGATCTCCAGGCACTGCTGGTTTTCTGGAAGAAAGCCAATGTGTGGTGGCTGGTGGTTGCGTTCCTGGTATTTGTTGTATCACAGGTTATTTCTTCTTTCCGGCTGCTTAATTTTTTCAAAAACATCCGGCTCAATCTCACGCTTGGTTACAATGTGCGGCTTTACCTGCTGGGAATGTTTTACAACTTGTTTCTTCCCGGTGGCATCGGCGGCGACGGTTATAAAATTCTCAAGGTCAAACGTGAACACAATCGTCCTGCGAAAGAAGTGTTCAGCGCCGTATTTTTCGATCGGTTGGCCGGATTGTGGGCGCTTGGCGGTTTGCTGGTGCTGATGGGGTTGACATTGCCTGTTTTCAGGGAGTATGCTTTGTATGCAACCATTGCCTTCTTCGCAGGAACGGCTGCTTACTATTGGGTGTTGCGCCGTTTCTTCCGTGATCACAGCGCGCGTTTCATCCGCACACATTTGCTGGCGCTGGGTGTGCAGGGCTGCCAATTGGTAGCGGTGATCTTTATACTGCGTGCATTAGGTGTTACCGACGAGTACCTGCCTTATATGTTCAGCTTTCTTGTGTCGTCGCTGGCTACCCTGTTTCCCTTCAGTGTAGGCGGATTAGGCGCCAGGGAAGTCGCTATTGTCTGGGTAGCCGGTCAACTCGGACTGAACGAAGCTTTATGTGTGTCGATCAGTCTTTGCTTCTATTGCCTTTCTGCAATCCTTTCGCTTTCCGCTGCCATATTTTTATTTCAACCCGAAAAGAAAACGGCCGCGACCGAAACGCCCGTCGTTACTGAACCCTGACCGGATAATAAGGGCTGGCGAAATTTCCCTGCAAACTTCCATTGACAACCGACAACAGGAACCGGTGCGTGCCGGGATCTGAAGGAATCTGCACTTCAATGGTAAATTGTTTGCGATAGCCCGGCGTAATAATGCTATCCGCAATGGTGAAGCTCTGTGGCGAATTTTCAAACTGATAAGAATAACGCGAGAATGAATAGTCAAACTGTAAATGTTGATCGCGGTTGCTGAATGTCTGCCGGCTTTCGTTTGCCAGCTCTATGGTAACTGAAATACGTGAGCCTGCTTTTGCTTCTTTGGGCAGATTCAGCGGGGTCAACTTCAATGTACTTACGGCTATAAAGCTATCTACTCTTTCAAGCGTACCCGGGCGGAACGCTGATGCCACGTTAATATTGGCGCTGCTGGTATCACCGTCGCGGTAGATCCAGACTTCTTTGTTGTTCAATTGCTGATCGGCGGCAATCAGGTCGTAATGTGTTTTGCGGTAACTCTTGGTATTATAACCGATCGTGGTCACATCGGGATGATAAAACCGGTACAGGGAAGGGAAGGCATAACTGTTCGGGAAGATCACGGGCGTTGAACCAGCTTTATGATAGATGGTATCTGCCCAGGCTTTTGCCTGGAAGAAAGGTTTATAGTGTTTGATCTTCGCAACCGGTGAACCGGGAATAAGAAACAAAATTCTGGCAATAACGATGAGTATAATATTCGCGATAGCCAGGCGTAAAAAGATGCGACGTAATTTGTCGGTACCGCGGTCCAGTATCTGGAGAAAAAGATAAACGAACGAGACACCGCCAACCAGGGTCCAGTGCGGCTGCACATTATTTTTAAAGGAAGAAAAAAGAAAAAAAGCCAGCGTGCCAAGGAAAGTAAATTGATGAGCGCGACCGAGCAGGTCTTCTTTTTTCAACCGGAACAACTTGAAGTAAAACAGCAGCGAAATCAATGGTCCCCATATCAGCAACTGCCCGGAAATATAAGCCGTGGTGTATTTTATTTTATAAATATGCGTGGCTCTTTCCACCAAATGAAAGCGGACAGTCGGCCAGTCGTGCGAATATTGCCAGTAAAGATGCGGCAGAAATAAAAGGATCACCAGCAACACGATCATCCAGAATGATCCGCGCGTCAGCAAACGGAGGTTGGACAATAACACGAAGAACACCGGCAATATACCGTGATACTTGCTGTAAAACATTCCTGCTATGGCCAGTGCTGTGAGCAGAATCGCCCCGGTGGAAGCCCGCTGCAGGTATTTTCCATAAGCATAAAAAAAGATGGCTGTAAAGAAAAAAAGCGGAGCATCCGGCGTGGCGATGAAACTATAAACGTTAAAGATGAGCGTTGCTGCAAATAAGGGGAGATACCATTTCACCGACCTCAATCGTTGCGGTAAACCTGCATAAATGATACCGATACTCAATGTTGTCACCAATACCGTTCCCAGCCTCGTGAAGAAAGGGCCATGACCAAACGTTTCGCCCATGCGCATCAGCAGCGTCACAAAAGGAGGGTGGTCGAAATAACCAAAGCCGAGGTGCTGAGACAGCATCCAGTAATAGGCTTCGTCTCCGTCGATGCCGGAGAGTGCAGCCTGCAGACTATTGACCAGGAACCATCCTGCCATGAATAGAAACAGGATACGGTATTCCCGTTTTTGTTGCAGCGGGTTCGTCATGGAAAATATTTCTGGTTTTTACAAAACAGTATCGGCAACCGGTTTCGGGCCGGTCTTTCCCTGTGCGGTATAGAGATGGCGCACAGCATAAGTTTTCTTATGCTGCGATTCATAGTAAGTACGCATGCTGATCTCTGCAATCAGCCCGATCGTGATCATCTGAATGCCGCCCAGCAATAAGATCAACCCCAGTATGAGCATGGGCTTTCCGCCGATCTCGTGACCCAATATTTTCAGTATGAACAGGTACAGGTTGATCAGAATACCCAATCCGAAGCTGATAAATCCGATTGTTCCGAAGAGGTGCATCGGCTTTTGCATGTATTTACGGAAGAACACCATCAGCAACAAATCCGACATTACCTTAAAGGTTCTGTTGATGCCGTATTTACTTTTTCCAAATTGGCGCGGGTGGTGTTTTACATCAACCTGTGTGATGCGTGCGCCCTGCAGTTTGGCCAATACGGGAATGAAACGGTGCAATTCGCCATACAAACCGAGTTCCGTGGCTATTTCGCGTTTGAATACTTTCAGTGTGCAACCATAGTCGCGGATGTAAACGCCGGTCATGCGGCGGATCAGCGCGTTGGCGATGCGGCTGGGAAATTTGCGCAGGATGAAACCGTCCTGCCTGTTTTTGCGGTTGCCGGCCACCACATCCCAATCTTCGCGGATGAGCAGTTCTAGCATGGGCAGCACATCCGACGGGTCGTTTTGCAGGTCGCCATCGAGCAGGGCTACATATTTGCCCGAGGTATGATCGATACCGGCCATCATGGCGGTGCTTTGCCCGTAATTTTTGCGAAGCTCTACCAGTAGCACGCGGTCGTCCATGTGTTCGCGGATCTGCGCCACTGTTTTGTCGGTAGAGCCGTCATCGACCAGTATTACTTCATAGTCGGCGGTGCCGAGGTCTTCCCTGATCTTCGCTAAAAGCGGGCGGATATTTTCTTCTTCGTTGAAAACGGTAATGACGAGTGATAATTCGGGCATACAAACAGTTTCAGGCGCTAATGGGGTGATTTGCCTGCCATTGGGCAATGCAGTTGCAAATTTAGGAGGCTGGCGCCTTATTTCAACATTTTCCGGGTTTTAGCGATCGCCACAGGTCCGCAGGAAGCCGGAACCGACGCGTAGCGGGAGGTTTTACCGGGGGCGGGCTCTTCGAAAGGAACCTGTTTCCATCCGCTCAGGCGGTAAACATAAAAGAGCTGCGCGAGTTGCCCGTTGCGGTATACGGGGATGGTTTCCGCCAGTTCTACCTTATTATAATAATCAGACAACCGGTGCTCTTTTTCGGCGTATTCGATGGAGGCAACAATGCAGTAGGCTTGCCGGAGATTTGTTTGCCGCAGCCGGGTCGCATTGAGCCAGCTGTACTGATGCAGGTCTGCGATCCGTCCCAGCCCGATTACCGGGATACCGGCGGGATTACAGAAATAGTATTCAAAATGGGCGCCCCACCAGGAGGAACAGACCACGGGCGTTCCGGGCGGCATTTTACCCGACCGTTGTTCCGCCAAATAAAAAGCCTCAAAGCGCTGGCCGGCCTCTTCCCAGCCATAACGATCGAGTGATACATCACCTTTTCCTTGTTGAAACCGTTCCTTGCTGCCGAAGGTGCCGGGATAAAATTCGACGATCAATGGCCAACTGATGGTAAAAAGTACAAAGAGCAGCGTGCCGATCCGCAGAGAAGTCGGGAAAGCCTGGCGGCTGCGCGCTGCGAGCCAGATCGCGGTTACAGGTATCAGGGTCGTATAAGCGGGCCCGCTCCAGTGCGGCCAGATATCCCTGAACACAGAGATAAACAAAAAGACCGCGGCCATGGGCACGCCTATATAGTGGTAGAGCTTGATCACCGGGTGTGTGGCGCCACGTTGCGTCCACGATGCATACACCGCCATCGTCATCAGTACAAAATTGATGGGATTGTTGAGGAGTATCTGTCCCAGCAGTTCGGTCCAGAATCCATCTTTCTGCTGCACGGCGTGCGCAATGTCTACGCGTTCGCTATGAAAACGCCAGGTGATAAAATCATAATGAATATTCCAGAACAGCAACGGACTGGCAATGAGGATAGCCAGGAGTGCCGCGGCATAGAATTGCGGGAGCCGGAGCCACTTTCTGCCGGAGAAGACGGCAAACATACCAATGCCGGTCCAGATAAAAATACCGTGTACCTTGCTCATGATGCAAAGCCCGGAACCCAATCCCAATAACAACCAGCTTTTCCAGTCGCGGTCATTGGTCCAGATGCGGGCCAGCATCCACATGGAGAAAGTCCACCACAGTAGTTGTGGAGAATCGGGCATTACCAGTACACCGGCAACGAGGCTGGTGTAAAAAGAAATATTGTAAAGGATAACGGCAAACCACCCTGCGCGCTGGGAGCTGATCTGCGTTACGGCTTTATACACAAACCAGGAAGCAAGCGCACAACTGACGATGCTGCTGAGGCGCACAAATAGTTCCTGTTCCTCCAGCAAAAGATTAAACGTAAAGATGCGGATACCAATGGCAACGAGCGGGGGGTGATCGAAATAATTCCACTGCAACTGTTTGCTGTACAACCAATAATAGCTTTCGTCGTTGCCGAGTTCCATCATACTGGCCAATAAAAAACGAAGCAGGGAAAAGCCCAGGATAAGCAACCATACCCTGGACGCGTACGAAAGTGTACGAATAGGAACAGCTATATTCATGTTACGCATAAAACTAATACAGCGTTGATAACCGTTGCGGAACTCATCGCAGTGATAATGATTTGTTCATCTGCGGTGTTGACCAGATAGCACAAGTAATATGCCTCTTTATTAATCCGGTATCATTCTTGAAAAACAGGTTAAGTTTTGATGAATGATACAAACCGTCGATTAAAAAACAGAGCTTTGCCGGAGGAAACACGGCAGAAAAAAGAACAATCACTATTATGAACACGTATAGCGTGCTAAACCAGCCTACCACCCGCTTTTCTAATCGTGTAGAGAACTACGTACGTTATCGTCCCTCTTATCCTTCCGCAGTTGTGGATTTTTTTGAGGAAAAGTTGGGACTTCACAGCGGGCAAACTATTGCCGATATTGGTTCGGGAACCGGATTATTTGCAGAGCAACTATTAAAAAGAGGTTATAATGTGACCTGTGTGGAGCCGAATGAGGAAATGCGGCAGGCAGGTGTGCGCAAACTCGGGCATTACCCCGGTTTTCAGAGTTTGCAGCATGCGGCCGAAGAAACAGGCCTGGAGGATTCATCTGTTGACCTGATTACCGTAGCACAGGCCTTTCACTGGATGGATCCGGTGCTGACCAAACAGGAATTTGCGCGTATTCTTCGTCCGGGCGGGCATCGTGTGCTGGCTTGGAATATCCGCATGAACAATTCACCGTTTTTGCAGGCCTACAACGAGTTGAAAGTAGATTTTGCGATTGAGGGACGGGTGAACAATGAAATGGACAAGGAAATATTGGAAACATTCTTCGAACCGGAAGAAATGCAATTGCAGACATTTCCGAATGTGCAGTGGCTGGACTTCGACGGACTGAAGGGGCAGCTGTTGTCGTCATCGCAGGCACCGTTGCCGGGTTATTCCACTTATGATACGATGATCTCAAGTCTTGTGCAGTTATTTGTGGCGCACAACGAGAATGGCTTTGTGAAAATGGAGTATGAAACGAGATTGTATTGGGGTGGTCCGGTGAAGGCTTAATAATTTCATCATCTGCATTATTAGCACACATCATTGAAGCCCGCTACTTTTGCGGCAAGTTTTTCTCATTAAGCAGTTAGTGTATACACGGCTTCCTTTCCAGGAGGCTGTTTTTTTTTCGTGAATCGTGAATGGTGAATCGTGAATGGTGAATAGTGAATAGTGAATCGTCAATGGTGAATAAAACAGCCAGGCTCTTAACTTAAAACTTATTACTTATAACGGCTGTTTTTAACCTTAGGCCGAAGCTTCGGCCCGAAGTGTCGGGCCTTACGCCTATAACCTTAGGCCTTATGCCTTAATCCTTCATAAATTCCCAACTGCAGTCCTCTCAATTCGGCCAGCCCTCTCATACGACCGATACACGAATAACCCGGATTGTTTTGTTTGCCCATATCGTCCAACATCTGATGGCCGTGATCGGGACGGAAGGGAATGATATGCGGAACCTCCTGTTGTATTTTTAAAATCTCTTTAATGGTCGCGTACATATCGGTGTCGCCGTCGAGGTGATCGGCTTCGAAGAAATTGCCGGCTTCGTCGCGGCGGGTATTGCGCAGGTGAACGAAATGAATTTTTTTACCAACGGCTTTTGCCATCTCAGGCAAATTGTTTTTCGGATTAGCGCCAAGCGATCCCGTACAAAAACAAATACCGTTGCTTTCCGATTTTTCCGCATTCAATATAAAATCAAGGTCGGATGCCGTACTCACGATGCGCGGCAGTCCAAGAATATCGAATGGAGGATCGTCAGGATGGATCGCCAGACGGATACCTTCCTCTGCAGCCACCGGAGCTATTTCCTGTAAAAAATATTGCAGGTTGCTCCGCAAAGCAGCATGATCGATTTCATTGTACACGGCGAGTTTCTCCCGCATCTGTGCGATCGTTTGCTTTTCTTCACCCGGTATGCCAAACATGATGATGCCTGCGAGCTCGTCAAGTTGGGCCTGGGTGTATGTTTTTATTTTACGTGCCGCTTCTTCCACAATGGCGTCCGGATAAGCTGCTTCCGCATTCGCGCGTTTGAGCAGGTAAATATCAAATACCGCCAGGTCCGACCAGTTAAAATAAAGTGCCAGCGATCCGTCGCGCATTTTATAGGCCAGATCGGTACGCGTCCAGTCGTTTACCGGCATGAAGTTGTACGTAAGTACGGGTATGCCAGCCTTGGCGAGATTACGGATCGTCTGTTTATATTGATCGATGTACTGCTGGTAGTTGCCCGATCTCGTTTTGATCGATTCGTGAATGGTCACACTTTCTACCACGTCCCAGCTGAATCCTGCCGCTTCTACCGTTTCTTTTCTTTTGATGATTTCTTCCAGCGGCCATACCTCGCCGTGCGGAATATGATGCAGTGCGGTTACGATACCGGCCGCACCGGTCTGCATTATTTGCGGAAGCGTTACAGGATCGGAGGGGCCGAACCAGCGCCAGGTTTCTTTTAATAACATCGGGGAAAAGTTTAAACGCCTGAATAAATATGAAAGCCGCCATCGATGCAGATCACTTCACCGCTTACAAACGACGATGCATCACTCAATAACCAAATCAATGCACCGTTCAGTTCTTCCGGCGCTCCAAACCGGTTGAAGGGAGTATTGCGGATCACTGCTTCGCCACGCGCGGTATAACTGCCATCAGGATTGGTGAGCAGCGCCCTGTTCTGATGGGTGATGAAAAAGCCTGGTGCAATGGCATTCACCCGTAAACGCGTACCGTACCGCTTTGCCGTTTCCACACACATGAATCTTGTGTAGTTATCGATGGCTGCTTTGGCCATTGAATAACCAAGTACGCGCGTGATGGCCGTTTGCGCAGCCATCGACGAAATGTTCACGATGCTGCCATTGCCGGATTGCTGCAGCGCTGGTCCAAATACACTTACGGGCAACAGCGTTCCGAATAAGTTCAGGTCGAACGCTTTTTTCAATCCGTCGATATTGATGTCGAAAATATCTGCATCAGGCCCGATCACGGCTTCCGGTAAATTGCCTCCGGCCGCATTCACCAGGCCATCGATGCTGCCCCATTTGGCCAGTACTTCTTCACGTATGTTGATCAGCGCTTCTTTGTCCAATACATCGGCAGCGGCAAAAAAAGCTTCGCCACCTTTTTCGCGGATGCGTGCGGCTCTTTCTTCGCCTGTTTGCGTATTACGTCCGATCAGGACCACGCGTCCACCGCTGGCGGCGATCGATTCCACAAAGGCTTCACCAAGCACGCCGGTAGCACCGGTTACAATAATTACTTTTTTGTCCAGGGAAAAAGAAGGCGTTCCGTTCATATGTCTGTCTTGGATTGATGGCCCGGTAACCGGGTTGGCGAATTTACTATAAAAATCAACCCGACAAGACCTCAAACGTTTGTATTGCTCTCCGGATGTGTGATATGATAAACGAGGTATTCTCCTGCGTTGAGCGAGAAACTCGCTTTGCGCGAAATGGCTCTTGTTGCCTGTGTAAACAGATCGGTATACGTATCCGGAATAGCCGGATGATCGATGGTAAAGGTTGCCTGTTCTTTGCTGAAATTGAGCAACACCAGTACTTTGTCTTTCTGGCGCCGGCACAGGTAAGCCAATACATCGTTGTGCCCTGAAGGTAATATCAATACCGAGGCACTTTCTTCCAATGCAAGATTGTGTTTACGTAAACCGAGCAAAGTAGTATAAAAACTTTCCAGTTCTATTTCTCCTGACCAGTCGATCTCGTCTTTTTCAAAAAAAGCAAGCCGTTTTTTATTGGGTTTTTCCTGACCGGAATAGATCAGCGGAATGCCGGGCCATGTACAGGAGAACACGGCCCATGCAAGTGCGGCGGTTCCGTATTTTTCATACTCGGTACCGTGGTACGTGTTCTCATCATGGTTGGAGGTAAACAATAATTTTCTTGAGCCGACCGGGTAGCGGGTATAGTTACCCAATAGCTGTATCACGTTGGCGAGTGTGGCGCCTTCTTCACCTGCCATGTATTTATCGGCGGCGCGCATGGCCTCCCATCCGTAGGTGGCATCAAAGGCTTCGTGGTATTCGAGGATTTCACATTCTGCCAGCCAGAACAATTCTTTTAAAGTATCGCATTCTGCCCTTGCTTCTACCCAAAAATCAAGGGGTACGGTGCGTGCCATATCGCAACGGAAACCGTCGATATCATACTCGCGGATCCAATGTTGCATGGCACGTATCATCTCGCGGCGGAGTTCGGGTACTTCATAATTCAGGTCGATCACATCGACCCAACCGTAGAGGCCGGTAAAATTACCTGCGTCGTCTTTTCGGTACCAGTCGGGATATTGCATGGTCCATTGATGATCATAGCCGGTATGGTTCGCTACCCAATCGATGATTACTTTCATGCCGCAGGCATGCGCACTGCGGATCAGTTCGCGGAAATCGTCTGCAGAACCATAGAGCGGATCAATATCGGTGTAGGAACTGGCTGCGTAATAACTGCCCCAGGAGCCCTGTCTTTTTTCTACACTGATCGGTGTTACCGGCATCAGCCAGAGAATTTCCACGTTCATGCGGCACAATCTGGGAATGTGTTCGATGAAGGCACGAAAAGTACCTTCGTGGGTATATTGCCGGATATTGACTTCATATATATTGGTGCCGTTGCCCCAGGATACAATGGGAAATGCAGTGCTCATAGATCGAGGTTTGTTGTCAGGCAGTAAACCGCAAAAAACCAGCCAGTCGGCCGGGGGTAATAATTCCACTTTGCGCGGGGTACATTTTTTGTGTAATAATAAATATGGATGTTATACTGGGAGCGGATATCGGTACCACACATATAAAAGTTGTAACGGCAACCACGTCGGGAAAAACGCTTTCCGTGCTAAAAAGATCCGTAACCACTTCGCAACCTGTTGCCGGGTTTCATGAACAGTCACCGGAAGAAATTTTCCGCGACGTTATCGATCTTTGCAACATAGCGCTCGATGAAGCGGCAAAAACGCACCAGGTGCTGGCTATTTCTTTCAGCACGGCCATGCACAGTTTATTGCTAACGGACGAATACGGACGTGCGCTTACACCGATGCTGACATGGGCAGATATACGCAGCACCGCTCAGGCCGATGAGTTGAAAAATACCGTTTCGGTTGAGCAACTGTATCATCGAACCGGCACGCCGCTGCACCCGATGTCGCCCCTGTGCAAACTGATCTGGTTCCGTGAAAATGAACCGGCGCTTTTTGAACGTGCCGCGCGTTTTGTCTCTTTCAAGGAATTTCTTTTTTATCATCTCACTGGTGACTGGCTTGTCGATTATTCCATGGCTTCAGCAACGGGCTTGTTCGACTCGCAGCGTCTGCAATGGGATCCTGAAGCGCTGGAACTCGCAGGCATTAAAGCCGAACGATTGGCCGAGCCTGTACCTGTTACTTATATATGCACCGGCGATAAACTTCTTCTGTCCGTCAACAATGAACCTGTAAAACTGATCATCGGCGGCAGTGATGGCGCCATGGCGAACCTTGGTGCAGGCGCTGTAGGCAAAGGCCGCGCAGCCGTTACGATCGGCACCAGCGGTGCATTACGGCTGCTGCATGAAGGATACAAGCCAGACCGCAAGGGGCAACTGTTTTTTTACCTGCTCGATGAAAATACCTGGATTACCGGAGGTGCAATCAACAATGGCGGCCTGGCCATCGAATGGTTGTCGGGTTTATTCGATAAACCGGTTGAAGATTTATTAAAAGAAATCGAATCAATTGCTCCGGGCAGCGACGGCTTGCTTTGCGTACCTTATCTGCAGGGAGAAAGATTTCCCGTATGGGATGCAAAGATCAGCGGCAGTTTTGCCGGCCTCCGTGCTTATCACACCCGGGCACATTTTGTTCGCGCGATAGTAGAAGGTATTTGTTATGGATTACATGAAGTATCGCAGGCATTGCGCAGCAATGAATACGTGGTTACTGAACTGATCGCCTCGGGTGGATTTACTCAGTCGGCCGAATGGGTGCAGCTGCTGGCTGATATCACCGGCCTGCGGGTAAATGTCCCTTCCAATCCTGAAGCATCAGCGATGGGCGCTATTTTTACCGCACTGTATGCACTCGGGTTGCGCGGCAGTTGGGACGAAGCTGCCAGTTTTATCCTCGATGAAAAGATCATTCATCCGGATGAAAGTCGCCACGGTGTTTATGCCGATGGTTACGCGCGTTACCTCGCGCTCCGGAATGTAACCTGATCTTGTGTATTTATTTCCCCAACACAAATTGTTCATAAAGCCAGAAGACGACGAATGTATTGTCGTTGCTACAATAGGCAGATGCTGGCATCTGTGGCATGTTAATGGAAGAAAACTCCTTTGACAAATAAAAAAAATATGCATCAACCGGTTAAATGGATCATCAGCGGAACGGGCAGCATCGCGCACAGTTTCATCCGCGATCTGTCATTGACGGGCGTGCCACAGGAAGTGGTAGCCGTGCTTGGTCATTCAGAAGAAAGCACCAAAGAATTTGCGGAGCAGCATCAAATACCGGCTTACTATACCGACATGGATGAACTGCTGCTCCATGTAAAAGCCGACGTTGCCTATGTGGCCAGTCCGCATACGTTGCATCACGCGCAGGCAATGGCATTCCTGGAAAAAGGCATACATGTGCTTTGCGAAAAACCAATGACCATCAATCGCGAACAGTGCACGCAACTGGTGCAGCTTTCCAAAGAAAAAGGCCGTTTCCTGATGGAAGGGATGTGGATCCGCTTCCTGCCCAGCATCACCAGGGTACTGGAACTGATCAATGATGGTGTGATCGGTAAAATAACGACGGTAAAAGCGTCGATGCGGTACAAAGCTCCCCGCGATCCCGACAATCGTTATTTCGATCCGGAACTCGGCGGCGGTTCGCTGCTTGATCTGGGCATTTACCCGGTTTTCCTGTCTTTGTTACTATTCGGTAAACCCGATACCATTAAAGCGATCGGTACGTTGACGGAAGAAGGTATCGATGAAGAATGTTCTATGCTGCTGCATTACCGCAGCGGACAACATGCCGTGCTGGAGTCTTCGCTGCGTGCCAATACGGATCTGCCCGCTGAAATAACAGGAGAGAAGGGCGTGATCAAAATCCTGGATCCCTGGTATGAAAAGGCCACGGGTATTGAAGTAGAAGTATATGGACAAGGGAAAATAGTTTATCCGTGCAGCTGGGAGGGACATGGGCTTCACTATGAGACAAGCGAAGTGCTTCGTTGCCTGCATGCGGGAAAAAACGAAAGTGAACAAATGCCGCATGCATTCAGTTTGATGCTGCTCGAAGTAATGGACGAAGTACGCCGTCAGATAAAAGTGACCTATGACATGTATGAATAAAAACAGAAGAGATGGAACACTGGACCGATGTGTTTTATAACAAGACGGTTTCCTGGTGGCGTTCATTTATGGACATGTTACCGGAAATATTGCTGGCGCTGCTGATCTTTTTGGTAGCGGTGGGCTGTGGCCGGCTGGTAAGAAGAGGTGTATTCAGGCTGGTACAGCGTTTCTCAGGAAAATCGTCGGTCGCGCGGTTGTTTGCGGTGATCGTACAATTGGCGGTGCTGCTGACAGGTTTGTTTATTGCACTCGATATTCTGCAATTAAACAAAGCCGTTTCGTCTTTACTGGCTGGTGCAGGCATCATTGGTATCATTCTCGGGTTTGCCTTTCAGGATATTACCTCCAACTTTATATCCGGTGTTTATATCGCCATCAAGAAACCGTTCGATATCGGGCATACGATCAAAACCAACGATTTTATCGGTAATGTGGAAGATATCCAGTTGCGTTCGACTACTATCCGTACCTTTTCCGGACTGCACCTCATGATTCCCAACCGCGATATCATACAGAAACCGTTGATCAATTATTCGCTGACGCGTGAACGGCGTATCGAACTTGAGTTTTTCATCGATTCGGCCACTGATCTGCGTGCTTTCCGGGAAGCGATAATGAAGGCAATGGCCAAACTTCATTATTTGTTTCCGGGCCGCGATCCCGAGATTTATTTCAACGACTTCAGGGAAAACGCAATAAAGGTGGCGGTATGGTATTGGATAGATAATCATGCGCCGCCTGGTTATATGGTCGCCCGGCACGATGCTATTTTTCATATCATGGACCACCTGAAAGAGAAAGAAATTTCTCTGATGGTTCCCATGTCCCTACAACAATTAAATCAACAGGCTACCAACTGATATTATGCAAAACATAACCTTATTCCAGTTCTTCCACTGGTATTATTCTCCCGAAGGAAATCTCTGGCAACATGCCCGCGAAAAAGCGCCGCACCTGGCATCACTTGGGGTAACGCACGTGTGGCTGCCACCTGCCTTTAAATCGGCCCAGGGACAAAATGACCCGGGATATGCTGTATACGATATCTATGACCTGGGGGAATTCGATCAGAAAGGAACAGTCCGTACACGTTATGGCACAAAGGATGAATACCTCGAGGCTATCAAAGCCTTTCATGAAAACGGCATCCAGGTATTGGCAGACGTGGTATTGAACCACATGCATGGTGGTGACGAAACCGAGAAAGTACGGGTGCAACAGGTAGATCCCGAAAATCGTATGGAAAAGATCGGTGAACCTCATGATATCGATGCGCATACGAAATATACCTTTCCCGGCAGGGGAGATAAATACTCTTCTTTTAAATGGGATAAAAATTGTTTCACCGGTGTAGATACTTCGGCAGACAGCATTTTTGTCATTCTTAATGAACATACACACGGCGAGTGGGACGAGATGCTCGAAGATGAAAAAGGAAACTATGATTATCTGATGGGCGCCGATATCGAATTCCGCAATCCTTATGTACGGGAGGAATTAAAACATTGGGGTGAGTGGTATTTGAAAACCACCAATGTTGATGGATTCCGGCTGGATGCGGTGAAACATATGCCTTATACTTTTTACAATGAATGGCTGGATCACGTTCGCGGTGTGGCAGGTAAAGAGTTGTTTTGCGTAGCCGAATATTGGCGCAACGATCCGGAAAAACTCAATCATTATATTGAGGTAACCGAAGGTCGCGTGCAGTTGTTCGACGTGCCACTTCATATGAATTTTCATGAAGCTTCCGAGCAGGGCAATGACTATGATATGCGCAATATTCTCCATCACAGTTTGCTCGGCATCAATCCGGCGCGCAGCGTAACCTTTGTCGATAATCACGACACACAGCCTTTGCAGTCGCTGCAAATGCCCGTACAGCAATGGTTTCAGCCGCATGCGTATGCCCTCATCTTACTACGCGAACAGGGTATTCCCTGTGTTTTTTATCCGGCCTTATACGATGCGAAATATGTAGACTACCAGGACGACAAGGAAATCTACATCGAGTTGCAGGGTGTTACCTGCGTGGAAAAAATGATGCGGACACGCTGCCACCTGGCCTACGGTTTTCAACGTGATTATTTCGATCATGGAAACACGATCGGCTGGACGCGCGAAGGTGTCGATGACCGGGAACATTCGGGCTGTGCAGTAGTCATCACCAACGGATCGGCGGGAAATAAGAAAATGGAAGTGGGGAAACGGCATGCAGGCAAGACATTTATCGATATCTGCAATCCCGAAGCCGGCAAGATTACCATCGACGAACATGGAATGGCAGAGTTTTATGTGGGAGACGGAGCCGTAGCAGTGTGGGTACGGGAAGAGACATTGCATTTTTTCACGGAGCCGTGATCGTCAATCGTGAATCGTCAATCGTCAATCGTGAATGGTGAATGGTGAATCGTCAATGGTGAGTAAGTGAATGATCTTGGCGACTTAATTTCTTTGCGGCTTTGAGTGAAAAGCAGCAGGGTTCATGCAAAGCTACGTCAGGGGCAAAGGCGTTGAAAATATATTTAATTATGAAAATCAAGACCGACATTTTTGAAGAGAAAGGCGCTCCTTATGAGGGAGCCGAAGTAAAACAATTGGGCAAAAAATTCGAATTCACCGAAGGGCCGGTTTGGCATCCTTCGGGCTACCTGCTGTTCAGCGACACCCCCGCAAATCGTATTTACAGGATGACCGAAGACGGAGAGATGGAAGTGTTTCTCGAGAAAAGCGGCTGGAATGGAGAAGGAAAGGAATGGTTGTCGGACCAGGTGGGCTCCAACGCATTGGCCTTCGACAAAACAGGACAGTTGCTGATTTGCCAGCATGGCAATCATGCCATTGCAAGTTGGGATGGAGAGAATGATCCCGAGCCGCTGATCAGTGACTTTCAGCAAAAACCTTTTAATAGTCCCAATGATATCGCTGTACGGTCTGATGGGGTGATTTACTTCACCGATCCGCCTTATGGCCTCAAGGAGCAGGTGTTGCACAAAGAACACTTTCAACCGGTTGGCGGACTTTATTGCTACCGCAACGGGAAGATCGATCTGCTTTCGGCTGACTTAAAATATCCGAATGGGCTCGCTTTTTCCAACGATGAAAAATATCTGTATCTCGGTAGTAATCATCCGGATGAAGCGCGATTTTACCGCTATACGCTTACCCCGAAAGGCGGCATTACGGAGCGGCGTATACTCGCAAAACAAAACGGGGATGGAATGGTGGTGGATGTAAATGACAATATATTATTCGCGACGGATGAAGGAATATTGGTGCTATCACCTGCGGGGCAACGTCTTGCATTGATTGGGTTGGCTGAAACTCCGACAAATATTTGTAAAGGTCCTGTAGCGGAACAATTTTTTATAACCGCCCGTTCTGCCGTTTTCCAGCTTTTGTTACCCGCATTGTGTAAATAATGTTTGACAAAGTGGGGAATCAGCGCAACACCTCCGGGGCGGGAAATCTGGCCCGCTATTTTCCCTATAATAAGTGGATTAAAAAATTATTACAATGACTTCAGCTGCTGGTTCTCCGATCATGCAGTTGTTTCAGCGTACACTGAAGGATATGTATTCTGCTGAACAATTGCTGCCGCATACACTGGGCGAATTACGCAAATCCTGTATGAGTGCCGAATTGTCGCTTTTATTGCTGGATGCGCGTACCATTACCAACGATCACCTGGCGCGGCTCGAACATATATTCAAGATTACCGAAACACCAATGGAGAAGGGCTCCTGTGGGATGCTGGAAGACATAGATCAGGAAATCAGTAAACTACGTCAGGAAAAAAATAATGATGCCCATTTCCGTGAATTGGCTTTGATCGGTACTGCTCATCAGCTATTGCATTACAAAATCGCCGGGTATGGTAATTTGTCACGTATTTCCCGGAAGTATGGTTATACTGAAGCTGCCGATCTCTTAACGGCAAGCCGGCAGGAAGAGCAGGAACTCGATATGAAGTTGAATGCTATGGCTGAAGAAATGATGCGGGAGACAAAAAACTAATATCTCAGGATTTTCCCGGGTTTTCTTACCAGCTCTTTAATAGTGTGTTATCCGGCATGATTTAGGCGGCTTGTTTTATCTAACAGCCTTGATTATGGAAAAGAAATACGTGCCGATGCTTGTTTTACCCGATGGCTCCCGCAGGCGGCGCCGTCAGATGAACGTCCTCAAAAATAATAAACCTGCCCAACAGGTTACCCCTCCTGTACCGACGCCATCGTCGAAGCCTCCCGTTATTCCCGTGCAGTCTGAGGGATATATTCACGCGAAGCGTTTTGATTGCCTGTAATAGCCTTTGGCTATTTTCACTCTTTCTCCGTCGATAATAATCCTTTTACCAGCTTTCGCCATTGTGGTTTGTTCATTCCAGCCATGGCCAGTAATCCCAATACAAAATTCCGGATTTTATCCAGCATTGCTTTTGCGCCGGTATTCGGCGTTTCGTTGCGTCCGCTTACGCGTGCGATCACCTTGTTATTTTCCTGTAACACGATAAAACTACTGGTGGCGGCACTGGTGAAAAAATGCGCGGTAGAACCGCCGCTGATGAAATGCGGAGATACGGGTCGTACTGTTAATACGGTGTATTGATAACCGGGCGCCTCCTGTGTATCGATTGATTCAATCTTTACCCATTCCTGTCCCTGTCCGGCTTCGGGGCCGGGTGTAGCCGGTATATCAATAGCTATATAAAGATGTTTGCGCGCATTACCGGGATACCGGTGACCGTCGGTATCGTGCAGCCGAAAGATGGCGCCGCCTCCGGCATATTGTTCCCATAGATTGACATTGAGAAGTTTGCCACGCGCAACGGCGTATAGTTTAGCGGCTTCTGCCACTGACTGGCAACGTATGCTGAATTCGGTATCGGAACTGCTTCCTTTGTACTGAACTGGAATCTTCATGATGAGAATGAATGTTTGGTTCTTTAACGGTAAACATTTCAGTCTAAAATCATGCCTTCCATTCAGGGAGACACATAATAAAGTCGCTGGAGAAAATGGGTGAGTTCTGCACCGGTAAGGATAAAATCGGCGGAGGATTGTTGCAGTGCCTGGTCGGGCATATAACGGACCAGCGCATCGGCCGGTTGCTGCACAACGGTAGTGCCTTTTCTTTCCTTGATATAACGGAGACCGGCTGCTCCGTCGGCATTGGCACCGGAGAGCAGGATGCCGACTAATTTTTCTTTGTACACATCGGCGGCCGCGCGGAAGGCCAGGTCGATACTTGGGCGGCTAAAATGTTCTTTTTCGGAATAATCGAGCGAGAAACTGCCATCGTCTTCGATCAGCACATGATAATCTGCGGGACAGAGATAAAGATGACCACGTTCTACAATGTCTTTGTCTTCCACTTCCTTCACCACCAGGTGGGAGCGGAAGGAGAGCAACTCTTCGAGTCTTGATTCCCCCTGCGGATCGCGGTGAAGGACGAGTAACACAGGAATGCTGAATCCTGCATTGATGGTATCCAGCAGGGTGAGTATCACCTGCAGGCTGCCGGCGGAACCGCCGATCGCTACGAGCGAGGCAGGGTAGGTCATTTTACCTTTTTCCATAATTTCTCCTTACCGGCTATCTGTTTGTATTTCGGTGCAACCGAGGAAAAGCGAATCGACTCTTTCGTGCCCAGGGCCAGAAAACCGTTGGCCTCCAGGCTTTCATCAAACAAACTGAGTACCCGGTCCTGCAGTTTTTTATTAAAATAGATCAGCACATTCCGGCAAAGAATCAGCTGGAATGAGTTGAACGAAAAATCCGTAACAAGATTATGTGTGGCAAAGATCATTTTTTCGCTGAGCGCGGGATCGAATTGTGCCAGGTGATAGCTTGCCGTATAATAGGAGGAAAAATCGCGTGTACCGCCGGAAGCTACATAGTTCTTTGAATATTGCTGCATCTGCGACAGCGGAAAAATACCACTGCGGGCTTTGGCAAGCGCGGCAGGATTCATGTCCGTGGCATACAATAAAGTTTTGTGTAATAACCCGGCTTCCTGCAGCAGGATCGCCATGGAATAAACTTCTTCACCGGTGGCGCATCCTGCATGCCATACTTTGATAAAAGGGTAAGTGGCCAGCAGCGGCACCACGGTGTCCCTTAAAATACGGTAAAAGCCCGGATCGCGCAGCATTTCGGTTACGGTAACGCTGATCTCTTCCACCACATGTTGAAAATAACTTTCGTCATGCAGGATGCGGTAACGCAACTCGGCGAAGCTCGACAGGTGATCGATCATGAGTAGCCGTTCGATCCTTCTTTTGAACGAAGCTTTGGAGTAATCGGAGAAGTCGTATCCATAGGTAACTGCCATATCGTTTATCAGCAGCTCGATATCTTCATCCGAAAGAAATATGGTCTTCGTTGGTTCCATTTTTATTCATCACGCCAGAAAATGCGCGAGCCTTTCCATCAGGCGGTCAACGTCTATCGGTTTTGAAATATAATCATCGGCACCGGCCTCGAGACATTTTTCTTTATCGCCTTTCATTGCCTGCGCCGTTACGGCAATGACGGGCAGTTTTTGCAATTGTTCGTGGCTGCGTATCATCCGCAAAGCCTGGTATCCGTCGGTGCCGGGCATCATCATGTCCAGCAATATGATACCTGTCAGCGGATCGGCGGCGGCCATCCGGATGCCCTCCTCTGCGCTGGTGGCGGATGAACTTTCGTAACCCCGCGAACGGAGCGTGGCTGTCAGTGCAAAAATGTTCTTAGCGTCATCATCGATGATGAGGATCTTACGGTTACTCATAGTGTAGTTAGTTGTTCCTTTTGGCTGAATGATCGTAGAGCCAGATGCGCAGCAGGGATACAAGCTGGTCCATATCTACGGGTTTTGAAATGTAATCGTCGGCACCGGCCTGTATGCATTTTTCGCGGTCGCCGGCCATGGCCTTGGCCGTGATGGCGATGACGGGCAGTTTTTTCCAGACACTGTTTGCCCTGATCTTGCTGATCGTTTCATAACCATCCATTTCAGGCATCATCATATCCATCAGCACAATATCGATGTCTTTCTCGCGCTTCAGCAATTCCAGCGCTTCCTTGCCGTTAATGGCCGGCACTACCTGCATCTGGTGCTGCTCCAGCACGCGTGTGAGGGAGAAAATATTTCTCACATCATCATCTGCCATCAGTACTTTACGTCCCTTCAATATTTCTGCCAATGGCTTCATCCTCGGAGGGGCACCGCCTTCTTTTTTCTTGTGTTCTTCCATCAGATGCAGGAAAATGGACACTTCATCCAATATCCGGCGGTAGGAGTGCGCCGTTTTTACTACAATCGAATCTGCATATTGTTTGATACGCATTTCTTCGCCGCGCGACAAACTTTTTCCTGTGAAAATGATGACGGGAAGGTGTTCGAGTCCTTTATTTTTTTTCAGGCTTTCCAGCGTTGAATAAGCATTCATGTCAGGCACGCCCATGTCCAGGATCACACAATCCGCTTCTTTCTGCTGCAGCGTTTCCAGGCCCTCTTCAATGTTGGCAGATATCCGGGCGCTGATATTGTGTGTGCTGAGGAAGTAGGAGAGCGCCTCGGCATGTTTGGTATTGTCTTCGATGATCAATACCTGCTTGTTGTCTTTATTCAGGTAGTATTCGATTTTTTCAAAAACCGAATTCATCTGATCGAGCGCAACGGGTTTGTTGATGAAGTCGATCGCTCCCAGGCTGATGCTTTGTTTTTTTACCGAATGGGAGGACATGATATGCACCGGTATGTGACGGGTGAGTTTGTCTTTTTTCAATTCTTCCATTACTTCCCATCCGCTTTTGACCGGTAACTGAATGTCGAGCAGAATACCTGCGGGCAGGTAGCGGCGTGCTAGTTCTACACCATGGTCGCCACGTACGGCCACGATGGCTTTGTATCCTTTACGTCTGGTAAAGTCGACCAGTGCATGTGCAAAACCGGTATCGTCTTCCACGATCAGCATCACTTTGTCGCCGGGTTGTACTTCATCCCGGTCATCGGGCATATCGGCCGGAATATGACCGGCAATAAATTCATACGGCTCGGGCAGGTTGGCCTCCGGCTCGGTTGTTTCCGTTTCGATGGCAGGAAGTAATTGTGCCAATGGTTCCTCCTGTTCCGCGGTTGAGGGATTTACAGGGATGGAAAGAATAAACGTACTTCCCTTGCCATGTTCGCTGGTTAAAGTGATATCGCCGCGCAGCAGCAGCGCCAGTTGACGGCTGATCGACAGACCGAGACCAGTGCCACCGTATTTGCGACGGGTGGAACCATCGGCCTGCTGGAATGCTTCGAAGATGAGTAATTGTTTTTCCTGCGGAATGCCAATGCCCGTATCGGTTACGCGGATGTTGAGATAACCTTTGAGTTCTTCCGGTGCGGAGAAAGCGAGTTCCACGGAGCCTTTTTCAGTAAACTTGATGGCGTTGGAAATAAGGTTTTTGATGATCTGCTCGAGGCGGAGTTTATCGGTTTCGATTTCCTCCGGCGCGCGTTGCTCGCGCACGATGCGGAACTCAACGCCTTTTTCACGGGCCATTGGTTCAAACATCATCTGCATATCGCGCGCAATTTCGCTGACGGGGACCATTTCATATTCCAGTTCCATTTTGCCCGACTCGATCTTGGACAGGTCGAGGATATCGTCGATGAGCATGAGCAGGCTGTTGCCTGAGCTTTGAATGACGTTGGCAAACTCAACCTGTTCAGGTTTGAGATTGGCATCGTTGTTTTCACCAAGTAAACGGGAGAGCAGGAGGATCGAGTTGAGCGGCGTGCGCAGTTCGTGCGACATGTTGGCGAGGAACTCCGACTTGTAGCGGGCGCTCAGGGCAAGCTCTTCCGATTTCTTTTGTATCTCGAGGTTGCGCTGGAGAATGAGGTCGTTTTTCTCTTCCAGTAATTTGGAACGTTCCTGCAGTTCGCTGTTGGTTTCCATTAACTCTTCCTGCTGCACTTTGAGTTCTTCTTCGGAAGCCTGGAGTTTTTCAGCTTGCGCTTCGAGTTCGGTATTGAGGTTTTCCAATTCGCTGTGTTGCGCTTGCAACTCTTCAGACTGCGCCTGTGTTTCTTCCAGCAATTCCTGCAGGCGTGCGCGGCTCTGCGCGGTATTGAGTGCGATGCCTACCGGTTCCGCGATGGTATTGAACAATTGGAGGTCGCGTTCGGTGAAGTCGTTGAATGCGCCGAGTTCGATCACACCTTTTACACTGCCTTCGAAAATAACCGGGAAGGCCACAATGCTGCGGGGGCGGACTTCGCCCAACCCGAAGGTGATCACAAAATCTTCTTCCCGTATGTCAGTAGCTAAAACGGTGCGTTTGCTTTCAGCGGCCTGTCCGGTAACGCCGTTGCCGGATTCAATCTTATTCCGGATCGAATCGGCTTTTACAGCATAACCATTCTGGAAGGTGAGCACATTTTCTTCCAATAAATAAAAAGCGCCGGCCTGTGCATTGGTATAAGACGCCAGATGATTCAGTATTTCGCTGGTGAGATCGATCACTGTTTTTTCACCGGCCATTTTTTCACTTAATTGCATGGAACCTGTCTGCAACCATTCTTTGTCTTCCAATAATGTAAAGGAATGATCGAGTGACGCAGCCATCATATTCAGCGAGAAGGAAAGATTTCCGAGCCCGTCGCTTTGTTCTTCATTCAGACGTATTTTATAATCACCTTTGGAAATTTGTGCAGCCAGTGCTTGGATGATGTCGATACGGGTGGTGATATCCTTGTCTTTCGCCTGCAATTCCAGGGTAAGCTCGCGTTGACGCCTGAAGCTTTCACTGACTTTTCGGTAAAAGTAAACAGTGGTAAACACGGCGATCAATGCGGCAATAATGATCAGTACCGGTGTGAAAGCCGAGAACCGCTGTACGGAATCTGTTCGTTGAATCAGTAATTGTTGTTCTGTTTCCTGCATCTGGATCACCAGCCGGCGTGCACGGTCCATTTCGGCTTTACCTAAACGTAGTTGATTAGCATCGGCTTGTTTGATTACGATCGAACGATTCAGGTAATCAAATCTCGCGGTAATGATAGCGGCGAGATCTGTCACACGTCGCTGTTGTATGGGGTTATCAGACGTCAGGCTTCTCACCGTATCGAGTGATGCCTGTGTTCTTTCGTGTGCACCGAAGTAGGGTGTCAGAAAGGAGGAGTCGCCGGTGAGCAGGTAGCCTCGCTGCCCGGTTTCAGCATCCTTGGTGTAGGAAATCACGTTTTCCAGTTCTTTCAATACCGTATTGGTATGATTAACCTCGCCGGCACTATAAATAAGGTTGCGGATGCTGATGAAGGAGGCTACTGAAGTCAGCAGCAGGATTGCGAGTGAGATTCCGAAACCCACGGTTAGTGTACGTCGCGTGTGGCTGGTTGGCATATTAAGCTTCTTTTTTAAGCGGAATAGAAAAATAGAATGTCGATCCTTTGCCCGGTTCGCTGTTCACACCATACTGCCCGCCGTGACGCCGGATGATTTCAGCACAGATATACAAACCGATTCCCATTCCCTGGAAACTCGACACGGCTTGCGGCGCGCGGTAAAATTTGTTGAACAGTTTTTTCTGATCGACATCCGAAATGCCGATACCGAAGTCGGTAACGGAAAGCCAGAGTTCATTGTCCTTCACCCGCGCATCCACGATCACTTTGCGTTCATCGGGTGAATACTTGATAGCGTTGTTGATGAAGTTGGTCACTACCTGGTCCAGGCGTGATTCGTTGCCGTAGACGGGCACTGGTACAAATCCTGTCCGTTCAATCAGGTAATCGGGATAGCTGCGCTTGAACATTTCGATCTGCGTGGTGAGCATGGATTCGAAATCAAAAGTCGTCTGGTCGAAAACCAGTTTGCCGCTTTCGAGTTTTGAAATATCGAGTAACTCGGCGATCAGTCCGTCGAGTTTCTTAACCTGTGTAAGTGTGCGATCGATATAAAGCGACAAGGGGTTTTTATCGATTGCTTCGCGTTGCAGCAACTGCAGGTAAGCCTTGATGCTGGTCAGTGGTGTTTTCAGTTCGTGGCTGGCGATGCTGATGAATTCGTCTTTTTTCTGCACGGCCTGCTTCTGGTCTTCGATGTCGGTAAAGGTGCCGGCCCATTTCACCACTTTATCATTTTCTCTCACCGGCATTACGCGAACGAGATGATAGCGCCAGTCGCCCCCATCGCGGCGGCGGATGCGGGCCTCCATTTCGATGGGCAAACCCCGTGGTATCTGGCGGAGCAGAGCGGTGCGGAAATCTTCGTCTTCCTCATGAACAGGGGGGAATTCACCGGCACTGCCGGCATAGTCGAGCCAACGGGTATTGTTGTATTCGAGGGCGCCTTCGGCCGTAGTGGTAAAAGCGATCTGTGGAATGGACTCAAGAATGGAGCGGAACTCGGCGGCTTTTTCGTCGGCTTCCCTTTTTGCCTTCTTCCTGTTTTCTACTTCCTGCACGAGGTCGATATGCATTTCCTGCATCTGGCGGCTTTGCTCGTACAGCCGGTAAAGTGTTTTCACCTTAAGCAGCAGGATATCCGGATCGATGGGTTTGGTAATATAATCGACCCCGCCCGAGGAATATCCCCGGGTAATGTATTTTTTATCAGTGTTAACGGCCGTAAGAAAGATAATGGGAATATCCTTCGACTTGCTGTAGCCCGATAAAATCTCAGCCACCTCAAAACCGTCCATCCCCGGCATCTGAACGTCCAGGATGATGAGGGCATACGAGTTGGCCAGTATTTTTTTGAGGGCCTCTTCACCGCTTGTTGCCGTATCTACGGGAAAGGAGTGGATGGAGAGGAGGGCCTTCAGTGAGTAAATATTCTCCGCTTTGTCATCGACAATAAGTATCATGCTGATCCTTTACGGTGTATTTTTTTTTGAGGCTAGCAGCATAGTGCATAAAAATAAGGATTTAGCCCTACAAATTCTGTACCCGAACAGAAAAACAACAGTTTATGGAAAATAACGAAGGCAGACGGAGACTTTAAATTAAGAAAAACTTCTGTCATATATTTACCGCGTGAAAAAAATCATTATTTACGACGACGATAAGGATTTGCTGGAAGTATGCAGTATTATTCTCGCTGCGCGGAATTTTGAAGTGATCAATAAAGACAACTGCAACGGCATACTCGAGGATATTGACACGCATAGTCCGGATGTGATCCTGATGGACAACTGGATCCCCGACATCGGCGGGGTAAAAGCGATACAGATCGTAAAAGGATCTCCCATACACAAGGGAGTGCCGGTGATTTTATTTACCGCTAATAATAATATACAGGAACTGGCCCAGGAAGCGGGCGCAGATTACGCGCTGCAGAAACCTTTCGATATTGCGGAACTGGAGCAGATCGTGCTGAATGCTACGCAGGCCAATTAATCAGCGTGCAAGTTTCTGCGGATGCCCAACTCCAATCCGCGAATTTCTGCCAATCCACGTAAACGTCCGATAGCCGAGTAGCCGGGGTTCGTTTTCTTTTTCAGGTCGTCGAGCATCTGGTGGCCATGATCGGGACGCATGGGAATGTTGGTTGCCTGTTTTTGCATCACCTCTACCAGCGCCTTTACCACTTCATACATATCAACGTCGCCTTCGAGATGGTCGGCTTCGAAGAAATTGCCTTCCTCATCGCGCAGCGTACTGCGGAGGTGAACGAAATGAATACGGTCGCCAAACTGGTGCACCATCGCGGGCAGATCATTATCTGCACGAACGCCGAAGGAACCTGTGCAAAAACAAAGACCGTTGGAAGACGAGGGAACGGCGCTGAACAAAGCGGAAACCTGACCGGGTGTGCTCACCACGCGTGGCAGACCGAACATGGGATAAGGAGGGTCGTCGGGATGAATAGCCAGCAGTACGCCTTCCTGTTCGGCAACCGGTGCAATCTCGCCGAGGAACGCAATAAGGTTTCGTTGTAAACCGGCCGCGTCAATGCCTTTGTAAGTATCGAGCGCCTGCTGGAATTGCGCCAGCGTGAAGCTTTCTTCGCTGCCGGGTAAGCCGGCAATAATGTTGCGTTGCAATTGCTGGCGGTCTTCGTCGCTTAGCTGACCGAGGTAATCGGCAGCTTTTTTCAATTCTTCTTCGCTGTATTCTTCTTTTGAGCCCGGGCGCTGGAGCATGAGTGCATCAAAAGCAACATAAGCCAGGCGTTCAAAACGCAAAGCTTTGCTGCCATCGGCACAGGTGAAGGAGAGATCGGTGCGCGTCCAGTCGAGCACGGGCATGAAGTTGTAGGTAACGATGCGGATATCGCAGGCGGCCAGGTTGCGGATGCTTTCCTTATAATTAATGATGTATTCTTCAAAATTGCCCGTGCGGGTTTTGATGCCTTCGTGTACGGGGATACTTTCTACTACTGACCATAAGAGTCCTGCCGCTTCAATTTCTTCTTTGCGTTTGAGAATTTCCTCTTTTGTCCATACTTGTCCGTTGGGAATATGATGGAGAGCGGATACAATGCCCGTGCATCCGGCCTGGCGTATATCCTGGAGACTTACAGGGTCATTCGGTCCGAACCAGCGCATTGTTTGTTGAAAGCGGTACATGGGAGTATTGAGTATTAAGTTTTAGGTTATAGGTTTAAGGCGTAGGGCCCGACACTTCGGGCCGAAGCTTCGGCCTAAGGCGTAAGGCGTAAGGTTAAAACAGCCGCCCGACACTTCGGGCATAAGTATTAAGTTTTAATTAATCGCCTGGCTGTTTTATTCACGATTGACCATTCACGATTGACGATTCACGATTGACCATTCACTCTTGCCGCAAGTTGCAGCAAAAAGAACAGTAAACATTAATGGCCGTCGATTTTTTTGCGAAAACGTTTGCGAGCCGATGAATAGTTATTTTTGCGGATATGGCTGGAACTGATCTTAAAAAACTGGCGCGGGAACTCAATCTCGCCGTGTCGACGGTGTCGAGAGCGCTGCGGGACAGCCACGAGATCAGTGCTGCTACCAAGGCGAGGGTAAAAGCGCTGGCAGATAAATATGGGTTTCGTCCCAACCCACATGCCAGCAGTCTCCGCCAGGCCAAAAGCCGCACCATAGCAGTGGTAGTGCCCGAGATCCGCAATAACTTTTTTTCACAGGCAATAAATGGCATCGAGCTGGTGGCGCAGGAAAAAGGGTATCATGTACTTATTTACCTGACGCATGAAAACAGTAAACAGGAACGCGAAGTAGTGCAGTTGCTGCAAAACGGACGCGCAGACGGACTACTGATCTCCGTTACCGAAGCTGAATCCTATCCCCATCTTGAAGCCTGCCGCGAAGCTGAACTGCCCATTGTATTTTTTGATCGGGTAGTGGATGAGATCGATGCGCCACGGGTGATCACCGACGAAAAATTATTGGCTTATCAGACCTGTCGCCGGTTGCTCGAAAGCGGTTGCGAACGCATCGCTTTTCTTACCATGGCCGGTAATCTTTCCATCAGCCGTCACCGGCAGGATGGTTATCTGCAGGCATTGAAAGAAAAAGGGAAGGAGCATTTATCCATTATTGTGGAATGCAGTGCTGCCGATGACCACAGCCGTGAGCAATTGAAAAAAATCCTGAGCGGTCCGCAACGGCCCGATGCGGTATTTGCGGCGGTGGAGAAACTGGCGGTGGACACCTATGAAGTGTGTGCAGAAATGGAATTGAACATACCGGAAGATCTTTGTGTGGCAGGTTTCTCCAATCTGACGGTCGCTTCACTCTTTAACCCGCCGCTGACAACGGTTGTGCAACCCGCCTATGAGATCGGGAAGGAAGCCGCCGGCATCCTTTTTCGCTTGATCGAAGGCAAAAAATTGTTGCCGGGGGAACAAAAAAGAGTATTGCCTTCACACCTTGAATGGCGGCGCTCAACGGCGCGTTAGGCATTTACCGCAAATAAAAAAAAGAGGGAAAACCGTCTTTTTTAATGGGTAATTTCCATTAAATCACTATATTAGGGAGTAAGTAAAAATACGATAGATGAAATCGTAAAACTTTGTAGGTAAAAACACTTACACCTGTCTTTCTTTCATCAGTCGTCGTTGCTTTGAATCTTGTTAAGGTATTTTTCATTTACTTTTGACCACACAAACCTATCCTGAAACGTATAAGCCCTATATCCAAATGGAAAAAATTACTATACTGCTTGTTGACGATCACAAATTAATACGCGACTCCTGGTCATTTATCCTTAACAGTGATGACCGCTTTGAAGTCGTAGATTCTACCGGCAGCGGTGAAGAAGCCGTGGAGATCTCCAGGAATACCCGCCCCGATATTGTGCTGATGGATGTGAACATGAGTCCGATGAACGGATTCGATGCCACCAAGCAGATCCGTAAATTGTCACCTGGTTCGCGCGTGATTGGTGTATCCATGCACAGCATGCCTGCATACGCCAAGCGGCTGATCCAGCTTGGAGCGATGGGCTATGTTACCAAAAACTCATCCAAAGAAGAAATGATCCATGCGATCATCGAAGTATACAACGGCAAAAAATATATTTGCGAAGAAGTAAAAAACATTCTTGCACAGCAGGAGATCCAGGACGAGCCGGGACAACCCGACATGAACAATCTCTCCCGCCGCGAGCTGGACATCATTCAGTTTATCAAGGATGGTTTTTCTTCCAAGGAAATAGCCGTGAAGCTGGACATTTCTCTGAAAACTGTTGAAGTTCACCGTTATAATATTCTCAAGAAGCTTAACCTGCGCAACACTGCTTCGCTGGTTAACTTTATCAATGCCCATGGACTCTGAACCATCCGTGTTAATCAGCCGGATGGATGTGTGACATCCTAATCAATCTTTACACATGGCGGATCGTGAATGGTCAGCGGGCATCATGCAACCCGACGCAGTTTTTATTTCCGATATTCTTCAGCAACTTCCTGAAGCGGTTATCCTTGTTGGCTTTGACGGTTCATTCAAATGGATGAATGCAGAAGCGCAAAAACTGACCTCGGCATTTACAACTGATAACTCCGTTTTCTTTCTTAATAGTTACCTCGGACAACCGGAGCCTTTACCGGCTCAGCTCGGTACAATCACCACGCCTGGTACTACCTGCACCTGGGAACAATTTCTGCAACCATCCGCCATCTGGCTGAAGATTACCGCAAGGGCGGTGGAAGATGGCTGGTTGTTGGTACTGCAGGATATCACGGAAGACAAAGAGGCCCGGCTCGAAAGCAGCCGCCTGCAGGACAATTACCGCATATTGGTCAACAGCATAGATGGTATTGTATGGGAAATGGAAGCCGATGCCGACCGTTTTCGCTGTGTCAGCCGGCATGCGGAAAAAATGTTAGGCTATCCGTTGTCCTCCTGGTTGGACGAATCCCATTTCTGGGAAGATCATATTCATCCCGATGACCGCGAATGGGTGATTAATTATTGTCACTCGCGTTCGCAGGTAACCAATTACTATGAATTTACCTACCGCATGATAGCGGCTGACGGCCGCTCCGTATGGCTGCGCGATATCGTGAGCGTGGAAAGAGCCGATGGCCGTCCTACGGTGCTCAAAGGACTGATGATCGATATTTCCAAAGAGAAACGCATCATTGAAGAACTGGTGAAAGCCGGCGAACTATACGGCCTGGTAATGAAAGCGACGAACGATGTGATCTGGGATTGGGAGCTTGCAACAGGACAGCTCACCTGGAATGACAACTTCTTCTCCATGTTGGGTTATGAACGCAATATTACCCATCAGCATATTTCCTTCTGGGAAAGTTGTATTCATCCGCAGGACCGCGAACGTGTTACAGCCGGCATCCGTCAGGCTGTAATCAACCGCGACAAAATATGGACGGCCGAATACCGCTTCATTAAATCCGATGGCAGTTATGTGACGATCTTCGACAGGGGGTATATTATTTTCGACGAACATAATGAACCCGTCCGCATGATCGGTTCAATGGTTAATATCACCGAACAACGCGAAGCGCAGCAGGAACTCGAGCATTCTTACCGTACCATCCGGGAACTCAGTGATCACCTGCACCAGGTACGTGAGGAAGAACGCAAATCCATTGCCCGTGAAATACATGACGAACTCGGGCAACAGGTAACGGTGATGAAAATGGAAATCACCTGGTTGATTTCAGAAATCAAATCCGAGAGTCCGTTGGTGCGGCAGAAAATGGAAGGACTGCTGGATGTGTTGAAAGAAACCGTAGGCAGTATCCGCCGTATTGCTTCCGAACTGCGCCCAAGCCTGCTGGACGATCTCGGTCTTTCCGCGGCAATGGAATGGCACCTCAAAGAATTTGAAAAGCGCAGTGGTGTGCAAACGCATTTTGATTCAAACATACCTGATACGGAACTCCCGGATGGCATCCGCATCGCATTATTCCGCATACTGCAGGAATCCCTCACCAACGTAGCGCGCCACGCGCAGGCTTCGCATGTAGTGGTAACGATTGTTTACCACGACGGAGCTATCGCCATGAACATTACCGATGATGGAAATGGCATGGATACTTCACGCCTCAAACATTCCAAAACCTACGGCATCCTCGGCATGAAAGAAAGAGCCGGCATGATGGGCGGTAATTACAGCATTGAAAGTGCGCCCGGCAAAGGCACCACGATCAGTGTGGAGATCCCCTGGGAATACAAGTGAATTGTCAATAGCGCTCCCTGAGGTTCTCGAAGGGGCGTCAATCGTGAATAAGTGAATAAGTCAATAGGTCAATCCAATGCCATGGTTCGTGTATACACGAACCACGGGGCGGGTACTTTCTATAAAGTAAGCCCGTCCTAAAACGCAGGACTTACTACTTATGCCCGAAGTGTCGGGCGGCTGTTTGAACCTTTCAACTTAGGCCTTACATCTTATACCCTATACCTTATACCTTATACCCTATACCTTACACCTTCCTCCTTACGCCTTACACCTTCCATCTATTATTTATTGTTAAGAAAAACAGATTGACCGTTTAAGGGTATCTGTTGGATTGATCAGGGTACGTCTTCGCGTCTGTACCATCCTACATTTGTTATGAAGCTTCACCCACCGATATCTTATCAAAAGACCTCCCAATAGCCTGAGCCAACCCTGACCCTTGTCTGTGAATTAAGTCAACTGCCAGTACCCTTATCCGGCCGTAGTATATCTTTATGGTCCTCACTGAAGGAACTCGCATGCCCCTTTCTTTCTCCGGCAAGTCATGGCTAAAGACCATGTGTTTTTTCGAAATCCTGTTTATCTATTGATCACTCAAAATCCCGATTTATGAAACGCAAGTTTTACCCAATGGTTTGCTTGTGCCTGTTCACGTTGCTATCACAAGTGGACGCGCAAGAGCTGTCACCGTTTTTAACTACAACTCCTTCTGCTGTTCAACCCCCGAAAAAAGACAAAAAATTACCCGCATCTGCTTCGGAAGATTGGTATGGACATGCCGTTACACATCTTGAAAATTCATCCATCGCATTTGCTTCTCCTGCCAGCGGTACTTACGCCGCGGTCAATCTTAATAACCAATTGGCTTTCCGCATCGACGAAAAAGGTTATGCGGTAAAACAAATGACAGCCGGCAAAGCAGCTTACTGGCAAGTAGGATTCCGTGTATTGAACACGGGTTCATTACTGAAAGAACCAGCTTTGACAGGCGAGAATAAAGTGACATATACGTATACCAATATGATGGTGGAGTATGTGCACGAAAAGAAAGGCCTTCGACAAAATTTTATTATTCCTTCCCGTCCTTCCTCTGCTACTTCCGGATTGGAAGTGCAGATGGAAGTAGAATCAAGCCTCGGTGTACGCACAGCAGGTGATGGACGAATTTTCTTTCATTCACCCGCTAATACCGACGACATCAAGATGGCTTATGATGATCTCGTGGTATGGGATGCGAATCACAAAAAATTGAAGGCAAAAATGTATTACGACGATCGCAGCAATAAACTCACTTTGTGGGTTGATGACCGCGACGCAACTTATCCTGTAACGATAGACCCCTTAAACCATTCTTCGGAATGGGCTACTTCTGCCGATGGTGTCCTGCCCGGTCTGCTTAACGGCCTCGCACTGCAGGTGCAGGCCTTATATGGTTTCACCGTGGCAGGCGTGGGCGACGTTAATGGCGATGGTTTTGATGACGTGGCCATCAGCGCACCTGCCATGGCCGATGTTATTTCAGGTTCCGGCAGCCTTGTTTCCGTCGGCGCTGTGTTCCTGTATTTCGGATCAGCTACCGGTCTGCCTACAGCACCAAGCAAAACACTCCAACCAAATACTGTTATTTCGGGCGGCCTGTTTGGTTTCAGTATTACCGCTGGTGATGTAACCGGCGACGGTATAAATGACCTGCTGATCAGCGCACCACTGGATCAGGCAAGTGTGAATGTCGGTGGCAGTACTGTCGTGAATGCAACTGTCGGTAAAATTTATATTTACCAGGGTGGCCCGCTTACCGGCACCAATCCCAGTCCGCTTTTAAGTATCAACCTCACGGGCGGTAGTCTTTTCAACAGCACAACGGTAACCATTAATCCATTATTTGGCTTCTCTATGGCAGTAGCCGAAGACATGAACGGCGACGGCAAAGGAGAAATCGTCGTAGGTGCGCCAACCTACGCGCGCATCAACGGTGCAGCTTCAATCAAAACAGGCGGCGCATTCGTCTTCATGAGCGATGCAGGCAATACGTTTTCCACTATCCGCTCACTGGAACCTCCAACGGGTTCGCTGCTTGGTTTATACGGAGCAGTTGGTTCACTCGTGCAGGCAGTGCCTATTGTAGGTGGCACACTTTGGGTAGTAGCTGGTCCGCTGTTGTCCGGTGTGTTGAACGGACAAATAGATGGATTGCTGTTTGGCTTTAGTGTTGATGGTGCCGGCGATTTCGATAACAACGGTCACAAAGACGTGGTAGTAGGCGCTCCGGCGGGTGTAAACCTCGGCGCATTGACGGCCGGTGTTGGCGGGTTGGTACAGACGGTGCTCGATATCCTCAGCGGCCAGGTACTGGCAGGCACTGCTTATGTTTACAGCGGAACAGGTACCGATATCAATACAACATCTGTCGCACGTTTGCAGGCCAATACCAGCGGAGTTCTCAGCAACGCAGCCAACCTTTTTGGCTACCAGGTTAAAGGAGCAAAATATAAAAGCGGATCACGCACAGGTAATATTCTTGTGGGTGCACCCACAGGAAGTGTATTGCCACAAGTGTTAAACCTCCAGGTGAAAGCAGGGCAACTGCATGTATTCGCACGCAGAACCGGCGCATTTACCAATCCCGTTGCATCCAGCCAGGTACTTTCTTCTCCTCGTTCAACAAGTATTCTTTCTATCCTCAGCGGACAGAATCTTAACCTGTCATTGTTGTATGCAAGCAGCTTTGATAACATGCGCGATGCCAACTGCGACGGTTTTGCCGACCTCGTGGTAGGTGAGCCACTCTCCACCGCCGTTGGACTGGTCAATACAGATGTAGTGGGCGGATCTGCTTACATCTATTATGGTAATGCGGGAGGAACTTATTCTACCACACCGGCCTGGTCGTTATTCAGCGAAACCTCGCCAACGCTGGGTGTGAACGCAACGGCCATGATCGGCAAAAGCGTATCTGATGCCGGTTTCGTAATGGGACCAACAAAACCTTCGAGAGCGCTGATCGGCGGCTCGAGCAATTCACTGGATTTTGGTGCGGGCCTGCTGAATCTGGGCGCCACGCTTGGTACACTTACCAGCTTTGCTGCCGATAACAATGGCCTTGGTAAATCTTACACTTTTACTGCAACCAATTGTAACATCACCTTGCCGGCTTCGTTGCTCGAATTTGAAGGCGCTATCAATGGTAAAATTGTAAACCTGAATTGGACGTCAACACACGAAATGAACCTCAACGGGTATGAACTGGAACGCAGTATCAATGGTGTGGACTTCCAATCGATCGCGATGGTATTTGCGAGAGGAGAACAACGCAATGAATACCTGTACCCGGATAAATTCCCGTACATGGGCGTAAACTATTATCGCCTGAAAATAAAAGACAACGACGCACGCTATACCTATTCCAACATCGTAATGGTACGCTTCAATGAGAAAGTACCGGGCGATGTGATCGTATCACCCAACCCGCTGAAAGCTGCGCCTATGCGCGTGAAGATGACGGGATTGGAACAAGGATCGTATACCTTAAAACTTCACAATAGTGTAGGTCAGGAGTTGCTCACACGACAAGTGAACGTAACCCAGCACGACCAGGTGGAAACTATTCCGCAGGCAGCATCGCTGACTCCGGGCATCTATTGGCTCAACATCTATGACAAAACACAAAGTCGCTTTAAAACGGTGCGGGTTTTGATTAATTGAGTGATCAACTACACAGGATGAAGCCTTAGGGGGACATATTCTTATGTTCCCCTTTGTTTTTCTTTATGTCTTGCAGCCAGCACCCGCAACACATCGTCGAGTTTGAATTGTTTCGCCTGCAACAGGATGAGGTAGTGATACAGCAGATCAGCCGCTTCGCCGAGGAACAATTCCTTATTATCGTCTTTGCTTTCAATCACCAGTTCCACCGCTTCTTCACCTACTTTCTGTGCTACTTTATTGATGCCTTTCTGAAAAAGCTTTGTTGTATAAGATGATTCATCGGGATTCGCCAAACGGTCCGTGATGATATTTTCCAGTTGTTGAAGAGAAAAGGAGGGGTTGGCTTCTTCGAAACAAGTATCCGCGCCGGTATGACAAACAGGCCCGACCGGAACAGCTTTTATCAGTAAAGTATCCTGATCACAATCGAGGAGTATATCTTTCATCAACAAGAAATTGCCCGAAGTTTCGCCTTTGGTCCACAGCCTTTGTTTGCTCCTGCTGAAAAAGCATACTTTGCCTTCCGTGCGTGTTTGATCAAGCGCTTCCTGGTTCATAAAACCGAGCATCAGTACCTTGCCGGAGTTGACGTCTTGTACAACGGCAGGCATCAGTCCATCGGCGTATTTGGTAAAATCAGGGTTCATTTGTTTAAATAGTTTTAATTCAGAGCCGCACGGAAATTCCTTCGCGGCGAAGATAATTTTTAAGATCAGGTATTTGTATTTCACGGAAGTGAAAAATGCTGGCGGCCAACGCGGCGTCTGCTTTTCCTTTGGTAAAAGCTTCTGCGAAATGTGCTTCGGTTCCTGCACCACCACTGGCGATTACCGGCACAGATACGGATGAGGCGATCTCAGCCGTCAGTTCACAGGCGAAACCCTGTTTGGTACCATCGTGGTTCATCGATGTTAGCAATATTTCACCGGCACCAAGGCGGCAGGCCTCTATTGCCCAGTCACGGCAAAGAACCGGCGTACGTGTGCGCCCTCCTTGCAAATACACATACCAATTGCCGTCATCTTCCTGCCGGGTGTCGATGGCCAGCACCACACACTGACTCCCGAAGCGATCGGCGATAGCCGAAATCAAAGCCGGATTTTTAAAAGCAGCCGTATTAACGGAAATCTTATCGGCACCGTGATCCAGTAACAGGCTCACTTCATCGGTACTGCTGATGCCACCGCCCACGGTAAAAGGAATATTGATCTCCCGCGCGATCTTTCTTACGAGTTCGCTCAAGGTTCTGCGTTTTTCTACCGTGGCTGTAATATCGAGAAACACCAGTTCGTCGGCACCAGCCGCGGCATACAAAGCTCCAAGCTCTACCGGATCTCCGGCATCGCGCAGGTTCACGAAATTGGTCCCTTTCACCGTGCGCCCGTCTTTTATATCCAGGCACGGGATAATGCGTTTGGTCAGCATATCAATTGTATCGTTGAAGATCAGCCAGGCTGATCCGGTTTTCATAAATTGCTTTTCCGATGATCACACCTTTACAACCTGCTTCCAGCAGGGCATCGAGGTCGGCCGCCGAAGACACACCGCCGCTCGCAATAAAATGCAGCGACGGAAATTCACCAATGATCTCTTTGTAAAGTTCAATCGATGGTCCTTCCAGTTTTCCGTCCTTGCTTACATCGGTACAGAATACTTGCTGCACACCACGTTGCTGGTATTTCCGGATAAAATCTTTTACATCGATATCCGTCTGTTCCAGCCATCCGTGTATCGCGATCTTTTTTTCTTTTACATCAGCTCCCAATAAAAAACGGTTCGCGCCAAATGCGAGCAACCAACGGGCAAACTCTTCTTCCTTTTTTACGGCAATGCTGCCGACGGTTGCATAGTGCGCGCCGGAATTGAATACAATCTGCACATCTGCCAGTTCGGCAATGCCGCCACCGAAGTCGATGCTCAGATTGGTTTTGCCGGCGATGGCCTCCAGCACTTTCCAGTTTTTAACTGTTTTGGCTTTGGCGCCATCGAGGTCAACGAGATGCAGCCGTTTTAAGCCCGCGTCTTCAAACGCACGTGCTACTTCCAGCGGATGTTCATTGTATACTTTTTTCTGTTCGTAGTCACCTTGCGTCAGCCTTACGCATTTACCATCTATGATGTCGATAGCAGGGATGATCTCCATCTTTTGTGTTCGCCATTTTCTTTCCATCACTACAAACTCATGACCGAGATTATTCCAGGGCGCTCCGCTCTGCTGCAGCCCCATTTTCTTATACAGGCCGGTGGCGCTGAGGCGCGCATTACACCAGAGACGGGTTACTTTTTTCTGTTCCGCCAATTTCAACACGTGCTGCAGCAGTATCCAGGCAAGTCCTTTTCCCTGTTTATCGCGGCGCGTGGCGAGTTTGCGGAATTGCATTTCACCATTGCGTTCAAATACGGATACAACGGAGAGCAACTGGTTGTCTTCATATATGCCAAAATGTGAACCTGCTGCATCATCGGGCAGCTTTACCGCGTCGATGGGCAGTTCCGGATACATTACTTCCTGCCTTAACGGCCATACATCATCTAGTTTAGCAACCTGTACGTTCATGTTCAGAGGGATAAAAAGTTCTTCAATATCTGTTCGCCGGTAGCGGCGCTTTTTTCTGCGTGAAATTGTATGCCGTAGAAATTGTCTTTGTTAAGGGCGGCGGCGTAACGTATGCCATAATCGCAAAGAGCGATGGCGTAAGCGCTTTCAGGCGCGTAGTAGCCGTGCACATTGTAGATATAACTGTTATCAGGTACGTCATTGAAAAGCGGTGAACGCAGATGATGAATCGTGTTCCAGCCGATCTGTGGCACTTTCAATTCGTTGGCTGTGCTGAATTTTTGTACGGTTACCGGGATGATATTGAGGCAGGGTGTGTCTCTTTCTTCCGAATGCGCGCAAAGCAATTGCATGCCGAGGCAAATGCCTAATACCGGTTGTGTCAGGGTGGGGATTACTTTATCCAAACCTTTTTCGCGGAGATATTGCATGGCTGTAGCCGCTTCACCTACGCCGGGAAAGATCACACGGTCGGCGCTGCGAATCAGGGATTCGTCATCCGTAACCGTTGCCTGCGCGCCAATACGCTCCAGTGCAAAAAGCACGGATTGCGTATTGCCGGCATTGTATTTTATAATAACAATATTCATCAGAGTGTTCCTTTTGTACTGGGCAGTTGCATGTAGTCCACATCGCGGCGGATGGCTTGCCGCACACTGCGCGCCAGTGCTTTGAAAATCGATTCGATCTTGTGGTGCTCGTTTGTCCCCTCTGCTTTAATATTCAGATTGGAGCGGCTGGCATCGCTGAATGATTTAAAGAAATGGTAAAACATTTCGGTTGGCATTTCACCGATCTTTTCTCTTTTGAATTCCGCCTCCCAGACCAGCCAGGCGCGGCCGCTGAAGTCGAGTGCTACCTGTGCCAGGCAATCGTCCATCGGCAACGTGAAACCGTAACGGCCTATTCCTTTTTTGTCGCCCAATGCTTTGGCCAGCGTTTCGCCTAAAGCAATAGCCGTATCTTCTATGGTATGATGTTCATCGATCTCGAGATCACCTTTGGTGTGAATGGTGAGGTCCATTCCGCTGTGGCGGCTCAATTGATCCAGCATGTGATCGAAGAATGGTAAACCGGTGCTGATAGCTGAACGTCCGCTGCCATCGAGGTCGATGCGCACATAGATTTTTGTTTCCTGTGTATTGCGGCGGTGCTCCGCTACGCGACGACCCAGCCGCAATCTTTCATAGATGGCTTTCCAGCTCGATGTTTCCAGTTCGATGAACGGCTGTAACGCGTTGTTGTCATCGTTTACTTCTGCCGCGCCCAGGTTGGGATCATTGTTGAGCCAGATGGCTTTACAACCCAGATTTTTGGCGAGTTGTACATCGGTGATGCGATCGCCGATCACAAACGATCCGGGAATATCGTAGCCGGGGTTATCCAGGTATGAAGTTAGCATGCCGGTGCCGGGCTTGCGGGTAGGCAGGTTGTCGGCGGGAAAGCTTTTATCGATATGAACCGCGCTGAAATGAATGTCTTCGTTGACCAGGCTTTGCATCACAAATTCATGAATAGGCCAGAAGGTGTTTTCAGGAAAACTATCCGTACCTAAGCCGTCCTGGTTGGTAACCATTACGAGTTCAAAATCCAGTTCCAGGGCAATGCGGCGCATCCAGGTAAACATATCCGGATAGAAGGCCAGCTTTTCCCAGCTATCTACCTGGTAATCCGGTGGTGCTTCTTTCAATAGAGTACCGTCACGATCGATGAACAATATTTTTTTCATGCGTTATATGCTTTTAAGGCGTTGAGTAGTTGTTGGTTTTCTTCCGGTGTACCGACAGTGATGCGAAGACTGTTGTCGCAAAGGATCACTTTGGAGCGGTTGCGCACGATGATACCTGTGTCGGTGAGGTAACTGAATAGTTTATCGGCATTGTCCATGGCCACTAGCAGGAAGTTGGCATCGGAGGGGTAAACATGTTTGGTTACCGGCAGTTCAGCCAATTGTTTTGCCAGCCATTCGCGTTGTTCAACCGTCTGACGTGTCCAGTCGTTGATCTGTTCCATTTGTTGTAAAGCTTCGAGTGCGAGCGCCTGCGTGTGCTCGCCAAGGTTATAAGGATATTTTACCTTGTTAAAATAGTGGATCACTTCTTCCGATGCGAAGGCCATGCCAAGACGTAATCCTGCAAGCCCCCATGCTTTTGAGAAAGTCTGCAATACAACCAGATTCGGGTACTCGGTTAGTTCGGGGAGGAAAGAACGTTGACGTGCATAATTGATATAGGCTTCGTCAACTACTACAATGCCATCGAAATTATTCAGCAATAGTTCGATGTCTTCGCGGTAGATGCTGTTACCGGTAGGGTTGTTGGGTGAACAGATAAAAATAAGTTTGGTAAACACATCGATCGATCCTGCAATCGCTTCGAGGTCGAGTTGGTAATCGGACTGAAGCGGCACTTCTTTTACTTTCACATTATTGATGTCAGCACACACTTCATACATGCCATAGGTAGGCGGACAAATAATCACGTTGTCCGTAACCGGTTCGCAAAAAATCCGGAACAACAGATCGATGGCTTCATCGCTGCCATTGCCCAGGAAAATGCGTGAAGGCGAAATGCCTTTAATCCGGGCGATCTGTTCTTTGAGGCGATGTTGCAGCGGATCCGGATAGCGGTTCAGCGGTGATGAGTCGCGGCTTACGGCAAACCGCAGCGGACTGCCCAATGCGTTTTCATTGGCGTCGAGAAAAACGGTGGCTTCACCGCTGAACTCGTGGCGCGCAGAAGAGTAGGGCCGCATTTTACGGATATTATTCCTGACAAGATTTTCCAGATTAAAAGAGTCCATTACTGATAAAATATAAAACGGTTGAAAGAATATTAACGGTTGAGCCTGATTGCAACGGCTTCTTTATGTGCCTGTAATCCTTCGCCTTCTGCCATGGTCATCACCGTACCGGCAATGCCTTCCAGTCCTTTTCGGCTGAGCTGTTGAAAGCTGATGGTCTTGCAAAAACTTTCTACTGAGACGCCGCTGTACATAGCGGCATATCCGCTTGTTGGCAACGTGTGATTGGTGCCGCTTGCATAATCACCAACAGACTCTGGTGAATAGTGGCCAATGAAAACCGAACCGGCAGACTTCACTTTATTCGCAAATGTGGTGGCCTTATCGCAGGCAAGAATCAAATGTTCCGGTGCGTAATAATTGGACAAGGCCATTGCTTCGTCCAATGTTTTTACCAACACGAGCCGGCTTTGCTTCAGGGCTTCACGCGTGATATCCCGTCGTTCCAGTTGTTGCAATTGTATGGCCAGTTCTTCCTTTACTTTCCCGATCAGTTGTTCCGTTGTTGTCACCAGCACCACTTGTGAATCGGGGCCATGTTCTGCCTGGGACAAAAGATCTGCAGCCACAAAGGCGGCGTTGGCTGTTTCGTCGGCAATTACCAATACTTCGGAAGGGCCGGCGGGCATATCGATGGCGGCGACCTGTTGCAACTGCTGTTTGGCGGCTGTTACATATTGGTTACCGGGGCCAAAGATCTTGAAAACACGCGGAACGCTTTTGGTACCATAAGCCATCGCTGCAATGGCCTGCGCGCCACCGATGCGGAAGATGCGCGTGATGCCGCAACATTGCGCAGCAAAAAGAATGGCAGGATGAACAGTACCATCCGCATTGGGGGGCGTGCAGAGAATGATCTCTTCACAACCTGCGATACGTGCGGGAATGCCCAGCATTAATACGGTGGAGAAAAGCGGTGCAGAACCTCCGGGGATGTAAAGACCTACGCGTTCGATGGCCACGCGTTTGCGCCAGCAACGGATACCCGGTTGCGTTTCGATTATCTCGGTCCGCAGTTGCTGTGCCTCGTGGAAACGGGTGATATTGGCTGCTGCTGTTTTAATGGCTTTGCGTAATGCCGGTGAAAGTTGTTTGGCGGCCGCTTGAATTTCTTTAGCGGATATTTCCAACTTGCCGCCTTCCCATTTGTCGAGTTTGCGTGCATAAACCTGGAGTGCTTTATCGCCGTTGGTTTTTACCTCATCGAGGATGGTTGCCACGGTTTGCTGTACGTTGCCTGCGCGTTGCGCGGGACGTTGTAAAATAGATGGCCAGCGGGAAGCGGCGGGATATTTGTAAACACGCATCATCAGAGGATCATTTTTTCGATCGGTATAACCAGGATGCCTTCTGCGCCCTGTTGTTTCAATTGTTCAATGATATTCCAGAAATCGGTTTCGGTGATCACGGAATGTACGGAGCTCCAGCCGGGTTCTGCGAGTGGCAATACCGTGGGGCTGCGCATACCGGGAAGCAGTCCGCAAATAGCATCGAGCTTTTCGTTGGGTGCGTTCAGCAATACATATTTATTGTTGCGCGAACGTTTGACGGATTGAATACGGAACAATAATTTATGCAGGATCTTCTGCAGGGCAGGAGAGAGGTCGTTATTGCTGATGATCACCGCTTCTGACTGCAGGATGGTTTCCAATTCGGTGAGTTCGTTGGAGAAAAGCGTGTTGCCCGAACTTACGAGATCGCAGATGGCATCGGCGAGTCCGATACGCGGGGCTATTTCCACGGAGCCGCTGATGGTGTGAATATCGGCTTTGATCTTTTTCTTTTTCAGGTAGCCGGAGAGAATATGCGGATAACTGGTGGCGATCTTTTTTCCGGCGAGGTCTTCAGCGGAGCGGATGCGCTTGTTGGCCGGAATGGCGAGAGAGAGCCGGCATTTACCAAAACCCAGTTTTTCGACGGTGTTGACTTTTTTATTTTTTTCCAGCACCACGTTTTCACCAACGAAGCCAATATCGGCCACACCGTCCTGCACGTATTCGGGAATATCGTCGTCGCGGAGAAAAAATATCTCTGCGGGAAAATTGGTGGCGGCCACGCGGAGTTGGTTACGGCTGTTGCCGGCGTCGATGCCACATTCTTTGAGCAGCCGCATCGAATCGTCGTGCAGGCGTCCTGATTTCTGAATAGCGATGCGAATTTTCTTTTCCATAAAAATGATATACGGGTCAAATAAAAAAGGCTTACCACTGGTAAGCCTTCAAGTATGATTAAACATAAAACATCTCACGGCTTACGGCTGTGTAAGAAATGATGATGAATATGTGTGTTGTTGAACATTGCGGAGCAAATATAATTTATCCGGTCAAATAATGGACTGATAATAGTAAATTAATATCAATGTCTAACGAACGTTAGCCACGGAAACGGGCGCTGGTGCCGGGATTGCCGGGGCAGCCTGTTTTCTTGGAAGAGTAGCAGGACGTCGCTGCGATAACAACTGTCAGCAGGGCGGCCAATGCAAAAAGTTTCGTTTTCATGATGCGTGTTTGACTGGTTAAACGTGGGATTATAAGAATATAGTATGCAAATATACCTACGTATTAATTAAAAGTTCGGTTAAAAAAGGGCCATCATGATAAAAAAGTGGTTAACTAGGTCAGTTTCTTTACCTTTACGCCCGTTCTGAAAACCATAAATTGATGCTCCAACTAACCAAACCGCTTGCTGTTATTGACCTGGAAACAACCGGTGTCAATCTCGGAACGGACCGTATCATTGAATTTGCCGTAGTCAAGATACTTCCCGACGGCACCCGTATCCAGAAACGCAAGCTGATCAATCCCGAAATTGCTATCCCCGCTACGTCGACCGACATTCACGGGATTACTGATGAAATGGTGAAGGATGCACCTCCGTTCCGGCAGGTAGCACAGGAGCTGAAGCAAATGCTCGACGGCTGCGATCTCGCCGGTTACAACTCCAACCGTTTTGATATTCCACTGCTCATCGAAGAATTTCTGCGCGCAGGTGTGGTGTTTGAAATGAAAGGACGCCGCATGGTGGACGTGCAGAATATTTTCCATAAAATGGAACAACGCACCCTGAGTGCGGCCTATCGTTTCTATTGCAACAAAATATTGGAAGGCGCACACGGTGCCGAAGTGGATGCCGCCGCTACTTACGAAATATTGCTTGCACAACTCGAGCGCTATCCCGAACTCGGTACCACACTCGATTCCATCAATAAGACCATCGGCGAAGAAGTGATTGTGGATTTCGCACGCAGGTTCATTATGGAAAACGGGGTAGAGATCTTCAACTTCGGTAAATACAAAGGAAAGTCTGTAGCAGAAGTACTAAAGGCTGAGCCTCAGTACTATGACTGGATGATGAAGGGCGATTTTCCGCAAAATACCAAGCAGAAACTCACCGAAATTTTCACCCGCACAAAACTGAAAAAAGCATAAAAGATCTTGCTTTTTTGTGAACAATTTTTAACAATGGAACCTCTTTCGTTGTTGTAAATTCGTACAGTATATCCTTTGGAGAAATTAGTCGTCATACCAACCTATAATGAGCGGGATAATATCTCCCGGATTCTTCATGCCATCTTTGGACTGAAACAGGATTTTCATGTGCTGGTGATCGATGACGGATCGCCGGATGGCACTGCTGCTATTGTCCGGGAAATGATGCAGCAATTTCCCGGTGAATTGTTTATCGAAGAACGGAAAGGTAAACTCGGTTTAGGAACAGCCTATATTCATGGCTTTAAATGGGCCACCGCACGCGGCTATGCTTACATTTTTGAAATGGATGCCGACTTCTCTCATAACCCCAATGACCTGCCCCGCCTGTATGATGCCTGCAAAAATGGAGGTGCCGACCTGGCAGTGGGTTCACGTTATACCAAAGGTGGCGGTGTCACCAACTGGCCGGCTAATCGTATCGCTTTATCAAAAGGTGCTTCTATATATACACGCATCATTACCTGGATGCCGGTGAAAGATCCGACGGCCGGATTCATGTGTTACAGCCGTGAAGTACTGGAAACAATCAATCTCGATCAGATCCGCTTTGTCGGATATGCTTTCCAGATTGAAATGAAATTTGCGGCATGGAAACTTGGTTTCAAGATCAGGGAAGTGCCTATTCTTTTCCAGGACCGCACGTATGGCGTATCCAAAATGAACAAAGGCATTGTGAAGGAAGGCATTCTGGGTGTGCTTAAACTCCGCTGGCACAGTCTTTTCAAAAACTACCGTAAACGCGTGAAAAACACAGAGGACGTGAATCGTGAATCGTCAATGGTGAATCGCCAATCGTCAATCGTGAATGGGCAGTAGTGAATGGTGAATCGTCAATGGTGAATAGTCAATGGTGAATGGTGAATCGTCAATCGTGAATGGCTGTTAGCCGCCGTGGTTCGTGTCTTCGCCATAAATGTTCGGAAGATTTTAAAACCCCTCAATCCGATATCACGCCACCGTTGGTCTCCAGACCAACGGGCCTGCTCATCCTTGAGTCATGTACGAAGTTGGCCTTCACCTATCAAAGCTACGTGACGCATGCTAGTTGGTCGGGAGACCACCAAGGGCGCTAATTTATACCTCACGCCGTCATTACGTTTAAAAATGAAAAGTGACTCTTGGTGATAAATGTTTTTAACATTTATGGTGTCTTCACGAACCACCGATAAGATGCCGCTTAGTCTGCAGAATACTCAATCTTGCGGGTTTACGAATCAAACATTAATATGAAACGCCCCAAACGAATGCAGGGCGCTCAAAATCGTTATCGAAAATTTTCAAACTATCCCTGGGCTTCCACCAGGTAATAATTCTTCTTTCCTTTTTGTACCAGTATATAACGGTCGTGTAACAACTGTTCTTCTTTCACCACATCTGTAACAGCTTCCACTTTGCGGCGGTTGATGCTTACTCCGCCACCTTGTACCAGTTTGCGTGCTTCGCCCTTGCTGGCAAAGACATGGGTCGTTGCCAGGAAACTCACCACGTCTACACCGGCTTTCAATTCGTCGCGGCTGATCGATGCTTTCACCACACCTTCCATTGACTCGAGGTCTTCGAGACTTAACGATTCGGCGGGCGCGTTTTGATTGGCGAAGAGTCTTTCGGTGGTGGCTACGGCTTTTTCAAATTCTTCGCGGCCATGTACAAAAGACGTTACTTCTTCGGCGAGTTTCTTTTGGAGAAGACGTTGCTCGGGTGCGGCTTCGTGTTGTTTTTTCAGTTCTTCGACAGTGAGGCGGTCCAGGAAGCTGAAGATTGGCAGCCAGGTGGCGGCATCACTGTCGCTGGCATTGAGCCAGAACTGGTAAAATTGATAAGGGGATGTGCGGGAGGCATCGAGCCAGACGTTGCCGGACTCGGTTTTACCGAATTTGGTGCCGTCGGCTTTGCGGATCAGCGGGCAGGTGAAGGCAAAAGCTTCTCCGGCGGCCTTGCGGCGGATCAATTCGGTGCCGGTGGTAATATTGCCCCACTGATCACTGCCGCCCATCTGCAGTTTACAGTTTTTATTTTCGTAAAGCCAGTAGAAATCGTAGCCCTGCATGAGCTGGTAGGCAAATTCTGTATAGCTGATGCCCACTTCACCTTCAAAGCGTTTCTTCACACTATCCTTGGCCATCATGTAGTTAACGGTGATGTGCTTGCCGGTATCACGCAGAAAATCGATGAAGGAAATGGCGCGGAACCAGTCGTAGTTGTTTACCATTTCCGCGGCGTTTGGTTTGCTGCCATCAAAGTCGAGGAACTTTTCAAGCTGGGCGCGTATGCCGGCCACATTGCGGGCCAGTGTGTTCTCGTCCAGCAGGTTACGTTCTTCGCTTTTGCCACTGGGGTCACCGATCATACCGGTGGCGCCACCTACCAGTGCCAGGGGTTTGTGCCCGGCTTTTTGCAGGTGTACCAGCAGCAGGATAGGGACGAGGCTGCCGATATGCAGACTTTCAGCCGTGGGGTCGAACCCGATATAGGCCGTGGTCATTTCCTTCAGCAGTTGCTCCTCGGTGCCGGGCATGATATCCTGGATCATGCCTCTCCAGCGTAGTTCTTCTATGAGATTCATTGTGTTAAGTCGAAATTTGGGCTCAAAAGTACGCCATCCCTGCCAAGGCCGGCCGATTGCGCAATATTTTTTCATTATCTGCGTTTTCGGGCGTCCTTAATAGGAAGGAGGCTATGATATTCCAAAGGTAAATGTTACTTTTGCAGGCAGCCCTAAGGACAAATAAACTGTCTAATTAATAACCGCTTATCTGAAAATTACCCGAATGAACCGCTTCAGTATATACCTGACCCTGTGCTGCGTTTTTGTGTCGTTGTCTTCCCGGGCTCAGTTTCGTAAATATTCGAATGAATTTCTCAACATCGGTGCGGGAGCGCGTGGGCTATCCATGGGCGGTGCACAGGTGGCCGGAGTAGCAGATGGTACGGCCGGTTATTGGAACCCCGCCGGTCTCGTCAACATCAAAGACGATCCCCAGGTTAATCTTATGCACGCCGAGTATTTTGCCGGTATCGGCAAATATGATTTTGTCAGCGTTGCATTTCCCTCCGCAAATAATAAACGCATCATCGGCATCACAGGACTGCGTTTTGCCGTAGATGATATCATGAATACCTTGTTCCTGGTAGAACCTGACGGTACGCTTAACTACAATAACATTCAGGCATTTTCTTCTGCAGACTATGCCTTCATGCTTTCGTTTTCTCAAAAGCTGAAAGAAACGGAGAAGAAGAAAGTACACTTCGGACTGAATGCAAAAGTGATCCACCGCAACGTGGGCAAGTTTGCCAAAGCCTGGGGTTTTGGTCTCGATGCAGGTTTACAAATCTATCAGGGTAAATGGCGCTTCGGTGTGGTGGGCCGTGATATCACGTCCACGTTCAACACCTGGTCATTCAGCTTTACCGAAAGAGAAAAAGAAGTGTTGTACCTCACCAACAATGAAATTCCGGTGAAGTCAACAGAAATGACCGCGCCCCGTCTCGTGTTGGGTGTCGGCCGTGAATTCAGGATCAGCAAAAAAGCCACCCTGCTGGCAGAGACTAATTTTGATCTCACGTTCGATGGCAAACGTAATACCGTGATCATCGGCGATCCGGTGAGTGTGGATCCCAAGATCGGTCTCGAATGCAACTTCAACAATGTATTTTTCCTGAGAGCAGGGATCAACAATTTTCAGAAAGCGCTGGCCGATGGCGATACGCTCAATCAAAAGAAAGTGTGGATCTATCAGCCAAGCGCCGGGGCTGGTTTCCGCATTCAGAGCGTAACCATCGATTATGCATTCACCAACCTGGCCAATCAATCCAATCCCTTGTTTACCCACGTGTTTTCGCTTCGTCTGGATATGGCGGGGGACAAGAATAAAAAGAAGAAAAACTAAATCTGTACAACAAGCACAAAACGTTTTTTCATGAAACGATTTTTACTTCCATTTCTGCTTATCTGCTGCCTCAGTGCATCTGCACAGGTATACAATAACGAGTGGATCGACTATAGCAAAACCTACTATAAATTCAAAGTAGGTGCTTCCGGTCTTTACCGGATCGGTCAGTCTGCGCTCGGCAGCATAGGTCTGCAAACAACGCCTGTTGCACAGTTTCAACTCTGGCGCAATGGTAAAGAAATTCCCTTATATACATCCGTTCAGACCGGTACACTCGGCGCTTCGGATTATATCGAGTTCTGGGGCGAAATGAACGACGGCAAAGCCGACAATCCATTATACCGCAACGCCGATTTTCAGCTTTCGGATAAATGGAGTTTGCAGACCGATACGGCAGCGTACTTCCTTACCGTGAATACAGCAGGTAACAACCTTCGTCTCGTTCCTGCCGCCAATAATCTTCCCACGGGTGTTTCACCAGAGCCTTTCTTCATGCATACAACCGGTATTTATTACCGCAGCAAGATTGGTCAGGGGTATTCTTCTCCCGTTGAACACGAGTACACTTATTCTTCTTCATACGATGAAGGGGAGGGCTGGGTATCAGATGATATTCCGCGTGACGGCACGCTCACTTTTTCCGACAACAACCTGGCTGTCTATACAGGTGCCGGAGCACCCGACGGTACTGTGCGTGTCAATGCCGCAGGCAATGCCGAGAATCCGCGCAGACTGGTATTGCGTCTGAATGGCAACGCGGTTATCGATCAGCACGTCGACTTTTTCAGCGCGCAGAAATTTTCCGCTACATTTCCTGTTTCGCTGATCAGCGGCAACAGCGCGAGCCTCGTGATAACCAACGCTACCGAACCCGTGCTGCCTCCTGCGACCCCGCTTCCTGACCGTCTCGACATTGCCATGATGGAAGTAACCTATCCTCGTCAATTCAATTTCGGCGGAGCCAATACCAATTTCTCCTTCAGTCTTCCCGCTAATCCTTCGGGTAATTACCTGGAGATTACCAATTTTATTTATACCGGCATTCCGGTGTTATACGATATCACCAACGGCCGCCGCTACGAAGGCAACACCGCTGTGGCGGGCACGATCCGTTTCTTCCTGCAGCCTTCCGGCACAGCACGTGAACTGGTACTGATGAACACAGCGCCAGCCAACATCCGCAACATTACCAGTTTCCAGCAGCGCAACTTTGTTAACTACCTGCTTCCCGCCAACCAGGGAGATTTCCTGATCATCACACACCCGAATGTACTCACCGGCACAGGTGGTACGCAGCCGGTGGAAGATTATAAGAATTATCGCCGTTCCGCACAGGGCGGAGGTTATGTGGCCAATCTTTACATGATCGACGAACTGGTGGATCAGTTTGCATTTGGTATTAAAAAACATCCGCTGAGTGTCCGCAATTTCATCCGCTGGGCACGCGCCAACTATACCCGCCCGCTGAAGAGTATTTTCCTGGTAGGCAAAGGAGTGATGTATAACCAGTACCGCCAGTTTGAAAGCCATGTGGATATAGAAAAGCTGAACCTGGTGCCAACGTTTGGTCAGCCGGCATCTGACAACCTGATGAGTGCTGCTCCAGGTAACTTTATTCCGCTGACACCAATCGGGCGTTTGTCTGCCATCAATGGTGATGAAGTAGCGCTGTACCTGACCAAGGTAAAGCAGTATGAGCAACTGTATAGCTATAACTCACCGACGATTGCAGATAAATCATGGATGAAAAATGTGGTCCATGTGGTAGGTGCAAGTGATTTCAACACCAGCAACCTGTTGCGGATAGCCTTGAACAATCATGCCAATATCATCAGCGATACAGCTTATGCGGGCAATGTGAGCAGTTTCGTGAAGACATCTGCAGACGCAGTACAACAACTCAACAGCAGCCGGATTGCCAACCTTTTCACAGAGGGTATCGGTCTGTTGACTTATTTCGGTCACTCTTCTTCCAGCACACTCGAGTTCAACCTCGACAACCCGATGAACTATAACAATGCCGGCAAATACCCGGTATTTAATGTGATGGGTTGTAATGCAGGTAACTTCTATAATTTCAACCCTGCGCGTTTTGTAACAAAAGAAACCTTGTCGGAGAAATATGTACTGGCTCCCGAGCGTGGCGCGATTGCCTTCCTTGCCAGTACGCACCTTGGTATCGTGCACTATCTCGACGTATACAATACGTGGAATTATACGGCTATGTCCACTACTCACTACGGCAAAACGTTAGGAGAGATCATGGACCAGGCTGTTGCACGTGTACTGACCGCTACGCCTGCAGGCGATTTCTATGCGCGCTTCCAGGTAGAACAATTCACTTTGCATGGTGATCCTGCCATCCGTTTTTACAGCAGTGAGAAACCTGACTATGCCATCGAAGATCCGCTGGTGAAAGTAAGCCCCTCTTTCATTTCAGTAGCCGAAACACATTTTGAGCTCAATGCCAAATATGTGAACCTCGGTAAGTCGATCAACAAGAAAATGGTGGTGGAAGTAAAACGTACCTATCCTGACCTGACCACGGAGATCATTAAAAGAGACACGCTTGCCTTTACCAAATATGCCGACTCTGTGCTGATCGATGTGCCTATCGTTCCTACAAGAGATAAAGGACTGAACAAGATCACCGTTACACTGGATGCGGACAACAATATCGATGAGTTATATGAATCGAATAACACGGTAACGAAGGATGTGTATATCTATGAAGATGAAGCGCGTCCGATCTATCCTTACCAATACTCCATCGTCAATCAGCAGAATATCAAATTCAGTATTTCCTCTGCGAATGCTTTTGCCGAAATGCGGCAGTACAATGTGGAAATGGATACAACGGAACTCTTCAATTCTCCGGCCAAAGTGGCCCGTTCGGTGAGCAGCACGGGAGGTCTGATACAATTTGATGCACCGATGACGTTTACGGCCAACAGGGTTTACTACTGGCGCGTATCCCCGACGCCGGTTACGGGCGATCCGGTTTGGAACAGCTCTTCCTTCGTATATATCCCGGGATCCGAAACCGGTTTTAACCAGTCGCATTATTTCCAGCACGAAAAATCAAACAACTACAATACCCATCTGCTAAATGATAAACGTCAGTGGGTTTATAATACTACCGTAAACAATATATTCACAAGCAATGGCTGCTGGGCAACAGGAGCCGTACAGGAAACCGCAGTGGGTATTTCGGTGAACGATAATCTTATTGGTGCCAATACCTGCTGGTTCTCTTCGCTGGTATTTAACGTATTGGATTCTGCAACACTGGCGCCATGGATCAACGTGACATTGGACAATACTTCCAACGGCGGTCTTGGTCTTGCCCGTTTCGGCAGTGTGAGTAACAACTGTACACCATCCCGTAAAATCAACTTCGAATGGCGATATGATACACCGGAGCGTCGTAAGCTGATGATGAACTTCATGAAAGATTCGGTTCCCGACGGTCAGTATGTGGTGGTGCGCAACTTTACCCTTTCTCCCGAATCATTCCCGGGCTTCCCGCAAGCCTGGGCTGATGATTGGAAGGCTGATGAAAATATCTATGGTGCGGGGAACTCATTGTATCATTATCTTAAGAATGCAGGTCTTTCCGGAATTGACTCATTCTATCGGGCGCGTCCGTTCATTCTTGTTTATAAAAAGAACGATCCCAGCTTTACACCCAAATGGATAGTAGGGAATGGGGTGTACGATGTAGTTACTCTTTCTGCGGAACTGCTGGGCCGTGATGACAACGGTGCACTTTCTTCTCCGCCAATGGGCCCTTCCAAAGCATGGAAAACATTCGAATGGGGCGGCTATTCCATGGAGACACCGAGTGATGACAGCGTGTACGCACACATCATCGGTATCACCCGCTCGGGTCAGGAAGATACCCTGATCCGCAACATTCCAAGATCACAACAGATCACTGATATCAGCTCCATCGACGTAGCCGACTATCCGTATCTGCGTATGTATATGCATACAAAAGATACCTCGCACCTGACGCCTTATCAACTGGACTACTGGCGCCTGTATTACGATCCGGTACCCGAAGGAGCCATTGCGCCCAATATTTTCTTTACCACAAAAGATACGGTTGATGTAGGCGAACCTTTCCGCTTCGGTATCGGCTTCAAAAACGTGAGCCAGACACAGTTTGACAGTATAAAAGTCAAACTGTCGATCACCGACCGCAATAACATTGAGAATATCATTCCCATACCGAAACAAAAAGACCTGTTGCCCAACGACACCATCAAACTGGAAGTGAACGTAGCAACCCAGTCTCTCGCCGGAAAGAATATTCTCTTCGTGAATTTCAACCCCGATGAAGATCAGCCGGAGCAACATGTATTCAACAATTTTGCTTTCAGAAACCTTTATGTAAGGCCGGATAGTCTCAATCCGCTACTGGATGTAACCTTCGACGGTACGCACATCCTGAACAGGGATATCGTTTCGTCGAAACCAGACATCCTGATCAAACTCAAAGATGAAGCACGCTGGATGGTGCTCAACGATACGAGCCTGCTGAACCTGCATATCCGTTATCCGGATGGTTCACTGCGCCGTTACTATTTCAATAATGCCGATACGGTCCGCTTTACACCGGCAGGACAAGCACCCAACCCTGATAACACAGCTACGGTGACTGTACAGCCATGGCTGCAGCAGGACGGTGAGTATGAACTGATCGTAAGTGGTAAAGACAGGAGTGAGAATGCGGCCGGTAATATTGAATACCGCGTGGCGTTCCAGGTGATCAATAAACCGATGATCTCGAACATGCTCAACTATCCGAACCCCTTTACCACATCAACGGCATTTGTATTTACGCTCACAGGTAGTGAAGTACCACAGAACCTTCGAATACAAATCCTCACGATCACGGGTAAAGTGGTGCGGGAAATCACAAAAGACGAATTGGGACCCCTGCGTATCGGACGCAATATCACAGAATTCAAATGGGATGGAACGGATCAATACGGCGACAAGCTGGCAAACGGCGTGTACCTGTATCGCGTGATCACCAACCTCAATGGTAAGTCGCTGGATAAATACAAATCATCAGACGACAACACCGATAAATACTTCAATAAAGGTTACGGAAAAATGTACCTGATGCGATAAGCAGCAAGCGAAGATGGTTAGTCAGCGAAACCTGTTACTCGATGTTTTCAGAGGACTAGCCATCTTCCTTGTATTGCTGCGTCACGGGGCTCTTATGGAGATAACCACCCGCATGGGCTGGATCGGCGTGGATCTCTTTTTTGTACTCAGTGGATTTCTTGTCTCCGGGCTGCTGTTCCGCGAATATGCAGCCAATGGTTCTTTGCGGGCAGGAAGATTCCTGCTGCGCCGCGCATTTAAAATCTATCCGCTGTTCTATGCAGTAGTGATCATTTACCTGTTTTATAATTGGTGGAAAGGAATACCGGTAACAACGGGATCGGTGCTGGCTGAACTGTTCTTTTTTCAAAACTATCATCCGGGTATTATCGGCATTTCCTGGTCGCTGGCGATCGAAGAACATTTCTATTTATTGCTGGCAATAATGTTGACACTGGCCGCGACCCGGGGCTATGTAAAAGGAAAAGTGGTGCCTGCGGTCTGTATCCTGATTATATTACTTTGCCTTACCGGCCGCGCGCTGACGAATGCATGGCTGCCTTTTTCTCCTTACACCCATTTCTTTCCCACGCATCTGCGTATCGATTCGCTGACGGCAGGTGTATTGCTTTCATGGTTTTATCATTACCATTATGAAGCAACGAAAAATTTTGTCCACCGTTATTACCCGGCATTGTTGATTGTGGTAGCAGCAGGTTTGTTGCCGGCATTTTTAATGGAGGCGGAAAATGAATTCATTCTTGTACCGGGATTTACTTTACTGTATGCAGCGTTTGGAGCGGCATTAGCGATGGGATTGATTTTTCAATGGCGGATTGAAAGAATATTGGCAGCAACCAGGTTAAAGGGATTGTATCGCGCTCTGGCATTCATTGGCCGTTATTCTTATGCCATTTACCTGGTGCATATGTTGGCCGGCCCTGCCATCAGCAACTTCATCAATCAATATTTTTTCCGGGGAGACTTGCCTGTAATTTCTGTATTCCTGCTCAAAACCGCGGCCAATATCGGTACGGGCATCCTGCTTACCTGGCTCATCGAAAAGCCGGCCCTCAGCTGGCGGGATCGTTATTTTCCAACGCCGGTGCTGAAGCCTTCCTCAAACGTGTAAGGATAACAAAAGCAATAAACAAGAACAACACAACAGTACTGATCCACCAGGCGATCTGCAGATCCGTCTGATAATACGTCAATTCATATTCCTGTGGTCCGGGTGGTATTTCAAACGCCATGAAGGCCACGTTGGCATCGAGTAGTTTTACACGTTGCCCGTAGCGGTACAACTCCCAGCGCGGATGACGGTTGATCATGATCACACCCCAGTTGTCACCAATCGCATTTGTTTCAAAATGGATGGACTGCGGCGCGAAATCTTTGATTTGGATCGTTCCCTGTATGGAGGTGTCGATACGGAGCGGAGCCTTGATGTCGTCGATAAAAGCGATCAAACCTGTGGAATCCCTGGCCTGCGTTGCCGTATCCGCTATCGGGAAAATAAAGGCAGGACTGTATAACAACGGATGTTGCAATAAACGTTGCCGCAATGGTTCATTGAACCAGAATTGATTTTGCACCAGCAGATTGCTTGGCGAAACGCGGTAGTCCGAGCGGCCGATCTGTTTACTGTACATATTCCGTACACCAATCTCATGCATGTACTGCTCATTGCCTTCCCCGTTTTGCGCCAGCGTATAACGCAGATCCGGTACGGGGTAGCCGTCTTTTTTAATTTCATTGATGCGTTGCTGCACAACTGCCGCGCGTGTATTCTTTACCACCGTAAACGGCTGAAACAACATGGTGAAAACAATACAGTTCAGGATACCGACCGTTGTCGCATAACCAAATTGCCTTTGCCGGATAAACCGGAATAATAAGATCAGAAAGGGAACCTGCAGCAATATGTTCAGTAAAATAAGATCGCCTGCCGAAAGGCTTTCCAGCAATTGTTTGATGCGGTCGCTCAGGGAACCTTTGGCCGCCGCCCATCCACTTGCAGAAAGCAAAGTCGGTCCACTGAGGATGGCGACAGCAAACAAGAGTACCAACAATAATAAACAAACCGCCCAGCCACGTTTGAAGCGTTTGTCTACGCCGGAAGTGATGAGTTGATGGAAGAGCAAACCTGCGAGTACGCAACCAAAGAACAAGGTGAAAAGTTTTGCATTGGCCGGATGACGGAAAGAATCCATCAGCGGCAATACATAATAGGCCACGATCCGCAGGCCGCCCATTTCACCCAAACTGAATAAAAGGAAAACCAGCATAGCCCCTTTACAGAAGGAAGCGGGAGCGGGAAGTTTGCGGTAAAAAAAAGCCGTCAGCATTAATATAAATGCCAGCAGACCGATGTAAGAATTTCTTTCGAGCGGATCGGTTATTTCCACGCCGGGCATTTTCCATACCGCTAGTGGTGTGAGATAAGACGAAAGCAAAGCCGGGTGTAATGGATTGCTCATCACATCCTCATAAGAAGCCCCGGTGCCGCGTTCGGTCAGCAGGAGACTTTGATAAAAAGAAAAAATAGCCGGCAGGCTCAACACGAGGAATAGCAGCATCATGGCTCCGTGTGTAAGCAGCAGATTTTTCCATTGAATAGGCTTGCGCCAATCCAATATGATGCGACGTATCAGCATGGCGATCATCAGGTAGGCAGTAATGATAAAGTCGGCAGGATAAGCACAGTTAAAAAGAAAATAAAGCGCTACCGCAGTATATATTCCCTGTTTGATCGAACGCTCTTCCAGGCATCGGTAGTAAAACAAGAATACATAGGGAAGGAAAGAGGCACTGGAAATCCAGTTGAGAAACTGACACGAGTCGCTGTTGAATCCACATAACATAAAAGCAACTGAAGCCATGATATTCGCCAGCGGGTGCACGTTGAAATGCTTGAGCAGGTAGTACATGCCCGTGCCACTCAGGAATACATAGAGCAATGTTTCCAGTTGCAACGTATATAAGGTATAGGGGCCGAAAAGAGAAAACAATTGGACGATGGAGTTCCAGGCACCGGATTGCATATCGCCGTGGAGGGGATACCCGAGATTGAGGTAAGGCGTCCACAAGGATAATTGTCCGTTATGGAAAGATTCACTTACCAACCGGCGCACCGGCAGAAAATAATTGAGTGCGTCGTTTTTTAAACTGAAGATATGCAGGCTCACCGGCCAGTACGCTATGGCTGTTATCAAAAGTAACAAAGCCAGGTAAGCAATATCAGGACGATAGCGGTTGCGTTGGCGCAATTCACTCATGCGTGTTACGTTTATAGTGGTTGAACAAACGCCACATATCGGCCATTACTTCAGGGGACTTCCAGATGGAAAGGCGCGATCCGCCCGGATCATGCCAGCGACGTAAAGGGATCTCCGAACCGCGGCAGGCTGTCTGCAGATTACGGATACGCAACAGCAGTTCCACATCAAAAAACCATTTAGTGGTAAAAGGTTGTTCGATGATCTGCTGCAGCAAATCGATGCGGAAACATTTTGCGCCGCACTGCGTATCGTAAATACCCAATCGATATTTTGTATCGATAAGCGTGGCAATAAAACGTCCGGTTACGTGCCGGAACTGTGAGCGCTGAATAGAACTCTGCAGGGTTTTTATCCTGGAGCCGAGTACATAATCAAGCGAATCATTGGCAAGAATATCTTTCAGGCGGATAAATTCCTCGGGACTGGTAGAGAGGTCTGCATCGAGATAACCGGCAAAACTGTAATCCGGTGTTTTGATGGCATACAATAATCCCTGTCGTACAGCTTCAGCTTTGCCGCTGTTTTGTTTCAAAGAAATAATATGGATCCGGCCGGGCACGGAGGCGGCAAGGGTCGCTAATACCTCCGCCGTATTATCGGGACTTCCATCGTCGACCATCACAAAATCGGCATCGGACCGTTGCTGCAGGAACCGGACAAATATCTCCGGCTGCAGGCGCGCAGCTTCTTTATAACAGGGAACTATGATGGCCGTTTTTTGCATAAGCAGTAACATGAGAGTCCGGGCAAATGAATACCAATACGGGAAAAAGCATGGCTAACCCGGAAATCGAACCACAAAATAGACGAAATAATACGAGAAAAAACCGGGCTTCCCTTCCAATTGTCGATGGATTGTGTTGTTTTCCACCATCCTGCTTTTTCTCCTAACAAACGAATAAGACGCGGAGGTAATAAGGTAAAGAAAAAATAGCCGCTGCTGATAACCTCGAGATTTTGTTCGCGGCACAGTTTTACTAGCTGTTTGCGCGTATACCGGCGATAATGCAGCAATAATTGATCGTGTTGTGAAAACAATGCCTGGAATGCAGGTACCGTTATCAACAGCGTGCCGCCAGGCTGCAGGACAGTTTGCACGGTATCATTCAGCACGGCTGCATCATCTTCGCAATGTTCGATCACATCGGCGAGCATCGCGGCATCGCTGTGTGGCTGTGCGGAAGAAGTGGTTTGCAAAAACGCAACAGGCAAACCCGCAATACGTTGTTGTAACTGCTGAATCAGTTGCGGTGTATAGGCAGTGTCGATAGCCGTATAACGGTTGGCAACTCCGGCCTGTGCGAGTGTTTCGATCACGAACGCATCGCCGGCGCCTACATCGGTAAGGTGCTGGTGATTTTTGCCCAGCAGAAAACGGATAACACGTACACGCGCGGTCTCCCACGGATGACGCAATGACTGTGCGGATGTTGTTCTGCTGAGTTCTGTAATATCCATAGCTGTAAGCCGGTGCGCAATAATACAAATAACCGGTTGGCAGACCTTGAAAAAGCCGGAGGATTATTCGTATGAAATCTTTTTTCGGATAAAATACTGTTCAAAATAGCGGAAGCTGATCAGGCTTACCCCGATACCCACGAGAGTAGCGGTGACGGAGGCGGCGATCCGCGCTTCAGCCAGTGGCAAAGCGGGGGTAAAAAGATCCTGAAAATAAGGGGCCGTCAATATGAATACGGGCCAGTGAAAAACATAAAGCCCGTAGGAAATACGCCCGAAAAATTTCATTAACCCATTATCAAAAAGCAACCGGAGCAACCGGCTTTTATTTTCCACCCCTTCATTTACCAGCAAAGCAAACATTACTGCGAAGGTCGTATAACCGACAAACGCGAGGAATGGAAAAGTGTAGCCGTAATAGCGGTTGATAAAAAAGAAAATAAAATTGGCGAGTGCCAGGCTCAGCACCACCGGTGCGGTATAATTCCGCAGAAAATCGATCCGGATCGTGCGAAGCAATGCGAGCATACTGCCGATACAAATACCGTCGATCCGCGAGAACGTATAAAAATTAAAATAAGCCAGTTCTTCCAACTGGTAGTTCCACACCACGATGCGCAGTACTACCACTGCTACCAGTACAACGGCCAGTAAAGCAAACAACCGCGAAGGCTTGCGGAGAACGAGAATGGTCAGTGGCCAGATAAGATAAAACTGTTCTTCCACGGCCAGCGACCAGAAATGGTGAAGAATATTGGCATCGGTTGGTTTAAAAATATAAAGCCAGTTTTGCAAATAGGTCCACAACCACCACTGATTGTCGCGGTAATAAGCGAGTTGGGCGGTGAGGATGCCGCAGGCGGGAAGGATGAGGAGGAATAATACAAGACTGCCATAATAAAGCGGGAAGATGCGTAGCACGCGCCGCATATAAAAATTGCGCAGGAAATGGGGGCGGTTAACTGTTTTCATCAGGATGTCGGTGATAAGAAAACCTGACAGCACGAAGAACAGGTCAACGCCGAGCCATCCGAAGAAGAAATAATTAATGAAGCCGAAATTGTGATAAACGACAACCAGCAATATGGCCAGACCGCGCAGGCCATCCAGCACGGGGTAATGGGTTTTGGTGGGTGGCATCTTCAAATATAGGAGTGAATGGTGAAATTGTCAATCGTCAATCGTGAATCGTGAATCGTGAATCGTGAATCGTGAATGGTAGTATTGGTTCGTTCACTAACTAATCAACATCCCGCTATTTAGTTGCAAGCAATAATTAACCTTAAACCGTAAATTGGCTGTTCACCTATAACCTTAAACCTTCCACCTTACGCCTTATACCTGCTCCCTCAACGACAGACTTCTCAGCAAATACTTACCGATCATATCAAACTCCAGGTTCACCACATTGCCTTCTTTCAACTCCTGGAGGTTGGTATGTTCGTACGTAAAAGGAATGATGGCAACGCGAAAACTGTTACGTGTAACGGCGAAAGCGGTAAGGCTGATGCCGTTGAGGCAGACGGACCCTTTTTCGATTACCAGCGGGGCAAATGCTTCGGGGAAACGGATATCAAACTCGAAGCTGCCGTCTTTTGGGGTCCGGGTGATGCAGGTGCCGGTAGTATCTACGTGTCCCTGCACAAAATGCCCGTCGAGACGGCCGTTGAGCTGGAGACAGCGTTCGATATTGACGAGGCGGCCAGGTTGCCAGTCGCCGAGATTGGTTTTGTCGAGTGTTTCGCGGATGGCGGTTACGCGGTGCAGGTCATCGCGGACTTCCTCCACGGTAAGGCACACCCCGCTGTGGCTGACGCTTTGATCGGGTTTAAAGGAAGACGAAAGGGGAGAGCGGACCCAGAAGGTGCGGTTGCTGCCTTCCTCGGCAACGGATTCTATGCGGCCCATGGTTTCAATGATACCGGTAAACATGGCGCGAAGTTCCAGAAAGCCGTGCATACGAGCAAATAGCAGGATAAAAATGGATTTTTTTTGCATGGAAATAAAAAACGCTTATCTTTGCCGTCTCAAAAAAATGCCGAAGGAGGTATATAATTATGCTTATCATCGATTCTAAAGACTGCGAAAACATTGACAAGGCACTGAAGAAGTACAAGAAGAAATTTGAAAAATCAAAAGTTCTTTTGCAACTGCGTGAGCGTCAAAGCTTCACGAAGCCTTCTGTAAAGCGTCGCGGTCAGGTGCTGAAAGCGATCTACAAGCAGCAGATCCAGAGCGGAAAAATCGAAGCCTGATATTTTCAGCGCTTTTAAATGTTATATAAGAAATAGCTGTGGGCTTTTGCCTGCGGCTATTTTTTTGCATTTTCGTAACTTCATCAGATGACAGCTTCTTCTGCGCCGGCTAATGATGCCATCATTCCGTTCCTGGACTACCTTAAATTCGAAAAAAGGTATTCGGCGCACACCATCCGGGCTTATGCCACGGACCTTCGCGATTTCAGCGAATTTTTGCTCACCCGATATGGATCAGTAACCCTCACAGAGATCAGCGCTGCATTTGTGCGCAGCTGGCTGGCGGAGCTGCGGGGAGAGGGTATTGAAGCGGTTTCTATCGCGCGCAAAATATCTTCCCTTCGTTCGTTCTTCAAATATCATCTGCGCCAGGGAAATATTACGCAACTGCCCTTGACAAGGGTAGTAGTGCCCAGGAAGAGTAAGCGGTTACCGGTATTTGTGAAAGAAGAGGAGACCCGGCAGTTGCTGACGGCGCTGGAGCAGCACACGGAGGATTGGAAGAGCCTGAATGCCCATGCGCTCATTTCCTTGTTTTATGCCACCGGCATGCGTCTCAGCGAGTTGATCCAGCTCAAAGAGCATCACCTGGATGCGGGGCGTTTGCAGGTAAAAGTATTGGGCAAGGGCAACAAGGAGCGGATCATTCCCGTGAGCCGTGAAATGGCGGATCAGTTAAAGAAATACATGGCGGAAAAGCGTCGGCTATTTGAAGGTCCGCATGAAAGCTTATTTGTGACGGAAAAGGGGAAAAAGCTGTATCCGCGTTATGTGCAGCGGCTGGTGCAGGCTCACCTGGAGCAGGCGGCAACGCTGGACAAAAAAAGCCCCCACGTGCTGCGGCATACCTTCGCCACACATCTTGTGAATCAGGGCGCTGAGTTAAATGCGGTGAAGGAATTGCTGGGCCACAGCAGCCTGGCCTCCACGCAGGTTTATACGCACAATACGATCGAAAAATTGAAGGATGTATACCGCAAAGCGCACCCCCGGGCCTGAGTCGATTACGGGTTTTTGCGGGTGGAATTGTTGGAAAAAAATTAGCGTTTTTTGCTTGGGAGCCGTATGAAAATTAGCTAACTTCAGAGCAGAGAACAGATGTTCAAAACATGGTAGCTCTTTTAATTATTGTCTCACTTATTAAACGCGATGATTATGAATGTAAACATTCAGACTGTTCGTTTTGATGCGGACAACAAGCTCGTAGAGTATGTTCAGCGGAAACTGCAAAAGCTCGGCACGTTTCACGATCGCATCATTGAAGTCCAGGTATATTTAAAACTGGACAATGTGGTACACACCATTAAGGACAAGATCGCAGAAATCCGTGTACATGTACCGCGGCACAACTTCTTTGTCAAATCGACCAGTAAGTCCTTTGAAGAATCTTTTGATGCTGCCCTTGACTCCGTTGTCAATCAGATAAAACGAAAGAAAGAAAAACAAGCTGCCTGACAGAATTTTAGAAAAGACTCCTCCGGGAGTCTTTTTTTTGTCTTTAATTTGCAACCGGTTGGAAAAAAGGTAAAAAAAGTGTGTGGGGCAAATACAGTGTTGGCGGGCCTTTGAACAGTTTATTCACAACTGTTTGAAAACAAAGAAAAAAATCCTGCATCAAAATTTTTGCAATTGTCAAATTCCCTTACCTTTGCCTTCCCAAAAAATAACGGAATAATTTGTTACGCAAGTGACGGGAATTCCGGAAGTTCTTTCAGGATATAAGCCGAAGTAGCTCAGTTGGTAGAGCAACTGATTTGTAATCAGTAGGTCGGGGGTTCGACTCCCTTCTTCGGCTCAATCGGTAAACGGTTCGCTGTTTATTGATGGAATGGGTAGATGGCCGAGTGGTTAAAGGCGACAGACTGTAAATCTGTTCTCTTCGGAGTACGGAGGTTCGAATCCTTCTCTGCCCACAGTTAGTTAATTAGCCGGTGTGTTGAGTTGAAAATGCATATCGGATGGAAAAGTTCTTTTAATGGGGTGGTCTGATAGTTTGCAATGGTCACATGTTCAAATTATCAAATCATCAAATTAGTTCCTGCGGGAGTAGCTCATTTGGTAGAGCGGTAGCCTTCCAAGCTTCAGGTGGCCGGTTCGAGCCCGGTCTCCCGCTCACAGGCAGTTTGTAACACTGACAGGTGCTTTGTATCAGGCAGGCATTCGAAAGCAGTAACTCACAAACTGAACTACGCCGTTGTAGCTCAGGGGTAGAGCACTTCCTTGGTAGGGAAGAGGTCGTGAGTTCGATTCTCACTAACGGCTCGCAGTCAACCGTGATAATCGCCCGTGGCTTATTCCGGTAACTACACAGCAGTGATAATTGAAGCGAATAGTACGATACTGTTGGCTTATTATTATACACAAACAATAATTGGTAAAACACAACTAAAAACCGATAAAATGGCAAAAGAGACCTTTAAGAGGGAAAAACCTCACGTTAACATTGGTACCATTGGCCACGTTGACCATGGTAAAACCACGCTGACTGCCGCCATTACAGACATCCTTTCAAAGAAAGGTCTGGCGCAGGCTAAAAAATATGACGAAATCGACGGAGCTCCTGAGGAAAAAGAGCGCGGTATCACTATCAACACCGCTCACGTAGAATACGAAACAGCTAATCGTCACTATGCACACGTAGACTGCCCTGGTCACGCTGACTATGTGAAAAACATGATCACCGGTGCTGCCCAGATGGACGGTGCTATCTTAGTTGTGGCTGCTACAGACGGTCCTATGCCTCAAACAAAAGAACACATCCTGCTTGCTGCCCAGGTAGGTGTACCTAAAATGGTTGTGTTTCTGAATAAAGTTGACCTCGTTGACGACGAAGAGCTCCTGGAGCTGGTTGAGATCGAGGTTCGCGAAGAACTGACTAAACGCGGTTTCGACGGCGACAACACTCCAATCATCAAAGGTTCCGCTACAGGCGCCCTCGCTGGTGAAGAAAAGTGGGTTAAAGAAATTGAAAACCTGATGGACGCTGTTGACAGCTACATCCCACTGCCTCCTCGTCCGGTTGATCTGCCGTTCCTGATGAGCGTAGAGGACGTATTCTCTATCACTGGTCGTGGTACTGTTGCTACCGGTCGTATCGAGCGTGGCCGTATCAAAGTTGGTGAGCCTGTTGAGATCGTAGGTCTGCAGGAGTCTCCCCTGAACTCTACCGTTACAGGTGTTGAGATGTTCCGCAAACTCCTCGACGAAGGTGAAGCTGGTGATAACGCCGGTCTCCTCCTCCGTGGTGTTGAAAAAACACAGATCCGTCGCGGTATGGTAATCGTTAAACCCGGTTCCATCACTCCGCACACGGACTTCAAAGGCGAAGTTTACGTACTGAGCAAAGACGAAGGTGGCCGTCACACTCCATTCTTCAACAAATACCGTCCTCAATTCTACTTCCGTACAACTGACGTTACAGGTGAAGTAGAACTGAACGCAGGAACAGAAATGGTTATGCCTGGTGATAACACCAACCTGACCGTTAAACTGATCCAACCGATCGCTATGGAAAAAGGTCTGAAATTCGCGATCCGCGAAGGTGGCCGTACCGTAGGTGCAGGACAGGTTACTGAGATCTTGAAATAAGTCCGGTCACAAGCCACAAGCTTGTAACAAGGATCGCAAATAACTATATATTTGCAAAGAAATACGCTAAAAGCTGTTCGCCGGATGGCGGATAGCTTTTAGCTTTCTACGGGCATAGTACAACGGTTAGTATAGAGGTCTCCAAAACCTTTGATCTGGGTTCGAATCCTAGTGCCCGTGCTACTTTTTGAGCGACTTAAATCGCAGATTTTTAAATCGAAACGATGAACAAAATCGGAAACTATTTCAGAGAGAGCTACAAGGAGCTGACCGAGAAGGTGACCTGGCCTACATGGGCACAACTCCAGCAGTCCACTATGATCGTACTCGTATCAACCATGCTGATCACAGCATTGGTATGGGTAATGGACTTCCTGGCCGGCGGCGCATTAAACTTTCTGTATCAAACCCTTTTTTAACGGACGATGGAAACAACAGCTAGCAATAATGCCCAGCAACCTGCCGAACAGGAAACCAAATGGTTCGTGCTTCGTGTAGTGAGCGGCAAGGAGCGTAAGGTTAAAGAGTACCTCGATAAAGAGATCTCCCGTGGCGGTTGGAGTGAAATCGTGAAACAGGTATTCCTGCCCGTGGAGAAAGTGTACAAGGTTGCCAATGGCAAAAAAGTCATGCGCGAACGCAACTATTATCCCGGTTATGTAATGATCGAGATCGTAGACGGCAAACTCAACGACGACCTGCGCGACGTTATCAAAAACACCAACAGCGTTATCCACTTCCTCGGTAAAGACGATCCTATCGCCCTCCGCAAATCAGAAGTGAATAAAATGCTCGGTAAGATCGACGAGATGACCGAAACCGGTGGCTTAAGCATGAGCGAACCGTTCATCGTTGGCGAAACCATCAAGATCATCGAAGGACCATTCAACGATTTCAACGGCGTAATCGAAGAAGTAAACGACGAGAAGAAGAAACTGAAAGTTACCGTGAAAATCTTCGGACGATCCACACCTGTAGAACTGAATTATATGCAGGTCGAAAAAATCAGCTAGTATACTGAAATAACTTTTTACCATAACGAGCCAACCTCAACAGTTGGCTCGTTGTCATTCCGCCGGTACCGTTATGCACAAATTAACGTCCCTGCAGGGATCAACCCGAACCGACCGCATCTGGCTTGTCATTTTCCTGGCTTGCTATGTTCTCTCCGTACTCATCAACCTCAGTTACTTTCCCCTCGACGGCGAAGAACCACGACGCGCCATCATCGCCATTGAAATGATGGAGTCCGGTAATTTCATCCGACCCACCACCATGGGCTGGGAGTATTACAACAAACCACCACTTTACAACTGGATCATCAGCGGACTCATGATACTCACGGGTTCGTCCGATGAACTGGCTGTAAGGCTCGCTTCATTGCTCAGTATCCTCGCATGGGGACTGGCCAATTATTATTTTGTCAGAAAATTAATCTCCCCTTATACCGCTGTTCTTTCTTCTCTTTTTCTCATGACCAGCCTCGATCTTTTCTTCTGGGGATTGAGCAACGGCGGAGAGATCGATGTGTTCTACAGCCTGATCGTATACCTGCAGGCCATGACACTTTTTTATTTCAACCAGGACAAGCGATGGACCACGATGTACCTGCTTTCTTATGCATTGTGCGCAGTCGGATTTCTTACCAAAGGATTTCCTTCCCTGCTGTTCCAGGGCCTCACGCTTGCAGCACTGTGCGTCTACAACAGATCGGTGCGCATATTGTTCCATTGGGCGCATTTTGCAGGCATCGCCTTACTCGGCGTGCTGGTCGGAAGTTATTTTTATGTATATAGTTTTTATGGTCAGGCCGATAAATTTTTCGTTAACCTGCTGAAAGAATCGTTGAATAAATCCGCAGTAGGAGAGAACCGTCAGGCTCTCTGGAAAAAGACATTGATGTATCCCGCCGAATTCCTGAAGCTGCTGCTGCCGTGGTCGCTGTTCCTTTTCTTTCTTATCCGCAAAACAAAACTTAAACTTCGCCACACACCGCTGGTCTATTTTGCTTTACTGTTTATTCTTTTCAATATTCCGGTGTACTGGTTTACCGGCAAGCCAAAGATGCGGTATGTGTACATGTTCATACCTTTTGCCTTGATGATTCTTACCTGGTTGTATGCCTCATTCCGCGAGCGTTATCCTGAGATTGTGCAGAAGGTGCTGCGCTATATGTTTATTTTGTTTGCATTGGTGCTGGCGGGGCTCATCATCTTACCTTTTTTAAAAGATGTAAACGAGGTGGCGGCAGGAATATGCATCTTGTTGCTGGCGGGATACCTGGTGATTTACCGGCGGTTGACGATCCGTTATGGAATTATATGTTTCGTCATGGGCCTTGCGCTGGTGCGCCTGATCTATGCGGTGGTGCTGATACCGGTACGTTATGAAGCCCGCGAAATAAAATATGACCAGGAAATGGAAAACATAGCGGATGCCAACGATAACCGTCCGCTCAGTTTTTATAAAAAACCTGATACACTCGATCTCGATATGGATCTGGAGATCGTGGATATCAATGAAGGTAAACTACCGGTGATCCCCGATATCGCGTACGAGATGCCGTATTATTATTATCTCTCCAGCGGTCAGATCATGCAGTACGATACGATACTCAGACCGGGACAGTCCTATATAGGTTACCGGTCCGACGTAAGGCAACTGAATCCCGAAGTGCTCTATTCGTTTAAAGATAAGTACCAGCGGAACGAGGAAGTGATTTTGTTCCGGGTAAAGCCTTTAAGTCCGTCGGGTAATAGCTTGCATTAGACGTGCTCATCTTAATTTTTATGAAAAGGAATATTGGGGATTAGACTAACTTTGCCGAAGTTTAACCAAACCACCATTGATGAAACTGCGAATCCTTATCGGTACGATCTTTTCGACCGTAATCTTCACATCTTTTAGTTGTCAGAAAGAAACCGAATTTATCGGGAATGAAAATAAAGTTCCGGTTGCTGACGCCGGCCAATCCAAAAATATCGTGTTACCTCAGGACAATGTCGTTGTAACAGGTACAGGTACCGACAGCGACGGCCAGGTTGTGGCTTATCTCTGGAGTCAGGTAGCGGGCCCTGCAGAAACGGTGATCGTAAACCCGGGTGCACCTTCTACCCAGATCAAAGGATTCCGCCAGGGTGAATATATTTTCCAGTTGATGGTTACGGACAATGACGGTGCCACAGGTGTTGATACCATGAAAGTTATTGTAGCCGCTCCTCCGGCCAGCACTACCGCTACGTTTGCTCCTGCAAACAATCCCAATGAATTGCAATTGCTGAATGAAGGGGGCTGGGTCAGAACGATCACTGGAATTGATCTGCCTGTGATGACCTGGACAACAGGAGGCGGAAACTTTATTGGCCGCGAGATCGTGAAATTTGACATGAGCACAATTCCATCGGCCGCTACTATAGTAAGTGCAAATCTTTATCTGTATTCTTATCCAAGTCCAACGATCAACGGCAACCTCCAGGATGCGAACTTTGGTTCGGACAATTCAATGCTTGTTCAGCAGATTACAAGCAACTGGTCGGCTTCTACTGTAACGGTAAACAACATGCCGTCGGTAAATACTGCGGGTCAGATAGTAGTGCCATCTACTACACAGCCACGGCTTGATCTCGACCTGAACGTAAAAGACATGGTGCAGAGCATGGTTAGCGGCAATGCGAATTATGGATTCTTATTGCGCATGCAGACTGAAGCAGCCTACAAATCCCGTCTGTTTGTATCCAGCTATAATACCACGCATACCACGTTGCATCCAAAGTTGGTAGTGGTGTACAGATAGGTAGTGAGTAATAAGTATTAAGTTATAAGTGTTAAGTAATAAGTGTTAAGTAATAACGAGTAAGGGTAAAGCCGATGTAAGTTTTAGCGGATTTTTTTTGCTCAAAACTTACATCGGCTTTTACTTACAGCTTAATAACCAGCACCTTAAACCTTACACCTTACGCCTTCCACCTTAATTTGGTATTCTGATCAGACAGGCTTACTTTTGCACCCCCAATCAGTTCTTTCGATATCCCGGTTTTGCCGGGGGTGAGGAATTTGGGAGCTCTGGTCAATAATGCCAGGGCGCTTGAACCAATAAATCAAAAAGAAATGGCAAAAGAAATCAGCGGCTATGTAAAGCTGCAATGCAAGGGCGGCCAGGCCAACCCGGCTCCCCCGATCGGTCCTGCGCTGGGTTCCAAAGGTGTGAACATCATGGAATTCTGTAAGCAGTTCAATGCCCGCACACAGGACAAACCCGGAAAAGTTCTTCCGGTACTCATCACCGTTTACAGCGACAAAAGTTTTGATTTCGTCATCAAAACTCCTCCCGCAGCTATTCAGCTGATGGAAGCCGCTAAAATTCAGAAAGGTTCCAAAGAAAGCAACCGCGCCAAAGTAGGTAAAGTGAGCTGGGATCAGGTAGAGGCTATTGCGAAAGACAAAATGCCCGACCTGAACTGTTTCACCGTAGAAAGCGCCATGAAAATGGTTGCCGGTACTGCCCGCAGCATGGGTCTGAACGTAGAAGGGAAAGCTCCCTGGGAAAATTAATACGTTCCCGCTTTAACTAGAACCTTTTAAAACGAATTACAATGGCATTCATTAGCAAAAAAAGAAAGGCGGTCAACTCCAAAGTGAACGCTGACAAAGCATACTCGCTCAAAGAAGCTTCTTCTTTGGTGAAAGAGATCAACACAACAAAATTCGACGCTTCTGTTGACCTGCACGTGCGTCTGGGTGTAGACCCCAAGAAAGCCGACCAGGCAATCCGCGGTACTGTTACCCTCCCTCACGGCACCGGTAAAACAAAGCGCGTACTCGTACTCTGCACTCCTGATAAAGAAGCTGCCGCCAACGAAGCCGGCGCTGATTATGTAGGACTGGATGAGTTCATCACTAAAATCGAAGGCGGATGGGTAGATATCGATGTGATCATCGCTACACCTGCCGTAATGCCTAAGATCGGTAAACTGGGTAAAGTACTCGGTCCACGTAACCTGATGCCCAACCCCAAGACCGGCACTGTAACAAATGATGTAGCTGCTGCCGTCAACGAAGTTAAAGGTGGTAAGATTGCTTTTAAAGTTGACAAAGCCGGTATCATTCACGCCTCTATCGGTCGTGTGAGCTTTGCTCCAGAGAAACTCGCGGAAAACAGCCAGGAATTCCTGAATGCTATCATCCGTGCAAAACCTGCTACTGCCAAAGGTACTTACCTGAAAGGCATCAGCATGGCCAGCTCCATGAGCCCCGGTATCAGCGTAGATACCAAAGCGTTTATTCACTAAGCGCTGACCAGCTTTCCCCAACCAAAAGAAGGGGAGTAGTTTCAAACTTTAACGAAGTCAAAACTTACTAAAATGACTAAAGATCAAAAAAACGAAGTGATTGAACTGCTGAAAGGCAAGTTCGAACAATATAACAACTTCTACATCACTGACACCGAGTCACTGAGCGTAGAACAAGTTGGCAAGCTGCGCCGCACTTGCTTCGACAAATCTGTTGAGATGAAGGTGGCTAAAAACACCCTCATCCGTAAAGCACTGGAATCGCTGGACAGCGAAAAATATGCAGGTATCTATGATTCACTGCACAAAGTAACTGCCCTGATGTTCTCTGAAAACCCCAAAGAACCAGCCCTGATCCTGAGTTCTTTCCGCAAGGAGAGCAACGGCGACAAGCCTGTTCTGAAGGCCGCTTTCATCAACGGTGACATCTACGAAGGTGATGCACAACTGAAAGCCCTCACACAGATCAAGACCAAGAACGAGCTCATCGGCGAAGTTATCGGTCTTCTTCAGTCTCCTGCCAAGCGCGTACTGGCTGCCCTGTTGCACCATCACGAGCAACAAGCCGGCGGAAGCACCGAAGCAGAGGCACCCGCTACAGCGGAGTAATTCCCCGACGTATGATCAGGCTTGCCTGATTGCGTATATAACTACCCGGCCTGAGGGTATAAAACAAAGGCACAAACAATTTTTTTAAAGAAGCCGTCGGATCCTTAACACGGAGATGAAGACGGTAAAAATTCAAAACAATGGCAGACGTAAAAGCATTAGCCGAAAGCCTGGTAGGCTTGACAGTAAAAGAAGTACAAGAACTGGCTGATTTTCTGAAATCAGAGTACGGTATCGAACCCGCTGCTGCTGCAGTAGTAGTTGCTGCTGGTGGCGACGGTGGTGGAGCCGCTGCTGAAGAAAAAACTGCATTTGACGTAATCCTGAAGAGCGGTGGCGCTTCTAAACTGAACGTAGTTAAGATCGTTAAAGATCTGACTGGTCTCGGTCTGAAAGAAGCGAAAGAACTGGTTGACACAGCTCCGAAGCCCGTTAAAGAAGGTGTATCTAAAGCAGAAGCTGAAGATATCGCAGCTAAGCTGAAAGAAGCCGGTGCTGACGTAGAGGTTGCTTAATCGCATCTCTCAAAAGATAAAATGGCCCCCACTTGATGGGGGCTTTTTTTATTCCAATTGCAGGTAAGGTGTAAGCTTCGCAATCGTCTCCTCATCCATCACCGCCATTTTCCGCAGCTCGCCGGGCTGCCGGAAGGGCCCATGCTGCGACCGGTACGCAACGATTGCCTTTGCCAACTTATACCGGATGTAAGGGTGCCGCGCCAATTCCTCCATCAACGCAGTATTGACCGCGATCTGCCGCAAACGTAATTCACCGATCCGCAGTTGCGGGAGTATTCTCCGGAACACCGAATCCGGTAATCCATAGGTTTCCGCGATCTGCTCTATCCGGCAGAATCCACCGAGTTTTTCGCGGAAGCTGATGATCCGGGCCGCGAGCCGCGGACCGATACCCGGCAATGATTCGAACAATGCACTGTCGGCCGCGTTGATATCAACAGATAACTGCACAGGTTTGTAAGATTTTTTTCCGGTAAGTGGGGAAGGAGGCGCGGCTTGCGCTATGCTGACGTAGGGACGTATCCGCGCCGCATCTGCGGGAGATAAGCCATAGATGCGATCAATGTCTTCCGGCGAACGGAAACGTCCGCCACGGGCGCGGAAACGCATCAGCGTGCGGACCGTTTTTTCTCTTAACCCAAGCTTCAGCCACCCGGCACTGTCAAGTGTATTGGGATCAAAATAGAACAGCGGGGCGGGCGCCCATTGCTCCGCCGGTGTGGCTGCTTCCGGCTCGTCAGGCAGCAATACGGCCGCCAGCCAGGCTGTGTCAGCCCGCAGCGGTGGATCCTTTGGCGGAAGAAAGGAAGGGCTCGACAGGAGCAACAGCATACTAATCAGGAGACTGTACACGGCCACACGTTCTTTGTACGTGAAGCCGGGCAGGAAGGCGGCCGGAGATCGTTTTTTCATAAAAGGCCGTTTGCGGAAAATTAATAACAGGCGGCCCGAAAACCATGATGTTTTGGCCAGATTGTTGTGTGCAAACTTTTTTTGCCGATAAATATATTTTCTTACCTTTGCAGTCCTTTATTTTGGCCAAATATATTTTGACGTTTCAAACCATTTCTAAATAATTAGTAATCAGTTACTTTCGTTTTTTCTAAAATGAAGGTCTGAAAGTGGTTTGCGCGTCCAGACTCATTTAAACCGGTTTTTACGCATATGTCTTCAACAAAAGCGAACGCAAGAGTGGATTTCGGTAAGATTAAGCACCTGGCTGAAACACCCGATCTGCTTGAAGTACAAATTCAGTCCTTTAAGGAATTTTTTCAGTTAGAGACGACTCCTGACAAACGGAATAACGAAGGCCTTTTCCGTGTGTTCAAGGATAACTTTCCTATTACTGACACCCGCAACATTTTTGTGCTGGAATTCCTGGATTACTTCATCGATCCTCCCCGTTATTCTATTGACGAGTGTATGGAGCGTGGTCTTACCTACGCCGTACCGCTGAAAGCGAAACTTCGCCTCAGCTGTAATGACGAGGAGCACGTGGATTTTCAGACCATCGTACAGGATGTATTCCTGGGTAACATTCCTTACATGACTCCCCGCGGTACCTTCGTGATCAACGGAGCCGAGCGTGTTGTCGTTAGCCAGTTGCACCGTTCACCCGGTGTATTCTTCGGTCAGTCCGTTCACCCGAACGGTACCAAGATTTATTCCGCCCGCGTTATCCCCTTCAAAGGCGCGTGGATGGAATTTGCTACCGACATCAACAACGTGATGTACGCTTACATCGACCGTAAGAAAAAATTCCCCGTAACCACCCTGCTCCGTGCTATCGGTTACGAAACAGATAAAGACATCCTCGAACTCTTCGGCATGGCCGACGAAGTAAAGGGTGATAAAAAATCCCTTGGCAAATACGTTGGCAAGCGCCTCGCTGCCCGCGTACTCCGCACATGGGTAGAAGACTTCGTTGACGAGGATACCGGTGAAGTGGTTTCCATCGAACGTAACGAGATCGTTATGGAACGCGATACCATCCTCGACGAAGAAGCCATCGACACCATCTCCGACATGGAAGTGAAAAGCGTCTTCGTTCAACGCGAAGATGTTGGTGGTGACTACGCGATTATCTACAACACCCTCAATAAGGACACTTCCAACAGCGAGCTGGAAGCGGTACAGTTTATCTACCGCCAGTTGCGTGGTGCCGACGCGCCGGACAACGAAACCGCCCGCGGTATCATCGACAAACTGTTCTTCAGCGACAAACGCTATGACCTGGGTGAAGTAGGACGCTACAAGATCAACCGCAAGCTGAACATCGATCAGCCGCTTGATAAAAAAGTACTGACCAAGGAAGATATCATCCTTATCATCAAATACCTGGTAAGACTTACCAACGGTAAAGCTGAGATCGATGATATCGATCACCTGAGCAATCGCCGTGTACGTACGGTAGGTGAGCAATTGTACGCTCAATTCGGCGTGGGGCTGGCCCGTATGGCCCGTACCATCCGCGAGCGTATGAACGTGCGCGATAATGAAGTGTTTACCCCGGTAGACCTCATCAACGCCCGTACCCTCAGCTCTGTTATCAACTCTTTCTTCGGTACATCACAGCTTTCACAGTTCCTCGACCAGACCAACCCGCTGTCTGAGATCACGCACAAGCGTCGTATCTCCGCACTCGGACCAGGCGGTCTGAGCCGTGAGCGTGCAGGCTTTGAGGTGCGTGACGTACACTACTCCCACTACGGACGTCTGTGTACCATCGAAACACCGGAAGGACCAAACATCGGTCTGATCTCTACACTTTGCGTACACGCAAAGATCAACGATATGGGCTTTATCGAAACGCCTTATCGTAAAGTAGAGAACGGTAAAGTAAACATGAAGCAGCTCGCACTGCTGAGTGCAGAAGAAGAAGATACGGCCAAGATCGCCCAGGCAAACTCCGCATTGGATGACAACGGAAACTTCCTGGAAGATCGTATCGTAAGCCGCGAAACAGGTGACTTCCCGATCCTCGATAAAAATGAAGTGGAATACATGGACGTTGCGCCCAACCAGATCGTTGGTCTGAGTGCTTCCCTGATTCCGTTCCTCGAGCATGATGACGCCAACCGTGCGCTCATGGGATCAAACATGCAACGTCAGGCGGTGCCCCTGCTGCGTCCCGATGTACCTGTTGTAGGTACTGGTCTGGAAGGCAAGGCTGCACGCGACGCACGTATCCAGATCCACGCAGAAGGAGAGGGTGTGGTTGAATTCGTAGATGCCAACGAAATTCACGTTCGCTATGACCGCGACGAGGAAGAGAAACTGGTTTCCTTCGAAGATGACCTGCGCGTTTACCGCCTCACCAAATTCATCAAAACCAACCAGGAAACCTGTATCAACCTGAAGCCTGCCGTGAAGAAAGGCCAGAAGGTGAAAAGAGGCGACTTCCTGACGGAAGGATATGCTACCCGCACCGGCGAGCTGGCTCTCGGTAAAAACCTGAAAGTGGCGTTCATGCCATGGAAAGGTTACAACTTCGAGGATGCCATCGTAATCAGCGAGCGTGTAGTGAAAGAAGATATGTTCACCTCCGTGCACATCTCCGAGTATGAACTCGAAGTACGTGACACCAAACTGGGTGAAGAAGAACTTACACCGGATATTCCAAACGTATCTGAGGAAGCTACCCGCGACCTCGATGAGAACGGTATCATCCGCGTAGGCGCCCAGATCAAAGAAGGTGATATCCTGATCGGTAAGATCACCCCTAAAGGTGAATCTGATCCTACTCCGGAAGAGAAACTGCTCCGTGCCATCTTCGGCGACAAAGCCGGCGATGCAAAAGACGCATCACTGAAAGCACCAAACGGTGTGGAAGGTATCGTTATCGGCAAAAAACTCTTCCAGCGTGCCAAGAAGGATAAGAATGCAAAAGTGCGTGAAAAGGCTGCTATCGAGAAACTCGAGAAAATTCACGAGAAGAACGAAGCTGACCTGCTGCAGGTATTGCTTGACAAACTGACCACCCTGCTGAAAGATCATTCTTCTACCGGTGTTACCAACAACTTCGGTGAAGTACAGATCGGTAAAGGTGCCAAGTTCACTGCTAAAAACCTGGCCGGCCTGGATTATGCCAACATGAATCCGCTGGGATGGACAGGCGATGCCAAAGTGGATGATCAGATCAACATCCTGTTGCACAACTATAATATCAAGTACAACGAAGAACTGGGTCGATACAAACGCGAGAAGTTCAACATCTCTATCGGTGACGAACTGCCCGCCGGTGTACTGAAACTGGCTAAAGTGTACCTGGCTGTTAAGCGTAAGCTGAAAGTAGGGGACAAGATGGCCGGTCGTCACGGAAACAAAGGTATCGTTGCCAAGATCGTACGTGCAGAAGATATGCCGTTCCTGGAAGACGGAACACCGGTTGATATCGTGCTTAACCCACTCGGGGTACCAAGCCGTATGAACCTCGGACAGATCTATGAAACCGTATTGGGATGGGCCGGTGTACAATTGGGTGTGAAATTCGCCACCCCGATCTTCGACGGTGCAAGCACTGAAGAAATCGAGAAATATTGTGCGGAAGCAGGTATTCCTAAATTCGGTCACACCTATCTGCACGATGGTGAAACAGGAGAGCGCTTCCACCAGAAAGCAACCGTTGGTGTGATCTATATGATCAAACTGCACCACATGGTGGACGATAAGATGCACGCCCGTTCGATCGGACCATACAGCTTGATCACCCAGCAGCCGCTTGGTGGTAAGGCTCAGTTCGGTGGCCAGCGTTTCGGGGAAATGGAAGTGTGGGCACTCGAAGCCTACGGTGCTTCCAACATCCTGCAGGAATTGCTGACCCTGAAATCAGATGATATCATCGGTCGCGCGAAAACCTACGAGGCTATCGTGAAAGGTGATAACGTTCCGAGAGCAGGCGTACCTGAATCGTTCAACGTACTGGTACATGAACTGCGCGGTCTGGGTCTCGATCTGAAGTTCGACTAATTCATTTCATAGGTAAAAGTCAGTGACCAACCGGTCACTGACTTTTACCCTTTGATTTTTGACTTTTTACTTTTGACTTTTTAATTCAAAATATGGCTATCAAAAAAGAAAATCGTCCCAAAGCGGCTTTTTCACAGATCACCATCGGTCTTGCTTCTCCGGATAATATCCTGGAAAGAAGCTATGGTGAAGTATTGAAGCCGGAAACCATCAACTATCGTACTTACAAGCCTGAGCGTGATGGTTTGTTCTGCGAGAGAATTTTCGGGCCTGTAAAAGATTACGAATGTGCTTGCGGTAAATACAAGCGTATCCGTTACAAAGGGATTGTCTGCGACCGTTGCGGTGTTGAAGTTACCGAGAAGAAAGTACGTCGCGAGAGAATGGGACACATCAAACTTGTTGTACCTGTTGTGCATATCTGGTATTTCAAGTCACTGCCTAACAAAATCGGTTACCTGCTGGGTGTGAGCTCCAAGAAACTGGAGACCATCATTTACTACGAACGTTATGTGGTAATCCAGCCCGGTATCCGTGCCGATAAAGGACAGAATTATGGTGATTTGCTGACGGAAGAGGAATACCTGGACATCCTGGATACCCTGCCGAAAGACAACCAGTATCTGCCCGATGACGACGCAAACAAATTCATTGCTAAAATGGGTGCTGAAGCGGTACATGACATGCTGCAGCGCATCGACCTGGACCAATTGTCCTTCGATCTGCGCAATGCTGCTGCTACCGAAACTTCACAACAGCGTAAAGCTGATGCCCTGAAGCGCCTGAGCGTGGTGGAAGCTTTCCGCGATGCCAATACACGTATCACCAACCGCCCCGAGTGGATGGTGATGCAATACATTCCGGTTATTCCACCGGAACTGCGCCCGCTCGTTCCCCTGGACGGCGGCCGTTTCGCTTCTTCCGACCTCAACGACCTTTACCGTCGTGTGATCATCCGTAACAACCGTCTCAAGCGTCTGCTGGAGATCAAGGCACCCGAAGTGATCCTGCGTAACGAAAAGCGTATGCTGCAGGAAGCGATCGACAGCCTGTTCGACAACAGCCGTAAATCCAACGCGGTGAAAGCCGAAGGTGGCCGTGCACTGAAGTCACTGTCTGACGTACTGAAAGGCAAACAAGGCCGTTTCCGTCAGAACCTGCTCGGTAAACGTGTTGACTATTCCGGTCGTTCCGTAATCGTGGTAGGTCCTGAAATGAAATTGCATGAGTGCGGTCTGCCGAAAGATATGGCAGCTGAACTCTTCAAACCATTTATCATCCGTAAGCTGATCGAAAGAGGCATCGTTAAAACGGTAAAATCTGCCCGTAAACTGGTAGATAAGAAGGAAGCGGTGGTTTGGGATATCCTCGAAAACATCCTGAAAGGACACCCGGTTCTCCTCAACCGTGCCCCAACGCTTCACCGTCTGTCAATCCAGGCCTTCCAGCCTAAACTGATCGAAGGTAAAGCGATCCAGCTGCACCCGCTCGTAACGTCCGCGTTCAACGCCGACTTTGACGGTGACCAGATGGCGGTTCACGTACCTCTGAGCAACGCAGCGGTTCTTGAAGCACAGTTGCTGATGCTGGCTTCTCACAACATCCTCAACCCGCAGAACGGTACGCCTATTACCCTTCCTTCACAGGACATGGTACTCGGTCTGTACTACATCACCAAGGGTAAACGCACCAACGAAACGGAAACCATCCGTGGCGAAGGCAAAGCTTTCTATTCTGCTGAGGAAGTAATCATCGCTCACAACGAGAAAAAAGTAGACCTGCACGCATGGATCAAGGTGAAAGCCAATATCCGTAATGCCGACGGCCTGCTGGAACATAAACTCATCGAGACCACTGTTGGCCGCGTTATCTTCAACCAGTTTGTACCGGTAGAAGTGGGCTTTGTAAACGCCCTGCTGACCAAGAAGAATCTCCGTGAGATCATCGGTGACATCATCGAAATCACCAACATCCCGAAAACGGCGAAGTTCCTGGACGATATCAAACAACTTGGTTTCCGTACAGCCTTCCAGGGTGGTCTGTCATTCTCTATCAATGACCTGATCATTCCGGATATCAAAGAACAATTGCTCGAAAATGCGAAAGGTGAAGTAGATGAAGTATGGGACAACTATAACATGGGTCTCATCACCAACAACGAACGTTACAACCAGATCGTGGATATCTGGAGCCGTGTGGATACACGTTTGACCGAGACACTGATCCGTGAGCTCGCAACCGACAAACAAGGCTTCAACTCCGTATACATGATGTTGGATTCCGGTGCCCGTGGTTCCAAACAGCAGATCAAGCAGCTTGCCGGTATCAGGGGTCTGATGGCCAAGCCTCGTAAATCCGGTTCTACCGGAAGCGAGATCATCGAAAACCCGATCCTCTCCAACTTCAAAGGCGGTCTGAACGTATTGGATTACTTTATCTCTACGCACGGTGCCCGTAAAGGTCTGGCGGATACCGCTCTTAAAACGGCGGATGCCGGTTACCTGACACGTCGTCTCGTAGACGTAGCCCAGGACGTGGTAATCACCGAAGAGGATTGCGGTACACTCCGTGGTATTGCTACTTCAGCACTGAAAGACAACGAAGACATCATCGAGCCGCTGGCCGACCGTATCGAAGGTCGTACCTCGCTGCACGATATCTATAACCCTGTTTCCGATGAACTGATCATTGCTGCCGGTGACGAAATCACCGCTTCACTGGCCCGTAAAATCGAAGATGCAGGTATCGAATTTGTAGAAATCCGTTCTGTACTGACCTGCGAAAGCAAGCGCGGATGCTGCGTTAAATGTTATGGCCGTAACCTGGCTTCAGGTGTAATGGCACAGAGAGGCGACGCAACAGGTATCATCGCTGCACAGTCAATCGGTGAACCAGGTACACAGTTGACCCTCCGTACCTTCCACGTGGGTGGTGTTGCGGGCTCTGCTGCTACCGACTCTACCATGCTGGCCAAGTTCGACGGTACTATCCAGTTCGACGGTCTGCGTACAGTTACCACAGAAAATTCAGAAGGCGACAAGATCCAGGTTGTTATCGGCCGTACCGGTGAGGTGCGTATCGTTGACACCAAGAACGACCGCCTGATGATTACCAACAACATCCCTTACGGTTCTACCCTGAACGTGAAAGACGGTCAGAAGATTACCAAAGGCGAAGTGATCTGTACATGGGACCCTTATAACAACGTTATCGTTGCCGAGATCGACGGTACCATGAAGTTCGAAAACGTAATCGAAGGTGTTACATACCGCGAGGAAGCTGACGAACAAACAGGTCACCGTGAGAAAGTGGTTATCGAAACCCGCGATAAGACCAAGATCCCGTCTATCGTTGTGGAAGGCAAAGAAAATAAATCTTATAACCTGCCTACCGGAAGCCATATCATGGTAGAAGAAGGCGAACAGGTGAAAGCCGGTAAAGTACTCGTGAAGATTCCACGCGTGTTGGGTAAACTGCGTGACATCACGGGTGGTCTGCCTCGTGTAACCGAATTGTTTGAAGCACGTAACCCAAGCAACCCTGCCGTTGTATCCGAGATCGATGGTGTGGCAGGAATGGGCGCTATCAAACGCGGTAACCGGGAGATCGTGATCGAAGCAAAAGACGGTGTAACCAAAAAATACCTGGTACCGCTCACACGCCAGATCCTGGCGCAGGACGGTGACTTCGTAAAAGCCGGTTCTCCGCTCAGCGATGGTCAGATATCTCCGCAGGACATCCTTGCTATCCAGGGCCCATTCGCCGTACAGCAGTACGTAGTGAATGAGATCCAGGAAGTATACCGACTGCAGGGTGTACGGATCAATGACAAACACATTGAAGTGATCGTGCGCCAGATGATGCGTAAAGTGAACATCGTGGATCCGGGTGATACCCGCTTCCTCGAGGACGATCTGGTAGATAAGTTTGAGTTCGTGGAAGAGAACGATTACATCTTCGACAAGAAGGTAGTAACCGATCCGGGTGAATCAACCAAGCTCCGTGCTGGTCAGATCATCAGCCTCCGCGAACTGCGCGAAGAGAACTCTATCCTGCGTCGCAACGACAAGAAGCCGGTAGAGTACCGCGATACACAAGCGGCTACCTCTTCACCGACCCTGCTCGGTATCACCAAAGCATCGCTTGGTGTACAAAGCTGGATCTCGGCCGCATCATTCCAGGAAACCACCAAAGTACTTTCTTCGGCTGCCATCCACGGCAAAACCGACGAAATGCTCGGTCTGAAAGAGAACGTGATCACAGGTCACCCGATCCCGGCCGGTACTGGTCTCCGCGAATTCGAAAACATGATCGTGGGCAGCAAAGAAGAATACGAATTGCTGCAAACAACCCGCGAAGCCATGACCTTCGACGAAGAAGAGTAAGCGATTATTCGCTTCACGATACAAGGAGCAGATTTATTCTGCTCCTTTTTTTATTATAAGGTAGACGGTAAAAGGTGTAGGGCAGAAGGTTTTAAGTGATAAGTAATAAGTAAGGGCGGACACAAACCAATTTGAGCCATTCACGATTGACGATTGACGATTCACGATTCACCCCACACCTGTTAAGGGTTTCCTAAAGTGACCATTATCCCTATCTTTGCCACCCCTGATTGTTAACTTGCAAAAAAAAGCGTTGAATGAAAAATCTCTCTCTGGTTCTTAATGTAGTCTTACTGATCGCAGTGGGCGTGCTTTTCTTCCTGTTCTTTAATTCCGGTAGAAAGGATGCAGCTGCACATCGTCAGCCTAACAAAGACTCAGCGACCGCCAACAAACCTTTCCGCATCGCTTATTTTGAAATGGACTCCGTACAGGAACACAGCGAAATGGTGAAAGACGTAAAAGCTGAAATGAACAAGGAGGAAGAAGGCATCAATGCTCAACTCAACAACCTCGTTCGATCGTACCAGGAAAAACGTTCAGGCTACCAGGCACGCCAGGAAAAAGGTCAGATGACACCCGACGACCTCAACCGCGCAATGGAAGACCTCCAGGCTACCGAGCAAAGCATCGCACAAAAAAGACAACAACTCGAGCAGAGCTACGGCGAAAAAGTGACACAGCGCAACCTGACCATGCGCAAAAAGATCGAAGAATTCATCGCTGAGTACAACAAAAACAGCGGCTTCACTTATATCATCGCAGACGAACCCGGCATTTTCTATTACAAAGATTCTTCTTTCAACATCACCGCAGATGTGATCAGCGGACTCAATGATAAGTACCGCTCCGAAAAAGGTAAAGACAAGAAGTAAATGAGCATACAATATTCTTCAAAAACCTCCCGCGCAACGGGAGGTTTTTTGTTTATAATGCCTTCGGCGAAAAATGAAACGAATGTATTATCTTGAACCATAAACACTGTTTATGACCCAACAACCCTCTCTGCGTCAGTCCATGGGACTGCTGGACGGCACCATGATCGTAGCCGGTTCCATGATCGGATCTGGCATTTTCATCGTGAGTGCCGACATGACGCGGCTCGTTGGTTCAGGCGGTTGGCTCATTCTTCTCTGGGTCCTCACCGGTATCATGACCGTCTTCGCAGCCGTTAGCTATGGCGAACTATCTTCTATGTTTCCCAAAGCCGGCGGCCAATACGTTTATCTCAAAGAAGCCTATAATCCCTTAACAGGATTTCTATACGGCTGGAGTTTCTTTACCGTCATACAAACGGGCACCATCGCCGCTGTAGGTGTAGCCTTCAGTAAATTCGCCGGTTATTTTATTCCCGCATTGACCATGGACGAAAAGAACATGCTCTTTGATGCCGGAGGGGGATTTAAAATCTATCCCGCACAATTGGTTTCCATCGCACTCGTCATTTTTCTAACCTGGGTAAATACGCGCGGTGTAAAGGAAGGGAAGTTGGTGCAACGCATTTTTACCCTCACCAAACTCCTCGCCATCTTCGGGCTCATTGTATTTGGTTTCCTGCTGGCAGCCGATGCCGATGTGTGGAATTTTAATTGGAGCAGTGGTTTCGACCTGCAATACACGCAAGCCGTAAAAGATGAAGCAGGTAAACAAATTGGCTGGTCGGCCTTTCAGGCGCCGGCTACCATGATGATGGCGATCGGATTGATTTCTTCAGCTATGGTCGGTTCCGTGTTCAGCAGCGTGGCCTGGGAAAACGTAACCTTCATCGCCGGCGAGATCCGCAATCCGAAACGCAATGTAGGCCTTAGTTTATTCCTCGGTACCATTATCGTTACCGTCGTATATGTATTGACCAACCTGATGTATGTATCCGTGCTGCCATTGACACCTCCTGCAGGGGATGCTCCGGCTGTATTTCCCACCGAAGCAGCGGGCAATATTGCTTTCGCCGTACAGGACAGGGTAGCCACCGCGGTATCTACCAACATTTTTGGCGCCAATGGTACCCTGATCATCGCGATCATGATCATGGTGTCTACCTTCGGCTGCAACAACGGACTTATCCTGAGTGGTGCACGCGTTTATTATACTATGGCAAAAGACGGGTTGTTCCTGCGCCAGGCCGGACAGCTCAACAAAAACGATGTGCCGGGCTGGGCATTGTGGGCACAATGTATCTGGACAAGTCTGCTTTGCCTGAGCGGACAATACGGAACCCTGCTCAACTATGTTGTATTTATCACTTTACTATTTTATATCCTCACCATTCTCGGCATCTTCCGTTTACGCCGCACGCGTCCTGATGCAGAACGGCCTTATAAGGCATTCGGCTATCCTGTAGTTCCTATTATCTACTGCCTGCTGGCGGGTACGATGGCCGTGGGACTGATCTACGCGCAGTGGCAAACATCAGTATTTGGTTTGGGAATATTGTTGCTCGGTATACCTGTTTATTATCTCTCCCGGAAAAAACAAACTCCATCAGCAGAAAGCTGAATTCATTGATATGTCTACGATCACTCTTGCCATACATGGCGGCGCCGGTACTATTCTTCGTGAACACATGACGCCGGCATTGGAAGCCGCTTATCAGCAGGCCTTACAACGCGCGTTGGATAAAGGTTATGCTGTGCTGGAAAAACAAGGTACTGCACTGGATGCGGTAGAAATTGCAGTGAAAGACCTGGAGGACGAGCCTCTGTTCAACGCAGGGAAAGGTTCCGTGTTTACGTTTAACGGCGAACATGAAATGGATGCGGCCATCATGGATGGAAGCAATGGCATGGCAGGCGCAGTGGCTGGCGTACGCGGCATCCGGAACCCTGTTGAACTTGCCCGCGCAGTAATGCAACATACCGAACATGTTTTCCTGGCCGGAACAGGTGCAGAAGAATTGGCAAAAACACTCGGCATTCCCGAAGCCGCTCCTGATTATTTTTTTACCGAACAACGCAATGCTCAATGGAAACTGGCGCAGGAGAGTGGACAGACAGCCCTCGATCACAACATTCAACTAAAGGATAAGAAATTCGGTACAGTAGGTGCGGTTGCCTGTGATCATGCTGGTAATGTGGCCGCGGCAACAAGCACCGGCGGTATGACCAATAAGCGCTGGGGCCGTATTGGTGACAGTCCCATTATTGGCAGCGGTACGTATGCCAGTAACCATACCTGCGCGATCAGTTGCACCGGCCACGGTGAATTATTCATCCGGGCGATTGCAGCTTACGATGTAAGTTGCCTGATGGAATACAAAGGGATGACGCTTGAAGAAGCCATGCGTATGGTTGTGATGCATAAACTGGTAAAGATCGGTGGCGAAGGCGGTATGATTGGCGTGGATGCAGCGGGCAATGCAGCGCTGTTGTTCAATAGTGAGGGAATGTACAGAGGGGTGAGAAGCAGCAATGGTATCAGTGAAGTGGCGATCTATAAATAATTCAAAATTCAAAAGTCAAAACTCAAAAAAGTTCTGCGTTGCAGCCGCACATACTTTTGCCTTTTGAATTTTGACTTTTGAATTTTTCAATGATGCGCAAAATCAAGATCATAATTTCCCTTGATCCTTTCCATCGGCGGATTGAAATAGCCGTATTTTAAATCGGGGAATTCTTCGCGGATCAGTTCCTGTAATTGTTTAACGCCCATACATTCACCCGTATCACCCACACCGATCTTACCAAGATACCAATCGGGATCGATATTGAAATTTCTCCATTGAATCATCTTCAGACCTGTATCACGAATCAATTTGCGTAAGGCTTCATACTCGGCAACACTATCCGTCATGCCGGGGAATACAAAATAATTAATGGAGGTCCAGCCACCGAAACTGTTAACCACTTTCAGGCTTTCAACTATATCGTCAAAGTGGTAGTTGTTGGGGCGGTAATAAGGCATGTATATTTCAGCACGTGCAGAGTTGGTGCTCACACGAATGGAATCAAGACCTGCCTCGCAGAGTTTGCGGACGGCGTCGGGCTTGGAGCCATTCGTATTGATATTGATACTGCCTTTGGGCGTATGCTTCCGGATTTCAATGATGGCTTCGCGAATGGTTTCCCACATCAGCAATGGTTCGCCTTCGCAACCCTGGCCAAAACTCACGATCGGGAAGGGCGCTTCCTCCAGATGGGGAACCGTGAACTCTACAATCTCTTCCTTGCTCGGTTTGAATTGCAGGCGGTCCTGCGTGGATACGATCGTTTCTTCATCGGGCTGAAGAGAGATGCAGCCTACACAGTTTGCGTTACAGGCAGGCGAGGAAGGAATGGGACATTCCCATCTTCCAAGAAAATAGTTGCGTGCAGCAGGGCATTGATAAGTCAATGCACAGTTGTTCGCAAGGTGTTGCACAAGACGATTATGCGGATAGGCTTTCAGCAAATGGTCTACACCTTTCTGTACTTTTTGCTGGTCATACCCTTCACAATCCTGGCGGATATCCTGTTCGATGCGAATGGCAGGCACATAAAACTTTTCATCATACCATCCTGCGGCGGTATAGCAGAACAACGGAAGCGTCGGCGCATCCGGTGAAGTTTCATAAGCCGCGAGGTAAAAGCCGGTATGCGCAGGAGGGATGAAGGCCGCCACGGCCCATCCTTTTTCACAAAGACGCATTTCACCGGTCATCACATCTATTCCAATGCCGCGACGTCCCGGCAGCTCATACAATGAACCGCCATCGGGTAATTCGATCCACTCGTCTGCCGGCACTTCCATTGCATCCCAACCACTCCGGCCGGTCACATACAGCGACGTATCTTCAAATATATTTCCCTGGCCGTCGGAATACAGGAGGTAGGGAGAATGGGATAATTCCATGCGATGAGTTAAATAGTTAATCAGGCGCTCATGCGTGCCTGACAAAAACGATTGAATTCAGACTCCGGAATATCACCCGGAGTGTTGACGATCTCGTTCTGCAGGATTTTGTTGTTTTTGAAATCCAGCGTCAGCAGACCATCTTTCAGTATTACATTATTCATTTCCTTCCACGACACGGTTCTTGCAGGAAAGGAGGGATAAAATATATGATCAGCCGCCACCTGCACGATCAACTGGCGGCGCGATATGATATAAAAAGCAAACAGCAGAAAGTTCAATGCGGCGGGTAACCAGTAAGTCATCAGCGCCCAGCTGAATATGAGGTAGAAAAAAGAAGCGGCCAACGGATCCCAGCTGCGCGTACTTCTTTTACTGCGTCCCATGAACCAGGCGACGGCAAAAGAAAGCGGGCAAAGTACCAGTCCTGTCAATGCAAAACTTCTGTGCGACGGATTGCTGGTATAAAACGCGAGCAATGCCAGCAAGGTGAGGTTGAGCAGAATGATCAATATGGCAAAAACCCTGTATTGCCGCACGCGGTTGTTCTTCAGCACCAATTCATATTTATCCTTTCCACTTTCCATACCATGAAATTAGCTGTTGCTGGCCACAAGCAGGTTACATAATTTAAATAATACGCGCGCACCAACGTTGGCATTCCAATCCGTATCGGAGATACCTACTTCACAAAGATCGAAGCCGATGAGCTGGCGTCCGCTTTCGATCACTTTACGGAAGAGATAAAACGTTTCTTCCATTTCAAAACCGCCGGGTACCGGCGTGCCCGTATGCGGACACAATTTGCGGTCCAGGCCATCTATATCGAAACTCACATATACTTTTTGCGGCAGTGTGCTTACGATTTCGTCTGCAATGCGTTTCCAGGTATCTCCTTCAAACAAACGGTTTTTGATATCGCGGTCGAAATAGGTGACTACCCTGCCGTTGCTGTTGCGCAAATAATCCCATTCGTCGCTGCCATAATCGCGTACGCCCACCTGCACGATGCGTGAGATCTGTGGAATTTCTTCCAGTGCATTGTACATGATACTTGCGTGCGAATAATTAAAACCTTCGTACGCTTTGCGGAGATCACAGTGTGCATCAATCTGGAGAATGCCGTAGTCGCCTTCCTTTTCACCGATCGCTTTCAGGTAGCCGAGGGAAATACTATGATCGCCGCCGAGAAGTGCCACCAGCTTGCCTTTATCGAGCAAGGCTTTGGTTTGATCGTATACCCATTGGTTAAGGAAATTGCCCCCTTCGTTCACATCTCTCATGGTCTTGCACATGAACTGGTTGGCCGCTACTTCCTGTCCTTTGGAAATATAGTCGATATATAACTCGGCTTCTTTGCGCAGGTAATCGCTTTTCATCAGCACCTTACGGTCGCACTGGCGCATATAGTAGCCGTTTTTCCAGCCTTCGGGTACTTCGGGGTCAAACAGATCCACCTGCATGGAGGCTTTCAGAATGGCCTCAGGCGCGCGCGCAGTACCGGCACCGTAGCTCACGGACACTTCCCAGGGCACGGGCACTATCACCAAACGGGCTGTCTCTTCATCGGTCGGCAGACCGAAAATGTTATTGTTGGGATTACTCACCGCATTGGGATCGTAATTCAATAAATCTACCATGATTATGTATTGAAAAAAACGGGTGCAAGTTACGTCTTTTTCATTTGGCGGAGCAGTCGGGAATTGTTTGATCAGTAACAGACTGGTTTTTAAGGGATAGTGTTTAGGGCGAATTTGATAATTTGAAAATTTGACAATGTGACGCTGGCGACGTCCTATTCATTCCCAAATTTTCAAATCATCAAATTTTCAAATTACACACTTGGTTCCTGCTGGCTCAGGCAATGAAAACTTCCCAGGCCCCAGATGATCTCTGTTGAATCGATACCTACCACACGGCGGTCCGGAAATGCTTCCTGGATCAATTGCAGCGCCTTGTCGTCCTGCGCACAACGGTAAGTGGGTACGATCACTGATTTATTAGCGATGTAAAAATTAGCATAAGAAGCGGGGAGACGCTGATCGTCCCAGATCACGGCGTCCGGCATCGGCAGTTCCACGATGTTTAGCTGACGTCCGTTGAGCAAACGCATTTGTTTTAACTGACGCAGGTTCTGCTGCAACAGTTCGTAGTTTTCATCCTGCTTGTTGCTTTCAACTACAGTCAATACTGTGTCTTCGTTCACAAAACGAACCGTATCGTCGATATGCCCGTCTGTATCGTCGCCAATGATTCCTTCCTCCACCCAAAGCACCTGTTGAATGCCATAATAGTCGGCAAGGTATTTTTCGATCTGCTGTTGATTGAGATGCGGATTGCGGTTGGGATTGAGCAGGCAGGCCGTGGAGGTGAGCAGGGTGCCTTTTCCATTGAACTCAACAGAGCCGCCTTCCATCACGATGCCGGGATGAAATACGGGCAGGTGAAAATGTTCGGCAATACGCGTAGGGATCACATCGTCGAGATCGTAGGGAGGATATTTGTCACCCCAGGCATTATAGCCCCAATCGACGATCACCTTTTTATGTTCTGCATCCGGGTTGATCAGGAAGGCAGGACCGTGATCACGGCACCAGGCGTCATTGGTAGGGTGAAAGAAAAATTCGACTTTGGTCAGGTCTACGTTGGCTTTCTGTAACTGATCGATGGCAAAAGCCTTCATGCCGTCATCCGCCACGTTGATGCGCACCAGTTCGCCTGCGGTCAGTTCTTTGATGAACTGCGCATAAGCCGGATAGATTCCGTTGATCTTGCCGGGCCAACTGGCTTCTTTGTGCGGCCAGCTCAGCCACGTAGCTACATGCGGAGCAAATTCAGCGGGGAAATAGTAGCCCAGCTCACGCGGTGTTACGCCGGCCGGAAAAGCAGGTGATAATGCGCTCATAGCAAGTTATTAGGATTGATTATCCTTCGTCGATATAACGTTTGGTAATAGGTTGATAAGAGTCGATACGGCGATCACGGAGGAAAGGCCAGTGTGTGCGGTACTGATCGGTTTTTGAAAGATCCAGCTCTTCCACGTGCACTTCTTCGTTTTCATGCGATGCCTGGTAGAGAATGCTGCCGAATGGGTTGGTAATAAATGAACCTCCCCAGAATTTCATGGCACCCTGCTGCTCGAGCCCTACACGGTTCACGCTCACCACGTGTACACCATTTGCTACGGAGTGGCTGCGTTGAATAGTCTGCCACGCATTGTATTGTTCCGTGTTGGTCGGCGAATCCTGCGAAGTCGCCCAGCCGATAGCGGTTGGGTAAAAAAGGATTTCTGCACCCATCAGTGAAGTAATGCGGGCTCCTTCAGGATACCACTGGTCCCAGCAGATGAGTACACCGATGGTGGCAAATTTTGTTTTGAAAACTTTATATCCCAGGTCGCCGGGAGTGAAGTAGAATTTTTCGTAGTAAGCGGGATCGTCCGGAATATGCATTTTCCGGTATTTACCCAAATAAGTACCGTCGGCATCAAGTACGGCAGTGGTATTGTGGTAAAGGCCTTCTGCGCGTTTTTCAAACAGGGAAGCAATGATCACTACACCCAGTTCTCTGGCTACAGCAGTAAGGCGATCGGTAGAAGGGCCGGGAATAGCTTCCGCAAGCTGGAAGTTGGCGTAGTCTTCCACATCACAGAAATACAATGAGGTGAACAGCTCCTGGAGACAAACGATCTGCGCACCTTTGGCGGCTGCTTCGCGCACGCGTTCGACTGCTTTAGTAAGGTTTGCTTCCTTATCCGCCGTACAGCTCATCTGTACGATACCGACTTTAACTTTTGCCATGCTAAAAAATATTGAATCGCAAATTTACGAAAATCTGCATGGCTATCCGTCACCTCAGAAGGTTTTCATCTGAGATTTAACCAAAGCAAAACAAGCCGGTTATTTGCGGCCCATCTGGCGCAGGAAAGAAACGTGCGAGGCTACGGCATAACGCACACGGGGATACTCGATGTACTGGATGCCATACTCTTCGCAGGCTTTACGGATGATCTTGCTGATAGCAGGATAATGCACGTGAGAGATCTTGGGGAATAAATGGTGCTCTACCTGGAAATTCAATCCGCCGACAAACCAGCTTACCACACGGTTGCGGGTGGCGAAGTTTGCTGTTGTTTTCAACTGGTGAATAGCCCACTCATCCTCCATTTTACCAGTGGCGTCGTTGGGCATGGGGAAATGTGTATGTTCAACGGTATGTGCCAACTGGAATACGATGCTGAGTACAAAACCGGCTACGAGACCCATGGTGAGGAAACCAACCAGCCAGGGAATTACACCGGCGAAATAGATCGGCAATACCACGAAGATCACAGCGTGTGCGAATTTGTAGAACCAGAAGAAGAAATGCTCCTGTGCGGTCATTTTCTTAAGCGGAATAGAACCGATTTTGAGCATGAAGTATTTTTTGTAGTCGGTAACAAATACCCACCACAGGTACAGCAGCGAATAAGCTGCCCAGAAATAGTAGTGCTGGTACTTGTGAATTTTATAATGATCCTGCTCGTCGCAAAGACGCAGGAGGGGACGTGCCTCGATATCATCATCCACACCGTGGATGTTGGTATAGGTATGGTGAATTACATTGTGCTTGGTCTTCCACATGTGCTGGCTGGCACCCAGGAAGTTGGCTACATTGCTGGCAAAACTATTTACCCATTTGTAACGGCTGAAGCTGCCGTGTGCACCATCATGCATCACGTTGAAACCGATCGCCGCAATCAGGCAACCCAGGGTAATGGACTCCAATACGCCCCATAAAACTCCGGGCGTAAAGAAAACGAGGTGAATATAGATACCAATAAAAGCGGTAAGCAATATGCCCGCTTTCAGGTACAGTTTATAGTTACCCGTCGGGTTCTTACCTTTTTGTGAAAAATACTCACTGATTCTTCTTTTCAGCTCACCATGAAAGGAAGCCTGGATCTTTGGGAATTTGGGACTAGCCATGATTTATCTTGAAATACAATTAATTAAACGGGATTAGCGAATAGCCAAAGATAATCTTTTCTGGTGGCAAATCCGTCATGGGATCGCCATAGATGACCACTAAGTGGATAAATAGGCCCTTTTTGAGGGCGATTTAACATTAGGTTTCGTTCAGGATCAGCGCATCCAGGCTGCTGATGCCGATTTTTTTGTCAGAAATGAAGCCTTCGGCATATTTCACACCGATTCGCTTGCCCAGCATCCGCGCCCGTGCAATGATGCTGTCGAGGAAGTCCGGAGTGGAAATATAGGTCTGCGGCCCCTGTTCGCCGGAGGGAGCGGTGTGGAACTGGGTAGCATAAGCCTGCACGGCCTGCATCCGTTGTTCGAACGAGTCGCTGATGTCGATGAGCAGATCGGGTTCATGGTACCAGTCCTGCATGTATTGCAGAAAATAGCGGGGACGCCATTTTTCCTGTTCATTGCCCTGCTCGTCTTTTGTACTGATGCGCGCAAGGCCTGAGAGAAAACAGGCATCGCTGATCAGGTGACCGGCACGGCCGTGGTCGGGGTGGCGGTCGTTGAGAATGTTGCCAATGATGATATCGGGACGATATTTACGGATGGTTTGGATAAGCTGAAGCTGATGTGCTTCGTCGTTGCGGAAAAAGCCATCACGCATTTTTAAATTTTCGCGCACAGCCACACCGATGATGCGTGCAGCGTCTGCTGCTTCTGTGTAGCGGGTTTCAACAGTGCCGCGTGTGCCCAGTTCTCCTTGTGTAAGATCTACGATACCGGCGGTCTTGCCGCGGCGTATTTCATTGATCAGCGTACCGGAACAACCCAACTCAACATCATCGGGGTGTACGCCTATGGCGAGGATGTCTAATTTCATGCTGCAAGATACTGAATAGGGAGAATTAGCGGCGTTGGTAATTACCATACCAGCTACCGTCAATTTCTTTGACGAAAGTTTCTATCTGCCGGTCAAAGGAATCGTTGTTTGAGTCGTATTGCTGTTTGAGGTTGCCGCCGAAGAAAAAGGCAACGGTCTGGTACATCCGGGCATTGAGCCCGCCTTTGAATTCTTTGATAATCTCGTAACAATTGTTGCCCGTTTGCCGGTTGATGAGTTTCATCAATACTTTTCCTTGGTACACGGATAAATTGGAAAGCGGATCAGCAAACTGTTTCTTGAGTTCCTTCTCTTTCGACTTGATGATGGCCTTACGCGCTTTTTTGTCTTTCACATTTTCCAGTTGACGGTTGATCTCATTGATCGTATAACCGGCTGCGCGGGCGTAGGGATAAGTAACATGAACAGCCCTGCGCAAACGCGTCCATTCTTCCTGGCGTTGGGCCAATTGGGCGGGCGAAAGTTTGGAAATCCAGATATTTTCTTCTTCGCGGTAGGAGAGCATTTCGAAAGAAGCCGGATCGCCGGTATAACCATACCATACGGCACCAACGATGATGGTGTCATTGGGACCCCATTTTTTTTCGCGTTCTTCAAACGGAGGAATGGGGGGACTCTGCGCCTTTATGGTTAAGGTGACACAAAGCAGAATGACCGGCAGCATGTATGACAGGGTGGGGCGCATGCACCACTAAATTACATCACAAATGTTATTGCAGGAGAAACCGGCCCGGATTTTCGTTCTTTTTAACCATTTTAAGAACCGGCAGCAGCTTCGGTCTTATTGCGTGCCGCACGGTTAAGCCGGATCCGGCGCGCCATGCTCATAAACGTACCAAAGGCCGTAATCACGATCCCACCCCACAACACGCCGATAAAGGGGAACTTGTAAGCCTTCAGGGTGACATACTCCAGTACATTGTCGGACTCCCGTACGCCGATATTGGCTTTACCTCCATTTAAATCGTCCAGGCGCAATATCAATCCTTCCGCCATTACGGTGTCGGGCTCGGCGTAAGACGGCTTGTCAAACGGCTTCACCAGCAGCAGGTTTCTTTTGTAATCACCCTGGCGCGCAAAGGAGTGCACATGCAGGGTGGCCGTATAGGCACTGTCTTTCGGACTCAGTTTGTCCAGCGGAATGTTATCAGCTCCTGCAAGGTCTTCCAGGATGATGTATCCTTTTGAATAAAAGATGGTATCGCCAACGGAACGAACATGGCTTACAAATTTAGACGTATCGGTATTTTTTCCGGGATCGGGCATGGAAGATACATATACGAATACGTCGTGGCTCAGGTAATGACGCGCATCCGGGCTGGACATGAGCGCATTCTCTTTGTCATTGATAAAAGCATCCGGCCATAAGGTGAATTGTTCACCGGTTTCACGCTGACGGAAATCGATGCGGAAATAACGTTGCGTTGGTTTTTTGGGATGCAATGAGTCGCCGCGGTAAGTAACATCGTACTTACCCATTTTCATGGTCATGCCTTTGACAAGCGTCAGGTTTTCTCCGGGTTTCTGGTCGCTCTTTTCCCCAAAGGAAACCGCAATGCCGCTGGTATTATAAGAAAGCACTTCTTTTTTCGCGGAGGACAACAGAATGCCCAGCAATACCAGGCCAAAACCGAGGTGCGCCACAGAACCGCCGCTCAGGTTCAGTTTGCCGCGCATGCCGATCCAGATATAACCGGCGTTGGCGATGATGGCATAAACACTGGCGGCCACGGCCAGCCAGATCTCCATCTCGAAGCCTAACCCTTTTTGAGTATAGTTAACCTTGCCAAACGCCAGCACCAATGCCGAAGCAATAATGGAAAGAATAAGCGGCAGGGCCATTTTCTTCCAGAACATTTTCGTGGGTGTATTGCGATAGCGGAGGTATTGCGTTGCGCCTGTCAATAAGCCGATGATAACGGCTACCAGCACCTGTATCTGGTTATAACTGTATTCCACATCTTCCGGTGCGGCGGTATTGATGCCGAATAATTTATTGAAAACCGGCAGCGAGGTTTTAAAAATGATCACCATCGCCGAGAGGAAAAATACCAGCGAACCGATGAACATCCAAAATTCGCGCGAAGAACCTTCTTCCTCTTTTTTCACGGAAGGCACCTGCTGGAAAACAAAAACCATGAAAGTGATCACGCCGCCAAGCATCGCAATCAAAGGCAGCCAGCTAATGTTGAGGAAATAGCAGGCAAGTCCCAGTACCGCCGCCGAGAATAAGGTAATGATGCGTTTATTAAACGTATTGGCTGCCAGGATCGGCGCGAGCCATACAAATCCGTAAAGAAAAAGGAACAGTTGAACGTTCATGCCCAGGTCAGTGAAGGCGTGAACAGATGATTCACCGAGAATGCCACTGCGCGTCAGGAACGTGGAGTAGAGCACAAAGATGAAGGTGAGGACGAGGAACAGATAAGTTGAACGCAGCGAGTAGCCGCTGTGTTTGTAGATCAATAAAGTGTGAATGCCCGCGGCCAATATCAGCCATGGCACGAGCGAAGCGTTTTCTACAGGGTCCCAGGCCCAGTAGCCGCCGAAATTGAGCGATTCGTAAGCCCACCAGGCGCCCATCATAATACCAACACCAAACACGGCGAGGGAGAAAAGCGCCCAGGGCAAAGCCTGGTTGATCCACTCGCTGATCCGGCGTGTCCACAAACCGGCCAATGCAAAAGCAAAGGGAATGAGGGTAGAGGCAAACCCAAGGAACAGCACGGGTGGGTGGATCACCATCCATCTGTTTTGCAGCAAAGGGTTGAGACCATTACCGTCCACGATGTGCGACAGATAGTTGTTCATGATCGGACCGGAGAGGTCGCCATTAACACGGAAGTCTGGGTTATTGAGAAAGCCTTCGGTATCGCGCAGGAGGATGAACGGGTTGGTGCCGATCTTGCTGCCGAAGAAAAAGATACCAAGCACCATGGTCGCCAGCGCGAACTGCGCGCCGCTGATGATGGTCATGACGGAAGACTCCCAGGACTTCGCGGTTTTGATCACTACCAATCCCAGCAGGCAATGCCAGAATGACCAGAGCAGAAAACTACCTTCCTGTCCTTCCCAAAAGCAGGCGAGGAGGTATTTAAACTCCAGGGAGAGATTGCTGTGTTTCCAGGCGTAATAATATTCGAAACGGTGATTGTGAATAATGTAAAACAGGATGGCGAAAATGGAAATAACCGAAATGACTTCGGTGATAAAAGCTCCACGGGCGAGCGTGCGCCAGGGCGAAAAAGTGGTACCGGGATTCAGGCGTACCGTGCGCACGTCCATAAAATAGGCGATGGTCGCTACCAATGATGCTACGAGGGACAGAATAATAAAGAAATGACCTAGCTGTCCCGGAAGCAGGTACTCGCCAATGTATTTTTCCATGTCAACTTATTTGGACAGTTCGCTGATCGTACGTGTGGAGGCGGGCTGCGCTCCGTTTGAACCGGCCTGGGTGGTTTGCGTATTGTTGCTACCCGCTTCTTCCTTGTATTTGGACGGGCATTTTGTTTGGATGTTGCTGCACTCGAAAACGCCGTTTACATACTTACCTTTCATAACCAGCCGGGGGGCCTGTTCAAAGTTTTCGGGCTTGGGGTTGTTGTAAATGACTTTTACTTTTTCACCGAGGGTATCGATAGCGGTAAAGCTCAGGAAGTTGGGGTTGTTGATGGCATCGTACTGGAGAGGCGAACCTTTGTCCCAACTGGCCATCAGGTGCACGAACTTACCGGGTTTGGATCTGGCAGTGGCTACGGTATCGTAGGTAGAGGTGGCCTGGAGGAAGCTAACCAAAACGGCAACTGCTGCGGCAATTGCGACAAGCAAAATAATGTGGATCTTTTTCATGCGCCCCTTTTCTATTAAATGTGCGGCAAAATTACGTCAAAAATTGGTCATATACCGCCTCCTTAACAAGCTGTGGATGCTTTTGTTGGGAAAAAGACAAAATAAATCCCGGCAGAAGGGCTGCCGGGATTTTTGGGAAGCGATTATACTGATTCTTGATAAGTCATCGTGCATGTTGCCAGCAATATCCGCCCGCGCGGGGACTTCGCTTGCACCTGGTTTTTTTCCTGGTAATCGCCAGGCAGGTAGTATTATTCGCTGCCGTTTTAGTACTGGTTGTTCTTTTGTTTTGATTGCCTTTACACAGTGTATCTGCAGTGCATTTTCCAAAATGGCTTGAAATGGTGTCCGTGTCTGCATCAATCTCTTTGATGCGCCCGGACCCCGGACGTTCCAGGCAACCCGCAATAAACAATAGGCAAAACAAGAACATGCCTGGAACTGCCGGTTTCAAAATTTTCATTGAAGAGGTTTGCTTTAAAAATAAGCACATACACTATTTTTGAAAAGACCCCTGCCTGCCGTAAAAACTGCGTGTGCAGGCGAAGACAGCCTTAAATCCGCTACTGACAATACTTATGAGAAAATGAGGGTCTGTCCGCGGATCGCTTTCGACAACGAAAGAAGGGGAATTTTCCCCGTCACCCCTTATCTTTGACCCCTAACAAACAACCGATTGTATGCAATTTGAACTGACCGAAGAGCAACGCATGATCCAACAGGCTGCCCGTGATTTCGCCCGCCAGGAATGCCTTCCGGGTGTGATCGAAAGAGACGAGAAACAGCTTTTCCCCCGCGAACAATTGAGCAAACTCGCCGACCTCGGATTCCTGGGAATGATGGTCGAGGAAAAATATGGTGGGGCCGGTCTGGATACGGTCAGTTACGTCCTGGCCATGGAAGAAATTTCCAAAATCGATGCAAGCGTGAGCGTGGCCATGAGCGTCAACAACAGCCTGGTTTGTTACGGCCTGCAGCAATACGGATCGGAAGAACAGAAACAGCAATACCTCGTTCCCCTGGCCCAGGGCAAGAAGGACGGTGAATTATATATTGGCGCATTCATGCTCAGTGAACCTGAAGCAGGCAGCGATGCCACCAGCCAGCGTACAACGGCTGAAGACATGGGCGATCACTATCTGCTGAATGGCACCAAAAACTGGATCACCAACGGCGGCTCGGCTTCCGTATACCTGGTTATTGCGCAAACGGATGCCAGCAAAGGATCAAAAGGCATCAACGTGCTCATCGTTGAAAAAAACTGGCCCGGGGTAACCGTTGCCGCCAAAGAAAACAAACTCGGTATCCGCGGAAGCGATACCCATACCGTGATGTTCACGGACGTAAAAGTGCCGAAAGAAAACCGTATCGGTGACGATGGATTCGGATTCACTTTTGCGATGAAGACATTGGCCGGTGGCCGCATCGGCATTGCTTCGCAGGCACTCGGCATTGCCAGTGGCGCTTACGAACTTGCACGCGAATATGCCAAAACCCGCAAAGCATTCGGCACTGAGATCATGAATCACCAGGCCATCGCATTCAAACTGGCAGATATGGCTACACGCATCGAAGCGTCGCGTTTGCTTTGCCTGAAAGCTGCATGGGAAAAAGACGAGAAAATCGATTACACCCTGAGCTCGTCGATGGCCAAAGTATTTTCTTCCGAAACGGCCATGTGGACGACCGTTGAAGCCGTACAGATTCATGGTGGTTATGGTTATGTAAAAGAATACCATGTGGAAAGGCTGATGCGTGATGCCAAGATCACCCAGATTTATGAAGGCACCAGTGAAGTGCAGCGGATTGTTATCAGCCGTTCGATCCTCAAGGGGAAATGAGGTGTTAGGTAATAAGTATTAGGTATTAAGTAATAGGTAGTAACAATCCACCATTGACGATTCACGATTGACCATTCACTCTTTTTGAATTTTGACTTTAAATCTCGCACAATATCAACACCTCGCCGAAGAGCTCGCTCCGAAAAACGTAACCCTCGTGGCGGTGTCTAAAACCAAACCGGTTGAAGACATCAAAGTCCTCTATGATGCAGGCCAACGGGATTTCGGCGAAAATTATGTACAGGAACTGCTGGAGAAACAACCTGTGCTTCCCTCAGATATACGCTGGCATTTTATCGGTCATTTACAGCGGAATAAAGTGCGCTCCATCGCGCCTTTTGTACACTTGATTCATGGTGTGGACAGTTACCGTCTTTTAAATGAAATTCATAAAGAAGCGCTCAGAGCGGGACGGCAGATTGATTGCCTGTTGCAAATGCATATTGCCAATGAAGAAACGAAATTTGGCCTGGACGCGGCTGAATTGGCAGCACTATGGGCACAAACAACAGCCCAGCCACTCACGGGAGTACGCATCAGGGGGATGATGGGCATGGCATCTTTTACCGATAACCTGGCCGTTGTAAGAGCGGAATTCCAGCATCTGCACAGTCTGTTTGTGCAATACCAATCCCTCGCCGGTTATGCGGCATTTGATACCCTTTCGATGGGGATGAGCGCTGATTTCAGAATTGCGGTAGAAAGCGGCAGCACACTGGTACGTGTAGGCAGCCTGCTGTTCGGCGCACGTTAATAACAACTATTAACTGCCGCGCTGCGAACCTGTATTGGCTTGCTTGGAAACAAAACCAGAAGCGGGTTTCTGAATAAATTTCGAACCCTGCGGACCTGAGCCTGCTTTCTTCTTATCGGCCTTCTTCTTATCCTTTCCTTTTTGCTGATTCAATAACGACATAACGACTGTTTGTCTCTAAAATTAAGAAAGAGACGACAAGCGGTAAAATATTTTTATTATTTTACTTTCAGAAAATATTGAAAACATAGAATTGTTGATTAGTTTTGTGCAACAATTCGCTTATGAACACGCTTACCTACCTGCTGTATCTGTTGATAACCGGTGCGGTTACGATCAGGGCCGGTTGGTTGTTTTATCACCACGGCCGCCTTTACATCCTCCGGTTGTTACATGGCGATGAATCACTCACAAATTTCATCAACAAGGCATTACTCACCGGTTATTACCTGTTGAACCTTGGTCATCTTGCCCTGACCTTACGTAGCTGGCCGGCCATTCATACGGTACCACAGATGATCGGCTATATCGCTTTCAGAAGCGGTGGTATTTTTCTTCTGCTCGGCATCATACATTTTTTGAATATGGGCGCGATCTACCTGATCGGCCTTCGTAAACAATCTATTTCTTCAACCTAAATCTCCGGTTATGGGACACTCTTTTCATGTTACCGCCTACCTCATCTATCTTCCCGTTGCTTTACTGCTCACCTGGTACGTGGCACGCACCCTTTTTCGCAACAGCCGTGTATTTATGCTCGATATTTTCAATGGCCGCGCAGATATTGCGCTTTCTACCAACCGGCTTTTTGAAACAGGGTTTTACCTGCTCAACATGGGCTTCGCTCTGTGGATTTTGCATATAAGGGGCGAAATTCTTACCGGTAGGGAAATGACAGAAGTGCTCAGTTATAAACTTGGCGGCTTCAGCATTTACCTGGGCTGTATGCTGTTTCTCAATCTTTACATGTTCTTCCGTGGCCGCCGCATAGCCCGTCAACGCGCGCGCCTGCACGAAGCCGTAACGGTTATTAACGAAGAGAAATAAAAAAGGGCCATGGGCCCTTTTTTATGAATTTGATAATTTGAAGATTTGATAATTTGAAAATTAAAACCATTATCGTCAAATTTTCAAATTGTTCCTAAAAAATCCTCAAGATCCTTATTCAATTCATCGCGATGGGTGATGAACAATCCATGCGGAGCGCCGGGATATACTTTATACACCGAACCGGATACAGCTTTCGCCGTTTGTTCACTCGTAATATCGTGCGGAACAATCTTGTCGTCGTCACCATGAATGATTAACGTGGGTACTTTTATGGCGGATAGTTCACTGCGGAAATCCGTTGCAGAAAAGGAGCCGACGCAATCGATAGTGGCCTTGGGAGATGCAGGCAAGGTCAATGAATGTGCCCAATCGAGCAGCGGCTGGCTCACCGGATGATGCAACAGGGTTTCCCCGAAAAAGTCTTTACCAAATCCGGTCAGGAACGCCGGACGGTCGTCAATAATCTTTTCAATAAACCCATCAAATACCGATTGATCGATCCCTTCGGGATGATCGGCGGTTTTTAATAAGAATGGAATGATGGAAGAGATGAGTGCAATCTTTTTCACACGCGCCGCATTATGACGGCTGCAGTATCTTACCACTTCGCCTCCGCCCATCGAGAAGCCAACAAGCGTCACATCCTGCAGGTCCAGTGTGTCGAGCACCAGCTTCAGATCGTCTGCCAGATGATTATAGTCATAACCACTCCAGGGTTTGAAAGATTGCCCGAAACCACGACGGTCATAGGCTATCACCCTGTATCCCTTGGCTGCAAAATGCAGTAACTGGTTTTCCCACATGCGATGGCTGGATGGCCAACCATGTATAAAAACGACTGGTTTTCCTTCTCCCCAGTCTTCGTAATAAAGTTTTACGGGATCACGCCCGCCGGCAGATTCTATAAAAGGCATAAAGTATTGTTTGTGTTTAGGAAACAAATAACCTGCCACCGGGCAGTTGTAACCGGTGCCTGTGGTTACTATACCTCCCGTGTAGTAGTTATTGTGGGGATAAATCTTCCCAAATCCCCATCGGAATGCCTGTAACACAACAGGTATTGTTTTTGCAAGGTCTTTTCTGTCCTTTTTCAACAAATTCTAAAACCATGTTTATGCATTCAGCTTTCTCTCTCCGCAGACTTGCTCTCGTTGTAATGGCCACAGGCAGTGCCTGGCTGGTAGCTTGCAACAACGACGCAGACAACAAGGATAAAAAAGAAGATTCACTGGCTACTTCTCCGGATACTGCCAGTCACATGCAACACAACCCTTCCGGTCCTGAAGCACCGATGGCGATGGTGAAACATGCGGAAGTAACAATAGAAGCCACTTATCCCGATACCACTTTAACCGGTTCGGCCAAGTTTGATGCGGACAACGGTAAAGTAAAAATGGTACTCGATATCACCGTTCCCTCCAAAGCGAATAAAAGTGTAGCCGTTCACCTGCATCAACACGGCGATTGCGGCGATCATGGTAATATGAGCCACGGTCACTGGAACCCGACCAATGTTAAACACGGTAAATGGGGCGAAGGTGAATACCACCTCGGCGATATCGGCAACGTGAAGCTCGACGGTAAAGGCAAAGGTTCCATCACCGTAGAAACAGACCGCTGGACATTGGGTGGCGATACAACCTCCAATATTCTGGGCAAAGCATTGATCGTTCACGGTGGTGTGGATGATTATAAAACCCAGCCCACAGGTAATGCGGGTGGTCGTATCGGCTGTGGCGTGATACGGTAAGGATGTAATCTGTCAGCAAACAGTAAATAGAGCAGGCCGTTCGTTGGGAACGGCCGCTTTGTTTTATGCGATGAAGGAGTCGTCAATCGTGAATCGTCAATGGTGAATCGTCAATGGTGAATGGTCAATGACCATCTGTGTAAATCAACCTGGAACGCATTGAACCTTCATCAGACTCGTAATGTTTATGAAAATACGCGACAAGGGGCGGATTCACGATTGACGATTGACGATTCACCATTCACCCTTTGGGTACGATCATCTTTAACGCCTTCGGCTGAATAACCGCTTCCACGGTATTTGTTTTACCACGATATTCACCGTCTACCTGGAAATGCGCTTTGTGCCGCGACCGGATCTCAATCGCTTTTGCCTGGAAAAATTCCGTCTTCGCAGGATCGAAGTTTTTATGAGTGAAACGCATTTTGAATATTTCGGTAAAAGAGATTTTGCGGATCACCACCACTTCAAAACGTTCGTCGTATAAACTGCCTTCGGGATTAATCATTACACCGTTTCCGTATTGGGTGGCATTCGCTATTACTACCATCGCGGCTCTTCTTACTACTTCTTCCTTGTCAGTGGTCAGCTTTATTTCCATGTATTTCGTTTGCCACAATACTTTCCAGGCTGCTTTTACATAACCCCATTGCCCGCGTTTTTTCTCTTCGTCGAATTTTTTTATCACAAAAGCATTGAAGCCGATATCGGCCAGGTGAATACAAAGTTCTCCATTCACTTTTGTCAGGTGGATGGGCTTTATTTCGCCTTCGATCAAGGTGTGCAATGCCTGCTCAGGATCTGCAGGTATTCCCAGTTCCGTTGCCATGCCATTGGCTGAGCCGGCAGGGAGAATGCCCACGGGCGTGTCGGTGCCGTGTACGCATTCCGCTACGAGTTTCAGTGTACCGTCGCCGCCAACGGCAATTACGCGGTCGGCTTTCGCCTCCCTGATCACCGTGCAGATCTGCTCCGGATCACAAGGGTTGGGAAATGGATAGAGATGGATTTCATACTCTTTACGGGAAGAAAAAAAAGTCCTGATGGCTTCTTCCCAGTCCGTATCGCTATTTCCGGCACCCGGGTTGATAATAAATAGTAAACGAATAGTTGCTGGTGACATATGCTAAACATACATCGTCCGTTTCTGACCGTGTACGTTCGCCTAAGGCGCACGTCAAGATTTACCACGGTTTTGGCCATACACATGATATGACCATCTTCGGACATGTTTTCAACCATTCAACCAAATATGCTGCCAGTCATGTGCGCAATCCTTTACGTAATATGTGGAGAATGTTGCGCCTTTTTTTCGTGCGGCCACTTCCCGGTATAAAAGTGATGTTGCAATGGAATAAAAAGGTTATTTCGTCGCTGACGGAAACGGATGGTTTTTTCCGCATAGACTGGAAATCTGATACAGAAGTAGATGCAGGATGGCACCAGGTGATGGTTAAAGCCGGCGACGATGCCGGCGGGATAGTGGGGCAGGGGTTGGTTTTTGTTCCCCACAAAACACAATTCGGTTTTATTTCAGACATCGACGATACCATCATGGTGTCGCATTCCGGTACGGTATGGCAGCGCATGAAAACATTATTGTTTAATAGTCCGCATACGCGCAAAATATTCCCCGATGTTGCGCTGCACTATTCCATGTTATCGGCTGCCCATACCATACCGGAAGCACCCAATCCTTTCTTCTATGTATCGAGCAGTGAGTGGAATCTTTATGATTACCTCGTGGATGTTTTCCGTTTCAGAAAACTACCGGAAGGGGCTTTCCTGCTGAACCAGATCAAGCGGTGGTACGCAATCATCAAAACAGGGAAGACAAAACATCAGGGGAAGTTGTTACGTATCGCCAGGATATTCGAGGCTTTCCCCAATCAGCGGTTTGTTTTACTGGGTGATAACTCCCAAAGTGATCCGGATATTTATTTCAAACTGGCTGAAAAATACGGATCGCGTGTGCACGCGGTTTATATACGTGTGGTCAACAGCCGACGCTTGCCTGTAACGGAGCAAACATTGCAATCGCTCGAAGAAAAAGGAATAAAAGTGTGTTTGTTTACGCACAGTGCGGAGGCAATTGCTCATTCGCGTGCAATAGGTCTTATCGTATAAGTTATCAATTAGTTAAGGCAAGGTAATACGAGGCAGGAGATAACTTTTAAGTGTTAAAAAAGACCTGAAATAACTTGTTGTTTCTGAAAATTTTCTGTCATAATCTGCTTCTTCTTTAACAATCCCCGTTCTCCCGGCACAGTTTTTTCAAAGGTTAGGGTATAAAACGATTTTTTATGAAACCTTCAAAAACACCCCTCATGAAAAGAACATTACTCATCGTTACGCTCGCGGTGGGTGTTGCAGCATGTAACACCAAATCGAAGCCGGACGATCAGACAGCCGGTGCGGTTAAATATGCCGACACCGTAGGTTTTGCAGATTTCCAACGTTGGAAAATGCTTAACGAGTTAAAAGAATCTGAAGCTTATTATAACCAGCAACAGCAGGCAGCAGCTCCCGCTGCGCGTCGTACGACTACCAGCAAAAGTTCTGCAGGTACGGCTGCTCCCGTAGCATCTAATTCAACCGCTACCACAAAGAAAAAGGGTTGGAGCAAAGCAGCGAAAGGTGCCGTAATCGGTACGGCTACCGGTGCTGCAACAGGTGCCATCGTCAATAAAAAGAACCGTGCAGCCGGTGGTGTAATCGGTGGTGTGGTTGGTGCAGGTGTTGGTTACCTGATCGGCCGCGACATGGATAAAAAAGACGGACGTTATTAATCATATACTATCATCCATTCCAATGGAACCAGGCCCCCGCATCACGCGGGGGCTTTTTGTTGCACAAATTGCAGTATCTTGATCGTTCACTTACGACGAACGAAAAATTTGCCATTATGAAAGCAGGTATGCAAACCCTGTCGAAGCGCCGCTTGCTGCTCGGACTATTTATCATTTTTGTGATCATGCTGCTGAATAACTTTTCCAGCAGAAAAAGTTATCTCGATCTGGAAGAAAACATGACCTCTATCTATCATGACCGCCTCATGCCCGCTACTTATTTATTCCGGTTAAATGACCTGCTTTACCAGAAACAGTTATTTCATTTATCGGAGGGAGCGCTGGTATCTGAACAGATCAACAACTGGAACCGGCAGATGGATTCCATTATCCACGCTTATGAGAAGACTTATCTCACTACAACGGAAACGCGTTATTGGAAGGATTTCAGGCAACACCTGGATGCATACAATGCATTGGAAAAGTCCGCAAAAGCGGCGAATACACGGGAAGATTTTCTGAATCCATTGAGCGGTGCGCTTACGGCATTGCGTCACCTGAATGAGGTACAGACGACGGAAGGAAATGTATTGCAGCGTGAATCAGAAGTCATCGTCAAACAGTCCGTCGTTAAATTTTACCTGGAAATATCTTTGCTCCTGATACTTTGCATCATGGCGCTGGTGCTCGTGCATTACTCCGGACGTAATATGCATTTCGATTATTCGCGCAATTGATCAATGCGGCAATCGTGAGTCGTGAATGGTCAATAGTCAATAGTGAATGGGAGCAGCCATTGCTGGTGTTAACACCAACAACAGTACTTACTACCTAAAACTTATTACCTTACGCCTTATACCTTATACCTTACGTCTTATTCACTCACAACCGCTTTCACCCACACCAATCTGTGATCGGAAGAGCTTTCTCTTTTTGCTACCCACTGCGCTCCGGGCTGACCGGCAACAGGCCACCATACACCGGAACCTATTACTTTAAAACCGTAGGAGGAAGGCAATACATAATCGGCGCGCATACCCCAGAAGGCCGTATGAAAACGCGCATTGGGATTGTTGGGTCTGCTTGCCGCACCACCTTCACTGGCCGGAAAGGGTTGTGTATTGATCAAAGGATTGCGGAGTAAAGAAGCGATTCCCTCCCGGATGGCATCTCCTTCATCGGCTGAAGCATTCTGGTCACCCAGTATCACAAATCGTTGTTTCGCTGTCAGACCACCATGTTTACCGCGGTCATCGTAAATATATTTTGCGTTGCCGGAAATGTAGTCGTTCCAAAAACGGATTTCGTCATGATTGCGTTTGCCGTTGCGGTCTTCCGGTCCGTCGAATGTGGGAGGTGTCGGATGACTGGCCAGAATATGAATAGTGGTATTGCCTACTTTAAGAGGGATGTCCCAGTGCGATTTGGAGGAAAGCGGCATCTGCGCCCAGGCTTCGGGTGTGTACCAGTTAGTGCTGTCGGCTTTTTTAGTGATCAATGCGCCGGGCATGTCTTTCCATAAAAAACGCTGGAATGTTCTGATGGTGGTATCGAAAGGATAGCGCGAGAGCACCGCCATACCGTACTGGCCGGGATAATTACCGAATCCCCAGGCATCCGACCCAACACCCGTTGCTTTTCCATTGTTGTCAAGATCATACGGACTTGGCTGGCCGGTATTCACCGTGGCATAAAAGAAATAAGGATAGTCGATCGCGTCGGGGCCGGTATTGAGATAATGTCGTATAAATGCTCCAACGCCTGAGTCAGGCTCGTTTATATAATCAAATTCGTTTAACAGCAATACATCCGGACGTACGGACTTGATGATGCTGGCAATATTGCGAATCTGCGAATTGGTATCGGTTGCCAGTTGTTGTTGCAGTATGGCTTGAGAAATGCCCGGCGTGCCTCGTCGGACATAGTTCTCGGCCTCCATACTCACATTATACGTAGCAAAAGTAAGCGTGTCTTGTGCGGTCGCACGAAGCGCGACCAGCAACATGGCAAGGAGCACGGTTTTTAACATAGTACAAAAATAAACCGCTTTTGGTTAAAAAGCTTTCTTGCCATTGTTATCTCTTTCCACCAAAGTGCCGGAGAAGGATATGGACTCCCGGTTATAGCTATTGACCCGTATCTGGGAATTGCCGGAATCGGATATGTCGAGAAAAACAGCCTGTATGTCGCGGTTGTCTTTGGGCCGTATTGTAATCTCCCAACCTTTTTTGCTTTTTTTGGCGGTATAATCGTATTGGGTAGACGTAAACATGATACCACTGTTGGCCGGATTGGTTGGCGCAGTATAGGCGCGGCCGAAGTAAGGAAGATAGGAGATGATCGAGTCTGGCGTTACGGTAAAGTCATAATCAGATGTCAGGGAGCGGCCGGGCGTTGGAGGACCGTAACGCGAAGTGACCATCTGTGCCTGCACGACATAATTTTTCCCTTCCACAATTCTTTTTACAGTCGCGGCATCCATGTTTTGCGCAAATGCCGGCGCACTCCACAATAGCATTATCGACAGTAAATATCTCATAACCTTTTTTCTTTTACGGTTCACAAAATATGCCAGCTAACGTGAGGGGATTATTATATTCAGCCGCGTCATTTCCTGTGTCACAACCTGTAAAGCTTCTGCGCGCAAAGCAGTATTTCCCTTTGTCATTACCTGCAGCAGATGCAGGGCTTCACTGAGGTATTTCGGTGCAAAGGATTGGTCACCTGTATGAAGACTCCGGCTGTTGTCCATGATGTCTGCATACTTGATGGTTTGCGCTTCACTGAGGTATTTCGGTGCAAAGGATTGGCCACCTGTATGAAGACTCCGGCTGTTGTCCATGATGTCTGCATACTTGATGGTTTGCGCTTCACTGCTGACGTTTGACAATCGTTCAGCTTCGGCCTGTTTGCGACGTTTCCGGTTCCATCCGGGGTAATTGCTTTTAATGAATTGATCCGTCAATTCCTTTACCCAGCCAAGGATCAGCACGGCATGTTGTGGAGAAGCAATGGCTGAAATCCTTTCTTTCAGTTGTTGCCCGTTCCAGGACGTATCCTCCAATATGTCGTGAAACAGCGCGGCGGCGGTGAGTGATTCATTACCCGAATAGCGCAACACGGTTTCAGCCACGCGTTGCAGATGCCGCCAGTAAGGTGCTTCCTCAAATTGGCGCTTTTGTGATCCATGCGCTTCGACGGCAATCAACTCTGCGCGTTGCAGGAATGCAGACCCGAAAACGGGAATGTAGTCATTCATAGGTTAAACTTAACGAATGGCAATGGAAGTCCTCGTCTCCGCCGCAGTTACTGCGCGGCATTTCTCTGCACAGATCCGGCATGCTTCGGCACAGGCTTTACAATGGTCGTGTTGATGGCGTTCGCATTCGGCCCCGCATTGATCGCAGATATCGGCGCAGAGTGCGGCCATTTCTTTTGCCTGCCGGCCACTTGCGGAAAGGATGGCTGCTGTTGCATCGCAAAGCGTGGCACATTCCATGTCCAATTGGATACAATCTTTCATATGCGCCACATCGTCTTCACGAAGACAGGCGGATGCGCAATGACGACAGGCTGCTACACAGGCAAGGCAGGCATCTATACAGGCCTGGTAAGTGATATTGTTCATGGTAATAAACATTTAAATGAGGAAATAAGACATCAATAAAAAGCGACAAAAAGCATACCCTCATGGGTTTGTGGGCGATTACTGGCTGGTATGGTTTTTGGCCCGTTTGCAGAGAAGCGTATAACTCAATACGTTTGGTATTACTCACCCATTAAATGCTTACATATGGCAACTTCAAAGAAAAAATCAGCAAAGAAAACAGCCTCAAAAGGGGTAAAGAAGGCCGCACCGCGGAAGAAATCAGCCGCCCCTAAGAAAGCCGCCAAGAAAGCAGCGCCGAAAAAGAAAGCAGCTAAGAAAAAATCGATGCCGGGAAAACAGGCGGCTAAAAAGACTGCGACTAAAAAATCAGCAGTAAAGAAAGCGGCTAAAAAAGCTGCGCCAAAGAAGAAGGCTGCACCGAAGAAGAAAACGGCGGTTAAGAAAGCAGCGCCGAAAAAGAAAGCGGCTACGAAGAAAACGGTAAAACGCACAAGTACAGCAGTGGAGGCGCCAATGGCTCCGGCTGTTGAAGAACAAGCGATACCTGCCGGGGGAGGCGAACAGGAAACTAATACCCCGATGCCATCCGTGGATCTTCATGCGCAGGCAAAGGCGACGCAGAAGCATGATCCACGTCAGCATTTGCAATATTCTCCCAAACCAAAAGGTTCGATCAAGCCCTCGGGCAAAAAGCCACTTTGGAACTAAGAGGGTGTATTCACCCTCACCGGCGTGTTATTCACCTGTATTCGGTAAACATTCACCAACAATACTTGGTCTGATCAAAACTTTTGTTAGCTTTGAAACAACCTTATTGTATGGTGAACATTGAAACAGAGTTGGAGACAAGTCTTCAGTTCCTGGACGAAATAGGAATACCTGTTTATACCAGCGACACGCCGGTGGAGGGTTTTCTTGCGGGCCTGGCCATTCGCGATGGCGCCATACATGTTTACTATCCCGATCTTCTTTACCCCGGCGATATACTGCACGAAGCCGGACATATTGCAGTTGTTCCCTCGTCTGAAAGACATTCCCTTAATCAATATACTATTGCTGCCAGAGCTTTCCGTGAAGGAGAGGAGCTGGCGGCTATTGCCTGGTCTTATGCCGCGTGCCGGTATCTTGGTATCGACTCGCGTTTTGTATTCCATGATAACGGTTACAAAGGAGGGGGCAGCAGCCTGGCCGATAATTTTGATAACGGTTATTATTTTGGCGTGCCCTTACTGCAATGGATGGGAATGACCTTTGAAGAAAAACAGGCAGCGGAAAAAAACGTAGAACCCTATCCTGCAATGCAACGATGGTTGCGGGAATAAATTTATAAAAACGAGCTCAATCGAATTTTAATCACCTCTAAACCAAACCTTGCTTATGGAAGGAACCATGGCTGAAATCAGGATGTTTGCTCCTAATTTCGCTCCCCGTACCTGGGCTATGTGCAACGGCCAGATATTGGCCATCAACACGAACCAGGCGCTTTTTTCTTTGTTGGGCACCACCTTCGGTGGAAATGGTACTACTAATTTTGCCCTGCCCGATTTCCGCGGAAGAACCGGAGTAGGACTAGGCAGTAATGGTACGACCAGTTACACGCTCGGCATGCCGACAGGGACACCCTCAACAACACTTTTAACCACCAACATTCCCCCGCACACCCACGGCAATCTTACAGGAACCGCCGCTATGATGGGCAATGGCACCCCGGGAAATGCGGAAACTCCCGGCAGCGCGTACTTTGGCAATGATGGGAGCACGAAGTATGATGCCTCTCACGACAACGTGACGATGGCTCCCGCAGTATTATCACTTTCTGCCGGTCCGGGCAGCGTACAACCTGTTAATAACATGGTTCCGTACCTGGCCATCAACTACATTATTTGTCTGCAGGGAATATTCCCGTCAAGAAACTAAAAAACTTATTTCTTATGGAAGGATATCTTGGAGAAGTCCGCATGTTTGGTGGCAACTTCAATCCGCGTGGCTGGATGTTCTGTCAGGGACAACAGTTGTCCATTTCCAACTACGATGCCTTATATGCACTGCTTGGTACTATTTACGGTGGTGATGGTGTCAATACATTCAATTTACCCAACCTGGCCAGCCGGGTAGCCCTTCATCCGGGCCAGGGGCCGGGACAGCCCAACTATGTTCTCGGCCAGGTAGCAGGCGTCGAGAGTTATACTGTTACGCCGGCCAATATAGCTGGTCATGGGCATACGGTAACAGGGACCGCAGGCATTTTGGTGTCCAGCGAAGACGGAAGACTCATCAGTCCGCTTAACAACTATCCGGCGGTAAACGGCGATAACATTTACGGTTCCACCAACAATACCACCATGGCTCCTGCAACCTTAAATCTGCAAGTGCCTGCTGCTGGTAACGGTAATGTGCCGGTGGACAACATGAAGCCGTACCTCTGCGTCAACTTTATTATTTGTGTCGAGGGAATATTTCCTTCACGTAACTAAACCTTATCAACTTTTAAACTATGGAAGGAACAGTAGGCGAAATCCGGATGTTTGCAGGCAATTTTGCTCCCAGAAACTGGGCATATTGCCAGGGACAGATTATAGCTATTCAAAGTAATACAGCTTTATTTGCCATACTCGGTACAGTGTACGGAGGAAACGGAACTACTAATTTCGGATTACCCAATATGTCAGGACGGACACCGGTAGGTGCCGGACAGGGACCCGGTCTTTCACTTTACCAGATAGGTCAGACGAGTGGTACGGAAAACCGGACTCTTACGTCTGCCAACCTGCCGGCACATACCCACCCGGTAGCGGGATCTATTCTTATGCCGGCAAGTACAGTACTGGGCAACAAGGACGCTCCGCAGGGTTCTTACCCAGCTTTTTTTACCGACACAGAGGCTTACAATACAGCCAGTAATGGTGCCATGGCGCCCCTGCAGCTTAGTCCGCTGGTAGTAGGGCAGGCTGGTAACAGTATACCCTATTCGTCCAGGCAACCGGTATTGGGCATTAACTATATTATTTGCATGTTCGGGGTATTCCCGGCCAGAAACTAAAAAGGGAAATGCCAACAATAGGAATTCTGTTACCCTCTTCTACGCTGTACCCATCCATCGGATTTGATTTTCTCGATGGATTGAAAGCCTGTCTGGATATGCATCAGTTCGCTGATTGCAAGTTCGCAGTGTATTCGATCGGGTATGGACTAAAGGAAGATGAAATAAAACTACGGGCCGAAAAACTGATACTGGAAGACCAGGCCGATATGGTAGTGGTATATGCCGAACATCGTACCGTGCCCATGCTCGATGCACTGGCCTTAACAGCCGGCAAACTGATCGTAGTGACCAATGGCGGTGCCAATTATCCTGATAAGAATTATCAGCCGCGGAATGTGATTCAGCATTCGCTTAACAGCAATGTATATGCACATCTCACCGGCAGGTTATGCGGTAAAACCATTGAAGACGATAATACCAATGTGATTAACTGTACCTCGTACTACGACGGAGGTTACAAGCATTCACATGCAATAGAAACTGGTCTGGAAGCGGTAGGCAAACAAATTGTCTACCGCTTTGTCGGACATTTTAAAAAAGAAAACTTTTCGGTTGCGCCACTCGAGGATTTTCTCAAAACGCAACCCGGACCGCACCGCCTGTTATGTACTTATTCCGGCGACGTGGCACGTTTCTTTTTTGAACAGATCGGTTCTTTGCAAAAGGCGTACGCACTTGAACTGTACGGTTCCATGATGATGTTTGATCAGACACCGGGAGATTTTTCGTTTGATCAACCCCTGCCACAAAACTTGCGTGGTTACACGGGTTGGTTCCCGGAGCTGGACAACGAAAGCAACCGGGCCTTCAACGCGTTTTACAAAGAGACCAAAGCAAAAGACCCCAATCTTTTTTCCATGCAGGGTTGGGAAGTTGGTTTGCTGCTGATGAATGCCTGGAAAAAACAGGAGGCAAAAAAACGTGTACCGGATGTGATCAGAGAAATGCAAACGCAAACGATCGATTCACCGCGTGGGGCATTGCGATTGCAGCCGGATTATACCGTTACGGGGCCCGCTTATCTCGTCAGCACTGCTGAAGACGGTTTGCTGGTGGTACAGGATACGATTGAAGAAACCGGGGAAGGTCACCGGCAAATGCTTGAGCTGATCCCGGATAGTCCTTCTTCGAGCTGGCTTAATACTTATCTGTGTATATGAACCAGCCAGGCGTTATTGTTCTTTGTAATAATGAGATCGCTGTTCCTGCATTGCAGCAACTGACCATGGCGCGATTGCTGAAAGCAATTGTACTGCCGGAAAATAATGCAGCGTTTACAGCCGAAGTTAAAAGTGGTTGGGCCAATTCGGGCGCGGAGGTAGTGACGGCCGGTCGCCGTTCGCTTCACGAAGCACTGAAAGCGCTGATCACCAAACACCATCCGCTGGCAGTTTTTGCGATGACTTTTCCTTATGTATTGCAAGCGGAAACACTTGCTTTGCTACCGGAGCGGTTCATCAATTTTCACTACGGATTGTTACCCCGTTACCGTGGCGTAAATCCGGTGCTGTCGCAAATGCTGGCGTTTGAAACGGAAGGAGGCATCACGCTTCACCTGATGACAGCCGGTATCGATCAGGGCCCGGTTGTGTTGCAGCAAAAAATGCCGATCGCCGACACGGATACATTTGGTATGCAAATGGGACGTCTCGGTATGATGGGCGCACAGCTCTGCGGGCCGGTGTTACAGATGCTGATCAGTGGTCATCCGCTGCCGTTGCAGGCACAGGATGAGTCAATGGCTCAATACCACGGACGCATATCGGCAGCAAATTTGATGATCAATTGGCAGACGATGACCGGCCGACAGGTACTGCGGATGATCAATGCCTGCAATCCCTGGAATAAAGGAGCAGGCACACGCTGGGGACAAAGCGTGATCTGCATTCCCTGTGCTGATCTTTTGAACGAAGAGGAGACTGCCGGCGCAAAACCCGGAATGATCCTCACTGTTGACGAAACAAACGGCCTCACGATAGCCTGCAGCGATAACTCAACAATCCGTGTACGGGTGATCTGCACCCCGCAGGGATTTTTAGGTGTCACACAAATGTTGCAGGCCGGCATGAAAGCCGGGCAACAATTAAACTGAAAAAACTGAATGAGAACATAAGAGAAACATGAACACTAACCAACACCCCCAACCAACCAAGCCCACCCACCCATCGCGAACCAGACGCTACCTATTTATTAAACGCACATCTAAACCTTGATTTTATGAATAAATTCTACCTGTCTTTTCTGGCGCTTTGCGGGTCGTTGTTTTTCAGCAATAACATGATTGCTCAAAACAACCTGGCTGCAGGCGATCTCGCTTTTACGAGTTACCAGAGTGATCTTGATCTGTCGAATAACCAGTTTGGCGGAACGACAAACCGTGAGGATCGTTTTTCATTTGTGGTATTAAAGCCCGGTGGTCTCGCTGCCGGCACAGTGCTCTACATCACCGACCGCGGGTGGAGTGGTTCGGGCAACGCGTTTATCGTTAATACCGAAGGTACCATCCGGTGGACTGTTCCCGCTGCAGGCATCGCACAGGGAGCTGAAGTTTTTTTTATTTCCACATATGTAGATCCCATTGTTACCTGGACCGCTTATTCCGATGAGGCGGGAACCGTTCAACTTGGAACTCCGGCAACCAGAGCCACTTCCGATAATATGGAGTTTTCAACCGCAGGTGACCAGGTATTGATTTACCAGACTGGTCCGGTAGGAGGCCCGGCCGGTAATTACGACGACGGCACCCGCCGCTTTATCGCCGGTCTGCACGCAAACGTAATTGTGGGCACAAGCAATGCCGCCGCATGGGACGGCCCGGCAGCTACTGGTGGCAACGAAAGCAGCATGCCTCCGGGGCTCTCTGGTGGCAATACGGCTGTTTTTATATCAGTAGCCGATGTTGAATCGGATAACGGAAAATATAATTGCACCGTTGCGGGCGCTACCTGTCCGTCGGCCTATCTTACGGCCATTAATAACCCGGCAAACTGGCTACTGACGAATACCGCTTATGCAATCGGCACAACATCGGCTAAATGTACCTACCTGGTAAATTCACCGGTTGTAATAGGGACACAACCTGCTGCCGTGTCTACCTGTTCAGGTCGCTCGGCTACATTTACCGTTGCTGCTACCGGTACTCCGGCTCCAACTTATGCATGGCAGTGGGCTACCGATGCAGGATTCACTACGCCGAACAATATCACCGATGGCGGCGTATACAGCGGTGCGACTACTAACACGCTCACTATTTCTGATGTAACCGGATTCAATGGTCGTTACTACCGTGCTGTGGTAACCAACTCATGCGGGTCTGTAAACAGTACTGGTGCTTTGCTTACTGTTACTGTGGCAACATTGCCCGGCACAGCACAGAATGTAACGCAGACAATACCACCGGATGGCTTGTTCTACGGCGGGTCCTGCGCATTGATAACACGTGTGCAGGCAACGGGCGGCTCACCGATAACCGGTAACGTCAATGCAAGAGTATGGATCGAAGGTTCGGTACCTACAGTGGCTGGTCAGCCTTTTGTGGCACGTCACTACGAGATCACCCCGACAGCCAACGCGGCTACTGCAACAGGTACTGTGACGCTTTATTTCACACAGGCTGAATTCAACGCCTTCAATACCGCTGTTGGCGGAGGCCCGCAATTACCAACAGGTCCTTCAGACAACACGGGCAAAGCCAACCTGCGTGTAGGAAAATATGCAGGCCAGACCAACAACGGAACAGGTCTGCCCGCGTCTTATACCGGTCAGCGCACCGTGATCGATCCGGTTGATGCCAACATCGTATGGAATGCCACAGCATCGCGCTGGGAAGTAACATTCGATGTAACAGGCTTCAGCGGTTTCATTATCCAAACCGGTTCTAACCCGCTGCCTGTGCAACTGAACTTCTTCAGTGGCAACTGGCAGGGAAGTGATGTGCTGCTGCAATGGCAGACCGCTGCGGAAGTGAACCACGATTATTTCGAGGTAGAGAAGAGCCTGGATGGTATCAACTATACTGCGCTCGGACGTCTCAATGGCGGCGCGGGTGTGAGTGTGCGCAATTATATGTGGCTCGATACAGATGCCACGGGTGCTGCCCGCCTGTACTACCGCCTCAAAATCGTCAGTCTTTCCGGTGCGGTGGAGTACAGCGATGTAGTCATCATGACGCCTGACCAGGCCGCACGTTTCCTGACGCGCGTGAGTCCTAACCCATTCCGTGATCAGTTGCAGCTTGGATTGAACCTGCCTGCAGCCGGCAAGGTACTGGTAAGGATCACCGATATCACGGGCCGTGTGATGGTAAGCCGCAGCATAGATGCACCGCGTGGCTTCAGCACGCTGATCCTGCCCGAAGTATCGGGATTGGCAAGCGGTACTTATGTACTCAGTGCCGTGTACGGCGGACAATCCGCTACGTACAAACTTGTGAAATAATATTGTATTTTTCGTCCATAAAAGAGGCCGGTATTTAGCCGTCCCGGCCTCTTTACCAAAAATCGTCCAACGTTATGCGCCGTCGTGATTTTCTTTACCAGACAGGGCTTATTATGCCCGTACTGGCCCTTGCACCTGCACGTGTAATGGCCGGCAATGACCAACAGAAAAAATTAGTTTTGATCCAAAATCCGGAGATGAGCGGAGCTGCGCAGGTGAAAGAGAGCCTGCGTTCGTTGTCGTCGGAGCTGGAAATTGTTGAAGCCGGAAAGATCCGGCGTATCCACCGATCAGGTGCCGGTTTTAAACTGGAACTGAACGATGGCCGCCAGATACAGACCGCCAAACTTGTACTGGATCTGGAGCATTCGGTACGCCCCGATGATGCAGCCGTTTATTTTGAGAGCGATAGTACCACGCGGAAAGTCAGCTACAAAAGAAAAGGGGAGTCTCTGCCGCCACCGGAATTCTGGTCGCTCAGAAGCAAGCACCTCCAGGATGATATCGGTAATTTTATGAAACGTAAGAAACCGGCATTTGCCACGATATCGCATAGTTGACAGAATAAACCACACCAGGGGCCCGCTTTATGCGGGCCTTTTTATGCCATTTTCTGTTGTATCTTCGCGCATTATGTCAGAAGAACTTAAAAAAGAAGAAAGAAGCCTCAATTTCCTGGAGGAAATCATTGAAGACGACCTGAAAAGCGGTAAGTATAAAAGCATTGTCACGCGCTTTCCGCCCGAACCCAACGGTTATCTTCATATCGGACATGCTACCAGCATCTGTCTCAACTTTGGTCTTACCAAGAAGTACGGAGGTTATACCAATCTCCGTTTTGACGATACCAATCCTACAACAGAAGACACCGAGTATGTGGAAAGCATCAAGGATGATGTCAGATGGCTGGGCTTTGAATGGAAAAATGAACTCTATGCGTCTGATTACTTCGATCAGCTCTACGGGTTTGCCATTCAACTGATCAATAAAGGACTGGCTTATGTAGACGACAGTACCAGCGAAGAGATCGCGACATTGAAAGGTACGCCCACTGAGCCCGGCAAAAACAGCCCGTACCGCAATCGTTCAATAGAAGAGAACCTCGATCTGTTTCAACGCATGCGTAACGGTGAGTTTGCCGATGGCAGCCGCACCTTGCGTGCAAAGATCGATATGGCGCACACCAACATGCTGATGCGCGATCCGATCATGTACCGCATCAAACATGCACACCATCACCGTACAGGCGATAAATGGTGCATTTACCCGATGTATGACTTCGCACACGGACAAAGTGATGCGATCGAAGAAGTAACGCACTCGATCTGTACGCTGGAATTTGTACCTCACCGCGAGTTGTACGATTGGTTTATTGAGCAACTGGGGATTTATCCTTCGCACCAATATGAATTTGCGCGCCGTAACCTCACCTATACCGTGATGAGCAAGCGCAAACTGCTTCAACTGGTGAATGAAAAGCATGTAAACGGCTGGGATGATCCGCGTATGCCTACTATCAGCGGAATGCGCCGCCGCGGTTATACGGCGTCTGCTTTACGTGAGTTTTGTGACAGGGTAGGTATTGCCAAACGTGAAAACAGCGTTGACCTCGGTCTCGTGGAATTTTTCGTGCGCGAAGACCTTAATAAAACAGCCCTGCGACGGATGGTGGTGTTCGACCCGCTGAAGGTGGTGATCACCAACTACAACGGCGGCGATGCCGGCGAAGAGATCCTGCACAGCGAGAACAACCCGGAAGATCCGGCAGGTGGCGAGCGCGAAGTGCCGTTCTCCAATGAACTTTATATCGAGCGCGAAGATTTTATGGAAAATCCGCCGAAGAAATATTTCCGTCTCGCACCCGGACAAATGGTGCGCCTGAAAAGCGCTTATATCATCCGTTGCGATGAGGTGATAAAAGATGCAGATGGTCATGTAACGGAACTTCGTTGCTCTTATATCCCCGAAAGCAAAAGCGGTGCAGATACATCGGGTATCAATGTGAAAGGAACCTTGCACTGGGTAAGTGTGAAGCATGCCGTGACAGCGGAATTGCGTTTATATGACCGGCTCTTCCGTGTGGAAGACCCGTCTTCAGAAGAAGGTGATTTCAAAGAATACATTAATCCCGATTCGCTGACACTCGTGAAAGCTGCTTATATGGAACCTGCGATGCGCAATGCCGTATTTGGTGAAGCGTATCAATTTATCCGCAAAGGATATTTTGTATTGGACAAAGACAGCAGCACCAGCGGCATGGTCTTCAATCGCACGGTAGGATTGAAAGATGGCTGGAAAGCGAAATAAAAAAAGCTCCCATTGGGAGCTTTTTTTATTCCAAAGGTAACCCGTCGGGAACTTCAGAGCGCGCCATTCACTTATTGGCTTATTCACTTATTATCGTTTCACTCTTCTTTCAATTCATCCAGCACCTGCTTCAATTGCCGCGTATATTTTCCATAATAAAACCTGGTCCATGCCGGCATGGCCAATACCATCAGCGCAGTAATTCCTACAGCAAGAATCAGCAGCGAATACTTTAATGTGGGTGTAAGCGTTGAGAAATCCCGCCCGGATTGCAACAGTTTGCTGTAAACGGACGCGCTTCCCCAGACGAGCACCAGCGGTATCAGCAGGAATCCGAATGAATGGTAACGTTCCATATTCAGACGGAATTGATAATAGATTTCCGTCAGGTTGTCTTTGGTGTCCGCCGTATAATGATTGACCTGCTGATAAAAGCGGCGGAATACGGTGAGGTAATAAGCAGATACGATCAGGCACATGGCGTAAGCGGCATAATAAATTATATAAGTAGAAGCGTGCAGGTCGGAAAAGAACGGTACAAGCCCCAATGCCAGCAATGCCAGCAACTGCATGTACCATTCGTTGCGCATATTACGTTTCAGCTTGTCGAGCGGATGATTGGCTTTTCTTAATTGTTCCATACGTGAAGGGATATGTACGTCGTCCGTCTTTTCAGTGTTCCAGGCGGATTTTAATTCGTCAAGATTCATAACCTGATTGTTTAATGATGAGCTGTAGTTTTTCCTTGGTCCGGTTCAGTTTTACCCGGACGTTTACTTCACTGATACCCAGGTGGGCGGCGGTTTCGCGGTGCGACAATCCTTCCATGAAATAGAAGATGAGCGCCTTCTCCACCGGATTTAATTGTTGTACGGCCTGGTAAAATATTTCCAGTTGCCTGTCTCTGGCAGGATCGTAGTTTTCGTTTTCCGGTTCTCCGGCCTGCTCATAAGCAACCGTATCATTTCTCTTTTTTTCCTTCCTGAAATAAGAAATGGCGGTGTTGATGGCTACGCGATACATCCACGACGAAAACTCACTATTACCTTTAAAACTGTTACATGACTTCCAGAGCTGGATGATGATCTCCTGGTGCAGATCCTCCCGGTCCTGCGGGGTATCCATGTACATCCTGGCCACTTTGTGCAGAATACCTTTGTGCTTTTCTATCAGTCGTAAAAACTCCTGTTCTGTTAGTTGATCCACGTCGATTATGTTTATTGGAAAACCGGTTTTACTGTATATCCTTTTGCACGCAGCAGTTCAATCAGTCCTTTCTCTCCCATCAGGTGACCGGCTCCGACTGCAAATAAAATACTTTCCGTCTGCATCATCGCGGGCATGTCGCTTGCCCAGTTCTGATTTCTGTCGGTGAGCATCCAGTATTCCTGGCTGTCATTCATCAGTCTTTTGTCTTTGAGCAGTTTGTCGAGTTCGGGAAGGTCTTCATTTTTGAATGCGCGGATCATCTTTTGTGTAAGCTTTTCATACAGGTCACCTGCTGATAGCTGGCGGATTGCTTCTTTGAGGTCGTACGATTTTGCCAATGCATCCATCTGGTAAGCTATTTTTTCCAGCCCGCCGGTTTTTTTGCCGGTAGCCAATGCGAGCCGCAATAATTCCACTTCATACATTTTTACTTCCGTGGCCGGACAGGTAATCGCTTTTTTGGCCAGCAATGAATAAAGGGACTGTGTATTAAATGTGTCCATTTCAGCGAGCGTGGTGCCATAGGATTTCAATACTTCATTCAAGTGCGTTGCTTCATCAGGGGAAAGCTGCGACGTCAGTGTTTTTTCAGCTTTCGGAGCGGCGGCCATGGCCTGCATTTCTTTGGGATCGGTGTAATCGATCTCGGTTACGAATTTTTTTATTTTGGATAATGTTGATACGACTTTTGGCTTTAATTCAAAGTCCTTTTCACATAACAGGTGAAAGGTGCCCAGCAGGTAGGACGACTCTTTCAGGCCGTTGCCCGAAATTTCCCACAGCAGACTTTTTTTATTTTTTTGGCCGGAACAAATGCTGGTTAAGCCGAGTGTGGCAGCGAGCAGCAGGCAAATCCATTTTTTCATCGCTCATTCTTTTTTGGGTGTAAACGTTGCTTGTTTAAACAGTAAGTTGGCGACGAAACACATTTGTTACAGCGACAGACAGTTTTTTTTGAAAAAGTGCTCAGGTTAAAACACGATACAATGTTAAAAGAAGAATAACCATCGTCAGGCTGGTATAAATAGTCTTGGTGTATTTAGCGAGCCATACGGGAAGGAAAATATCGAAATTATCTTTGGACGAATGCGAATACCTGCGGGCCAGCAGGGTGAGCGGACATTGCCAGCCGCACAACCATAATATCAACCCTTCGGCGGCCACCAGCGCATAACAAACCCACAGCAAGGTGTCGAGACGGTTGGCGATGACAGCGTACAACATGTATCCGATCACTATATTGAAGAAAATCCAGATGATCGTATGGAGGAGCCTGATAAACCAGAGCCGGCGATGCACATACATGATCCAAATATCAGCAAATGAACGTTCACACCAGTTGATGTGCATCATGCGACAAAGGGAGGCTTGTCATGGCATGAAAATCGTATCTTTTCAGCAAACTATTCAGCATGCTTACCGCTGTTAATCCGAAAATACCGATGCGCGACAAAGCCGTTACGCGCGAGTTTTATTTGAATAAACTGGGATTTGAAGACATAGGCGCAGCCGACTATCCGGAATACCTGATCTTGAAAAAGGATGATATAGAAATTCATTTCTTCTTATTCAAAGACCTCAACCCGCTGGAGAATTACGGCCAGATCTATATCCGTACCGATAATATTATTGATTGGTATGAAAGCGCGCTCGAGCGAAATATTCGCATGCCCGAGGCGGGACATTTGCATGCCAAGCCCTGGGGACAGATGGAGTTCTCACTCCTCGATCCCGATCATAATCTGCTGACCTTTGGCCAGTCGGTGGAGGAACAGGGTGGTGGGTTTTAACAGCCAATGTGGAAATGTGTAAGTGAAACAGCTGGCGACGCCCCTTCGAGAGCCTCAGGGAGCGTTATTGACGATTGACGTCCCTTCGAGAGCCTCAGGGAGCGTTATTGACGATTGATGTCCCTTCGAGAGGCCGAAGTATCGGCCTCAGTCCCGAAGCCTCGGGAGCGTTATTGACGATTGACGTCCCTTCGAGAGCCTCAGGGCGCGTTATTGACGATTGACGATTGACGATTCACCATTCACCATTCACCATTCACCATTCACCATTCACCATTCACCTCTTCCTCGGTATCGTCAAACTATTCCACCGTTCATTCGCCGCCATCCTGGCTATGTACACGATCTGGCCTACATGATACGGATAATGCGCCAACTGCCTGTTCAACGCTTCGGTAACGGTGTGTGCTTCGTTTCTTATATACACGATGTTTTCTAAATGGGATTCGTCGAGTGTAGCCAGCGTATCCAGCACACATTGCCAGCCCTTTTCCCAGATGGTCATCAACTCTTCGCGGGTGAAAACAGGATTTTCAAATTCCTCATCACGCTTACGCCAGGATTTTTCTCCGTCACTCACCAGAAAATCGGTGAAACGGGAGATCATGTTGCCCGACATGTGCCGGACGATCGTGGCAATGCTGTTGCTTTCTTCGTTAAATTGCCAGTATAGTTTTTCATCCGGCAATTGCTCCATCGCCTTTTCAGCAAGTGTTTTGTAATACTTTAATTGAGCAGTGACACTGTTCAGATAACTCATGGCTTGCATTTTAAAAATAAGGATGCCGGAACTGCGGGTATTTCTTTTTGCGCTCGTTCAGTTCCTGCATGCGTTGCTCATCTTCCGCCGGATCATAAAGGCGGTCACGGACGAAGAAGAGTTTGTTTTCATGGTAAAAAAACAAACACCAATTAAGTGTTTGATCGAATATGGCCACATCGTCCCCGGGGAAAATAAAAGGTGAGTAACGAAGGATCATTTTCCACGTGGTGACAACGGCATTTTCATTTGTCTGCAATAAAAATACCTGGTTGGAAAAAGGAATGCCGCGATGGTACAACCATTTTTTTAGTAATTGGCGGCTTTCATCATCAGCGTAGAATTGGTCAAATGTCTCGACCATTTTAAAGTTTTGCTGAAACGGTTCCCAACCACCGCCGGTAATCAGCCTGGCTGTATGCAAAAGGTCTGACAGGTAATCCGTGGCCTTCTTATTCAGGAAGGAAACCTGGTCTTTGGTCGCATCCGGTAAGTTATTAAACTCATCTGCGCTGCCGAAAATCGACCATTGGGGCGTAGCCGGAAGGGTGTATTGTAATATCGTATCGAGGCCGGGCATGACACCTGCTAAGTTAACGCAAGTGAGCTTACTTATCCGGGAATATGTTCGGTCAGCAACTGGTTGCCGGCCTGGTCGTAATAAGTACAGGTCATGTCTGTAAGCGAAACGATCCACTTGTATACACCTGTTTCCGCGCATTGCCGGCAGAAGGTGGGATAATCGGATTGTCCCTGCTGATGCGCTTTCAGGATGGAAAGAAAATGTTCCCTGTCGGGCGTGTTGGCGACGGACAAAGCCGCATATTTCGAAGGCCAGCTTGCCGTGTTATCATTGCCATGATAGTCTGCCCGGCCATCGGCAACGTATACTTCGTAATGTGTTACGCCGAGGTTTTTAATCTCCTTAATATAAGAAGGGAAATCAGCGCCGGATTGCACTTTACTATGTGCCTGCCGGATTTGGTCAATGGTAAACATGTGTTTTTTTTTAAAGCATTATTCTGCAATAATAACCCTTACACCTGCTTTCTCGATTTTGTTCACTACTTCGCGGCTTACTTCGCTGTCGGTAATAATATAATCGATCTGGTCGAGGTTGCAGATCTTGCCAAGCCCGCGACGATCAAACTTTGAACTGTCGGCCAATACCACTACGGTTTGTGCAAGGCCGATCATTTTCTGGTTCAGGCTTGCTTCCATGATGTTGGTAATGCTGAGTCCGTGTTCAAGATCGATGCCGTCAACGCCGATAAATAAAACGCCGCAGGAAAGTTCGTCCAGGATTTTTTCTGCAAACGAACCGGCAGCAGAGGAGGAGCTCTGATGTACGAGCCCGCCCAATTGCAGTACTTCTACATTGGGACGGTTACAAAGTTCGAGCGACACTTTCAGTGCGGGTGTAATGACGACGATTCTTTTTTCGGGATAAAGCTGGCGCGCTACTTCAAATACGGTGGTACCCGAGCCAATGATGATGGAATCATTTTGACCGATGAGACCAAGCGCTGCGGCGGCGATTTTTTTCTTTTCATCGGCGCGGATAAATTCCTTTTCATTGATGGGACGCTCGATGGCGTACGGATTGTCAACGGAACCTCCGCCACGCGTGCGAAACAGGAGTTTCTTTTCTTCCAGCAGTTTCAAGTCCTTGCGGATGGTAACGCCGCTTACCTGCATTTCATCCACCAGTTGGGGGATGCTTACTTTTCCTTTCTCCTGGAGCTTCTTTAAAATAAATTGATGGCGATCTGTAATCGTTTTCACGCGATAAAGTTTGGTTCAGCAAAAATGTTATTATTTTTCAATATTTTAAAAGTCTTACATAGACTTTACTATTTGGTAAAACTGCCCGCATTATTCCTTCTCCTCGAACTTTCAAAAGGTTTTATTTTATTATTTTTTGTTTATTTAAGTTAAACTTTGTTACATTTGGTTCCAATCCCTGTTGCTACTGAAAGCTAAGGTCAGTTATTTTTTTGACTTTAAAAGGGACGATTGCTCTTTTCTATGCCTGTTTTCCTAATGATTTGTTCATTGGCTGGTAACAATTTGTTTAAATGGCGAGCATTTCTTTGCCTGAAATGATTCTTTATTAAACAAAATGAAACAAAAAATAAGGAGTTATCGGGTATAGAAAATTAGTAACAACTAAAAACTAAGCTGTTATGAAAAAAAATTACTGCACTGTCGCCCTGCCGCCGGGTGCCTGGCAAAAAGCCTTCAAGACATTATTCCTTTTCTGGGCGGGCATTTTACTTTTTTCATCCATTTCTTTCGCACAGCCGGGTAATACGCCGGCATTGAAAGGAAATGTAACAGATGAAACCGGTCAGCCCATCAGCGGCGTGAGCGTTAATCTCAAAGGCACCGCGCTCAACACGCAAACCAATGACAAAGGCGATTATTCGCTCAACACTTCCGCTACTTCCGGTACACTCGTTTTTTCCTACGTAGGAAAAAAGACAGAAGAGGTGGCCTTCGAAGGCAACACCATTATTAATGTCATGCTTCAGGGTGATGTGAAAAGCCTCGAAGAGTATGTAGCCATTGGCTATGGTGTAGCGAAGAAAAAAGACCTCATCGGTTCCGTGTCCAACATCGATGGCGCCGAACTGGCCAACCGTAACGCCACACAGATTTCACAGGCATTACAAGGCACGATGCCCGGCGTGATGGTGACCCGCACCAACACCTTGCCGGGTGCTTCCGCGTCGATATTGGTACGCGGCGTTACCACCATTGGTAACAGCGCCCCGCTCGTGATCGTAGACGGTGTGCCCGTTAACAGCCTCGACGATGTAAATGCAGACGACGTGCAGGATATTTCTGTATTGAAAGATGCGGCTTCCGCTTCCATTTATGGCGCACGCGCCGCTGCAGGTGTGATCCTCGTCACTACCAAACGCCCCAGAACCGGTCAGCAATCTTTCGAGTACACCGCCAACCTCGGTTTTGAAAAAGCCACCCAGTTCCCCGAAGTAGTAGGCGTGAAGCGTTACCTCGAAATGATTAACGAGTTTACCTGGAACGATGCCGGCAATACGCCCGGCGGCGAGTACGCACTGTATACGCAGGACGATGTAGAGAACTGGCTGGAGTACAACAAAACCAATCCCAACCGTTATCCCGTTACCGATTGGCGCAACCTGCTGATGAACAAAACAGCGCCGCGACAAAGCCATTACTTCAGCTTTTCTTCCGGAACCGATAAAGTAAAAACGCAGGCTTCGATCAATTATGAAAGCGCCGACGCCTTGTATGATTATTTCAATTTCGAACGCGTCATGACACGCCTGAACAATACGTTCAATTTTAATAAATACATCACCGCACAGTTTGATATCGCTTATAATTATTCGATGACCAAACAACCCGTGCTGAATCCGATCTGGGATGCGCAGCGTTATGCACCTATCTACGCTGCCACATGGGCGGATGGCCGCGTGGCAGAAGGGAAGAACGGTTCCAACGCTTACGCTGAATTGCATTACGGTGGTTTTGATAACCGCTGGCAGAACAAATTCACGGGACGCGCTTCTCTTCAGTTTAAACCAGTTGAAGGACTCACTATCACCGGTGTTTTCTCGCCTTATTTTGCCAGTACCAAAGCCAAACGTTTTGTAAAACAGATCAAAGTGTTTGCAGCCGACGATCCTACACAGTTCACCGGTTTTATCGCGGGCAACCAGGCGACGAACCTCTCCGAAGCACGCAACGATGCAAAGACCTTTACCAAACAGCTACTGGCCAATTACCAGAAGAAGTTTGGTTTTCACCGCGTGAATGTGCTGGCCGGTTATGAAGATTTTTATTCGTTCAATGAAAATCTGGGCGCGAAAGCATCCAATTATACCTTGTCTAATTTTCCTTATCTCGATCTCGGCCCGCTGGATTACATGAACAATACCGGCGATGCAAGCGAAACGGCTTACCGCTCTTATTTCGGCCGTTTGATGTATGACTACGACAACAAGTATTTCCTGCAGGCAAACATCCGCTATGACGGTTCCTCCCGTTTTCATCCCGATTACCGCTGGGGAAGTTTTCCTTCGATATCCGCAGGCTGGACAGTGTCGGAAGAGAAATTCATGGACAACAACCGCATTTTTTCTCACCTGAAATTACGTGCTGCGTGGGGACAGTTGGGCAACGAACGCATCGGCGATTATCCTTACCAGTCTTCTATCGGTTACTCCAACGCTTTATTTTACCAGGGAAATACGGCTGTGTCGGCGATCACCGCTGCACAATTCGCCTACGCCATCCGCGATATTACCTGGGAAATAACCGAAACCACCAACTTCGGTGTGGACGCCAGTTTCCTCAACAACCGTCTTTCTGTTTCGGGCGAAGTGTTTCGCAAGAAAACAAAAGACATGTTGCTGGAGCTTGAGATCCCCGATTACATGGGCTTCGAAAACCCTCAGCAGAATACAGGTAAGATGTTTACCAACGGCTGGGATTTCCAACTCGGCTGGCGTGACCGTTATCGCGGCCTGAAATATTCTTTTGTTTTCAATCTTTCCGATTCCCGTTCCAAAATGGGCGACCTCGGCGGTATCGTACTCGATGGTGCCAAGATCATCCGCATGGGCAGCGAATACAATGAATGGTTTGGTTATATATCCGACGGATTGTTCCAGACACAGGAGGAAGTGAACGGTTCTCCGAAATTGTATTCATCCGTTAAGCCCGGTGATATCAGGTACCGCGATATCAGTGGTCCCAACGGCGTACCCGATGGCAAGATCACACCTGATTATGACCGCGTACCACTCGGCGGATCACTGCCCCGTTTTCTGTACAGTGGTATGATCAATGCAGAATACAGAGGGTTTGATATCGCGCTGGCTTTCCAGGGCGTAGGCAAACAAACTTCCCGCCTGACACCTGAAATGGTAAAACCCTTCTTCAGCGCCTGGACCAATGCGCCGGCAATCATCGACGGTGATTACTGGAGCGTGTATAATTCCAAAGAAAGAAATGAACAGGTGCGTTATCCGCGTCTTTCTTATACCGCCGCCGAAAACAACAACTATGTGAATTCTGATTTCTGGTTGGTGAACGGTGCTTATTTCCGGCTGAAGAATGTAATGCTGGGTTATTCCATTCCGCAGCGTTTGTCGCGCAAAGCAAAACTGAACAATGTTCGCCTGTTTGCTTCCGTAACAGACCTGTTTTCGATCAATCATCTGCCGAAGGGATGGGATCCTGAATCCACTTACAGCACTTATATCAGCAGCTCTTACAATTTCGGTGTAACCATCAAATTCTAATGATCATGAAAAAGATATTTTTTCTTCTACTCGCAGGATGCTTCCTTAATTCCTGCACCAAACTGGATCTGAATCCGCTGTCGGAAGGTTCAAGCGAAAACTGGTATTCCGACGAAACGGAGATCACACTCGCACTAAACGATCTCTACAGGACCTACGTCTGGGGGCTTGAACAAAATCTTGAAACAGAACGGATGACTGATAACTGGAGCCAGCGCCAGGCGGTGCATGCGTTTGCAGCCGGTTCTGTAACCAGTGAGTGGACTTTGGCAGAGGATACCTGGCTTAATACATATAAAGGCATTACCCGCGCCAACACGATTCTTAATAGTCTTGATAACGCAGCAGGACAGATTTCAGAAACCAAACTGAAACAACTGGCGGCTGAAGCGCGTTTCATGCGCGCGGTGTTCTATGGCCGTTTGGTTTTCCTGTATGGTGATGTGCCCTTTTATACTGATTACATTGATATTGAAGCGGCGTTCCGCCTCGGACGTACCGACAAGAATACGGTATTGCAACAGGTATACAGCGATTTCGATTATGCCATCGCCAATCTTCCGGTAAGTTACAGTACGTCTGAATTGAAAAGAGCGACCAAAGGTGCTGCGTATGCTTTCAAGGCACGCACCGCGCTTTACATGGGCGAGTGGGCCATGGCGCGTGATGCTGCCAAAGGTTGTATGGACCTGAACGTTTACAGCCTGCATCCCGACTTTGCTGAATATTTCTTATCCAGAACACGTAATTCAAACGAAACAATTTTTGCTCTGCCCCAATCACTGGCACTGGGACAGTTTTGGGCCACGACCAATTTCTATCCGCGTACACCCGGCGGTGGTGCGGTAGCGCAACCTTCCTGGGAATTGTTTGCCGCCTTCTCCTGCACCGACGGTTTACCGATCGATGAGTCACCCTTATACAATCCGCGTAATCCTTTTGTGAACCGTGATCCGCGTTGTGCGATGACCATCGTGGAATTCAATACGCCTTTCCTTGGATTTATTTATGATCCCAACCCGTACAGCATACGTGTACAGAACACCGCAACCGGCGCATTGGTCAGCAACAAAGACACGCGCAGCGTAGACCAGTTTGCCGCTTACAACGGCCTTGCGTTGAAAAAAGGGGTAGACGAAGAATGGTCCGATGACAAACGTTCCGATTTTGATATCCGCATCATGCGCTATGCAGATGTGCTGCTGATGTATGCGGAAGCAAAAATTGAATTGAACGAGATCGATCAGTCTGTCCGCGATGCCATCAACCGTGTACGTGCACGCGCTTATAAAGTGGCGATCACGGAAACGACACGTTATCCCGCGGTAACAGCAACTACGCAACCGGCACTCAGGAAAATTTTACGCAATGAAAGAAGAGTGGAGCTGGCCTGGGAAAACCGTCGCTTCGATGACATCATCCGTTGGAGAATAGCGGAGAAGGTGTTGACCAAACCGATCTACGGCATGCTGGATCCCAATGATCTCAAAACAAAAGTGGTGGATCGCGGACTCTGGTTTTTCCCTTCGGTAACGGAAATCGATGACGAATGGCTGCCGGATTTTGGCCCCATGCACAGCACCGGTCTCATCAAACTGATGGTAGCACGTAACTTCGACAAAACACGTCAGTACCTGTGGCCGATCCCTTCAAAAGAAGTGATCATCAACCGCAACCTGACACAGAATCCAGGCTATTAATATAAGCAATGATTAAAGCAATAACAGCAAGCAGATGGAAGATGCCGCCGTCGAAAAGACGTTGGCTGATCATCGCCGTGATCTTCATTGCCATCGTATTCAATTACGTGGACAGGCAGATTGTATCGATCCTGAAACCGGTGCTCAAGGCGGAGTTCAGCCTCGATGATAGCGGTTATGCTGTTATTCTGAACATATTCACCATCTGTTACGCAGTAATGTATCCGGTAACGGGATGGATGGTTGACCGCTTTGGTGCGCGGTTGGTGATGTTTTTCGGCATCATCACCTGGTCGCTTGCCTGTATAGGTGGCGGTATTTCACGCACGATCGGACAGTTCGGTTTTTTCAGAGGATTGCTTGGCGCGGCCGAGCCGACAAATTTTCCCGCACAATTGAAAGTGGTAACGGTATGGTTTCCCGGAAAACTCCGCGCCACGGCCAATAGCCTTTGCGTAGCAGGAAGTTCGATTGGTGCCATCATCGCTCCGCCGGTCATTGCCTGGATCGCGATAAGTTATAGCTGGCAGACGGCTTTCATCGCCATGGGTGCTATCGGTTTACTCATCGCCATCTTGTGGCGGCTGGTATACCGCGATCCGCCAAAAGATATTTTACAGGAAGCCACCGGATCAGCACCCGTTGCGGAGGAGGTTGCTTTCAAATGGAAAGATCTCTGGAAAACAAAAAGCCTCTGGGGCATTTTGCTCATCCGTTTTGTGAGCGACCCGGTCTGGTATTTCTGTTTGTTCTGGCTGCCGGGCTACTTGCAGGAGCAATCAGGTCTCACCCTGGCACAGGTAGGCATGTTTGGATGGATTCCTTTTTTATTCGCAGATCTGGGCGCTATCGGCACTTCGGCCTGGTCGGATAAATTGGTAAGAAAAGGTTATGCTCCCTTGCGTGCAAGAAAGATCATGCTCACTACCGTTGCCTGTGTAAGTCCGCTTTGCGCGCTTACGCCTTACCTAAGCAGCGCCTGGTCAACCCTGCTGGTTTTCAGCATCGTGGCGATCGCTTGTTTGAGTTGGTTATTTACCATCAGTGTAGTGGTAGCAGAGGCTTTTCCGGTGAAAAATGTAGCGAGTGTATTGGGGATCGCCGGAGGTTTCGGCGCACTGGGCGCGGTGTTGTTCAACTATTTCGTAGGGCAGTTCATGGGTACATTGGGTGCAGGTAAAATATTTATGGCAATGGCTTTCCTGCATCCCATCGCCATACTGATACTCTGGACCATGGTGCGACCCGAAAAGCCATCGGTTCAACCGGTAGTGAAATAATTTATAAAAATACGATCAGATGAAAAATACAACAGTGAATACCATCACGGAGCCGGCAAGAGAGATACCGGTAAGAAAAGAAACAGATGTACTCGTGATCGGCGGTGGCCCTTCAGGTATCATGGCCGCGCTGGCTGCAGCGGAAGACGGACTCGATGTTACGTTAATCGAGAGCAGAAGTTTTGTAGGCGGTAACCTTACCATCGGCTTGCCGATATTGGGTTTTCTGGGACAAAAAGGAAACCAGATCATCAAAGGGCTGCCGCAAAAACTGATCGATCGCCTGAAAGCCGTGCAGGCTTCGAGTGAACACCGTCCCTGTCCGCTGCACATGAGTCTTACCCTGGTAGAGCCGGAAGCAGTAAAGACCGTAGCGCTGCAAATGCTGACCGAAGCAAAAGTAGATGTCTTGTTTTATGCCTTCTGTGCAGGCGTAGTGAAAGAAGAAGACGAGCTCAAAGGCGTAATCATCGAAAGCAAAGCCGGCCGCGAAGTGATGCTGGCCAAAACGATCATCGACTGTAGTGGTGATGCCGACGTGGCTTACCGAGCGGGCGTTCCCTGCGAGTATGGCAATGAACAAGGCGGCGTACAACCGCCGACACTGATGTTCTGCCTGGGCGGTGTAGACACGGAAAAATTGCGTACCAGCGTTGCGGAAGAACCACGCACTTACCTCACGGACTTCATACCTGCCGAATACTTCGGACAAAACAACCAGTTTGTATTGGTAGGTATGCGCAACCTCGTAAAAAAAGCGCAGGAAGACGGACTGACCTTAACAACCGAGAGAACGATCCTGATCACCGGTTTACGCAAAGGAGAAGTGTGGGTGAACATGACACGGGTGAATGGCGTAAACGGAACTGATCCCGGAAGCCTCTCGCATGGCGAGATAGAAGGCCGCAACCAGATACACGATATCCAGGAATACCTGATTAAATATGTGCCGGGTTTTGAAAATGCTTACTTCCTCAAAACCGCACCCTTCCTCGGCATCCGCGAAACCAGACGCATAGAAGGTCAATATACCATGACGCGTGAAGACATCTTGTCCTGCCGTCATTTTGATGATGCGATCGCTGTAGCGAGTTATCCGCTGGATATCCATCATCCGCAGGGAGGTGGCTGTACATTGGAATGGTGTGGCGACTGTTATGATATTCCTTACCGCTCACTGATTCCGCAGCAGGTGAAAAACCTGATCGTTGCGGGACGTTGCATTTCCACCTCCCATGAAGCGATGTCTGCCATCCGCGTGATGGCGCCCTGCATGGCCATGGGCGAAGCAGCCGGCCGCGCGGCAAAGATGGCGATCCGCGAAGGCGTTCAACCGGCAGATATCGATGTAAAGAAATTGCAGGAAGAACTGAGAGAGAAGGGCGCTTATTTGAGAGAAGGTGTAAGGTATAAGGTATAAGGTGTAAGGGAGAAGGTGTAAGGTTGATTCACTATTCACCATTCACTATTCACGATTGACGATTGACTCCCGAAGCATCGGGATCACGATTCACAATTCACGCGCTATGTGTTCAACCAGAAGAAATTTTATCAAAGGCCTGAGTGCCGCTGCATTATTGCCCGTGCTGCCATCGTTTGGGGCAAATACAGGAGATGGTAAACAGGAAAAATATCATCGCCTGCTCACGGCAAACATCCGCGTTGCCTTAGATGAAGACGTGGAAAAAGGAGTAGGCTGGCCGCAACGAAAAGACATTTGTTTACAAATTATAAAAAACAAAAAGCCTGATATCATTGCCTTGCAGGAAGTGCTGACAGTGCAGGCAGAAGACTTCCGTCAATATTTTAAAAACTTTCAACTGCTCGGATTTGATGGCCCTGAAATGGATGAACATACCACAGGGTACCACGGTATCGCCAAAAATCCCATTCTTTTTTCCCGCGAAAGATATGAACTGCTGGGCGCCGGTACTTACTGGCTTTCTGAAACTCCATTAGTTGCGGGCAGCAAATCATGGGACACCGCGAGAGCCAGGCATGCCAACTGGGTGCGACTGCGCGAACGCAATACCGGCAAAGAATTCAGGGTGGTGAACCTGCATCTCGATCACGTTTCCGAAAATGCAAAGATCCGCCAACTGAAAATGGTGGTGGAGGAAAGCGCGCAATATCAGCCCGGTTTTCCGCAGCTGCTCGCGGGCGATTTCAATGCACGCCGTGAGAGTGAGGTATTTGCATCTATAAAAACCGCGGCCTGGAAAGAAGCGTATGAAACCATTCACGGAGAAGTGGAAGCCGGATACACTACCCATGAATTCAACGGAGAAAATTATCCCAAAGGAGCTTCAAAGGGCCGTATCGATTTTGTATGGTATCGTGGAAAAGTGAAGTCTGTTGCCGCAGGCATCATCAGGGATTCTATCAAGGGTAAATATCCGAGCGATCATTATTTTTTACAAACCGATCTGATTATCGAATAAGCAGTGTATGAAAACAAAAAAACTAAGCTGGCTTTTGTTGTTGTTGCTTACCGGCAATCTGCTGTTTGCACAGGAGAAATACAGCAAACCCGCACTGGAACAAAAAGGATCATGGTCCATGATCATGATACCCGATATCCAGAACTATGTTAAATGGAACCGTAACCAGCCCGTGCTCGACATGATGATGGCCTGGATCGAGGACAATATCGATACGCTCAACATCAAGATGGTGGTTTGCACCGGCGACCTCGTGGAACAAAATGATATCATCAACCGGGGCGAAGATGGTGATCAGTCTGCCCAACGTCAATGGGAAACATCAGCGCGCGCATTTTCCCGTCTCGACGGCAAAGTTCCCTATATCACGGCTACCGGCAATCATGATTACAGCATCGATCGCCAGGGTAACCGCAATACCAGGTTCAATGATTTTTTCTCCATTGATAAAAACTGGCAGAACCGCAAACTGATCGTGCAGAACACGACCAATGAAGCCGGGCAGCCGACGATTGAGAACTCCGCTTATGAACTGAAGTCGATGAACGGAAAGGATTATCTCTTTATCACCGTTGAGTTTGGTCCGCGCGATACGGTGCTGGCCTGGGCGCGACGGGTAGCGGAGATGAAACAATACAAAGATCATCGTATCGTATTACTCACACACGCATTCCTCAGTGAGAAGGATCAGCGCACATCCGGTGAAATCCGCTGGATCATCTACGAACCTTTTGCCATCGATAATAAAATCCAGAAATCTGACCGCATCAAAATGCCCTTTGCCAACAACGGCACACAGATATGGGAAAAACTCGTGCAGCCCGCTTCGAATATTGAAATGGTGCTTTGCGGGCACATCTCAGGTGAAGGTTACCGGCAGGATAAAAATGCCTCCGGCAAAACCGTGCACCAGGTATTGTTCGACGCACAGTCGATGGGTGGTGGTCACCGTAACGGGAATGGAGGAGATGGCTGGCTGCGCATCTTCGAGTTTTTCCCCGATGGCAAAACTGTTAAGGTAAAAACCTTCTCACCCTTGTTCGCTATCTCACCTTCCACACAATCACTTGCCTGGAAGAAAGATGTGCGCAATGAGTTTACGATGAAGTTTGACTGATCAGTCCCGCCGAAGGCGGACTATTTTTTAAAATATTTAATGAGAAATATGCGAGTACTTGTAACTGCCCCTTATCATGAAAAAGGATTGTTTGATGTGAAGCAGGGGCTGGGTGAGGTGATCTATCGTCCCTGGAAAGAAAATGGCCGTGCCTACAACGAAGAAGAATTGCTGGCACTTTTATACGAAACCGAAGCCGAGGCACTCATCACGGAACACGATCATGTGACTGCCACGGTGATCAATAAAAATGCGCATCTGCAGTTTATCGGCGTATGCCGCGGTACACCTTCCAATGTGGCGCTCGAAGCTGCAAGCGCGCACGGCATTCCTGTATTTTATACGCCGGCAAGAAATGCGCAGGCCGTAGCAGAATTGTTTATTGCCAACGTCATCACTTTTCTCCGCCGCACCCTGCCCGCTATACAATGGTTGAAAGACCGCCAATGGGATCATGGTGCCCATACTTCTTACCTGCAATTTAAAGGCAATGAGCTCGCCGGAAAAAAGATCGGCATGGTAGGCTTTGGAGCGATCGGGCAGTTGATCGCACGCATGGTCGAGCATTATCCCTGCCGCATCGCTTTCTATGATCCGTTTGTAGAAGCCGGCGCCTTTCCCGGTTATGAAAAAATGAATCTCGAAGAACTCTTCAGCACTTGTGATATCGTTTCCATACACCTGCCCGTAACAGCCGATACCAAAGGAATGGTCGATGCGCACCTGCTGCAACGGATGAAACCCGATGCCTTGTTCGTGAACACCGCAAGAGCGGTAGTGGTAAACCGGGAAGATCTTTACGAGGTGTTGTCAACCGGCGCTATCCAGGGAGCCATCCTGGATGTATTTGACAATGAGCCGCCGGATGAGCTCGACTATAAGATCATCGACCTGCCCAATGTACTGGCAACGCCGCATATTGCAGGTGCCACGCATGAAGTGGAAGATCATCATGTTGATATACTGAATGAAGTACTGGAAAACTGGTTTGTGCATAAACAACACAGTGCGCTTCGCCTTGCCAATCGCGACATTTTATCCAGCTACATCCAGTAATAAAATTTTTATATGCAAAAACAGGAAGCATACCTGGTATTGGATATCGGTACAGGAAATGTAAGGTCTGCCGTAGTTACCCCGTCGGGAAAAATACTAGGCGTGGCACGCGCAGATATCCGTTACTACCGCGATGAACATTATCCCGAATCGATTTATTTCGAGCCGGGTGAATTGTGGCAGCAATTGCAATCACTCACACGCGAAGCGCTGGACCAGGCAGGGCCGGTGGTACTGAAGGCTGCTACCACCACCAGCCAACGTGAAGGAATTGTGTTGACTGATCATTCAGGCAAGGCGCTCATTGGTTTGCCCAACATCGATCACCGCGGTCGCGAATGGGAAGATCATTTCCCCGGTAAAAGCCGTATTTATCAACTAAGCGGAAGGTATCCGACCTCTTTGTTCTCTGTGTATAAATTAATTGGTGTACGGGAGAAAAGAGCGGCAATATGGCAGGATACCGCGTTTTTCCTGAGTATCAGCGATTGGGCGGCCTGGGAGTTGAGCGGCATGGCCGTATACGAACATTCACAGGCATCAGAGACATTATTGTATGATGTGGCGGCCGGGCAATGGAGCGCCGAGCTGGCAACGATGTTTAACATCGATCAAAAAATGTTGCCGGCATTGAGTTTGTCAGGATCGGTGGTAGGAAAAATAAAAACCGGTGTGGCGACTGCCTGGGGTATCGATAAAGACATGCAGATCGTGACAGGCGGCGGAGATACGCAGATGGCGATCAAAAGCACCGGCCCCTCGGTTGGCGACGTGGTGATCGTATCCGGCACGACCACACCCGTGGTGAAACTAGAAGGAACATATATCACGGATAAGCAGGAGCGTACCTGGACAAGCCGCGACATTGAGAACGGGCGATTTGTATTTGAAGCCAATGCCGGTGTAACAGGACTGAACTATCAGCGATTGAAAGAAATATTTTATCCGAATGAAGGGTATGAAGTAATCGAACAGGAGTTACATGCGTGTACGTACACACAATGTGTCGCATCGTTAGGCTCGTTGGTGGCTGGCGATAAAAAGCCTGTTATCCGCGGAGGATTTCTGTTCCCCGTCCCCGTTGCACATGAATTAACAAGAGGCAGCTTTGTATGGGCAACCCTGATGGATATTGCATTCTCCATAGCAGAAAATTATAAAGTACTGGCGGATGTGTCGGGGCATGAAGCGGCACATATCTGGGCGTGCGGCGGAGGGTTGCAAAGCAAAACGCTGCGCGCAATGATCGCTGCCATCACGGGTAAAGAGGTGAGAGTGAAAGCGGGTTTTGAACAGGCGTCAGTTGCGGGTGCAGCCCTGCTGTGCAATGAAGCGTTGCAGGTATCATCTGATCAACCGGAAAATGAAAAAACAGACAGCATTCTCCCGGATAACGGGGAAGCGGAAAAATACCGTTCCTTCTATCAGCAATGGAAAGAAGCGCGTGAACAATGCCGCGCCATCAGTTAAATAAAACATGAGCAGTATATATTTTATCGGAATAGATATCGGCACGCAAGGTGCGCGGGTAGTGATATTGGACGAAACAGGCAGGCAGCACGCCGCGGCAGAGGAAGTTTTTCAGCTAAGCGGGCGCTCGCGTGAAGAACAATCGCCGGTGGAATGGTGGGAAAGTTGTCTACGACTGGTGCCGGTTGCGCTGTCTCAATTGCCCGATCGGGAACAAGTGAAAGCCATTGCTGTAACGTCTACATCGGGTACTATCATTCCCATCGATAAACAATACAACCCGCTTCATCCCGCGATCATGTACAGCGATCCGCGATCGGCGGAAGAAGCGAAGCGATGTAAGGATATTGCGGAGCGAAGCAATGTAAAAGGTTACAAGGCCTTTAATGCATCCAGCGGGCTGCCGAAGATGTGTTGGTACCTGCGTCATTTCCCTGAAAAAAAAGAAGCACTCCATCAATTCATTCACGCCGCCGATTTTATCAACGGGCGGCTGAGTGGTATTTATGAAGTGACGGATTATACGAATGCGATGAAGTCGGGTTACGATTTGCATAACAACAACTGGCCCGCATATATCAGTGAAGAATTGTGTATAAGTCCCTTGTGGTTGCAAAAAGTAAGACCATCGGGTGAACCGGTAGCCTTTATCCTTCCTGAGTTGGCCAGACAGTGGGGGGTGAAAGCAGATGTGGTAATCACCACCGGCATGACGGACGGATGTGCATCACAGGTAGCCTCCGGTGCGGTGAGTCCTGGTCAATGGAATACCACTATCGGTACAACACTGGTGATAAAAGGTGTAACAGCTAAAGAACTGATTGATCCGTCCGGAGCCATCTATAATCATCGTCACCCATCGGGTTACTGGATGCCGGGTGGAGCAAGTAATACGGGTGCAGACTGGGTGAGTCGCTTATTTGAAGGACAGGATCTGAATGAACTGGGAAAAAAAGCAGGACAGTTGTTACCGGTGGAGGTGATGGCGTGGCCATTGCTGCAGCCCGGAGAGCGGTTTCCGTTTGTGGCACCCGGGGCGCGGGGCTTCTGGCCCGATGATCAACCGGCGGAACTTATCTTTGCGGCCTGTATGGAAGGTGTGGCGTTCATCGAGCGGTATGCCTACTTACAGATCAAACGCTTGTCGGGTGAAAAAATTGATAATATATTTTCGGCAGGTGGTGGAAGCAACAGTGATACCTGGTTGCGCATACGCAGTGCAGTGCTCAACAAACCGGTGAAGAAAATGAAAAATGTAACAGGCGCTGCGGGCGCGGCTGTACTGGCGGCATCGAAAACACATTTCCAGTCGCTGGAAGAAGCCGCTGCCAGGATGGTGCATCCGGAATTGACAGTAGAGCCAGACCCGGCACTGATAGAACCGTATAGAAAAAAATACCAGCTGTTTATCGACGAATTGACTAAAAGAAAAATACTTCCCTGAATATGTTAACCGTTTATTTGTTACGTCATGGACAAACGGCATGGAATGCCGATAACAACCGTTATTGCGGCCGCACCGATATATCATTGACGGAAAAAGGGATGGCGCAGGCGCAGGAGGTCCGTTATCAGCTGGAAGGAATTGAATTTGCGAATGTGTATTCGTCGCCGCTGCAACGTGCGTATACGACGGCGCAGATAGCATCGGGTGGTGAAGTGGAAAAAGACCAGCGTCTCATAGAAGCGGACTTTGGTAGTTGGGAAGGAAAAACCAAAGAAGAATTTATTGCAGAAAATGCTGCGGGCTGGGATAACTGGCTGCGTGATCCTTCGTCTTGTCGCGCCGGAGAAACGGGGGAGACCGGGGCGGAAATTGTAGCGCGTGTGGATGACTTTTTCCGGTCGGTACAGGAAAAGTACCAGCAGGGTAATATCATGGTGGTGGCGCACAATGGCATCAACCGGCTGTATATGGCGTATAAATTGGGGATGCCATTAAGTAATTACCGGCAGTTAGTGCAGCAAAACTCTTCGATAACCTGTTTCACGCTGGATGAAAAAGGCATGTTGACACTGGAATTGCTGAATTCCCGGTTGAGGTGATGGTTATAATTTATTCAGTGTGAAAATTTTTTCTAATTGTTTATTGGTGATGCGGGCGGGTGTCGTACGCATGATAAAATTCCGGAGGGCGATGCCTAACGGATTTTTCAGGTGAGAAAGCTTGCCGATTTTCCAGCTTACGTTAACAATCCCGTGTGTTTTTTCTCTTCTGAGTTCCGGGTAAAGTTCAAATGCTTTTTTGATCGAATGTTTTTTCAGTAATTCTCCTAAAACATAGGCGTCTTCGATGGCCTGGCAGGCACCCTGACCAAGATTGGGCGTGGTGGCATGAGCGGCATCCCCGAGCAGGCAGAGATTTTCTTTGAACCAGTTATTAAACGGCTTAAGGTCTAAAAGCGGAGCAATGTTGATACGCTCCTGCGGTGTTGTATCCACGATGTCGCGGACCAGCGGATGAAAATCGTTGAGAAAAGGCCTGATATCGGTATTGTTTCCGGCCATCTCTTCATTGAGTACAAAATACCAATAAACCTGTTTGTTGTTTAACTTAACAAACCCGAAACGTTTACCCTTTCCCCAGGCTTCGTTGGCTTCGTGTTCATATTTTCCCGGGAGAGGAATATCCGTCACGCCCCGCCAGCAAAGCTGTCCGGAATTGCGCAATTCATTTTCTTCGAATAAAATAGTCCGGACTTTCGAACGCAGCCCGTCGGCTGCAATTACATATTCATGCTGGCAGGTAGTTCCGTCTTCAAATTCAATCTGGTAGTTTTTCCCGGGGATGATGTTTTTCACCTTTTTGTTGAGTGAAATGTTTTGGTAACCGGCTTCACCGGCCAGTATATTGTGAAGGTCGGAGCGGTGAATAGCCAGGTTAAAGACCTTGAATTTTTTCTCGAACAGGTGCAGGTCTGTTGTGGAAATAGGTTTCAGACCGGGCCGGGTAAGATGGATCATGGAAATGCGGTTGCCATGTTTTATCACTTTCCCGTCAACACCGAAATGGCGCAGTACCTGCATGGCATTATTGGCGAGAATGATGCCGGCACCAACCGGTTTGAGTTCTGGTGCTGCTTCATAAATCCTGTAATGAATATTTGCGTGTTTCAACGCGATAGCTGTGGTTAATCCGCCTATTCCGGCGCCGATGATGGCTATTTGCATGTGCATGGGCTGTTTTGTGCTGCAAAATTCCTTTGGTACGGTAGCAAAAACGTTCACTTAAGTTAATTAGTAATTCTTTTACGGATTCGGCTGAGTGACTGAGGAGTGATACCCAGATAACTGGAGATATATTTCTGAGGAATTTTCCGGATAATTTCGGGAGATTTCTGAAGCAGGTTGTGATAACGTTGTTCCGGGTTATAAAACAGTAACTCTTTGATCCGGCGTTTTGCATCGAGAAAAACGATGTCGGCCGTTTTTTTACTGAAGTGCAGCCAGAAAAGATCGCGGTCAATCAGCTGCTGAAGTCCTGCTTTATGGAACACCAATACTTCGGTATCCAGCATTGCTTCCAGCCTGAAGTCGGATGGTTTGCCCGAAATAAAACTCTCATAATCGCCGAAAAAGTCGCCGTTCACCTGCAACAGGAAGCTGACATCGGCGCCGTCGTCTGTAATGCAATAAGTGCGGATAGCACCTTCGGAAACATAGCCCAGCCAATCGCAGGTAACGCCTTGTTGTACTATTAAATCGTTTTTTCGGTAACGCCTGACAGTAGTAACCGACATGAATTCTTTCATGCGGGAATTGCTTAATTCAAGCCTGGCGGCAACTTCAGATTCGTTTATCATGAGCGGGGTACAAAAATAGAGAAATGTACTTTCCGTAATGAATTTTGCCGTTTCGATAAGAAACAGCATGGGGATGCAGCGTTGCCGGTTTAAAAGTTATCAGCTATTAAATAACACGTAAACCACCAAAAATGAAAAAGAACCTGCTTCTTTTAATGTTGCTGTTAATCAACGTACTTTATGTAAGTGCTCAGCACGGTACAAGTGCGTTTAGTATCGAACCGAATGCCGGCATCAGTTGGCGGGATGGAGGCGCTATTGGCGGAGGCGTATTTTTAAAAGGACAATTGGGGCTTGGCAACCGTTCATCGGTGACGTTGTCGGCAGGATATCTGTCATTTGGCCAGGACAATAAAAACACCGGTAAAAATGACCAGGTGCGTCTGGTTCCTGTAATGGCAGGTTATAAATATAGTATGGGTGCGTTTTATATAGAGCCGAAAGTAGGTGTAGGGGAAATAGGTGGGCGTTATGATATCGGCGGGGACTATGCGCGGCCATCGGAATTTGGTTTGTTTTACGGGTTGGGTGCAGGCTGGGATTTTAACCGGTTTTACCTGGAGTTGAACCTGAGTACGGGAGCGCAGAGCCTGGAAAGCGGGCAGGACAGGTATTTGAAAAACGGGCAGTATCTGTTTAGTGGGATCAAAGCAGGTTTTTATTTCTTCAAGCGGCAACGTGAGAAAAAATAAAAAGATAAATGTTTCGCTGGCTAATAATCGGCTACCCTCGAATGCAATAAGAGAGAGACGAGGTAGTGAAAACGGCTGGTGATCTTCGCCAATTCAGATTTACACATCTCTGCGAGAGCCACCCAAAGCATACATTCCAATCCATGGTTCGTGTATACACCATAGCCGTCAACTTAGTGTTAGAGGAAGAAACGGTTTGTTTCAAGGGAACTGAGTCTGAAAGCGATCAATGAGATAGCCGGTAAGTTAAGCGCCATTTTTTCACCGCAGCAGTTAAATGCGTTGGCACTTCAAACAGGATTGATCCAACGTAAACGCAAATTGGGCGTGGAGAGTTTTGTGCGGATGTTGTTGTTTGATCAGTATGAGTATGGAGCGGCAAGCCTGCAGCAACACAGCCTGAAGCTATGGCAGCAGGAGGCTGTTTGTATGAGCCGGCAGGCGCTGGATAAGCGGTTCACGCCGGGTTCAGTGGTCTTCGTAGAAG
>NZ_KE384402.1:0-3553 GCF_000425585.1 Terrimonas ferruginea DSM 30193
AACAAAGCGAGCAGCAGCAAATAACTTCTTTTCATTGTTTTCGTGATTAGTGTTAGGTTAATGGTTGGATCAGTTAGACATCTTCAATACTTTCAGACCGCTGTGACGGATCACTTCGATGTTGTCGCCCGGACGTACTCGGTCGGGCTTCAGATCGGCGATCACGAAGTACAACCCGTCGGGACGCGCACTCAGGTCAAACAGGTCGATGCGGCAACAGCCGTTGTACTGGTAGCTTCGCTTTTCCAATACACGACCGGTGGCATCCACCAGTTGCAGGGACATGCGCCCGGTCTCACGCACAAAAAAGCTCACTTCGAACTTCCCGGTGGTGGGGTTGGGGAACAAACGGTAATCACCTTTTTCGAACAACAACGTCATCGGAGAGTTGCCGATCTTGTCGGTGCAGGGTTGTAAAACACCTTGCGTAACGATCACGGCGCTGTCGGCTGGTTTGATCGTAGAGATCGCCAGCATCTCTCCAAAACTCCATTCGAAACGGTGATAAGATGAAGGGTTGTCATAACTGCCGCCCGCAACGTTGAACGTAGCGGGAGTAACTGATTGCGCACGACAAAAGGAAATGGCAAGAAATACTGCCAGGAAGGGAAGTAGAGGTTTCCTCATACAAGCGGTTTAAATGGTTAATTAATGGTTGTGCTACTAACCTGTCGGAAAACAAACCTTATAGAATATAAGGTAAAACGAAGGAGTCTTAACGACATAAAAGTAAATATTTTCTCTATAAAGAAACTTACCTGTTTGTAGTAAATAAAGAGACGGGTACGCTACCGACGTACCCGCTCTTTCGCAAATGATGAAACTATCGGCTCCTTCTTACTTACTTCGATGCGGCAGGAGCTGCTGCCGGTTTATCTTGTTTCGTTTCATTGGAAGGCTGTGCGGGATCTTCCTGCGTTGGGATGAAAGGTTCAGGTAGCTGAACTTTCTTTTCCGTTGCCGGCTGATCACTCGGTAATGAAACTTTTTCTGTTGAACGTTTAGGGGTATTGTTAGCAGTAGCGTTGCCGCCTTTTTTTACGGGCATACCCATTTTTCCGTCTTCCATCTCATGACGAAGACTTGATCCCTGGTATGTTTTTTTTGAGCCACTGTTTCTTTTGGCTGTGCTTGCCGGAGCATACTGCAATCCGGGCATTTTGTTTTCTACATACAATCTGCGCGGGCTTTCTCCGGTTTCGGTTTTCTGTGCCTGTACTGCAAGAGCGGCAACTGATAATGTTGCGGCCAGCAGGTATTTATATATATTCTTTTGCATGATATTTTACTTTTTTGATGATTACTTAATGCTTACCAAGACTTTGATTTTGCCGGTGCTTTGACCATCGTAGCCTTCGAGGGCTTTACCGATCACCTGTCCTACTTTCACTTTATCCAGATCGGCTTTCATGGCCACACCGGGAATGGAAGAAGTAACCAGCAGATCGCCGCGGCGGATAGCGCCACCTTCGAGGCAAACCTTGGTTGGAATCACACCGATCACCCCCATGGGCACCATTTCACTGTGATCGTATTCTGTTGCACTGTGTTCGGAAAGCAATACACCAGGCTTGGTAGCATATACACCTGAAACCAATGTTGAATAAGGCTCGGAAGATTTTTCCACTTTACGATCTGAGTTAACAGAGATCACCAGTACATCACCGGGTTCATATTGCCGGAGGGACCCCTCCACATCGAAGAATTCGGCAACATCCGCACCACTGTTTTGCGTGCCACCGTTGAAGTAACCCCGACCGGCTTTATCGATACGCGCAACATTTGAGCCTGCACTTTGCAATACAGCGAGACTTCCGGAAGTTCCGGTATGATTAATCAGTAAACCATTCCCTGTACCCGCATTGTTAATTTGTACCACAGGCTGGCCGTTTGCGCTGTTAAAATTAGCAAAGCGTGCCGCTTTACCTGTACCGAAATTGGGGATCCATCCAAAGACCGCATTGCCGTTTCCGTCACAGGTAGCTTCGATGCCATCGCCGTTACCGCCTGCATTGGCAGTGATACCATTACCGGCGCCTTCCGTCAATGCCAGTAACGCAGGACCGTTACCTCCGGGATTGGAAGAATAAAAGAGACCGGCATAACCGCCCGTACCGGATGATACACCATAAACACCTGCTGTACCGAAGTTGGCAAAAATGGAATTCACTTCACCTTTTACAGCAGGCGAAGTACCAGTAGTACGGTCAACAAAAGAAGACAGTGCAGTACCATTGCCCACGGTTTTTACCGATACCACCGTTTCCTCATTGTCTTCGCTGAAATGCTCGAAACGTGCGGCTTGTCCCTCGTCGGAGAAAGTAGGAACCCATCCATAAACGGCGGTCCCGTTTTCATCCACATTCGCTTCAACAGCATTACCGGTTCTGGAATTTGCCGTGATGGCATTTCCATTGCCATCACTGATAGCTACCAAAGCCCTGCCATTTCCAGTGGGATTAGATGAATGAAACAAACCGGCAAAACCGCCCGTACCTGAAGAAACACCAAATATACCGGCCGCACCGAAGTTGCCGAAGATGGTCTTCACTTCACCGCGCACACCTGCAGCTACGCTGTTCGTATTATCTACGAGAAAAGAAGATGCATTACCTTCCGTATTATCCGGGATATTGCCGTTGCTGTTTGTTTCTACTTCAAATGTATTGACCTCGTTATCCTGGTTAAAGTTTTGGAAACGACCCGCACGGCCTGTGCTGTTGTTGACACCTACACGACCATATACGCCGACAGCATCACCACTGGTATTGGTGGCTACAAAACCATGCACACCATAACCACCGCCGTCGTTGCGGCCTACCACAGCGCCCGCGATATCAGAAGTAGTACGGCCCACTATCGCTTCACCTGCGCCGTTGTTATCACCAACGAGACCTGCAGAAGTTTGCGCGCTTGTAATACCATGCACACCAAAGCCTCCCCCTGTGCTTGACAATACACCCACACCGTTTCCTGTGGTGGATACATTCACTACTGTACCATTACCAACGGAACTTACGATCAATGCGTTGTTGTTGTTAGAATTATTGTTGATGCTGATCTGACCCGCAATACCATTGTTACTGGTACCATAGATACCTGTACCCGTATTGCTGTTACCGTATACGCCATATCCACTGGCCGAGGAGTTACCATACACGCCCAGGCCATTTGGTGTTACGCCGTATACACCCCAGCCACTGCCGGCCTGACTGCCATATACACCGATACCCAGACCACCGGTACCGTTGTTGATACCACGCACCGCTGAAGAAAATCCGCCGGGTGCTGTGCTGTTCACTATACCACGTACCGCAGCAATGCTTGACGTAGTGGTGTTGTTGATGCCTTCCACAGAAGTACCATCACCATTATTCGTAATAGAAAAAAGTGTAGCAGGATTGTTTTCGGTAGCGACGAACGGCAACACCAGCGTTGTGGCAGCGCCGTTACCAGGCTCCCAGGTGTTGGTGGTTCCGTTCCATACGATCGTCTGACCATTGGCAGGTGCTACGTTGGTAAACGGACGACCCTGCAGTCTTGACACAGTAGG
>NZ_KE384402.1:4203-154448 GCF_000425585.1 Terrimonas ferruginea DSM 30193
TTGTTGGCCAGTACGTTGCCAACGGGGTTGCGGGCAACGCCCTGGTAATTGAACAGCGCAGGTGCCTGCCCAAATACGCTGGTGTAAGCTGCGCACAACAAAGCGAGCAGCAGCAAATAACTTCTTTTCATTGTTTTCGTGATTAGTGTTAGGTTAATGGTTGGATCAGTTAGACATCTTCAAAACTTTCAGACCGCTGTGGCGGATCACTTCGATGTTGTCGCCCGGACGTACACGGTCGGGCTTCAGATCGGCGATCACGAAGTACAACCCATCGGGACGCGCACTCAGGTCAAACAGGTCGATGCGGCAGCAGCCGTTGTACTGGTAGCTTCGCTTTTCCAGTACACGACCGGTGGCATCCACCAGTTGCAGCGACATGCGCCCGGTCTCACGCACAAAAAAGCTCACTTCGAACTTCCCTGTGGTGGGGTTGGGGAACAAACGGTAATCACCTTTTTCGAACAACAATGTCATTGGAGAATTGCCGATCTTGTCGGTGCAGGGTTGTAAAACACCCTGCGTAACGATCACGGCGCTGTCGGCTGGTTTGATCGTGGAGATCGCCAGCATCTCTCCAAAACTCCATTCGAAACGGTGATAAGATGAAGGGTTGTCGTAACTACCTCCGGCAACGTTGAATGTAGCGGGAGTGACCGACTGGGCATAACAAAGGGACATGGCAAGAAATGTTGCCAGGAAGGAAAGTAGAGGTTTCCTCATCGAGACGGGTTTATTGGTTAAATGGTATGGTTAATTCCTGCCTGTGAACAGGCATGGCTACGAGGTAATGGCTGGAGCAAAAATACGGGGTCTTAAGGGTGCAGCAATACCCCATTTATGTGATTTTTCACTTATTTTTTAAAGAAAAAATACTACGAAGCGGTAAAAGTGCTAGTTGGAGAATTTGATGATTTGAAAATTTGAAAGCTGACATACTGAGATTATCAAATCCTCAAATTTCCAACTTGTCAAATCAGTCTAGCCGGGAAAAGTCATCTTATAATCCACGCGGATCTTTCCTTTGGAGATGTCGGTAAGTTTGCCTTTCATGAGTTTGCGTTTAAGCGGAGAGAGGTGATCGATGAATAATTTACCATCGATGTGATCATATTCATGAAGGATCACGCGGGCGGTGAGGCCGGTGAATGTTTTTTGATGAGGCTGGAATTGTTCGTCAAGGTAATCGAGAGTCACGGATTCTTCGCGGTTTACGTCTTCGCGGATTTTAGGAATGCTGAGACAGCCTTCGTTGTAAGACCATTTATCTCCGCTCAGTTCCACAATGTGTGCGTTGATGAATACCGCTTTGAGGCCCGCATCGCCGGGGTATTCTGCTTTTTCGTCTTCGTCCATGTTGTCGAACATCTGGGCGGTATCTACCACAAAGAGGCGTATATCGCGGTTGATCTGCGGTGCGGCGAGCCCTACCCCATTGCTGGCATACATGGTTTCCCACATGTCTTCGATCAGTTTATCGAGACCGGGATAATCGGCGCTGATGTCGCTGGCTACTTTTCTCAGAACGGGATGCCCGTATGCTACAATGGATAAAATCATGGATCGTTTGCTTCTTTGCGAAGCTGCAAAGGTAAAGATTCCGGGCTTACCGGCAAAGGTCAGTAATGATTGCGGAGATAATCCTGCAGCATGATGGTAGCCGCTATCTCATCTACCAATGCCTTATCGCGGCGCTGTTTTTTGCGCAAGCCCATTTCGAGCATGGCAGTTTTGGCCATTTTGGAAGTAAACCGTTCGTCTACCTTCTCAATGGGCATGGCCGGATATAGTTTTGTAAACGTTTCTATAAATTTATCTACCAGCGGTGTGGCATGCGTATGCGTATCGTCGAGGTTGAGCGGATAGCCGATGAGCACGCGTTCCACCTGTTCGCGCTGCAGGTAGTCTTTCAGGTAGTCGGTCAGTTTAGGAGTATCCACCGTTGCCAATCCCGTGGCAATGATCTTCAATGGGTCCGTAACGGCGATGCCGGTGCGCTTCATTCCGTAATCCAATGCCATTATGCGAGCCATCTTTGAGTAGTTAGTTTTAAGTAATAAGTTTTAAGTCTTAGGTTGGAGGCAGAAGAGCCGGTTGTCGGTTCTTGTATACACGAACCAAGGTCACTCATTCACTATTCCCTATTCACCATTCACGATTGACGATTGACGATTCACCATTCACCATTCACGATTTCTAAACCACAAATCCGCAATCACAAACACCGCAAACACCACCGAAGCGATGCCATTCGCCGTCATAAATGCCAGGTTAACACGACGCAGATCAGTGGGTTTGACGATGGAATGCTGGTAAACGAGCATGCCGGCAAACACCACAAACCCTGTCCAGTACAGCCATCCGAAATGACCATAATAGCCTGCCGCGATCACACAACCCGCACTGATACCGTGCAACAGTTCCGACACGCGCAAGGCACGTGCTTTACCCAACCACGACGGAATGGAATACAATCGCTGCGAACGGTCAAATTCTTCGTCCTGTAAGGCGTAAATAATATCAAAACCACTTACCCAACAGATCACGGCAAAAGAAAACAACAGGGGCAGCAAAGCAAATTGACCGGTCACCGCCAGGTAGGCCCCGATCGGTGCCAGCGACAATCCGATGCCGAGTATCAGGTGGCAAAGCGGCGTAAAACGTTTCGTATAACTATACCCCAGTATCACGGCAAGCGCAACAGGCGAGAGAAAAAAACATAACCGGTTAATAAAAAATGTACAGGCGATAAACAGCAGGCTGCTGATCAACGTAAACCATCCCACATGCGATGCCTTCAATGCGCCGGCGGGTATTTCACGTACCGCCGTACGCGGATTTTTGGCATCAAATTCCCGATCGAGGTAGCGGTTGAAAGCCATGGCCGCGCTGCGCGCGAACACCATACATAAAATCACCAATCCCAGGTATTTTGCCACCAGCCAGGGTGCGGCACCTGCCTCCAACTGGCCCAGCAATGAATCCGGCGTGTATAACAATCCCCCCGAAGCCGTAAACAGTTCCCTGCCTGTGAGACTGATGCCCAGGAAAAACCCGATCAGCGCAAAAGGCATGGCAAAAATGGTGTGGGAAAATTTAATCAGGCTGAGATAACGGCTCGTTGTGGACATGCGGCAAAGTTAGCGCTATTGATAATGCGATTTAGCGGAGGCGGTTGCGCACAAGCTCCCATAATACCACCCCGGCGGCCGTGGCAATATTGAGGGAATGTTTCATGCCCAATTGCGGAATTTCAATACATCCTTCACATTCGCCAATGGTCGCCTGCTCCACGCCCGTCACCTCGTTGCCGAATATCACGGCCAGCGGCGCTTCGGTCAGCGATCCGGTCTTGTGAAGCGCAATACTATTCTCCGCCTGCTCCACCGCAAATACACGGTACCCCGCCGCTTTCAGTTCTGCGATTGCCTCGGAGCTGCGTGCGAAATGTTTCCAGGTTACGGTTTCCTCCGCACCCAGCGCGGTTTTGCGTATTTCTTTATGAGGGGGACAACCGGTATACCCGATCAGGTAAATGGCTTCGATCAGAAACGCATCACAGGTTCTGAATACACTTCCCACATTATAGGCGCTCCGGATATTTTCGAGTACCACCACTACCGGAATTTTCGAAGCCTGCCTGAATTCTTCCGGCGACATCCGGCCCAATTCGTCCATTGACAATTTTCGCATCCCGCGAAAATACAGAATGTGCAAATGTGTAAATATGGAAATGTGAAAATGAAAAAAATAGCCTCAGCCATTTCCACATTTACACATTCCGAATGGCACATTTTCACATTAAAAAAGCCCCGCGTGCGGGGCTTTTTTGTCATTTCAAATTAACAATCTTCTTGTCCTTCGGATATTTCACCGTATAGGTAAACCGTACACGTCTACTTTCCCCGGGTTTCAGATCGATTTTCCAGGTGAGTACACCCGTCTCTTCGTTCACCGCCGCATTGCCATCGTCCTCGAGCTTCACTTCCACTTCCTTAATCGTACTCAGCGGATACTGATCTTTCAGCAAGAGGTTCACATCGGTGAGTTTATTGTTCTTCACAATGATCTCATAGGTAAAGGTCTGCTTCGTATCGCGGCCGCTTGTTTTCAGGCTGCTCAATTCTTTTACCAATGATCTTTTTACCGCTATACGTTTGTCTTTGCCCAATGACAGGTTCAAGGTATCCGCAGTTGTGTTGGGATCGATTACCGATTTGCCTACATAGGTTTCGTCCATGATGATATTGGCATCGCCAGGCAGCAGATCAAGATTCTGCCAGTTGGCGATCTCGGCCATCAGGTAAGCTTCTTTGTCTGCACGGGGCACTGCGTAGTTTTTTAACAAACAGGTGATCTCTTCGTCTTTGATCGACACGCTGTGCAACTGGCCATCGCTTTCAATATCATAGGGAAGATCGATTTCGAAATTCGTATTAAGCTGACCTTCATTAAGCGTTGTGTAAGACTGCAGCGTACTCGGATCGATGGTGTCTGCTGTTTTTTTAAACTCATAGTTACTCGATTGCCCTCTTACTACCACTTCCGATAATACTTTATCATCTCCATAAGATTGCACCACATTCCGGGTGGCATTGCCCACCGCCGCACGACGCTGCAGGTCTGTATAAATACCGGGTACATATATCTGCAGGAACCAGGGAGCCAGCACTGGTGCATTGGTGCCAAAACTCGGCGTGCCGGTGCTCAGTGTGAGTTTTGTTTTTTTCCAGAATATACCGGTCGTCTGGGTAAGCGCAGCCTTGTATACCAGTTTCACTTTGTTGGTCTTTGAATTTACCCGGATATCATATACCGGCGTCCATCCCGCATTATTGGTGTAATAGGAAAGTGCAACAGGTATTTCCCCGGATCGTTTGCTGATCACCTGCAAAATGATTTGTCCGTACGAGGGAGCACGTTTCGGGGCCAGTTGCTGCAATTCATTTAAACGAACCTGCAATTCACTCACACGGCGGTTGGAGGCAATAATCGTCTGCTCGTATTGGTAAATGCTGTTCTTCGCTTTTTCAATTTTTGCGTTGTAGTATTCGACCAGTTTGAGCACATCCTCGCTGGTCACGGGTTTGTTGCCACCCACACTTACCATGGTTTCGATCAGTTTGCCTGTTTTTTCGAGTATCTCCCGCTGAATGCTGATCTGGTTTTGGATACGGCTGTTGTCCTGTTGAATCGCTGTTATACTGTCTTCTATCTTCCGGTATTCCGGTGTTTTGACCAGCGGAGGCAATTCCGGTGTGTACACCGAATATTTATGTGATAACAGGGCCACGTCTTCCGGGCAACTGATCTGCAAACTGTTTATATCGATGCTGGTGGCCAGTTGCCCGATCACGATGGTGCGGGTATTAGCCGTTATCGTCACTTTCGACTGATGCGTCAGTTCCGCACCGTAGCCAAAATAAACCGTTGCACTTGAAACAGCGGCCTCTGCGCGCGCTGTATCCTGGGCGTTAGCGACAGTGCCGGCTACCCATCCCATCAAAAACAAAATTTTCCGCATATTAATCCATTTTATACCCAGATGCACCGGCGGCTCATCTTACATAAAGGCCATTCCTTATTTTTGCCGCCATGGCCAAAAGCAAGACAGAAGAAACTCCCATGATGCAGCAGCACCGGGCTATCAAACAGAAATACCCGGATGCCGTCCTGCTTTTTCGTGTGGGTGATTTTTATGAAACATTCGGACAGGACGCCGTTATAGCGTCCGGCGTACTGGGCATTACCCTTACCAAACGGAACAATGGCGCCGCTTCCTCGCTGGAACTGGCCGGTTTCCCGCATCATGCACTCGATACCTATTTACATAAATTGGTCAAGGCCGGCTACCGCGTAGCCATCTGCGACCAGCTGGAAGATCCCAAAACGGCCAAAGGAGTTGTTAAAAGAGGCGTAACCGACATGATCACGCCCGGCACGGCGGTGAACGACAAATTGCTTGAGCACAATAGCAACAACTTCCTAGCCGCCCTGCACATCGAACAGGACGACCGCTTCGGCCTCGCCTTCCTGGATATTTCCACCGGCGAATTCTTTCTCGCCGAAGGCGACCGGGAATATGCCGATAAACTATTGCAGAGCTTCAAACCCGCGGAGATCGTTTATCAACGCCAGCACCAGAAGAAATTCCGGGAGTTTTTTGGTGGAAAAATGTACACCTATACGCTCGACGAATGGATTTTTGATCATACCTACGCTACGGATACGCTGCTCAAACATTTCCAGACACATTCCCTCAAAGGTTTTGGGGTGGATGACCTGCGCAATGGCATCATTGCCGCCGGCGCCATCATTCATTACCTCCGCGATACCGAACATCCCAACCTGCAACACATCACTTCGCTCCAGCAACTCAGCCGCGAAGATTTTCTCTGGATGGACCGGTTCACCATCCGCAACCTGGAGCTGATCGGCAGCGGCCCCGACGCGGGACATACTTTATTGGGCGTACTCGACAACACCGTGTCGCCCATGGGTGCGCGACTGCTCCGTCGCTGGATCGTATTTCCGTTGAAAGACCTGCAAAAGATCAATCAACGCCTTGATCTGGTAGAATTTTTTATTAAGGAAACGGATCTCCGCAACGAGCTGCAGCACGCGATCCGCCAGTGCGGCGACATCGAACGGCTTGTTTCCAAAATCCCATTGCGCAAGATCAATCCGCGCGAGGTATTACAACTCGCCAGAGGGCTGCAACAGGTAAAAGAGATCAAAGAAAAATGCGAAGCCAGCGGCCAGGAGTACCTGCTCAGGATCGCCGCTTCACTCGATCCCTGCCCCGCCATCGCTGAAAAGATTGTTACAGAGATTATGGAAAATCCGCCGGCACTGGCCATCAAAGGCGGTTTTATTAATAACGGCGTTGATCCCGAACTTGACAAACTCCGCCAGATTTCGCAGAACGGCAAGGAATACCTCGCCCAATTGCAGCAGCAGGAAGCCGACCGCACCGGCATCCATTCGCTCAAAATCGGATTCAACAATGTATTTGGTTATTACCTCGAAGTAACCAATTCCCATAAATCCAAAGTGCCGGCCGAATGGATGCGCAAGCAAACGCTCGCCAACGCAGAGCGCTATATCACGCCCGAATTGAAGGAATACGAAGAAACGATCACCGGCGCCGAAGAAAAGATCCTTCAACTGGAATTACAGCGTTATGAACAACTCGTCAATGATTTGTTCGATTACCTCGCACCCATCCAGACCAATGGCCAACTGGCGGCCATCCTCGATTGCCTTTGCTGTTTCGCCTTCAATGCCATTCAATTCCAATATAAAAAACCTTTATTGCACGAGGGCGACGACTGGCAATTGAAAGATTGCCGCCACCCCGTAATCGAACGGCACCTGCCTCCCGGCGAAAGTTATATCAGCAACGACATCACACTCGACAAGACAGATCAGCAGATCATCATTCTCACCGGTCCCAACATGAGCGGTAAATCTGCTTTGCTGCGACAGGCCGCCCTGGTGACATTGATGGCACACATGGGATCATTTGTACCCGCTGCGGAAGCCCATATTTCTTTGACGGATAAAATATTTACCCGCGTAGGCGCCTCCGACAATCTCAGCGGCGGCGAATCGACCTTTATGGTGGAAATGAACGAAACGGCAAGCATCATCAACAACATGACCGCGCGCAGCCTCATCCTGCTCGATGAGATCGGCCGCGGCACCTCTACCTATGATGGCATTTCCATCGCCTGGAGCATTGCCGAACACCTGCACAATTCCCCGCATCAGCCCAAAACGCTTTTTGCCACGCACTACCACGAGCTCAATGAACTGGAAGAAAAGCTGGGACGCGTAAAGAATTACCATATCACCAATAAAGAATCCGGCAACAAAATCATTTTCCTGCGTAAACTGGCCCGCGGAGGCAGCACCCACAGTTTCGGTATCCATGTAGCTAAAATGGCCGGCATGCCGCCTTCACTGATCCAGCGGGCAAATGAAATACTGGTACAACTCGAAAGCCAGCACGTAAATGATGGTGAGGAAACAGCGGGCGGCTCGCTCGAAGGCAAGGTAAGACAACTGAATACGCCTAAAATGCAACTATCGATCTTCGACGCGCACAGCCAGACCTTTGAGGAAATCAGGGATTTGCTGCAGAATATCGATATCAACCGTTTAACGCCGGTGGAAGCCCTGCTAAAATTGCAGGAGATCAGGGAACGGATAAAATAGCGCTGAAAAATGAAAATCAGCCACCCGGATTAGGTCCAATGCAAAAAGTTCTTATTTTTACTTCAAACCAAGTTAACATGAAGCTTATTAAACTATCTGCTTTACCCCTTCTTTTCTGCTGCATACTGGCTTCTTCCTGCGAAAAAGAGTATAACGAGAATGGAACCGAATACGTTAAAAACGACCTGCCGGTGACCGGCGCCCAGGTGTCTCCCCAGGCTTCACCTTCAAGTGGTACCGGCAAACTGACGGCAAGCTATAGCAAGCGTACAAAACTGCTGACCTATTCACTTTCCTGGTCAGGATTGTCTGACAGTGTAATGGCCATCCGTATCAGCGGCCCTGCCCCTGTTGGTTATGGAGCATTCCGCGCGGGCTATGCACCTGCTGCGGCCACCGCCGACACCACCACTCCTTACAATGTATTGCAACAAGTTACCGGCACACTGCTGACTTCGGCCAATACCAGCCAGTTCGTTTCTACCAAAAAACTCCCGGCTACAGGTTCTTATACAGGCACCATCCTGATCGACGGTGTTAAATTCAAGGAAGTAGACCTGATGAACGGACTGTACTTCATCACCATTCACTCTAAAACAATTTTGCCCGGAACGGCTCCTGCCAACCTGTTCTACCGCTGGTACGGTGAAATCCGCGCACAGTTGAAAGTAAATTAATCCCGATATTTGCAACTTTATATAAGCGTCCAGCCTCCGGGTTGGACGTTTTTTTTATGCCTGGCTCACATCAAACCACACGGGCTTTTCATCGTTCCAGTCGCCATTGTAATTGGTAAATAACTCTTCTCCTTCTGCTATATCCCGCACCGTACGTATTGACATGGTATCATTGTCGTAATTCATTTCATACTCGCAATTGGCCTTGTAAGCATGATTATAAACTGCGAGCCAGCCAAGTGCCATGCAGCAGGCACCGTTATCGCCTTCCCATTCAAAAATATAATCGTGCAGGAGGGTCTGATCGAGCAATTCCCGTTCGCGTGCTCTCATTACGATCACCGGTGAGGATTCAATAAGCGTACCTGCGGAAATGGCTTCGCGCGTGTAAACGCCTCTGCCCCGGCCGGGCGATTCAGCGATATATAAAAAAGGTAAGACCATGGTAAACGGTTATCCGGCAAAAATAAAAAGTGGCGGTCACGAATTCTTCATCTGTACCCTTGCATGATCTTTGTAAATTTGACGCATGGCAGAAGATCAGACAATGCATAGCACCCTGCAGGAACAATTTGAAGCCGTTATACAAACGGAAGACAAATTGCAGATCAGGGATTTTCTGAATCACCAGAACATCAGTGATGTGGCGGACCTCGTGTACGAATTTCCCGACTACGAGAGCAGCATCATCGCCAATATGCTCACACACCGCGCGGCCAGCGTGTTCAAGATACTGGAATTTCCCACGCAGAAGCGGATTATCCAGAACCTCCCGCCCAACACCATCGCCTCCCTGCTCAACGAACTCCCCGCGGATGACCGCACCGACTTCCTGGAAGAACTGCCCAGCAATGCCGTGCGTGAACTGATCAAACTGCTCGACCCCCAGGAAAGAAAGATCACCCTGTCGCTGCTCGGCTACCCCGAAAACAGTATCGGCCGCCTGATGACGCCCGATTACGTATACGTATATTCCGATAATACCATCGAGGAAGTGTTTGCCACCATCCGCAAATACGGCAAAGACAGTGAAACCATCAACGTTATTTACGTTATCAATAAAAAAGGCGAACTGCTGGATGATATCCGCATCCAGGAATTCATCCTCAACAGCCCGGATAAAAAAGTATCCGAACTGATGGACGGCCGTTTTGTGGCCCTGCGCCCCGACGATGACCAGGAAACAGCCAGTGAAGTGTTTAAAATGAATAACCGCGTGGCATTGCCCGTGGTCAGCAGCAGCAACAAACTGCTGGGCATCGTTACCATCGACGACATGCTCTGGGTAGCCAGTGAAGAGTTCAGCGAGGACATGCAGAAAATGGGTGGTACGGCGGCGCTGGAACAACCCTACCTCGAGATGCCGATCTTCCAGTTGTTCCGCAAACGCGCCATCTGGCTCGTGATCCTTTTCCTGGGTGAAATGCTGACCGCAACCGCCATGGCCTATTTTGAAGAAGAGATCCAGAAAGCGGTAGTGCTCGCGCTTTTCGTGCCGCTGATCATTTCCAGCGGCGGCAACAGCGGCTCGCAGGCTTCCACGCTTATTATCCAGGCAATGGCCGTTGGGGAAATCACCATCAAAGAATGGTGGAGAGTGCTGCGCCGCGAGATCGTGTCAGGACTGCTGCTCGGAACCCTGCTGGGTATTATCGGCTTCGTCCGCATTTTCCTCTGGCATTCCTTCGCGCCCAATCTTTACGGCGAACATTGGCTGCCAATCGGGCTTACCGTCGGCATCACCTTGCTGGGCGTGGTTTTGTGGGGCACCCTGTCAGGCAGCATGCTGCCGATGGTCCTGAAGCGCCTCGGTGCCGACCCTGCTGTGAGCTCCGCACCTTTTGTCGCCACCCTGGTCGACGTCACCGGACTTGTTATTTATTTTTCCGTTGCGTACCTTTTACTGACCGGCAGCCTCCTCTGATCACCCGTTTATTTGCGCCCGGGCGCATTATTTACACCGGTTTTCCACGAGGCGGCCGCACAAATCCGCAACCGCGGGGAAATACTTATCTTTGCTCACTTTAAACGCATGATCTAAACACCCTTATATGTGTGGAATTGTTGGATATACAGGACCAAGAGAAGCTTACCCGATAATTGTAAAAGGACTCAAACGATTGGAGTACCGCGGTTATGACAGCGCCGGCGTGGCATTGCAAAACGGCGGACTACATGTCTATAAGAAAAAAGGCAAAGTAGCCGATCTCGAAGATTCCATCGCCGGGAAAAATGTGCACGCCCATGTCGGCATCGGACACACACGCTGGGCCACGCATGGCGAGCCCAACGACCGCAATGCCCATCCGCATCAGTCGGCCAGCGGGCGACTGGCCATGATCCACAACGGTATCATTGAAAACTACGCACAACTCAAAAGCGAACTGGTAAAAAAAGGCTACGAGTTTAAAAGCGATACCGATACCGAGGTACTGCTCAACTTCATCGAAGAAATCCTCGTAAAGAATGATTGCTCACTGGAAGAAGCCATCCGTATCGCCCTCAAACGTGTGGTGGGTGCTTACGTAATCCTCCTGCTCGATGCAGAAAACCCCGATACTATCATCGCGGCACGCAAAGGAAGCCCGCTCGTGATCGGCGTGGGCAAAGGCGAACACTTTCTCGGCTCAGATGCTTCACCCATGCTCGAATACACCAAAGAAGTGGTGTATGTAAACGATTACGAGCTGGCCATTATCAAGCCCGATGAACTGATCCTGAAAAACCTGGGCAACGAGAAACTCACTCCCTACGTACAGAAACTTGATCTGGAACTGGCCTCCATTGAAAAAGGCGGCTACGAACATTTCATGCTCAAAGAAATATTTGAACAACCGCAGACCATCAATGACTGCCTTCGCGGAAGACTCGACGCCGTAGCCGGCACCATCACCATGAGCGGCATTCAGCAATATGCCGAACAAATCATGCAAACCAACCGCATCATCATGGTAGCCTGTGGCACCAGCTGGCATGCAGGACTGGTAGCAGAATATATTTTCGAAGAGCTTTGCCGCATCAACGTGGAAGTGGAATACGCATCGGAATTCCGTTACCGCAATCCGGTGATCAATCCGGGAGACGTGATCATTGCTATTTCACAAAGTGGTGAAACGGCAGACACCCTGGTGGCGATCGAGACCGCGAAGGAAAAAGGCGCCATTATACTTGGCGTGGTAAACGTGGTAGGCTCCTCCATTGCCCGCACATCGCATGGCGGTGCTTACACACACGCAGGACCCGAGATCGGCGTGGCAAGCACCAAAGCCTTTACCGCACAACTAAGCGTGCTCACCATGATTGCGCTGAAGGTTGGCTATATGAAAGGCACCATTCCCCAACAACGCTATCTGCGGCTGCTGAACGAACTCAACGAGCTGCCGGAGAAGGCAGCCTGGGTACTGCAACAACATGAAAAAATAAAAGCGATTGCAGAAAAATACAAAGATGCCCGTGACTTCCTGTATCTCGGCAGAGGTTACAATTTTGCCGTGGCACTCGAGGGCGCACTCAAGCTGAAAGAGATCTCTTACATCCATGCCGAAGGATATCCTGCTGCAGAAATGAAGCACGGCCCTATCGCACTGGTGGACGAAAATCTGCCTGTCGTATTCATTGCCACCAAAGACCCCTATCACGAAAAAGTGGTGAGCAATATGCAGGAGATCCGCGCGCGCAAAGGGCAGGTCATCTCCGTGATCACGGAAGGCGACGAACACTCCGCGTCGTTGTCGCTGGACGTGATGATCATTCCCGAAGCTGATGAGATCGTGGCACCGATTCTCAGTGTTATTCCGCTGCAATTGCTGGCTTATTATATCGGAGTTTCCAAAGGACTGGATGTAGACAAACCCCGCAACCTTGCCAAGTCTGTAACGGTAGAATAACACCGCAGCCAAACGCTGTCCTCATCTTATCTATGAACACAATTATCAGAAAACCGCTCGCTGAGCTCGGCTACAACTTTATTCCTGCGGAATATATTCCAAAGGGAAAAGATGAATATTACCTGCGCTTCAAACAGAATCCGCGAAAAGATTATAAGGCGCTTACGGAAAAACAAATCAATCAACTGACAGCAGCCGGCAACAGTTCCGATAACTGGGAGCATGTGCTGATCACACCCGGTACCGACGTATCACTCATCCGCAACTGTAAATTCTTCGGCCTGGTGCGCATTGGTAAACTGGAACCTTATTCTGTAGAATACCACAGCCTGAAACTACCGGTCGGCTTATACAACAGCACCATCATCAGCAGCGATATCGGTGATTATGCGGCTATCGATAATGTCAACTTTCTCAGTCACTATATCGTTGGCAATGATGTAATACTCGTTAACATCAACGAACTCGCCTGCACCTCGCACAGTAAATACGGCAACGGCATTCTCAAAAAAGGGGAAAAAGAAAACATCCGTATATGGCTCGAGCTCTGCAATGAAAATGCAGGCCGCAGCGTATTACCCTTTGATGGAATGGAAGCCGGAGATGCCTGGCTTTGGACGCGTCACCGCGATGACGAAACATTGATGCAACGATTCAAGGAACTGACCGAAAAACGCTTCGACGATGTACGCGGACGATATGCCACCATCGGCGACCGCACGGTTATAAAAAATACCCGCATCATCAAAGACGTACTCATCGGCAGCGATGCCTATATCAAAGGCGCCAACAAACTAAAAAACCTCACGATCAACTCCTCTGCGGAAGCGCGCTCACAGATCGGAGAAGGCTGCGAACTGGTCAACGGCATTATCGGTTATGGATGCCGGGCGTTCTACGGTGTAAAAGCAGTGCGCTTTATCATGGGTTCCTTTTCCCAACTCAAATACGGCGCGCGGCTGATCAACTCGTTCCTCGGTGACAACTCAACGATCTCCTGCTGTGAGGTGCTGAACTCACTGATCTTCCCGGCGCATGAGCAACACCACAACAACTCTTTTCTCTGTGCCGCTTTATTGGGCGGACAAAGCAATATGGCGGCCGGTGCCACGATCGGTTCCAATCATAACTCAAGAGGTGCAGACGGCGAGATTGTTGCCGGCCGTGGCTTCTGGCCCGGTCTCTGCGTGAGTCTCAAACACAATTCACGTTTCGCTTGTTTTACCCTGATCGCCAAAGGCGATTTCCCTGCAGAGCTTTCCATCCCCATTCCTTTCTCGCTTATCAGCAACGATGTAAGCCGCGACCGGCTCACGATCATGCCCGCGTACTGGTTTATGTACAACATGTATGCGCTGGCGCGGAATGAAGGAAAATATCTCTCCCGCGACAACCGCATTCAGAAAACGCAGCACCTGGAATATGATTTCCTGGCGCCTGACAGCGTTAATGAACTGTTTGATGCCCTGGCTATTTTTTGCGAAGCAACCGGCAAAGCATTTTTCCGGCAAAAGGAGAAGAAAGCAACAGCGGAACAATGCCGTCGAAAGGGCAAAGAACTATTGGAAGAAGCGCCTGAAAAAGTAGCAGGCCTCGAAATAATGGCAGACGGTTTTGAAAATACAAAACGTCCGGTTGTATTACTGAAAGTGGCGGAAGCCTACCGCATTTTCAAAGAGCTCATCATTTATCATGGTGTGTCGCAGCTGATGGGATATATCCGCGAAGAAAAACCGGAAGACTTCAACACTGTGCGTGATTACTTCTTTGCTGCACCTGACCGCGAACCCTGGCTCAATGTAGGTGGACAACTGATCGCGCGTTCTGCGGTGCAGCAATTGATCGAAAAGATCAAAACCGGAGAAGTGGATCAGTGGAGCGAGATCCATGAGTTTTACCGCCTCGAAGGCGACCAATATATTCATAACAAACGCGGCCATGCATTTGCCGCTCTGCGTGAGTGGCTGGCACTTTCTTCTTCAGCCTTTACACCAGCAGTGTTTGCGGGCCTGCTTTCACAGGCTTTGCAGACGCGCGAATGGATGACGGAGAACATTTACACTTCCCGCGCGAAAGACTACGCCAATCCATTCCGTAAAATGGTGTATGAGACCGAAAAGGAAATGGAGAAAGTGATCGGTGCGCTGAAGGACAACAGTTTTATTCTTCAGCAACAAGAGGAACAGGAAAAATTCCGCAAAGAGATTGCGCAATTGCAGCAACTGTATGCCCCGTCCAAAACAAAAGGGCATAAAAAAACCCTCCGTAAGGAGGGGTCAGTAAGCAATTAGCATGTGGCGTATAGATAGAAAAATCGTTTATTTCGGTATTGTGCCTGCTAATATAGTCAAAAAATCAAAAAAGAGTGAGGAGTTTTAAGTATTAAGTTTTAAGTTACAAGTATTGAGTAAATTCTCCCTGGTTCGTATACACCACGACTGCTCGCAAGATTTTAAACCCTTTCAATCCGGCATCACCCCTCCGTTGGCCTCCAGACCAACGGACCTGCTCATCCCTGAGTCCGGTACGAAGTTGACCTTAACCTGTCAAAGAAACCTAGCGCTTGCTTGTTGGTCGGGAGAACAACAAGGGCGCTAAAATCTCCCTGGTTCATGTACATACCACAACTGTTCGGAGGATTTTAAAACCTTTCAATCCGGCATCACCCCTCCGTTGGCCTCCAGACCAACGGACCTGCTCATCCCTGAGTCCGGTACGAAGTTGACCTTAACCTGTCAAAGAAACCTCGCGCTTGCTTGTTGGTCGGGAGAACAACAAGGGCGCTAACTAAAGAGAGTAAACTCTCCCTTGGTTCGTGTGTAAACGAACCAGGGAAATCCATTCACGATTCACCATTGACGACTGACGATTCACCATTGACGACTGACGATTCACCAACGACGATTCACAAAAAATCCCCCACATTACTGTGAGGGATTCGTAAAAAACATAGCAAAAAATTATTTAGCCTTTGCGCTGTCAACTTTCATTTTCAGAGAGTCGAGTTTTTGGTTAGCGCTGTCAACCTTGTTGTTCAGGGTGTCAGCAGCCATTTTCTGAGCAGCAGCAATGCTGTCAGCTTGTACGCGAGCTACAGAATCAGCGATGCGTACAGAATCTTCAGCGCTTACTTTGTTTTCAGCTTCGTTGTTGCAAGCTGCGAAAGCAACTGCGATGAACGCGATAGCGAATACTTTTTTCATTTGTGGTTTTAATTTTTGAGGAGGCAAAAATACTCGCCGTTTTGATTTCTGCAAATATCTCTTTTCCCCATACCCTATTTTTTACGGAAAAATAATCTTACCGGCACCCCCGTAAAGTCAAATTGCTGGCGCAGTTGGTTCTCCAGGTAGTTCTTATAAGGCTGTTTGATATCGTCCGGGAAGTTGCAGAAAAAGGCGAATGAAGGCACCGCGGTAGGCAGTTGCGTTACGAACTTTATCTTGATGGCATGCCCTCGTACAACCGGCGCATGATAATTTTGTACAGCCTTGAGCATCACATCATTAAGCTTGGAAGTCGGCAGCCTGCGGCGACGTTTCTCCACCACATCCAGCGCTACTTCCACCGCTTTGAATATGCGCGTTTTTTCTTTGGCGGAAATGAACAGAATAGGCACATCTGTGAACGGTGCCAGCTTCTCTTTTAACACACGTTCGTAATCACGGGCGGTGTTGGTTTCTTTGTTGGCAACCAGGTCCCATTTATTTACCAACACTACCACGCCTTTGCCTTTCCGGGCGGCCAGGCTGAAGATATTCAGGTCCTGGGCGGTAATCCCTTTTTCTGCATCGAGCAGCAACAGGCACACGTCGGCTTCATCCAGCGCTTTGATGGCGCGGATAACGGAATAGAATTCCAGGTCTTCGTGTACTTTGTTTTTGCGGCGGATACCGGCCGTATCGATCAGGATAAATTCTTTTTGAAAAAGTTTATAGTGCGTGTGAATGGTATCACGGGTAGTACCGGCGATATCACTTACGATGGTGCGTTCCTCTCCGATCAATGCGTTCAGCAAAGAGGATTTGCCTACATTGGGTTGACCGATTATTGCAAAGCGCGGAATCTCCGGCTCTTTTACTTCTTCTTTTGCTTCGACGGGATTGCCTTCTTCATCAAATTCAACAGGCACTTCTTCTTCCGGTATTACAGGCACATCGGGCATCAGTTCGGTCAGCGCATCGAGGATCTCGCCACTACCGCTGCCGCTGGCGGCCGCTACAAAGAATACATGTTCGAAACCGAGCGAATAAAACTCAGATGCTTCGAGCAAACGATCAGTGTTATCCACCTTATTAACCGTCAGAAAGATCGGTTTGGTGCTGCGGCGCAATACATGGGCCATAGCCTCGTCGAGGTCGGTAAGACCGGTGTGTGCATCCACCATAAAAATAATGGCACTCGCTTCGTCAACGGCTACCAATACCTGCTTCGCAATTTCTTTTTCAAAGATGTCTTCGCTTCCGGACACAAAACCGCCGGTATCGATAACGTTGAATTGTTTGCCATTCCAATCGGCCACGCCGTATTGGCGATCGCGGGTAACTCCGCTTACATCGTCCACAATGGCCTTCCGTTGTTCAATCAAACGATTGAAGAAAGTGCTCTTGCCCACATTGGGTCGTCCGACGATCGCTACTGTAAAACTCATAATACCTGTTTAATTTAAAAACGGAATGCCTGTCTAGTAACCATATTCTTTCAGTTGCAGGTCATTCTCCCGCCACTTCGGTTTTACTTTTACAAACAATTCCAGAAATACCTTTTGCTGGATAAACGCCTCGATATCTTTCCGCGCTTCCGTGCCCAGCTTTTTGATCATGCTTCCTTTATCACCGATGATGATCGCTTTCTGCGTCTCACGGTGTACAATAATATCTGCTACAATTTTTACCAGTGTCTGCTTTTCTTTGAACTCGCGGATGAGCACGGCCGTATGATAGGGCAGCTCATCGGAGAAAAGCTCGTACACTTTTTCCCGGATCATTTCACTTACAAAAAAACGGGTCGGCAGGTCGCTGATATCGTCTTCGGTATAAAACGGGTCTCCTTCCGGCAGCAATTCGAGAATCGGCGCCAGGAATGCGTTCGCATCAAAACCTTTCGCCGCACTGATAGCTACTACCGACCGGCAATAGGATTGCTGCGTGTAGAATTCCGTTATCTCTTTCACGCGGGCTACGTTCGTTTTGTCGGTTTTGTTCAACACCACGATAGCCGGTACCCGCAGGCGCAAAGCTGAAAAGATGGCGTGCGACAAGGCGGGGTCTTCGTTCACATCAGCGATCAGCAGGGCCACATCGGCATCTTCCAATGCGCCCTTCACCGCCTGCATCATCTTCTCGTGCAGTTTATATTTGGGTTCGATGATCCCGGGGGTATCGGAAAAAATGATCTGGTAATCGTCCTCCGTCATGATCGCTTTGATGCGGTGACGGGTGGTCTGCACTTTGGGCGACACGATCGCCAGCTTCTCGCCTATCAGTGCGTTGAGCAACGTGCTTTTTCCCGCGTTGGGACGGCCGAATATGTTGACAAATCCTGCTTTCATGAAATGAACTGGTTTACAGTTCCTTATAATAAAATACCGGCATCCCTTCCGGAACGCCGGTGTGCAAAATTACTCTTTATGGGCCGAAGAAAAAAGTCGGCCTTTATTGTACGAGATTGGCGGAAAGCAGCTTACCGGTTGAATCGATCTTTGCCTCGCAAAGTGCCTGTACACGGCCTCCGAAACCATTTTTAGCCGAGAATTGCGTTTTGACTACGATCTCCGCTCCCTGATCCCAGAAACGCGTTTCGATATGTTTGTAGCTGTCCGGATCATTGATATTTTGCTTGATCCAGGCATTCACAGCAGGGCAACTGCCATCCCAGGCTGAAAACAACTTCTCCACCCGCTCCTGGCGGGTCAGTGGCTTGGGTTCCTCACCAGAGCAGGTATTACATCCCACCCAGATAACGATAACGATAATGGCCAGTCCGATCAGACCACTGACGGTATTGTTTCCTTTGGAGATAACAAGGCCGGGATTGGCTGCTACAAAGGAATCAACATACTCTTTGGCTTCTTTGAGCGATACTTTGTTGGTGGTCTTGACGTACTTGATAGCTTCGATCCTGCCTTTGGTTTCGAGGATCGTTTTGAGCTGATTGTCGAATGGTTGCATAGGAAATTTTGTGATGGTTAAAGAATTCCCTTCCGGGATCATCGGCCAAAATACCTGTTCGACCTGGATTTTAAAAGCAAACCGGAAAAATCCCCTTTGTGGGCATCAACACGCATTTTGTACCGGGTTTGTTCCGGGTTATGCAGCTTGCAAAGAAACGAAAGAGGATAACTAATTAAAAACAAAGAGGTTGCAAAAATGCAACCTCTTATCTGTTGCGAGGGGGAGGATCGAACTCCCGACCTTCGGGTTATGAGCCCGACGAGCTACCGCTGCTCTACCTCGCGATTTGGATGGCAAATGTAGGGTCTTTTATGTTCTCCGCCAAAAGATTATAAAAAAAAACCGGGAAGTTCTTCAACTTCCCGGTTTGCTATCGAGGATAGTGCACCCTTGTTTAACCATCTTTTCTGCGCACGCTGCTGGCACCACTGGAGCGGATTTCACGCACTTCCGCATTACCACGGTAACGGATATCGCTTGCCCCGCTTGCTTCTGCCGTAAATTCTTTATTCACGGTAATTTTTACATCGCTTGCCCCGCTCGCATTTACATTGCAGAAATCACTGCTCAATTCATATCCTTTGAAATTGCTGGCACCGCTTGCTTCTACAGCGAGTGTACCTGCCGCTCCCGTAAGATTCATGTCGGAAGCGCCGGACAGGTTTACTTTTACTTTTCCAAGGTCCACTTTACCTTTCAGGTTGGCGGCACCACTGAGGTCTATTTTCACATTATCCTGCTTCCAGGTGCCCAGTACATATACGTCGCAGGCACCGCTGATCGTAAGCCGGTCGAGATTCTTAAATGAAATATAGGCTTTGAGTTTTTGATTTACCCATTTCCCTTTGTGGGTATAACGGATCACCAGTACGCCCCCTTTTACTTCCACCTGGATATTTTCTTTATAGCGCTGATCGGTTGTACTTACCGCCACACCTTCTTCATTGCCTTGCGTCAGGTATACATCGAAAGCGTTGGATACTTCAATGGCATGAAAACCTTTTGCCGCTCTTATTTCAGCATTCGGGTCGTTGATCGTTTGTTGGGCCAGTGCAGGGCTGGAAATCAGCACCATAGCCAGCAGCAGTGATAAAATATGCTTCATTTTCTGTGCTTGTTTTTATGTGTAACGGACCGGGGGAGGAAAAGTTACAGCGCAAGCGAAGTAATTTAATCCTGGTACACCCGGCTAAATGTGAAAATGTGCCCCGCCGTAGGCGGGGGCCATGTGTAGATGTGACTGGAACCAATTTTCACATTTACACATTTACATATTTGCACATTTCCCTACCTTCGCAGCCACAGATCCCGGGGTGTCCCCCGATGAATCATCGGAGGGGCTGAGATAATACCCGTAAGACCTGATCAGGGTAATGCCTGCGCAGGGAGGAGGTTTGACTACTGTCCCTTTCTTCTACTACAGCATTTCCCTCTCATTATTTTTTAACAGCTAAAACATTAAAAAAAATGAAGAGGATGATTATGACCGGCTGCCTGCTATCGGCAGCTATGTTATCCTTTGGCCAGACAACAGCACAACGTGACAGCTTCGATCTGCTATCGCCTGTGGAAGTCCGCGCAGTACGCGCCGGCGAAAAAGCCCCGTTCGCAAAATCCAATTTGTCAAAAACCGAAATTGCCAAACGCAACCTCGGGCAGGACATTCCTTTTGTCCTCAACCTCACACCTTCCGTAGTAGTAAATTCCGATGCCGGCACGGGCATCGGTTACACAGGGCTACGCATCCGCGGTACCGACGCCACCCGTATCAACATTGCGTTGAACGGTATTCCCTACAACGACGCAGAAAGCCAGGGTACCTTTTTTGTTAATCTCCCCGACTTCACGTCTTCCGTCAACTCCATCCAGATTCAACGCGGCGTGGGTACTTCTTCCAATGGTACCGGTGCGTTTGGCGCTACCGTCAGCCTCTCTACCAATGAAGTCAACACCAAACCTTACGCTGAATTCAACAACGCGTACGGTTCATTCGACACCTGGAAGAACACGGCCAAAGCCGGCACAGGGCTTATCGATGATCATTTTACCGTTGACGCGCGCCTCAGCCGTATCAGCAGCAGCGGCTACATCGACCGTGCTTCAAGTGATCTGCAATCTTTTTATTTATCCGGCGCTTACCTTAACAAAGGCAGTTCCGTAAGGCTGAATATTTTTTCCGGTAAGGAAAAAACCTACCAGGCCTGGAACGGCGTACCCGAAAACCTCAAGGAAACCAACCGCACCTACAATTCTGCCGGCACCGACCGGCCAGGCGCGCCGTACGACAACGAAACAGACAATTACACGCAAACGCATTACCAGCTTTTCTTTGATCAGAAGTTGAATACCTCCTGGCAATTCAACACTGCATTGTACCTCACGCGTGGCAAGGGCTACTATGAAAACTACAAAGGCAATGAAAAACTGAGTAAATACGGCCTTCCCGATCTGGTATTGGGCGACACTACTATTTCACGCACCGACCTCGTTCGCCAGAAATGGCTGGACAATTATTTTTATGGACAAATTCTTTCGCTGCAATACCGTAAGGATCGCCACGAATGGGTAATCGGCGGCGGATGGAGCCGTTACCAGGGCGACCATTTCGGTAGAGTGATCTGGGCGAAATATGGCTTTGATGAAGGTTACCGGTATTACGACAACGATGCGTGGAAAACGGATGTGAATGTTTATACCAAATGGCAATACCAGCTTACAACCGCTTTTAGTTTATTCGCAGATCTGCAATACCGCCGCGTGCAACACCGCATGAACGGCTTTGAAGAAAACCCTGCACTCACCATCGACCGGTCTTTTAATTTCTTTAATCCCAAAGCCGGTATTACTTATCGTCAGAACGGGTGGCAGGCTTTTGTGAGCTATGCGCACGCGGGCAAAGAACCCAACCGCGACGACTTCCAGGCAAACCTGAACAACCAGCCGAAAAAAGAAACCCTGCATGATTTTGAAGCAGGTGTCGAAAAACGCACGTCGCGTTTCAGTGCAGGCGTCAACCTGTATTACATGTTGTACAAAGATCAGCTGGTACAAACAGGCATGATCAATGATGTAGGAGCTTACACGCGTATCAACGTGCCCAACAGTTACAGAATGGGTGTGGAATTACAAGGTGGCGTAATCATCAACAAATGGCTGAACGCAACTGCCAACCTTACGCTCAGCCGCAACAAGATCAAAGCCTTCACCGAATTCCTCGACGACTACGACGCAGATTTTGAATGGATCGGTCAGCAGTCGGTGCAGCATCGCAATACCGATATTGCCTTCTCTCCCGCCCTTGTTGCCGGCGGCAGCATCAACATCCTGCCGGTGAAGAATTTTGAGATCAGTCTGCTTGAAAAATATGTCGGCCGCCAGTACATGGACAATACGCAAAATAAAGAACGTTCACTCGACGATTTCTTCACGCAGGATCTGCGCGTCCTTTACACCTTACGCGGTAAGCGCCTCGGCGAATGGACACTTATCGGTCAGGTCAACAACGTTTTCAACCGCCGCTACGAACCTAATGGTTATACTTACAGTTATGTGTTCGACGGCAGCATCACTGCGGATAAGTTTTATATGCCGATGGCAGGAACGAATTTTATGGTGGGTGTGAATGTGAGGCTGTAGGTTTTAAGTATTAAGTTTTAAGTAATAAGTGATAAGTAAACAGCCCTGGTTTGTGAATACACGAACCAGGGCTGTTTCGGTTATAGATTATACCTAAAGCCTTTTACTTAATACTTAATACTTATTACTTAATACTTATTACTTAATACTTATTACTTAATACTTATTACTTAATACTTATTACTTAATACTTATTACTTAATACTTATTACTTACTCTTCACCAACCCCATGCTCATCTTCCCCAACGTTCCGTCTTCTTTAAAATGGAAATAGAGATAATAATCACCGCGGGCCATCCTCACTATTGAGTCTTCGTAACCTTTCGACTCGTCAAAACCTTTCAATGCTTCACGGATCATCGTCAGCGTTGTTTGCGCGTTGAGAGACAACCTGTCAATAGTGAAGCTGCCTGCAAACAAACCCTTCGGCGTTACTTCCTTGCGCTCCATTGACTGAAAGTATAACTGTATTTCCGATACCTGTCCTGAATATCCTTCTTTGCCACTTGGTTCAAACAGCACTATGCCGAGATCATCATAAGAGTGCGTGCGATTGTAACCATCCCTGGTACGTGCACCGGCACCAATGGCTGACGTAAACGACTCCAGCGGCCAACCCGCGCCAATGGCCTCTTTATTGATACTAAAGGTGAGTTTGGTCAGTTTGAAATTGAGTTCCCTCGACTGGCCGGCAGCCACCCCGGAAATCAAAACGAATAAGATCAGTAAAAAACGTTTCATCTCTTTTTTTCACAAAATGCGGCATACACGGCACAAAAAAATACCCCGGTTGGGGTATTTTAAAGTAGTAAGTTAAACGGCAGAAGTATTCACCTATTCACTCATTGAGGATTGACCGTCGAAACGGTGGTTCTTTAGGACACGAACCGCGGAGTGCATTGGAGAAACTATTCACTTATTGACTTATTCATTCCCGAGACTTCGGGATGACAACTGATCATTCATGCCTACCGGCCAAATTTCTCCTGCCAGTTAAGCATACCGCCGGTCAGGTTCTTGGCATTTTTGAAACCCATGGTTTCGAGCAACAGGCAAGCCTGTCCACTGCGGTTGCCACTGCGGCAATACACCACCAGTTCTTCTTCTTTGAATGCCTCAAGCTCATCCACGTCCATAGCCTGCACACGGCCCAAAGGCACCAATACACCACCGATATTAAAATCGGCATGTTCATTCGGCTCACGCACGTCTACAATATTGATCTTTTCACCAGCATCCAGCCGGCTTTTTAATTCGTCTGCGGTTATTGTTTGCATATTGCGTCTGTTTTTTTATTCTGGATTTGATTCATCGGGCATGGGCAGCAGACTATCCAATGCCGGACGATCCGTCTGCAGCCAGATATCGATGGTTTGTCCGGGACGGATATAGTTGTAGCGATGATCTTCGCGCATCCGCTCCGGTGTTTGTTTATAAATAAATGCATTGGCCGTATCGCTTACGCCGGATGCCATCACGGAAGCGAAGGATATTCCATAAGCTTCAAGCAATACGCGCGCCTCTTCATAGGTTTTACCGAGAAGATTAGGCACTACGATCTGTTGATTGCCTACCCCGTCGCCCAGTACCATATCGATGCGGCTTCCCATCCGCACCTGTGTGCCGGCGGCGATCAGTTGACCATTGAAACGTTGCTCTAATATGGAGTTTTTGGCAAAGTCGGGTTTGAAAGTAGTGTCGCCGGGTTTAAGACCTGCATTCATCAATACCATTTCCGCGCTGCGGTAACTGTATCCGACAATATTCGGCATTTCCACCATCGGCGGCACAGCCCTGTTGATGGTGAGGTAAACAGTGCGGTTCACTTTTACCACCTCATCTGCGTCGGGTACTTGTTTGAGTACCGTCAGCGGCTTGGTGGTATCCGTGTAAACGGAATCCTGGATCACCACTTCAAAACCTGCTTTGGTCAGCAGCTTTTCCGCATCTTCGTAAGACTTGCCCAATACATAAGGCACTGTCTTGGATGCAGAATGGTTGGTAAACCAGTTAAGCGACAAAACGATCAGGCAGAAAAGGCCGATGGCCAATGCAATACCTGTAACAATGTTCAGCCACAACGGGCGATGGGTGATGAATTTAAACATGCAAATGATTCTTGATAGCCAAATGGCGGCTTATTTCACGAAACACTCATTAACTAATTTAGCATAAAATTCCGTAAGGCTCCAGCCCATCTCACGCACCTGTTGCGGCACTACGCTCGCATCACTTTGCCCGGGAATCGTATTCACTTCCAGCATATGCGGTTTACCAGTTTCTTCGTGGTAAATAAAATCGATACGGATCACGCCGCCGCAATTGAACACTTCATAAATACGCCTGGCCGCCTCACGTATCTTATTGGCAATCGACTCGTCAACTACCGCGGGGGTAACTTCCGTTGACTTGCCTTCATATTTTGCTTCGAAATCGAAAAATTCTTTGTCGTCATCCGCTTTCACTTCGGTCAGCGGCAGCACCGTAATGTTGCCTTCTGTTTTAAAAACACCTACCGTGAATTCGCGGCCCTGGATCATTTCCTCCACCAGCACCTGCGTGTCTTCTGCAAATGCCTTTGCGATAGCCGCATCCAGGTGCGCAGCATCAACCACTTTGCTCATGCCAATGCTGGAACCGCCGTTGGCTGGTTTTACAAATACCGGAAGACGCAATTGCTCCAATACCTGGCTACCCGTCAGCGGCGTATGTTTGAATAGGTGTACGGAATTGGCTACCGCAATGCCGCCCATGCGCGCTACGGCTACCGCATACCGCTTGTTGAATGTGATGGCCGAACAGGTGGCATCGCAACCCGTGTACGGAATACCAAGCGTATCGAAATAGCCCTGCAGTTTGCCGTCCTCACCAGGTGTACCGTGCATACCGATAAACACCGCATCAAAACGAACATGCTGGCTGTCCAGGTGAAGCGAGAAATCATTTTTATCCACCTGCACTTTGCGGCCGTCGGCCAGCTCATAACTCCAGCTGTCCGTTTTTACATCGATTTTGTAAACATTGAAAAGATTTTTATCGAGATGTTTTTCGATCGTTGCCGCGCTCCGGTAAGAGATAACTGCCTCCGAGGAAAAGCCGCCCGTTACGAGGGCTATGTTCTTTTTCATTGATTCCGTTGGTTTTTAGAACGCAAATATTGCGGAAAAAAAGGTAAGCAGAAAGAATAAAAGTAAAATTCACTTTTTTATTGCACGCTGACCGCGAAAGGCTTACAGGGAAATGTTAAAATAAGAAAGGTGAAGTCCGTTTGGCCCTTCACCTTTTTACGACGGGAAATATCACCCGCCTGCATTATTAGCAGCTTTGGACTGCTTATTCAATAACTGAATATACCTTCAAGTTAGGATAATTTCTGGTCCGATGGCCCACCCGCGGCAGGTTTTTATGCACATCCGGGATCAGATATGCAGCCGCGCTTTTTTCTCCATCAGGCCTTCTACAGTTTCCTCGTACATTTCGTCAGGTACGCAACAGTCTACCGGGCATACTGCCGCACACTGTGGTTCTTCGTGAAAGCCCTGACACTCAGTACATTTATTCGGAGTTATATAGTAGGTATCTACGCTTATCGGGGCATTTTTCTGATCGGCGTCCACCTGGGACCCGTCCATCAGGGTAAAAGTGCCTTTCACGGAAGTACCATCACTGATCGCCCATTCTACGCCACCTTCATAAATGGCATTATTGGGACATTCAGGTTCGCATGCACCGCAGTTTATACATTCGTCAGTTATCTTGATCGCCATATCACTATGTTTAACAGGTTGAAGTTATTTTTGTCTTTTGTTGTCGGTCTGCGGCAAAATTAAATATTTGGAAATGAATTTACAAGAACGTATTGTGCTTATGGCCCGCCTGGGCGATTATATGAGAGGAAATGAGCCGGAATGGGAAGCTGCCCGCGAGCGCGCCGCACTGACCAATAACTGGTTTACACCTGAATTTATACAATTGGCAACCACGGCCATTGCCGACGGATTCCTGACCAAAGACACCCTGGAACAATGGACCGCTCCCTATCACCTTCCCGATGTCCCAACGTTTGTGCGTAAAGTAGGCATCGTTATGGCAGGTAATATTCCCCTGGTTGGCTTCCACGATCTGCTCTGTGTCTTCATCAGTGGCCACCACGCCGTGATCAAACCTTCCTCCCGCGATGAAGTGCTGATCCGCCATCTTGCGGGTAAACTCATCGACTGGGATCCGCGGGCGGGCAACCTGATCAGCTTTGCCGAACTGCTCAAAGGCTGTGACGCCTACATTGCAACAGGCAGCAACAACTCTGCCGGTTATTTCGATTATTATTTTGGGAAATATCCGCACCTTATCCGCCGCAACCGTACTTCAGTAGCCATTCTTACCGGCGATGAAACACCGGAAGAACTGGACCGGCTGGCCGACGATGTTTACCTGTATTTCGGCCTGGGCTGCCGCAACGTGACCAAATTATATGTGCCCGAAGGTTATAATTTTGAGCCCCTGCTCCGCCGTTTCGACAAATACAATTACCTCGGCGATCATCACAAATACAAAAACAATTACGATTACAACCTGGCGTTGCATCTGCTCAATAAAAAGCCCTACATGAGCAATGAAGCCTTATTATTGGTGGAAGAAGAAGCGATCTTCTCTCCCATCAGCCAGTTAAACTTCGGTTACTATTCCGGTGAACCGGCAGTGCTGGCAGCACAGTTGACCGGGAACGCACAGGTACAATGTGTGGTTGGGAAAAACAATATTCCTTTTGGACAGGCACAGCAACCCGGTATTACAGATTATGCCGATGGTGAAGACACTTTGGCATTCCTGAAAACGCTGGCCTGATCAACTGACCGGCCTTTTTATGGATTAATTTGAATCCTGCTGCCCAGGAATTGTAAATTTGTCTGATCTACGAAGGTCTTAGTAAAAATATGTTAAACTAAACGGGCGGCGAATAAATCGTTCTGACAGTTTGTTATTTTGTATAGCAAAGGCACACAATTTGAACGAGTGAAGCCTGACCGATTTCACATAAAAAATCAGCAAAGAATATGAAATTGAAACAACTCCTTCTGGTCGTAGCTGTAAGCTCCGCTTCAGCCGTGGGCAGTGTTTGGTTGTATGGCAAAGTAACCTCCCGGAATGCGGGATTTGTACAATCCACCTCTGATGGCAAACTGCCGGCAAATTATGCCGGTTTTTATGAAAACGCCGCCCAATCCCCCGAACTCACCGACTTTACAAAGGCCGCTTCGGCAGCCGTACCTGCCGTAGTGCACATCAAAACAAAAATTCCCGCGCGCAAGGTCAGCAACGATCTGCCCCGCAGCCGTGGCAGTGAAATGGATGATTTCTTTGACCAGTTCTTCAACTATGGTCCCCGCGTTCAGCCCGAGCAGCGCGCTTCCGGCAGCGGCGTAATCATCAGCGAAGACGGATATATCGTTACCAACAACCACGTCATCTCCGATGGTGGCAATGGTGTGGCAGACGAGATCACCGTTACCCTGAATGAAAACAAAAAGAATTACAAAGCCCGCGTGATCGGCCGCGACCCCAGCTCCGATATTGCCGTACTGAAGATCGATGCATCGGGACTGCCCTTTATGGTGTATGGCAACTCCGATGATGCCAAACTTGGGCAATGGGTACTTGCCGTAGGTTATCCGCTTACATTGGAAGCAACGGTAACAGCAGGCATCATCAGTGCACAGGGCCGCACCATCGGTATCAACAGCCGCCAGAGCAATTCACCGGTTGAATCGTTCATCCAGACGGATGCAGCGGTAAACCAGGGCAACAGCGGTGGCGCGTTGATCAACACCGACGGTAAACTGATCGGCATCAACTCCGCTATTCTTGCTCCGAGCGGTACTTATGCCGGTTATTCATTCGCCATTCCGGTCAACATCGTGAAGAAGATCGTGAATGATCTTATCCAGTACGGTGACGTAAAACGTGGTTACCTCGGCATTTCCTATCCTACTACCGACAATGAAGGCTGGCTGAAAAGAGCCGGTGTAAAAGAAGGTGGTGGTGTATACGCCCTGGCCGTTCCTTCAGACGGCGCTGCGGCAAAAGCAGGACTGAAAAAAGGTGACGTGATCACCAAGATCAATGGCTCTGTTGTAAGCTCCGGCCTTGAAATGAGCGGACGTATCGCCAGCTTCAAACCCGGTGACAAAGTACGCATCAGCTATATCCGCGAAGGCAAAGAATATACTACCGACGTAGTGTTGAAAGGTGAAGTAAGCAAAGTGGAAATTGCCAGCGCTGAAATTCTCGGCGACAAACTGGGTGCCGACCTGGAAAATCTCGACAGCAAAAAAGCTGCGCAGTACGAGGTCAACGGCGGTATCGTTGTTAAGAAGATCAAAGAAAATGGCCTGCTGAGCAAGACCCGCATGGACGACGGTTTCATCATCATCTCCGTTAACCGCACCGAGGTGAAGAACATGAACGAACTCGCCAACCTGCTCGGTTCCACCACCGGCACCGTACAACTGGAAGGGTTTTATCCCGGCTCAGGCATGTACAGGTATCCTTTAAATCTTGATGAAGAATGATAGTAAAAAGCCCCCGCCGACGGCGGGGGCTTTTTTAATGTGTCCGCCTTCGGCGAAATGTGGAAATGTGCCTTTCGGATGTGAAAATGAAAACAGCCAATTCAGTTAAAGACCTACATAATCGATCCAGTCTATATTGCGTTTCATTCCACTAAGTAGTTCAACAAGCGTGACAGCAAATTGTATTTCATTTTCACATCTACACATTTACATATTTACACATTCTATCAGCACATGCTTACTTCTCCAGCACCCGATACCCCCACGCTCCCACATTCAACTGACGATGCTGATCGATGGAGATCGTTTCATTAGAGAAGGCGTCTTTGAAGTTTCCCTGCAAACGCGCATCATCGAGATGCACGACGGCATTTTTACGTCCGTCCAACTGTAGCACAACCAGTACTTCGCGGTCGCCTTTTTTACGGAGATATACCAGTGCCTTATCGTTGTTTTTTACAGGAATAATAAACGTCTGTACCGAAGGATCGCCACCAGCCAATGCGGGATGCGTGGCATGCAACTGCAATAATGTTTTATAAAAATCATGCAAGGCCGGCTTCTCTGAAGTCCAGGGTATATCATCTTTTTTGAAGAACTCGAGACGTTTGGTTTTCAGCGGCAGTTCCTGGCCGCTGTAAATAAGCGGCACGCCATTCCAGGTGGCGCTGAATACCGCAAGCGCGGGCGCCATGTCTCCATACTTCTCATACTCGGTACCATTCCAGGTGTTCTCATCGTGATTGGAAGTAAACCATGCACGCATGGAGCTGTCGCCAAGCTGGCTGTAATTCGTTAACAGGTTTATCAGCGTATCGAGTGAAGGTTGTTTTTCGTAATAAGTTTTGGTGAGGTGCATCCACTTCCAGCAATAACTGGCGTCGAATACTTTTCCATAAGCCGGGTTCTCCAATTCATCGAATTCGCCGAGCCAGAAAAGCGGCTTGAGTGAATCCACGCGTGGTCTTGCCTGTTCCCAGAAATCTACTTCCACCCAGGCGGCAAGGTCGCAACGGAAACCATCTATATCACATTCTTTTACCCAGTATTGCATGGCTTTGATCATATCGTCGCGCATGGCAGGATTGGCATAATCGAGTTCGATGATATCATCCATACCCGAAGCGATCTGGAATTGTCCGGTAGAATCACGCAGGTAGTATCCGGGATGTTCGCGGGTCCAGCGGTGATCCCAGCCGGTGTGGTTGGCCACCCAGTCGATGATGACTTTGAACCCCATATCGTGGGCCTGTTTTACCAGTTGCTTAAAATCTTCCAGCGTGCCAAACTCGGGATTGATAGCGGTATAATCGGAGCAGGCATACGGGCTGCCCAGCGGTCCTTTCCTGTTTTGCTGCGCAATGGGCGTAATGGGCATAAACCACAACACCTGCACGCCCATTTCCTTTAAACGCGGCATATGGGCTGCAAAGGCCTTAAACGTGCCTTCAGGCGTGTATTGCCTGATATTGACTTCGTAAATATTTGCATGATGTCTCCAGTCGACACGGCGGATCCCGTTTTGCATGGTTTTTATTTTTTCAGTGGATTCGGTGTCCTTTTTCGGCATCAGGATGCAGGAGGTAAGGAACAGTCCGAGAATACAGGCAGGCAACAAATATCTCATTCCAAAACTTTGCCGGAAGATAAGCATTAAGCTCCGGACACACCGGGTAGCATCTGCGGTTTTTGAGCTATTTTTGCAGCATGAAACAATTCGATGTCCCCATCGTGTACCGCAGCCCGCTGATCTCAGCGATCAAGAAAAAACGCCGGGAAGCCGACAAGATGAAAAAGGACTTCTCACCTACGTTGCTCGACTTCGGCCCTGTTCAGTTTTACCTGGCGCGCCACTTCGGCTTCTGCTATGGCGTTGAAAATGCCATAGAAATAGCTTTCCGCACGGTGGACGAAAATCCGGGTAAACGGATCTTTCTGCTCAGTGAAATGATCCACAACCCCCAGGTCAACCACGACCTGCAGGAAAGAGGTGTACGCTTCCTGCAAGATACCTATGGACGCGAATTGATCTCGTTCGACACGCTCACAGCCGATGATGTAGTGATCATTCCCGCATTTGGTACCACACTTGCCATCGAACGCAAACTACAGGCTATTGGTATCCCCACCACGCAATACGACACTACTTGTCCGTTTGTTGAAAAAGTATGGAACCGCAGCGAGGTGATCGCCAAAAAAAATTACACGATCATCATTCACGGCAAACCCAAACACGAAGAAACCCGCGCCACCTTCTCACATGCGGCCGCCAATGCACCGTCTGTAGTGGTGGAAGACATGGCCGAAGCACAAAAACTGGCCCGATACATCACCGGTGAAGAACCGGCAGAAAAATTTTATGAAGTATTCAAAGGCCAATACAGCGAAGGATTCAATGTTGAACGCGACCTGCAACGCATTGGCGTGGTAAACCAGACAACCATGCTGGCCAGCGACACGCAGGCCATCGCCGATTTCCTGAAACAAACCATGGTGAATCATTTCGGTCTTACCGACGCCAATGTAGGGGAACGCGTAGCCGATACCCGCGATACACTTTGTTATGCCACCAACGACAACCAGAGTGCCGTAACAGGTTTATTGGAAACACCCGCCGACCTTGCCATCGTCGGCGGCGGTTACAACTCGTCCAACACTTCACACCTCGTTGAACTTTGCGAAGAAAAATTACCCACCTACTATATCGACAGCAACCAGAAGATTTTGTCTGCTGACGAAATATTGCATTATAATTTTCACCAAAAAGAAGAAAGGCTTACACACGGATATCTTCCGGCACATCGCCCGGTGAAAATCCTGGTGACCAGCGGCGCCTCCTGCCCCGATGCCATTGTTGAATCCATCATTCAGAAGATAGCAGGATTTTTTCCTGACGCATTGTCTTTTGTGGAAATCAGCGGGCAGTTTTCGTGAAACGTCATCCCGAAGCCTCGGGAGTGAATGGTGAATAAGTCAATGAGTGAATGGTGAATAAAAAGCCATGGTTCGTGTATACACGAACCATGGGGACAATACTTATAACTTAAAACTTATTACTTACTACCGACCTTCCACCTCACTTGTAGAGCTGCTCATAATACTCATGCGCCATACGATTGCTGTCAAACTGCAATCTCACATCCTGCATACCATTGCGCATGATCTGGCGCCAGGTTGGATAATCATTGTAGTAAAGTGGTAATACCTCCTGCTCGAGGATCTCATACAACTTATGGAGGTCGTATTGATCCTGTTCGTGCGTAGCCATATGAGCATAATCAGCCTTGGGGATCACAAAACCGTTGTGGCCATGGTTGATAAATTCCGGGATCCATCCGTCATCTGTTGAGAAGTTGACAGCGCCGTTCATGGCTGCGGTCATACCGCTGGTACCCGATGCTTCGCGCGGAACGCGGGGATTATTGAGCCAGCAATCTGCCGCCTGTTTCAGACGCTTGGATAAGGTTAATTCATAACCGATCAGCACGGCCATGTTCCTGTATTTCTTGCTCAGGTAAACGAGTTGGTTGAATTCACTGATCGCCGGATGATCCATCGGGTAAGGCTTGCCTGCCCAGATGATCTGTACCGGATATTTTGCACTCGCGAGCAAACGTTCAAAACGTCCTTCATCGGTGGTGATTAATCCCGCTCTTTTATAACCGGCAAAACGGCGCGCCCATACGATGGTAAATACATCGGGATTAAAAAGCTTGCCGGTCTGATCGGCCACAATATCGAACGCTCTTTTCTTCAGGTATTTTTTGCGGTCGTCAAATCCGTAATGATCGCTGGCATCGGAGAAACGATACAATTGTTTGTCGGCCCAGTAGCGCCAGTTCTGTGCATTGGTAATATGAATAATCGGGCAGATATTTTCATACTTGCTCCACATGTGCCGCGATACTTCGCCGTGCAGGCGCGATACGCCGTTGGCAAGATGTGCAAAACGCAGGGCCGTAAGGGAGTGATTGAATTGATCACTGTTGTCTCCATTCAATTGTTTTACTTCCTCCACACTGAGACCACAGAAATAACTCATCTTGTGACAGAGATAAATATCGTGTTTTTCGTTGCCCGCTTCTTCCGGTGTGTGCGTGGTAAACACCAGGCGTTTTCTTACTTCGTCGAGGTTGTTACCGAATTTTTTATACAGATAAAAACCGGCAGAGATGCCGTGTGCCTCGTTGAGGTGATACAGCTCCGGATTGAAACCCAGTATATCGAGCAGCTTGGCGCCACCTACCCCCAGCAGGATGAACTGCGCTACTTTGGTAGCCACGTTGGCATCGTACAAACGGTGACAGATGGTTTGGGAAACGTAATCGTTCTCCGGTACATCGGTACTCAGCAAAAACAGCGGAGCGGTCTTGAATGTTTCGGGATTGAGGTAAAGGACTTTAATCCATACCGGATGTTCGTGTACATTGATCTGAAATCGGATACCGGTGTCTTCCAGGAAACTGTATTGTTTTTCGTTCCAGGTAGCTTCCAGTGTCTGATCCTGGTTGCGTTCCTGGTCGTAGTAACCATATTTCCACAAAATGCCGATGCCGATCATATTCTGACGGAGCTCATAGGCGCTACGGAGATGTGAACCGGCCAGGAATCCCAGACCACCGCTGTAGATCTTGAGCGGCTGGTGCACGGCAAACTCCATCGAGAAATAAGCAACACGTTTAGCATAGGCCTGTTCAACCGGGTAAGGGACTGTAAAGTTGGTAAAACTCATAATGTGTAATTTGGACACAAAAGTGCAAGATAAAGGAAAATAAAAAAACCGCTTTGTCAGTTCTTTTTTGTCTTGGGTTTCGCGGGTTCTTTTTTCCGCGTATAGCTGCCGTCGAACGAGCAACGCAGCCCGCGGCGCGCCCCGCAACCTTCTACTTCGTGCAGGGTAACGGAAGAGTTGGTGAATTTGAATTGCAGCACGCAGGGATCGCCTCCCACGCGGTATTCTGCCGTATTGGCGTTTATCATCGTTGCTTCACCTTTCAGGTCGCCGGTACATTCGCCCCCGTCTTTTTCAAAATGGATAAAGAAGGTAATACGGTCGCTGCGGCGGCCATCGCGGACAGAGACGAGATTTCTTTTACCCGCGGTGTAGTCGGCAGTATATTTTTGTTTACGGGAAAATGAATCGATGGGATTGAGCAGTTCGCCTACTTTTTCATCCAGCGGGTCGGTCATCACCAGGGCAAATTGATTCACGGAACGATCGAGTACAAATACATCCTGGCCCTGGCTTACCGTTTCATCGGTATTCTTGCGGGTCACCAGTTTGGCCACCGAATTACTCCGGTCCATGCTCACCTGCTGCTGCGTATTGGCCAATGCATCCGGCGCAAGCGCCGTCATGGCCGCAATAAATTTTCCGTCAGTTCCGAATGCCGATACAAAGGATATTTTTTTTGTGCCTGTGAAGGCATTGGTAAAAAGGTATACGTCTTTGTTACGGCCTTTGATGCGTGCGAGCGGATAATATTTTGCGGGAGATTTCTGCTGTCCTTTTGCGACGATTTTCGACAATACGCTGTCGGGTATAAATTGGCTGATGACTTTGTAGCTGATCAGCAAAGAATCGCCCGGGCGCTTGTTGAAAATGGTATCGCCGTAGGCAAAAGGAAGATCTTTTTCAGGATAAAACTCAAGGAAGTCCTGCACGGTCACCGGATCATCGCCGGATAATGTTTTCTTCTTTTTTTCTCCGCATGCCGCCCATATAAGGCAACAGGTCAGTAAAGCCAGCCAATAAACCTGAAATCTTCGCATACCGATATAGAATTGAAGAGACAAAATAACGTTTTCCGGGGCGACGGGCAACTGAATTATTTTGAAATCAGCAAATAAATATTTAGGTTTACCTAAATTAAATTTTAGATATGTTGAATTTCTCGGTGAGTGAGGAAAACTACATTAAGGCGATCTTCCGCCTCCAGCATGGCGACAATACGGTAACGACGAACGAACTTTCCGCTGAATTACGCGCCAAACCGGCTTCCATCACCGACATGATGAAAAAACTCCGCACCAAGAAACTGGTGCATTATGAAGCCTACAAAGGTTTCCGGCTTACCGCCGAAGGAAGGAAGGCGGGGTTGATGATCATCCGCCGCCATCGCCTGTGGGAGTTTTTTCTTTCAGAAAAATTAAAATTCACCTGGGACGAAGTACACGAGCTCGCAGAAGAACTCGAACACGTGAGCAGTAAAAAACTGATCGACAAACTGGATGAGTTTCTCGGTTTTCCGCGGTACGATCCACATGGCGATCCCATTCCCGATGCCAATGGTAAAATTGAAGCAAGCAGGCAGGTGGCACTTACCGCTTTACCCCTCAATAAATCCGCAACGGTTTGTCATGTAAGTGATCAGTCTTCTTCCATGCTTGAACTGCTCGGTCATAAAAAGATCGCGATCGGTACGCGGGTGGAACTCAAAAAACAATTTGACTTCGACGGCTCCATGGACGTGCGCGTCGGCCGTCAGCAAACGGTCAATATCAGTAAACAACTGGCTCAAAATATTTATGTAAAGTACGATGGCTAAACAGCACCAGGACGTATCCCTGAGCGAGGTACATGAATCGGTAGACACTACTTCCACCAACAAGCCGGTATGGCGGAGGATATTTGCCTTCTTCGGACCGGCTTACCTTGTAAGCGTCGGCTATATGGACCCGGGCAACTGGGCCACGGACCTGGCCGGTGGCAGCCGTTTTGGTTACACCCTGATCTGGGTGTTGCTCATGAGCAACCTGATGGCGCTTTTATTGCAAAGCATGTCTGCAAGGCTTGGCATCGTGCGCCGCCGCGACCTGGCGCAGGCCAACAGGGAAACCTATCCGCGCCCCGTTAATTTTGCCTTATACATTCTTGCTGAAGTAGCTATCGCCGCAACAGACCTTGCCGAAGTATTGGGCATGGCCATCGGTATACAATTGCTTACCGGATTGCCGTTGATCTGGGGCGTTACGATTACCGTACTCGACACCTTCCTCATTCTTATTTTGCAACGCCTGGGCATGCGCAAAATGGAAGCTTTTATTGTAGGACTGGTTTGCGTGATCGGTCTTTCGTTTTTGGTGCAACTGGTGATGGCAAGACCCAACCTCGGAGAGGTCGCCACCGGATTTATCCCACGCATTCCGGATTATGCCGCTTTGTATATCGCCATCGGCATTATCGGTGCCACCGTAATGCCCCACAATCTTTACCTGCACTCGGCGCTTGTGCAAACAAGAAAAATCAAACGCACGCGTGAAGGAATCAAAAAAGCCTTGCGACTGAATTTTGCCGACACGGCCATTGCACTCAATCTCGCATTTTTCGTAAATGCCGGCATACTTATACTGGCCGCTGCGGTATTCTACAAGACAGGACAGACCGATGTGGGTGATATCCGTAACGCCTATAAACTACTGCCCGCGGGATTGGGAAGTGAATTTGCCGCAAGTCTTTTTGCCATAGCACTCATTGCGGCCGGCCAGAGTTCTACGGTTACCGGCACGCTTGCGGGACAAATCGTGATGGAAGGTTACCTGCACTTACGGATCAATCCGATGATGCGCCGTTTACTGACAAGGATGATCGCTATCGTTCCGGCCGTGCTGGTGATACTGATCAGTGGAGAAGAAGAAGTGGAAGACCTGCTCATTTTCAGCCAGGTGATACTCAGTATGCAGTTAGGGTTTGCGATCATACCGCTTATTCATTTCGTGAGTGATAAAAAGACAATGGGCGAGTTTGCCATCAAGCGCATTACGCAGATAGCGGCCTGGCTGATCACCGTAATATTGGTGGTATTGAATCTGGCCATGGTGGGTGAAAGCGCACTCTCCTACTTCCGCGAGCCGGGTCAGTGGGGAATTAAAATTGCCATTATTGTTGCCACGCTACTTTTCACCGGATTATTGGCCATTGCCATTATTTATCCCCTGAAGAAAAAGCGGCAGCTGCGGACCGATGCACAATTGCACCGCGAAGCAAAACCGCTGGAGATCGAAGCTATTGATCCCTATCCCATCATTGCCGTAGCGCTTGACTTCAGCAATCATGATCAATTGCTTATTTCACATGCATTGGGACAAGGCCATCCATCCACAAAATATGTATTGATACATGTGGTGGAAAGTGTACCGGCACGTTTGTATGAACACCAGAGCGATGACAGCGAAACACAAAAAGACCGGGAGCATATTAATTTTTATGCTTTGCAATTGCAGGAGAAAGGTTATGCTGCCGATGCGCTGATCGGATTTGGGGAGCGGGCGAAAGAGATCGTGCGATTGGTGAATGAAAGTGGCGCCTCCATGCTGGTAATCGGTGCACATGGCCACAGCGGCATCAAGGATTTGTTGTATGGAGAAACGATCAACACCGTGCGGCATGGACTGCACATACCGGTACTTGTGATCCGGACCCGTGATCAATCATAAATCACGTTTTGTTTTAAGCAGGTGTTTGAACCGGCTGAATGTTTCCGGTTTGATGTTGAGGTAAGAAGCCAGAAACTTCTGCGGCACCCGTTGCATCAGTTCGGGATTTCTTGACACAAAGTTCAGGAACCGTTCGCGGGGTGTCATTTTTACCATCTGCATTTGCCAGCGGTCTTTGATGATCATCGAATAGGTAATGACCATGCGGCCCAGGCGTTCCATGGCGGAGGAAGAGGAATAAACTTTTTCCAGGTCGTCGTAGGTGATGGATACAAGCGTTGAGGGTTCGATGGTCTCGATCACATATTCGGAGGGTGTGCGGCTGTGAAAAGACTCCTGGCTGAGAATGAGATGTCCTTCCATCGAGATCTGCGTATTGATCTCTTCGCTGTCTTTGCGGTAGTATTTCCTTACCAGCCCTTTGGTAATAAAGTTGAAATAATTCTCCACCTCGTTTTCGCGGGTGACGATCTCTTTTTTGCGGAACTGCCTGATTTTAATCACCGGCATCAGGATCCTGTACAATTCCTCATCGGTCAGGGGAGTAAACCGTCGGAGGAAACTTACAAATGGTTGTACATTCTCCATAAAGCAGATAAGGAATATATAAGATACAACTAATATTTTGATAACTGGAAATGTTTGAGGAAAAATAACTTCCGGGTTATTAAGCGGTCATTTGGCTCTTAAAAAACGTTACTTTTGCAAACTCTTGAATTTAAACTCCTAAATCAAAGCTTATGTCGCAAAAGATCAAAGTAGCCAACCCGGTGGTTGAATTGGACGGGGATGAAATGACCCGGATCATCTGGAAATTCATCAAGGACAAGCTGATCCTTCCTTATATAGACGTTGATATCAAATACTTCGACCTGGGTGTTGAGCATCGTGACGCGACCAACGACCAGGTAACGATTGATGCGGCTAACGCGATCAAAGAGCATGGCGTAGGCATCAAGTGTGCGACCATCACACCTGATGAAGCACGCGTAACAGAATTTAACCTGAAGCAAATGTGGAAGAGCCCCAACGGCACTATCCGCAACATTCTTGACGGCACCGTATTCCGCGAGCCGATCGTCATCCGCAATATTCCCCGCCTGGTGACCAACTGGGATGCTCCGATCATCGTAGGCCGTCACGCATTCGGCGACCAGTACCGCGCTACAGACACGGTTATCAAAGGCAAAGGCAAACTGACCATGACTTTCACTCCGGAAGATGGCGGCGAACCCCAGGTTTTTGAAGTATACAATTTTAAAGGTGATGGCGTGGCTATGACCATGTACAACACCGAAGAAAGCATCAGAGGTTTTGCACGCAGTTGTTTCAACATGGCGCTCAGCAAAAAATGGCCGCTGTACCTCTCTACAAAAAATACCATCCTGAAAAAATACGATGGCCGCTTTAAAGATATTTTTGAAGAAATCTATCAGCAGGAATTCAAAGCACAGTTCGACGCAGCAGGTATCACCTACGAGCACCGCCTGATCGACGACATGGTTGCCAGCGCACTGAAGTGGAACGGCAACTTTGTATGGGCTTGTAAAAACTACGACGGCGACGTACAAAGCGATACCGTTGCCCAGGGCTTCGGTTCACTGGGTCTGATGACTTCCGTACTGATCACGCCTGACGGCAAAACGATGGAAGCAGAAGCGGCCCACGGTACCGTTACGCGCCACTACCGCGATCACCAGAAAGGCAAGCCCACCAGCACCAACCCTATCGCGTCTATCTTCGCATGGACACGTGGTCTGGCCTTCCGCGGCAAACTGGACAACAACCAGCCGCTGATCGATTTTGCCAATGCACTCGAAGCGGTTTGTATCGAAACAGTAGAAGAAGGCAAAATGACCAAAGACCTCGCGGTTTGTATCCACGGCAACAAAGTAAGCCACGGCGAACACTACCTGTACACGGAAGAGTTCCTGGATGCGATCGACAGCAACCTGAAAAAGAAAATGAGCCTCTAAAAAAATCCCCGCTTCGGCGGGGATTTTTTTAATGTGGAAATGTGACCGAGGCCCTGGGCCTGCGGGTATGTGAAAATGTGAAAATGAAGAACGCTTCGCTTGGAAAACATTTTTACATGGGCCCCGCCCCGGGGCACATTTACACATTTTCACATTCCAAAAAAAACTATCTTCCGTAGTAAACTGCGCGCCATGAACCTCATCGCACTCGCCATAGCTCCCGGACTGGCTATCTGCCTGTTCATCTTTCACCGCGATGCTTATAACCGTGAGCCAAAACTCAACCTGCTGTTGACGTTTGTGCTCGGTGCGCTGAGTATTCTTCCGGCGGTTTTTATTGAAACGGCGCTGAGCATAAACGATAATACCATCTCCGCGGTGGCCGTCCAGGCATTCTTCGTGGTAGCTCTGACAGAAGAGCTTTGCAAATTTTCAGTGTTGCGTTTTTACAGTTACCCCAAAAAGAGTTTCGACGAACCGCTCGACGGTATTGTATATGGTGTAATGGCGAGTATGGGCTTTGCCACGGTAGAAAATATTCTTTACGTCAACAAATACGCTTCGATGGGAATGGGTTACCAGGTGGCATTTATGCGGATGCTGCTCGCGGTGCCCGCGCATGCCACTTTTGGTATTGTGATGGGATACTTTGCCGGCAAAGCGAAATTCGGCAACAAAGGCTCTGCCGGATTACTGGTTACCGGCATACTCGCTGCAACAGTTTTACACGGCCTTTATGATTTCTTTCTTTTCCTGCAGGGCAATCCTTACGTGAAAGATTATCTATCCGACGTATTGCTGTTTGCCGGCGCTGTATTGTCGTTCTTCCTGGCGGTGCGGCTGAGCAGGCGTTTTATCCGCCAGCACCGCATTCTCTCGCAAAAAACCTTTGCCCCTACCGAACAAATGCATATCCGCAAAGCTTATCCCGCAGACATCCGGCTGATACATGGCCTTGCGCATAAAATATGGCCGGCCACCTACTCCTCCATTCTCAGCATCGAGCAGAGCAATTACATGATGGAAAAAATGTACAGCGAGGAATCCTTAAAGCGCGACATGGACGAAGGGAAAGAATACATTCTTATCTACGACGGTGTGGAGGTAGTGGGCTTTGCTTCTTATGGATGGACGGCTCCCGGCGTCACCAAACTTCACCGGATCTATTTTTTACCACAGGTGCAGGGAAAAGGATTTGGCAAACAAACTATCGAACGCATCAGCGCTGCCGTTGTAAAAAGCGGTGGTCACAGTCTGCAACTGAATGTAAACCGTCACAACCCCGCGAAAGGATTTTATGAAAAAATAGGTTTCACTATTCTCCACGAAGAAGACATCGACATAGGAAACGGCTTCTTTATGAATGATTATGTGATGGAGAAGAGACTAATTTGATCCCGAAGTTTCGGGATTTGATGATTTGAGCATTTGACGGTTTGATCCGAAGTTTCCGGATTGAGGATTTACAGGCCGGGCACTCGAAGCTGGTAGCTGAGGCGCTCGAAGCTGGTAGCTGAGGCGCTCGAAGCTGGTAGCTGAGGCTCTCGAAGCTAGCGGCTCTGTATGTCCAGTTTGCCCGCGATCTCTGCGCTCATGCCTTCTGCAGATATGCCGTAACCCGTAACGAGCACACCTTTATGCCCTCTGTTTCCTTCGATGGCATACACTACCGCTTCATCGGCGGGATCGCTGTTGCCCTCGAAGCGATGCACTTCCGTTACTTCAAATTCTTCTGCTTTGTATTTTTCTCCTTCGCATATCAGGCAATTTTCCGAAGCGTTGAAATCGAGTGTATAGCCCCGCTGGCGAAGGCCGTTTGTGGCAGCAGATACCGTGTCGTAGACTGGATGCATGGCAATTTTTTATCCTTAAAGATAAAAAATCCAATTTGATGATTTGAAAATTTGATGATTAGGCAATAGGTGATGGTGAGTAAGGCTCCAGGTAATAAGTTAAATTAACGATTCACGATTGATCGACGCCCTGAAAAGTGGTTCGTGAAGACACGAACCACGGGGTGGAGTATATCTGAACCTATTCCTTACATACTTAACCTTTATACCTTACGCCTTACGCCTTACGCCTTACGCCTTTTACCTTTTACCTTCCCTAAAGCAGTTGATGCGTCTGCTTGATTACGCCCATCACAAATACACTCTGCACCTGCCCCATGTTCTCCACCTGGCTGAGTTTGTCTACATGAAAATGATAATAGTCGTCCATATCCGCGGCCATCACTTTGAGCATGAAGTCGAACTGCCCTGAGATGTTGTAACACTCGATCACTTCATCAAGTTCGTTGATGGCTTTGATGAAACGGCTGCCCGCATTTTTGTTGTGCTGCTTGAGTGACACGTAGCAGATCACCATCAGCCGTTTACCTAATTGAGCCGGATCCAGCAGGGCGGCATATTGCCGGATAATACCGGAGCTCTCCAGCCGTCTTATCCGCTCGTGTACGGGCGTGGGACTAAGATGCACGGCTTCGGCAATTTCCTTGACCGTCATACGTGCATTTTGCTGCAACAAACGAAGAATAGCACGGTCTTTTTCATCCAGTTCACCAGCCGCAGCGGGTCTTTCTGCTTTTTGAGGAGGTTTGGGCATCGTTTTATAGTTATTTCCACTACTAATTTACACCAAACCGGTGTTTAATACTAAAATAAAGCATAAACAATTATATTTTATCCTGGTTAAGTAACTTTGCGCCGGCGTTGCCGGAAGCCCGGACGCTTTTCGTTTTACTACTTAAAAAACAAAATATGTCTACCGTAACAAAAACAGCGATTGATTTTTCGCTGAAGTACAAAGTGGCTGATATCAGCCTGGCCGAATGGGGCCGCAAAGAGATCCGTCTGGCTGAAGCCGAAATGCCCGGTCTGATGAGCCTCCGTGCCGAATACGGCCCTTCTCAACCCCTGAAAGGTGCGCGCGTAGCAGGTTGTCTGCACATGACCATCCAGACTGCCGTGCTGATCGAAACACTTGTAGCCCTCGGTGCTGAAGTAAAATGGAGTTCCTGCAACATCTTCTCTACACAGGATCATGCTGCGGCTGCTATCGCCGCTGCAGGTATCGGTGTGTTTGCCTGGAAAGGTCAGACACAAGCCGAAGCCGACTGGTGTATCGAACAGACATTGTTCTTCGGCGGCGCTGACCGTCCCCTGAACATGATCCTCGACGACGGTGGCGACCTGACCAACATGGTGCTGGATGTCTACCCCGAACTGATCCAACACGTGCAAGGTATCTCCGAAGAAACAACTACCGGTGTTCACCGTTTGTACGAGCGCGTGGCCAAAGGCACCCTGCCAATGCCCGCCATCAACGTAAACGACTCCGTTACCAAATCTAAATTCGACAACAAATACGGTTGTAAAGAATCACTGGTTGACTCTATCCGCCGCGCTACCGACGTAATGCTGGCCGGTAAAGTAGCTGTAGTAGGTGGTTATGGCGACGTAGGTAAAGGTTCTGCCGCTTCCCTGTCTGGTGCAGGTTGCCGCGTGATCGTTACCGAAATCGATCCTATCTGCGCCCTGCAGGCTGCAATGGACGGTTACGAAGTGAAGAAAATGATCGACGCCGTTAAAGAAGCCGACATCGTTGTTACCGCTTCAGGTTGCCGCGACCTCATCACGGGCGAACACTTCAAAGCAATGAAGGATAAAGCGATCGTTTGTAACATCGGTCACTTCGATATCGAAATCGATATTGCCTGGCTGAACGACAACTACGGCAATACAAAAGACACCATCAAACCACAGGTTGACCTGTACAACATCGATGGTAAAGACATCATCGTACTGGCTGAAGGCCGCCTGGTGAACCTTGGTTGCGCTACCGGTCACCCTTCATTCGTAATGAGTAACTCATTCACCAACCAGACACTCGCTCAGATCGAACTGTGGACCAACCACAAGAGCTATGAGAACAAAGTGTATGTACTGCCTAAACACCTCGACGAGAAAGTAGCACGTCTGCACCTCGCTAAGATCGGTGTGGTATTGGATGAACTCACTACTGCCCAGTCTGACTACCTTGGCATCGCCAAAGAAGGTCCTTACAAGCCTGAGCACTACCGTTATTAATCTGACGACAGCATTATAAGACTGCAGAAAAGCCCCGCCGTAAAGCGGGGCTTTCTTTTGTTCAGTGAGTTTACTCAGCTAAGCGGAAAATGATAACTGATCGTAGTGACCAGTTGCCGGTCTCCCTGGTGAGAGATGTAGCCGCCGGATGGTCCTGCTACGGTTTGAATGTAGCAGATCCTCGACGCCAGCGCACAACCATTGTAATTGTTGCGCTCCTCTACCTGGAAACAAACTTCGTTGGGGTACAGATCGGCACGGATGTGAATATCACCGTTGCGGGCGTTGGTAACGACCGCTGTAAGCAATTCCCTGATGACATGTCCGGTTCTCTTCTCGTCTACAAGAATCAGTGGTTCTTCGGGCATTTCATTAATAAGATTGTTCAGGGCACCTTGGCTGTTGACCAGGAAACCGCTTACCAGGTGATCGATCATTCCCTTTAGCGACACCTTACAAAAAAACGGTCGCCGGGAATCGGGATAGTTAGTCATAGTTTGCGGATTTTTGGACTTGGTTTTCAAAGGATACATCGATTCTTCAAAACTGACCTTCCCTTCCGCAGACGGATGAAGCCAGTGGTCTTTCACAGGATGGGATCTTCTAAAAGGATATTGGTTTCTACGGAATTTTCAAAGGGTACCGGATTCACGCTTTTTCTTCGGATAAGGATCGTATGCTTTCAATGGATATTGTCTCACAAAGAAACATCAAATCACAGGCCACATCAATAGATCAGCGTGTCATTAGCGTGTGGTTACGCAACTACAACGTGTAATGATTTCCAGTAACATCCATAAGTGTTAACACCGGAACGCATTCAGAATTTAATGAATATCATCAGCTTGACAGAACGGTAAAATGACCACGTTTCACTATTTTAGCGGTAAGATGTTGCGAAAAAAATCCGCAAAATATTTTTTTTGTCTGCTAACCGTACTGTTTTGGTTCAGTGGAGTCTATGCGCAGTCGGGAAAAAAACCCAACAATACCAGTGTACAACTTCCGGCCAGCCAGGTGGCGGCGCTTCAATTCCTGGATAGCCTGGGACGTCTCGATACCAGCGGCCACTGGCCCAACGTTGACCCCGGTCTTTTCCTCGAAAACCTGCGCGTGTTTGCCACCACCCCGTTGCGTTTCTATGAAGGAAAGGTGACCAATTTCTGCGCCTATTCCGCCCTTACCTATATTCCCCTGAACTATGATCCGGAAGGCTTTTCACGTTTCATGGTAAAACTCTACCGTGATGGCAAGGCCACTATGGGAAAAGTGGATTTTCGCCCCGGCAAAGCCGTGCGTACCGAAGCCGGACTGATCCGTTATAAGGGTGCGCTGGACATCAGCCCTGCCGGGCAAATGTGGTTTCTCGTACTGGCCGATCATTTTAAAGGTTACCTCAACATTTTCAATCACCGCTTTCACAAGGGTGATGAAAATACACTTTGGGCTTCCACCAACTTTGCGAAGTTCAACCGCATGTTGAGAAGATTGTTTCCCTTCAAAGTACATGCACGTGGAGCGGACATCATACGCCCATCCATTTCCAAAAACAAAATTTACAGGTACCTCCGGGAGAAACTCGAAGAGGGGCCGGTATTCCTTTACCTGAACAACCGCCTGCTCTACAAAAAAGCACATGTGGTGGCGCGCTTCGGCATTCCCACACACTATGTATTGCTCATGGACATTTATGAGGCCGACAATGGTAAACTGAATATCGTGTATTGGGATTACGGCAGAAAAAGTCTGCAACAGGTAACGCCTGCATTTCTTAAAAAGATCATTTTCGGAATAACATGGTGTACCATCAAAAAAACAAAATAACCACGCCCGCACTTGCGCTGTGCCTGCTCACCGTGCTGGTAAGCTGCTCACCTACGCGCAAGTTTACCGCGAATTACTATCGCGACAACGACGTACTGTTGCAGGATATCCGTCATCAATATAAAAAGCTCTACGAAGAAAAACCCTTTGCCCTGGAATTCCGCGACAAGGATTTCAAGCAAATCGGATTCGAGATCATGACGGACAGCATCAAATACATTTACAGCTTCAATACAGATCAGTCCAATCTGTCTGACACCTTGAAACAATATGGTTTCAATGAAAAAGCATTCCATCAACTGATCAGCAGTATGCGCGTGGCGCAATGCACCTGGATCAGCAATGTCGACTACTATGAGCTGCGGCAGAAAAAACAATTTGTGTTTATGTCGATCCGGCACAGTGATTTGGAATCGCGCTTCAAAGCTGAAAAATATTTTACGCTGGTATTCTTCGACAGGCCGCAATTATTCGATGACCGCAGGCGACTGCTCGACCGCACCGATAAAAAGAATTTACGAAGCATCAACGGCGAAATTTTCTACCGCATCAACGACCGCGTATGTTATGCCTTTACCGGCCACTTCCGTTAACTAACTTTATTATGATCAAAAAACTCACTGTCGTTTCCCTGCTTTGCTGGATCTTATTGAGCGCCTGCAACAGCGGCACCAAAGCCGACCTTCTTGTTTACAATGCCGTTATTTATACCGTTGATTCCTCCTTCAGCCGGCAGGATGCCATGGTCATCCGCGACGGGCGGATAATAGCAACAGGCACAGCAGAGGAACTAAAAAAGAATTATAAGGCCGACAGCAGCATCGACCTGCAGGGAGGGTTTGTATATCCCGGCTTCATCGATGCACATGCGCATTTTGCGGGTTATGCACAGAGTCTCGGTACAGTCAATCTCGTTGGTACGTCTACCTGGGAAGAAGCGGTAGAACGTACACGTCAATTTGCTTCGCAAAGAAAGGGCAACGATTGGATCACCGGCCGCGGATGGGATCAGAACAACTGGCCCGGCCAGCAATTTCCCAGCAAAGAATTATTAGATCAATATTTTCCCGACCGGCCCGTATTGCTCAGCCGCATCGACGGACATGCTGCCATCGCCAACAGCAAAGCGCTTGAATTGGCCGGCGTTAAACCAGGTCAGACATTGACCGGCGGAGATGTAGTGGTAAAGAATGGCACACTTACAGGATTACTGATCGACAATGCCGTTGACCTTGTGTCGGCAAAAATTCCGGAAATCTCCCCTGTTTATTTCCGCGAACTGGTGCAGCAGGCAGAAAAGAATTGCCTGGCAGTTGGTCTTACCACGATCGACGACTGCGGCCTGTCCATTGCGCAAATGGAAGCGTTGAAAAAAATGCAGGACGACCAACACCTGCAGATGCGGTTGTATGTATTGCTGAGCGACAGTAAAGAAAATTATACCTATCTGCGCAGCCGCGGCATCATCAAAACAGACCGCATGCATGTGCGTGGCTTTAAACTGTATGGAGATGGTGCGTTGGGTTCGCGCGGCGCGTGCCTGCTGCATCCCTACAGCGATCAACCCGGACATGTTGGATTTTTATTGAGTAATCCCGCGCATTTTGATTCGGTGGCGGCACAGGCGCAGCTCGACGGATTTCAGTTGTGCACGCATGCGATCGGTGACTCCGGCAACCGCACGATCCTGAATATCTATGGACGTTATCTTGTCAACAAAAATGATCAGCGCTGGCGCATCGAGCATGCCCAGGTGGTGAACCAGCAGGATTTTTCTCTTTTTGGCAAATACAGCATCATTCCTTCCGTACAGCCTACGCATGCCACGAGCGATATGTATTGGGCCGGTGACCGTCTTGGTGCGGAACGATTGAAAGGCGCGTATGCTTATAAACAATTGCTGGAGGAAAATGGATGGATGCCATTGGGCACCGATTTTCCGGTAGAAGATATTTCGCCGTTTAAAACATTTTATGCGGCGGTGGTGCGCCAGGATGCCAAAGGCTGGCCTGAGGGCGGGTTTCAGCGGGAAAATGCGCTTACCCGCGAACAGGCGTTGCGCGGCATGACTATCTGGGCCGCAAAAGCCAATTTCGAAGAAAAAGAAAAAGGCAGCCTGGAAAAAGGCAAATGGGCAGATTTTGTAGTGCTGGATAAAGACCTGATGCAGGCACCGGAAAACGAATTGTTAAAAATTCAGGTCCGCCATACATTTCTGGGAGGTAAAAAGTTGTATAGCCGCTAAATACATGTTTCCACAAATGTGGGTAAACGCAATTTGCCCCTCCTTCCATGAAGGCAAAAAATGCGTATTTTTGCGGCTATGGCCTGGAACGAAAACAAGTCTGTCCGCATCGCCATCCTCGATCTTAACGACGGTCATGCCAACCAGGGTATGCGTTGTATCCGCCAGATCATCCGTCAATGGAGTGAAGAGAATGAGCTCAACCCGGAGGTTGTAGAATTTGATGTGCGTCAGAAAAATGAACTACCCGATACGTCTTTCGATATTTTTATTTCAAGTGGTGGTCCCGGCGACCCGCTTTCCAGCCGTTTCGACGACTGGGACATTGCCTGGAACCGCTGGTTGAGTGATATGGTCCGGTGGAATGAAAATCCTGCCAATGTGCAGAAGAAACGTGTGTTCTTAATCTGTCATTCCTTCCAGTTGGCCTGTCGCCATTTTGAAACGGCGATCGTTACGCGCCGCCGTTCCACCTCCTTTGGCGTATTCCCTGTGCACATGCTGCGCGAAGCATACGACGAACCTGTATTCGATGGTCTCCGCGATCCTTTTTATGCGGTTGACAGTCGCGATTACCAGGTGGTTCAACCCAATCATACTATTCTCCGCAATTTGGGTGCAGAGATTCTTTGCATAGAGAAGAACCGGCCACATGTACCTTACGAACGCGCTATCATGGCTATCCGTTTCAACGAGTATATGATCGGTACTCAATTTCACCCGGAAGCAGATGCGGAAGGCATGAGCCTGCATCTACAAAAAGAAGACCGCCGCCAGGTAGTGATCGAAAACCACGGCGAAGAAAAACTCAACAGCATGCTGGAACAGCTCAACGATCCCGATAAGATCCGCTGGACCTATGCGCATATTTTACCCAACTTTTTGAATGAAAGTGTTGGCCAGGAGGCCAATGTGTTAATTTGATGATTTGATAATTTGAAAGTGGAGTTAGTTAATTATTAAAACTAATTATCAAATTTTCAAATCATCAAATCAGATAGCGGTCCATCTCTTGCTGATAACCACTGGCCACTTCCCTCGCTTTCTCCGCAAAGTCTTCGCCGGAAGAGGCATAGATGATTGCGCGGCTGGCATTCACGAGCAGGCCTACGTCTTCGTTCATCGCCTTTGCAGAAATCAATTCCAGGCTTCCGCCTTGTGCCCCCACACCCGGAACGAGATAAAAATGACCCGGGGTCAGACGACGTATATTAATGAACTCATCAGCTTGTGTGGCCCCTACAACAAACATCAGGTTTTCGGGCGTGCCCCAGGTTGAAACGGTTGTAAGCACTTTTTCATACAACATCGTTTTTCCTTCTGCCGTGTCGAGTGTTTGTAGTTCAAAATCGGCAGCGCCTTTGTTGGAAGTCAACCCTAATACTATTCCCCATTTCCCTTCATATTGTAAAAATGGTTTCACGCTGTCTTCGCCCATGTAAGGAGCGATTGTTACAGCATCGAAAGGCAGCGTTTCGAAAAATGCACGGGCATATTGATCGGCAGTATTGCCGATATCGCCGCGTTTGGCATCGGCGATGCAGAAATGTTCGCTGCCGATGTAACGGACTGTTTTCTCCATGGCTTCCCATCCTTTGACGCCCGCAGCTTCATAGAAGGCTGTATTGATCTTGTAGGACACACAGAGATCGCGTGTGGCATCGATGATCGCTTTATTGAAAGCAAAAAAAGGATCGGGATCTGTAAGAAGATGAGCGGGTATTTTGGAAAGATCCGTATCGAGTCCGACACAAAGATACGAGCGGCGCTTGCGGATCAGCGCTACGAGTTGCTGCCTGTTCATTTTTCAAAGATAATTGTTTGGTCAAACAATTATCTTTGAAATGTGCAAATGTGAAGATGTGCCGGCTTCGCCGGATGTGGAAATGGAATGCTAAAAACATTTTCACATGGCCCCGCCGCAGGCGGGCACACTTACACATTTTCACATCAACCGATCATCTCAAGTATCTTCTCCTCCACCTCCTCCGACTGCCAGGAAATCTCTATCCCCGGCATACTCATCACCTCCTGCATAATAGCCTCTTGTCTTTGGGCGTTTCGCAGCGCATCGGAATAGCGGATGTCCGGACTAAAAGTTACTTGTGTATAGGCAGGCACCCATTTATCCGGATATTTTTCATGAAGGCGTGCTTCTATTTTTTTCTGCAATAAAAATTTCGGATCCGCTGTCCGCTCACGCATTTCAATAAAATTATTGAGCGCGAGTTCCGCAATGGCATCGGCGTCGATCTTGCGCGACAATTGAAATGCGGGCAAGACTTCTTCCCAGTTGTCATCGTATTGATCAAGCAACTGATTCAGCACCACGCAATCCTCGAAGCCGCAATTCATCCCCTGCCCGAAGAACGGCACGATCGCATGCGCGGCATCTCCGATCAGGGAAAAATAATCTTCGCGTATCCAGGGGAAACATTTCACCGTCACTAATGAAGAGGTGGGATTGTGAAAAAATTGCTCCGTGAGATCGGGTACCAACTCCACCACTTCCGGGAATTTTTCTCCGAAAAACTGCGCAACCGCTTCCGGCGTTGTCAGTTGTTCGAAGGAAGTATCACCCGAAAACGGAAAGAACAAAGTGCCGGTGAAACTTCCATCGAGGTTGGGTAACGCAATCAGCATATAATCTTTGCGTGGCCAGATATGCAGCGCATTTTTTTCCAGTAAAAATGTACCGCCCGTACCGGCCGGTATCGCTATTTCCTTATAACCGCAATCGATGTAAAACTGCTGGTAGTCGAACAGGTGATGCTGCGTCATGTGTTGCATACGCGCAGCAGAATAAGCGCCATCGGCGCCTAAAAAAATATCAAAAGAAGCGATCTCTATCGCTGCATCCTCGCTCTCAAATTGCACCAGTTTATTTTCCCAGTCCACTTCTTGGCAGCGGTGATTGAAATACAATTCAACCCCTTCGGCCTCCGCCAGGTCCATCAGTTTTTTATTCAGTTCGCCGCGCGAAACGGAATTGATGTATTGTCCTTCGCGGCCATAGGGCTGAAAGGCGCGTTTGCCATCGGCGGTATGAATGTCGCGGCCATGCATCGGAATGGCAATAGTCTGAACGGTCTCTGCGATGCCTACTTCCTGCAAAGCACGGATGCCACGGTCGCTCAAGGCCAGGTTGATCGAACGGCCGGCCTGCACTTCTTCACGGCGCATATCACCACGACGCTCATACAACGTAACGCGATAGCCGCGGCGCGACAGATAAATAGAAAGCAGCGAGCCGACAAGTCCGGCCCCGGCAATCAATACGTGTTTATCTTTTTCCATATAGTTTTATTAACCGGCCGCCTCTTGCAGCAGGTGTCCGAATTTCCAGATATCTTCAAAACTATTATACAAGGGCACCGGAGCAATGCGTATCACATCGGGTTCTCGCCAGTCGGCGATCACACCGGCTTTCGTGAGATTATCAAATACACTCCTGCCATTCTTATGAACGAGCATCGACACCTGGCACCCCCGCTGTGCGGTTTCTGTTGGAGTGATGATTTCGAGTTGTCCATGGAAACGTTCACTTGCCTCCTTCAATACCTGATCGAGAAAAACATTCTGCTGCAAACGTTTTGCTTCCAGCTTTTCCCAACCGGCTTCTTCAAAAATATCCAGCGATGCTTTGTGCGCGGCCATCGACAATACAGGTGCATTGCTCAACTGCCATCCCTCTGCCGTAGGAATCGGATCAAATCCTTTTTCCATTTTGAAGCGGGTATCTTTTCTGTATCCCCACCATCCGGCAAAACGCGGAACAGATGTATCGGTGATATGTTTTTCATGCACAAACGCACCAGCCACACCACCGGGACCGCTGTTGAGATATTTGTACGAACACCAGCAGGCAAAATCCACTTGCCAATCATGCAAACGAAGCGCGATGTTGCCCGCCGCGTGTGCGAGATCGAATCCAACCAGGGCACCGGCCTCATGCGCTGCAATGGTGATGCCTGGCATGTCCAATACCTGGCCGGTATAGTAATTGACGCCGCCAAACAACACCAATGCCGTTTGTGCACCATGTTGGTTGATCGCAGCAAGAATATCCTCCTGCCGGAGTGTATGTTCACCCGCACGTGGCGCTACTTCAACGATTGCTTCTGCCGGATCGAAGCCATGAAATTTTACCTGGGATTCGATTGCGTATTGATCCGAAGGAAAAGCTTTCGCTTCGCAAATGATTTTAAAACGCTGTTTCGTGGGACGATAAAAACTCACCATTAATAAGTGCAGGTTCACCGTCAGTTGGTTCATGGCCACCACTTCATCGGGAAGGCTACCGGTGAGTGAGGCAAGTTGCTGTGCAAACTGTTCGTGATAAGGCATCCAGGGTTTGCGTGCATCGAAATGACCTTCGACACCAAGCCGCGCCCAGTCTTCCAGTTCCTGTTTGATATACGTTTCTGCAGAACGCGGTTGCAATCCCAATGAATTGCCGGTGAGATACACCGCATCGATACCATTGTGTTGCGGAATATAGAAGCGCGAACGGAACTGGTTCAACGGATCTTTTGCATCGAGCGCGCGCGCAAACGCTAATGTATTTTCCATACTTGTAATCATGTTTAATCGAGCAGTGCGATCACTTTTAACTCGATGGCAATGGGAGTTGGAAGGCTTTTAATTTCAACGGTGGTACGGCATGCCTGTACGTCGCGGAAATATTCGCCGTAAATCTTATTATAAATTGGGAAATCTTTTTTCATGTTGGTGAGGAACACGGTCACGTCCACGATTTTATCCCAACTGCTGCCGCTTGCTTCGAGTACACTTTTTACATTGGCAAAAACGGCATGGCATTCGGCTTCAATATCGTATTGAAGAATAGAACCGTCATCTGCCAGTTGCAGACCGGGGATACTGTTATCGGCTGCATTTCGCGGACCGATGCCTGACAGAAACAGCAGGTTGCCGGCCTTGCGTGCATGCGGATACGCACCTAAGGGCACAGCGGCATTGGATGTATGAATAATGTCACTCATAAATTATATTCAAAAAGAAATACAAACATTTCTTGGTTCCGTAAAAAAGCGCAGCGCTTCCCATCCTCCTTCGCGTCCCACTCCGCTGTTCTTAACACCACCGAATGGCGTACGCAGATCGCGGAGCAACCAGCAGTTGACCCAGATAATGCCTGCTTCCACCTTAGCGGCGAGACGGCCGGCACGCGATAGATCCTGTGTCCAGATAGTAGCGGCCAATCCGTAAGTACTTGCATTCGCCAGTTGCAATGCTTCCTCTTCCGAATGGAAAGCCTGCAGTGTAACAACAGGACCAAATATTTCTTCCTGGTTGGTCTGGCTGTCCGGACCCAGGCCTTCGATAATTGTGGGTTGTACAAAATAGCCGTTGGCGCAGCGGCCCACCGGTTGTACGGATTTTCCACCGCAGGCGATACGGCCACCCTCCTGCTTTGCCGTATCGATGCAACGCAGAATTTTATCCTGGTGTGCTTTACTCACTACGGCACCCTGCCTGCGTTCGTCATCCAGCGGGTCGCCGGGAATCATCTGTGAGGCTTTTTCAATAAACTCATTCCGGAAGCGGTCATATATCGAAGCCTCGATCAATATTCTGCTGGTGCAAAGGCAAATCTCGCCCTGGTTGGCGAAAGCGGAGCGCAAGGTTTCCTTCATCATTTTATCCCAATCGCAATCGGCAAAAATGAGCGCAGGATTTTTGCCTCCGAGTTCGAGTGAGAGTTTTTTGAATTTCGGAGCGGCGAGAGAAGCGATGCGTTCGCCGGCACGTGTGCTGCCGGTAAAAGAAATGGCTTTCACATCGGGATGGGTGACGATGGCTTCACCCGCAGTGGGACCTGTACCGTGTACAATGTTCAACACGCCGGGTGGTAATCCTGCTTCCTGGCAAATAAGGCTGAGCAGGTAAGACGTAACGGGCGTAACCTCGGAAGGTTTGGCGATAACGCAATTGCCGGCCGCGAGTGCCGGTGCTATTTTCCATGTAAACAAATACAAGGGCAGGTTCCACGGAGAAATGCAACCTACTACGCCAACCGGCTGACGAAGGGTGTAATTGATCCCGCGGTCTTCCATACCGTGCGCTTCGCTGGCGAAGTGCATGATGGCGGTGGCAAAAAAACGGAAATTAGCAGCCGCTCTTGGAATATCGATGGTACGGCTGAGTGTGATGGGTTTACCGTTATCGTTTGTTTCGGCCTGGGCCAGTAATTCCTGGTATTGCGTAATAAGATCGGCGATGCGGTTGAGTACAGTAAATCTTTCCTCCGGTGACGTATTGCTCCATGCAGGAAAAGCGGCTTTTGCAGCGTTCACGGCTTCCTGTATATCACGGTGTCCCGAATCAGGCAAATGCCCGGCCACTTCGCCCGTTGCGGGGTTTACATGCTCCAGGTAATTGCCGCTGAGCGGCGCCTGCAGCCTGCCGTCGATATAGTTGGAGAGTTGTTGTGGAACCGTCATAATTCAAGTTCAAAAAAGGTAAAAGGTTTAAGGTGTAAGGCTTAGGGTTATAGGTTATAGGTAATAGGTTTTAAGTAATAGGTAATAAGTAATAAGTACATAGCCGGTGCAAAGTCACGCCCCTGGTCGAGGTCAGAAATCTTTACGCCGTTGCTCCTTATGTTGCTTTGCGTGAACCCGCGCTGGTTTTCACGCAAAGACGCTAAGTAATAAAGTCGCTAAGACCCATTCACGATTGACGATTCACGATTCACGATTCACTAAATGCTTCCCGTCCTTCCTCCATCAACCGGAATACTTACCCCGTTTACATAACTGGCGGCGGGGCTTGCGAGAAAAGCAGCGACGGCCGCAATTTCTTCCGCTTCACCAAAACGCTTCATCGGCACTTCCGTCTGCATATCTTTTTCAATCGTGTCGATATCTCGTCCGGTTTTATCCGCTATGTTGTCAATCAACCCCTCGAGTCTTGCGGTGCGCGTGAAGCCGGGCAATACGTTGTTGACGGTAATGTTATCGGCTCCTAATTCATTCGCCATTGTTTTGGCCCAACTGGCCACTGCACCACGGATGGTATTGGATACGCCCAGGTTTTTCAACGGAATTTTTACCGATGTGGAAATGATATTCACGATACGGCCAAAGCCTGCTGCACGCATACCGGGAATAACCGCTTTGGCGAGGATATGATTACAGATCAGGTGCTGATTGAACGTATCCAGGAAGGCTTCTTCTTTTGCTTCGGTAATCGGTCCGCCTGCAGGCCCGCCGGTATTATTGATGAGAATATGAACGGGCTGCAAAGCTGTGAGCGCCTGAATTTTTTCACGAAGTGTATCCGGCTGCATAAAATCCGCCACCACATAACTGTGTTGCTGACCCTGTTGTGTATCGAGCGTATCCACGGCCTGTTGCAGCGATGTTTCATTGCGGGCAAGCAGGATGCAATTGGCCCCCATCAACGCCAGTTCGCGCGCCGTTGCCAACCCGATTCCCTGTGTGCTGCCACCTATCAGTGCATATTTTCCTGTCAGAGAGAGATTCATAGCGTCAAACCTACGCCAAAAAGTTGTAATTTTCACGAACGATCGTTTAGCTTTATTGCCTCATTAAAAACTGATAACTATGCCCGTGCTTGCGCCTTTCAACTTGAAAAAATGGATCGATGAACACCGCGATTTGCTGAAGCCGCCCGTGGGTAATCAGTGTATTTACAAAGAAGCGGAAAACTTCATCGTGATGGTCGTTGGCGGCCCCAACGCACGCAAGGATTATCACTTCAATGAAAGCGAAGAACTGTACTACCAGGTGGAGGGCAATATCGAATTAAAGATCATCGACGACGGACAACCGCGCACCATTCCCATCAATGAAGGCGATATGTTCCTGCTTCCTCCCCGCACGCCGCACTCGCCGCAAAGAGGTCCGGATACCGTGGGACTGGTAATTGAAAAAGTGCGTGAAGAAGCGGAAGATGAAAAAGATGCTTTCATGTGGTATTGCGAAAGCTGCGGTAATAAACTCTACGAAGAATTTGTATTTGTAAAAGACATCGTGAAGCAATTACCTCCGATCATGGAGAAATTTTATTCTTCCGAATCGCTGCGCACCTGCAGCAAATGCGGCACGGTGATGGAACCACCGGTTAAAATTCAAAAGGCGTGAATGGTGAATGGTCAATGGTGAATCGACCTTAGCGGCTTTGCTGCTTTGCGCCTCTGCGGGAAAAGCCGTGCGGATTCACGCAAAGCGGGATAAGGGCAAAGGCGCAAAGAATATTTATTACTTAAAACTTATTACTCTTTTGACTATAGTGAATCGACCTTAGCGCCTTTATTGCTTTGCGTCTCTGCGCGAAAAAACCGTGCGGATTCACGCAAAGCTGCATAAGGAGCAACGGCGCAAAGAATATTTATTACTTAAAACTTATTGCTCTTTTGACTATGGTGAATCACCCTTAGCGCCTTAATTACTTTGCGTCTTTGCGCGAAAAAACCGTGCGGATTCACGCAAAGCTGCATAAGGAGCAAAGATTTCTAAAGGCAGGCCGAATCTTAAACTTTGCACCGGCTGTTTACCTATTACTTAAAACTTATTACTTACTACTCAAAACTTATTACTCTTTTTGCCTTTTGAATTTTTACTTTTGACTTTATGAAGGTTGATATTCACACGCACATCATGCCGGAACACATGCCCAACTGGGCACAACGGTTTGGCTATGGAGACTTTATTCATCTCGAGCACCGCAATTGCCGCGCCTGCATGATGAAAGGCGACAAACTTTTCCGTGAAGTAGAACCCAACTGCTTTGATGAAAAAGTGCGGCTGAAAGAAATGGATGAAACGGATGTGCAGATACAGGTGTTGTCAACAATTCCCGTGTTGTTCAACTATTGGGCAAAACCTGCTGACGGGCTGGAAACCTCCCGTTTTTTCAATGACCATATTGGAGAAACGGTGAGCAAAGCGCCGCAACGCTTTATCGGTCTCGGTACGGTGCCTTTACAAGATGTGGATCTTGCTATCCGCGAAATGGAACGATGTGTCAAGGAGTTGGACATGCCCGGACTTGAAATCGGTTCCAATATCAATGGAGAAAATCTTTCCGATAAAAAATTCTTTCCTTTCTACGAAGCAGCGGAGAAATTAGGTTGTGCTTTGTTTGTGCATCCCTGGGAAATGATGGGTGAGCAGCAGATACAACGGTACTGGCTGCCCTGGCTGGTGGGCATGCCGGCCGAAACCTCGAGAGCCATTTGTTCTTTTATTTTCGGAGGAGTGTTTGCCGCCTTCCCCAAACTGAGAGTAGCGTTTGCGCATGGTGGCGGATCGTTTCCTTTTACGCTCGGCCGTATCCGTCACGGGTTTGATGTACGTCCCGATCTGGTGGCCATCGACAATGCCGTAGACCCTGTTAATTATCTCGGACATTTCTGGGTTGACAGCCTCGTGCACGATGCCGCGGCTTTCCGTTTCCTGCTGGACCTGATGGGACATGAAACCATTTGTGTAGGCAGCGATTATCCTTTTCCGCTTGGTGAAGCAGTACCCGGGCAACTCGTGAATGAACTGATCTCCGATCCGGTATTGAAGGAAAAAATTTATTCTGCTAATGCATTGAAATGGCTGGGCCGCTGATCAGAACAGATCGGGGTAATCGCTGATGATACCCGACACGCCCAACGCTTTCAGCTGACTGATTTCTTCGCGGGTATTAACCGTCCAGGGAACAATGCGCATCTGCAAGGCATGGCATTCCTCTACCAACTCTTTTGTTACACGTTTATAAGCGGGACTATAAATATAGGGGGTAAATCCAAGTGCTTTCAATTGAGCAGTCAGGTCGCGCGGATCGTTGTCTTCGATCAGCATGGCTGTTTTGATCGCGGGATAATGTTTGTGCAGGTATTGCAAAGTGCGGAAGTCAAATGACTGAATGATCACCTGCTCTTCGATCTGCTTTTCTTTTATAACATTCATCAGCAGCTCTACGAACTCCGCGGGTTCGGGATGATAAATATTATCGGTAGAAGGCTGCGTTTTGGTTTCGATATTATAGTAGGGAAATGGCCGGCGGCTGACCATCATGTACTGCCGCACGCTGTCTATTATATCGGCGAGCAGTGGTTTGGTCGCTTTCATTTTTGCCTGTTGCGGGAAACGCGGGTGCGGACGCATGCCCACATCAAAACGCGCCACTTCGGCATAAGGCATTTTGAAAATATTCAGTTGTTTTTCCTCGGCTTCGGTAACCGGTTTGCCGTCGGGATGCGTGCTGATTTCGTGGTTGAAAAAAGGTTCGTGAGAGAGCACTACCTTTTTATCGGCCGTAATGACCGCATCCATCTCGAGTGTGGTAACGCCGAGGTCGAGGGCGGTGCGGAAGGCGGGCCATGTGTTTTCCGGTGCCAGGCCGCGTGCGCCGCGATGGCCTTCTGTGTCAAAAGTTTCCGGTTGAGGTGCTATTGGCGGCACGTTTTTACGGCTTATATGACAGGCTGCGAAAAAGGCAACCACTACGAGGCTATAATTAAAAATTGTTTTGCGTTTCATAAGGGTTAATGTGATAATTTGATGATTTGAAAATTTGACAATAAATACAGTCAAACGGCTTTTCAATCAGCAAATTCTCAAACCACGGAACTTCGGGGTCAAATTATCTGCGTTTGAATCTTTCAGGCCGGAAAATTATAAACATTTTCGCAGACCGGAAGATGCTATGTATAATTTGACGATTTGATAATGGCTGTTTGACTGACGCATTATCAAATCTTCAAATTTTCAACTCAGTTGCTTCACCACCTCGCCGGCAAAAGACCTGAATGCTCCTTTCGTCACTTCATCCTCGCTGATCATAATGGGTCGGCCGCGGTCGCCACCTTCGCGGATGCCCTGTACCAGCGGGATCTGCCCGAGGAAGGGAAGATCGTATTCGTCGGCCAGGCGCTTGCCGCCTTCTTTGCCGAAAATGTAATATTTATTTTCCGGAAGCTCGGCAGGTGTGAAGTAGCTCATGTTCTCTACCAGTCCCAATACTTTTACGTTGAGCTGGGCCTGGCCGAACATTGCGATACCTTTTTTGGCATCGGCGAGGGCCACGTCCTGCGGGGTGGACACAATCACTGCTCCGGTTACGGGAACGGTCTGCAGCAGGGTCAGGTGAATATCGCCGGTACCGGGCGGCATGTCTATCACGAGGTAATCGAGATCGCCCCAGTCAACATCGGTGATAAATTGCTTGATAGCACTGCTGGCCATGGGTCCGCGCCATACCACGGCATTCTTTTCATCTACCAGCAAACCGATGCTCATGAGACGGATACCATATTTTTCGAGGGGAACGATCATTCCTTTCCCGTTTACGTCTTTCATCATCGGGCGCTCGCCGCGCACGCCAAACATGATGGGAACGCTGGGACCATAAATATCGGCGTCCATCAATCCGACGGAGGCACCTGTTTCGGCCAGGGCGAGTGCGAGGTTGGCGGCCACCGTGCTTTTCCCTACACCGCCTTTACCGCTGAAAACGGCGATGGTGTTGCGCACACCACCCAGCACGCGCGGAGGGGCGTCCTGCAATGGTTTGGCAGCAGCGGCCGGTTTACCGGAAAAATTAACCCGTACCACCACGTTCTTGTCAATCAGGCGGCGGAGTGTGCTGATGCAGGCCATTTTCACCTCATCCCTTATAGTGCCGGCATTGGTAGCATAATCGAGGGTAAACGAGATATAATATTTCTCCACAACGATATCCCCGACCTTATTAAGCGATACGATATCTTTTCCTTCTGTGGGATCCTGCACATTACTGAGCGCATCGAGTATCTGTTCCCGGGTAATCTCCGCCATGTAAGTATTCTTTAAAAAATTGCCGCTGAAGCAGCTATATTAAAACCTATGTTAAAAAAGAAATAAGACTGCAAAGGTAAACACACAATCGTCTATTTTGTTGGCTCTTTTCAACAACTTGTACTTATTTTTACTCTGTGAAGAAACTTTTACAATACCTGCTCACTGCTGCTCTCCTGCTTCCGGTTGCTGCCAAAGCCCAATTCGAAACCGTCCGTGATTCCGTGGTCCAGCTTTATGGCGTTGTCATGACGGCCGACAGCCTGGAAGGCATCCCGGCTGTAAGCGTTTCAGTTAAAGGCCAGAACCGTGGCACCATTACCAATGCGGATGGTGTATTCTCGATTGTGGTATTGAAAGGAGATATGGTGGAATTTTCGCACGTAAGTTATAAGACCAAACTCGTTGAAGTGCCCCGGAATATAAAGGGCAATCAATACAGCATGGTGCAGTTGATGGTGAATGATACCGTTTACCTGCCTGCCACCATCATCAAACCAAGGCCTACCCCCGAGCAATTCGCGAGGGATTTTGTCAATACACCTGTACCGGACGATGATATTGAAATTGCGCGACGTAATACCAATGCCGCCGCTCTCCGTGCCCGTATGAACAATACGCCGGGCGATGGCGCAGAAGCCATCAACCAGCAGTTCAACCGCGTGGCACAACGCGCCCGCTACCAGGGACAGGTACCACCGATGAATATCTTCAACCCGGCTGCCTGGGCCGACTTCATTCAATCCTGGAAAAGAGGCGATTTCAAACGTAAATAACCGTTTACGCCGAGATGCTTATTTTTGCCGCCATCTGCGCGGCAGAAGCTGTTGCAGTTATTTTTCACCTGAAAACATTGCGAACATATGAACGTTTCTGTTATTGGCGCCGGCACCATGGGTAACGGCATTGCGCACGTATTTGCCCAAAACGGTTATAAAGTAAACCTGATCGACGTATCGGAAGCGGCCCTGGAAAAAGCCATCGCCACCATTACGCGCAACCTCGACCGCCAGGTAAGCAAGGGTTCCATAACGGAAGAGATCAAACAATCGACGCTGCAGAATATCAGCTCGCACAGCAGTCTCGGCGCCATCTCGCATTCGCAACTGGTAGTGGAAGCCGCTACCGAAAACGAAGCCATCAAATTATCGATCTTCAAGCAACTCGATGAGATCGCACCCGAAGGATGCATTCTCGCTTCTAATACTTCCTCTATTTCCATTACCAAAATAGCCGCCGTTACCTCCCGTCCCGAACTGGTGATCGGTATGCATTTTATGAATCCCGTACCGGTGATGAAACTCGTTGAGATCATCAATGGTTACGCCACCGATGCAAAAGTAACCGCCACTATTACGGAGCTTAGCAAAAAACTCGGCAAAGTCCCCTGCGTGGTAAACGACTATCCCGGATTTATTGCCAACCGCATCCTGATGCCGATGATCAATGAAGCCATTTACAGTCTGTACGAAGGTGTGGCAGGCGTGGAAGAAATCGATACGGTGATGAAGCTTGGCATGGCACATCCGATGGGGCCGCTGCAACTGGCCGATTTCATCGGGCTCGATGTATGTCTTTCTATCCTGCAGGTGTTGCACAACGGATTCGGTAATCCGAAGTATGCACCTTGCCCGTTGCTGGTGAACATGGTGACGGCACGGAAACTGGGTGTAAAATCAGGAGAAGGATTTTATGTATATACAGCAGGCAGCAAAGACCTCGTGGTGAGTCCGCGCTTTGGCAATCAGTGAATGGTGAATGGTGAATCGTCAATGGTCAATAGTGAATGGTCAATAGTTGTACTTGCCTAAATACGGTTGACTTTTTGAATTTTGACTTTCGGTCCCTGAGCGTGTCGAAGGGTTACTTTTGAATTATCCCTGCCATGCCGGCAATGCATTCAGTTCCTGCAAACTGCCGTTTGATTTTTCCCAGGCCTGGGTAGAGGTGCCGTTAGTGATCACCAGGAAAGTAGCAGGAAGTGTTATATGATAACGTAAAACCTGGTAGTAAGCTTTTTCTCCGGGTTGAATATCGGGTGCCTTGCACTCGACCAGCATCCATGGCTGGTGTTGCTGATCATACACCAGGATATCGAAACGCTTGCGAAGTTCACCTACGCGTATTTCTTTTTCCAGGGCAATCAGGGCAACAGGATAATGCAGTTGTTCGATCAGTACACGGACAAAATTCTGACGCACCCATTCCTCTTCTGTCAGCAGCAACCAGCGCTTGCGGATTCTGTCGAAGATCATCGGCCGGTCATTCTCGTGCCGTATGCTAAAATCAGGTTCCGGGTAGCTCAGTTTTATCATTAGTCCAAAAATAAAACATTATATTAGCCGAATTTAATTTTCATAGTATGAAGACAAAAGAAGAGATCGTCAACAACTGGCTTCCGCGCTATACGGGCGAGAAGTTGGAGAACTTTGGAAAATATATTCTCCTGACCAACTTCAGTAACTATGTAAAAATGTTTGCCGAATGGAATGGTGTGGAAGTTGTTGGAGAAGGCCGTCCGATGCAGTGTGCCACAGCCGATAATATCACGATTATCAATTTCGGCATGGGTAGTCCCGGTGCCGCCACGATCATGGACCTGCTGAGTGCTATCGAGCCCAGCGCCGTATTATTTTTAGGTAAATGCGGGGGTTTGAAAAAACGCAACAAGATCGGAGATCTTATTCTGCCTATTGCGGCCATCCGCGGTGAAGGTACTTCCAACGACTACTTCCCTGCAGAAGTGCCTGCCATGCCGGCCTTCGCCCTGCAGAAAGCCGTGTCGACCACCATCCGCGATTATTCCGTAGACTACTGGACAGGAACCGTATATACCACCAACCGCCGTGTGTGGGAACATGATGCAGAGTTCAAAGAATACCTGCAGCAAATCCGCGCCTACGCGATCGACATGGAGACCGCCACCATTTTCACCGTAGGTTTTTATAACAAGATACCTACCGGCGCACTGCTGCTGGTAAGCGATCAGCCAATGGTACCGGAAGGTGTGAAAACAGAAGAAAGTGACAAAAAAGTAACAGGCAGTTACGTAGAGACCCATCTGAAAGTCGGCATCGATTCACTGAAACAACTGATTAACGACGGGCTTACGGTACGACATTTGCGTTTTTGATCGTAACACTTCAAAAAACACATACCATGAAACTCCTCCTCGTGTTATCTGCTACCCTGGCGCTGACAGCAGGCCAGAAAGGCTGCGGTAAAAAAAAGACGGCCGATCCTGATAAAGTTTATAAAGGCCGCGTGGAAGTAGCGGGCATCTGTTCCAACATTACCATCAAGGTGCTGGATGAAAAAGTGGATACGGCACTGTTCCAGGCCAATTGGACAGACGAGACCACCGGTAAATCCTATACCAATGTATTTGCCCTGGGCAATCCCTGCGGATTTAACAAAGCCAATGCGGCCACCGATGGCGCGAAAGAATTTTACTTTAAAATAGATACCGCCAAACAACAGGATTGTGCTGTTTGCATGGCTTATTATCCCGTTCCGCAAAAGCGGGTGAACATAAAAATTGTGACGCCCTGATCATTGCATGAAGCCCTTGCTCGATATACAGGATCTGACCATACATTTTTCCGGTGAGCAGGGAGAAATACCGGCATTGCGCCAGGTTTCGCTGACGGTCAACCGTGGCGAAATCCTCGCATTAGTTGGTGAATCAGGATCAGGCAAATCCGTAACATCGCTTTCCATTCTTCGTTTGTTGCCCACTCCTCCTGCCCTCTTTAAACAGGGCCAGATACTTTATTCGCCTGACGGCGAAAAACAAACGGATCTGCTGAAAGAATCTGCCGATGCCATGCAGCAATTGCGCGGCAATCATATCAGCATGATCTTCCAGGAACCAATGACCTCGCTCAACCCTGTGTATACCTGCGGGCAGCAGGTAGCGGAAGCCTTGCGCTTACATAAAAATCTTTCCGCACAGGAAGCACGCGGGCAAACACTTTACTGGTTCGAACGTGTGAAACTTCCGAATCCCGCGGCGATCTACGACCGTTTTCCGCATCAGCTCAGCGGCGGGCAAAAACAACGGGTGATGATCGCAATGGCGATGTGTTGTCATCCATCACTCCTGATCTGCGATGAGCCTACTACGGCGCTGGATGTGACCGTTCAGAAAACGATCCTGCAACTGATCCGGGAATTGCAGCAGGAATCGGGCATGGGCGTTATTTTTATTACGCACGATCTTGGCGTGGTGGCGGAAGTAGCCGATCGCGCGGCCGTGATGTATCGCGGAGAAATTGTAGAAAGCGGCCCGGTGCGCCAATTGTTTACCACCCCTTCTCATCCTTATACACAGGCATTGCTGGCCTGCCGCCCGGTGAATCATCCCCGGGGTAAACGATTGCCGGTGGTGAGTGATTTTATGGGAAATGAAAAACAGCCGCAACCAATAGTCATTGATAATTCACCCGAAAAAAAAGCAACTGCACCAGAACCATTACTGAAAGTAGAAGACCTTTCCGTTTGGTTTCCTATAAAGAAATCATTCTGGGGTAAACCATTGCAGTTTACCCGTGCCGTGGATGAAGTGAGTTTCGATGTATACAAGGGAGAAACGCTCGGGTTGGTTGGCGAAAGTGGTTGCGGCAAAACAACATTGGGCCGCACGCTGCTGCGGCTGATAGAACCTACTTCCGGCAAAATATTTTACAATGGTGAAGAACTCACCGCGCGTTCCGGTAAATCCCTGCAAAGCATGCGGCGCGATATCCAGATCATTTTCCAGGACCCCTATTCGTCACTGAATCCGCGCTTAACGATCGGCAGTGCCATTGCCGAACCTATGCGTGTGCATGGCATTGGCAGCAGCGACAAAGACCGTCGTGACAAAGTAATCGATCTGCTGGAAAAAGTGAACCTGAAAGCGGAACATTACAACCGTTATCCGCATGAATTTTCCGGCGGGCAGCGTCAACGCATCGTAATCGCCCGTGCGCTTGGATTGAACCCTTCTTTTATTATTTGTGATGAATCCGTATCGGCGCTCGACGTGAGCGTGCAGGCGCAGGTATTGAACCTGCTCAACGATCTGAAGAAAGAATACGGCTTCACGGTGATTTTCATCTCACATGATCTCTCCGTAGTGCGTTATATCAGCGACCGGATCCTGGTAATGAACCGTGGAAGAATAGAAGAGATCGGCAATGCGGATGACGTTTATCTCTCGCCGCAATCTTCCTATACGCGTCAACTGATCGCTTCCATTCCCAAAGGTTTGCCGGCCTCGTAATCTCAATCATCTTCCGGCATCATCGAGCGCAAATACCCCATGTCCAGGTCTGAACGTCCGTAGAAAAATTCTGCGCTTTTGCGAAGCGAATATTCCAGTTTCCGCAATTGTTTTTTCAATTGTGCGGCTACCGGTTCTTCCGATTCATTCTTCAACTTAGTAGCGGTCATCTCCGTAAAGTCGGCCCAATCGTCGGTTTCTTTTTGAATCGTGTATTCATCGAAATGAAGGCTGTCTTTGATCATCGGACCAACGATCGCCAGTTTCCAGCCGAAATCATCTTTCTTGGCTCTGTAGCGGAAAAAATAAACTTCTGTTTCGCGGCCACTGATTTTCATGGGGAGTTTGTCGATATAGGCGATGGAATCCGGCAGCTCCGAGCTGTTGTCCATGATCAACCGGCTCTTGGCTAATTTTACTTTATTAAAAGATGTTGCCGGAAACACAGCCGCTTCTTTTTTTATCTCACGGAGATCTCTGTATAACTCATAAGCGAACAGTTCATCGTCTGCAAACCTTTTCACCAATGAATCCGGGTAAGGTTTGTTGTTGCGGATCAGTTGCAGCAAAGTGTTATAGCGCACGCGTGAGTTGGAAGACCGGAGCATCTGATCGAAGAGCCCGGGCACTTGCGCATTTTTATCCCAATAAGGCAGCAGCAAGGTGGCATACAATTCAAGTTTCTCATTGCCATAATCGACGTTGACGCGTGCGGCGAGGCCGGTCTCTTCGATTGCAGCCTCCTCTTTTCCCTGTTCTACCTGGCGGATAGCTTTCTGCTGATCCTGGATAGCCTGGCGTTTAACTTCCTGGCGGGCTTTGAGCAAAAACTTAGGCATGTATTCTTTGTACTCTTTTGCCTTTACCAGGTTGCTGTCTACCATTTCACGGAGGATCGACATAACGGGTTTCTCGTAATCATCGAGATTCAGCAAGGGCAGCAGATCGGGAAGAATGGTTCTGGCGAGTTGAATGGAATCGGTAACATCGCTGAGAAAGGAACCCGCATCGCCCCGCAGGTATTTTTTCACCAATACGTCAGACAAACGGCTGTATTTAGACAAATTCCTGCGAATGTTATAATTCATGTACGGACTATAATCTTCGTTGGCGGAGGCCATCAACACAGGAGGATCGGCTACGACGATATCCCTGAATTTTTTAAATGAATAAGTTGTTTTCTGATCGACCATGGCCGAGAGCACTGCCTGTTGCAGGTCGAGTGTATCGCCTGCCGCCGTGTACAATTCAGCCAGGAAATCCGTGGCTGGTTTGGCCTGGATATTACCCAGCGAACCGATGAAGGATTTTTTGGTATCGAGGTACTTTTTGTCTTTCCAGTTGAGCCCAGCTATTGCGCGGCGGATGTTGGGAATATCTTCTTCAAACAATTTCACATCGTCTACTTTTTTCAATGCGCGTTTGCGGCGGATACTGTCTTCGCTGAAAAAATCTTCGAAGAAATATTTTCCTTTTTTCTCATAAGGGTTGAAGCCTTTGAGTGTATCGGCGGGCGTGAATGTATCGAAGAAGCTGCGGATAAATGAGCTTGCCTGTAAAGTATCCGTTTCGGCAGCGAGTACAAAAGAAACACCATTGCCGATAAAAGCTTTTCGGCGCAACATGCGGCTGCTGCCGGAATCAGACAGATGTATCTCGATCGACTTCATGCCATTGGCGAGCTTCTGTTGTTGTTTGTACCGGACGATCCAGTTGCTGTCGAGTCCTTTGCTCAGATCATATTCATCTTCGAGGCGGCTGCTATCCGGCGTATAGTAATAACGTTGTGTTTTGGAAAAAATAACCAGGATCTTTTCGCCTGTGCTGTCGCTGGCGATGGTGTTCACTCTCGACATACCTTCTTCCAATTGATTCTCTTCCGACTCGTCCACCTCGCGTGCATAGTTTTTCAACACATTGATCAGTTCCAGCTTTTCCTTTTTCTGTGTAGGGAAAACGGGCGACTGTACGCGATAGTATAGGTTGGTATCGACGCGTTCCGTTGCGGCTGCGTACAACAATGGTTTGATCTGGAACGACTCCAGGAATTGCTGCAGGCGCGGATTGTCTTTTTTGCCTCTTGCAAGGATCATATAGTAATGCGGGCCTTTGATCAGGTAGCGTGTTTTCAGTACGCCGCCCTGTACATCGCGGTATTGCACATCAAGTGCGGGGTAACCCTGGTAATTGAATTGTTTGCGGCTGACCTGGCTGTCGATGAATTTGGAAGTGGCAAAGCTTTCTTCCATTAAACCAAGATCAAAAGTGTCTTCTTCCGCGAAATTGAGGTTATGGATATCCATCCGTATAACGCGGTAGTTGGTTTGTGTGGCAGAATCTTCCGCATCGAAGAACCATGTATCGTTTGCCTTTACATGTGGTGTATGCGGGAATGTAGCGGTAAAACCACCGGTTGGTGGTGTATACTGCACCCAGCTATTGTTAGCAGGTTTGAAGTTGCGGAACTGAATGCTGTTGAAGAAACGCTCGGCTTCCGTTCCTTTCTGTACGTAATCGGCATTGCCGCTCATTTTGAAGAACACCAGTTCAAAAGGTGTAATGAAAATACGGTAGCGTTGTACATCGCCGCGGCGTGTTTTGTTGGTGACATCGATATGGCGGTAACCATTGAGGCGGCCGGAGGAACGTTCGAGAATGCGACCGGGAATATTTTCATACAGCATGCTGTCGATCTTCTGCTGTACGGTTTCCAAAGAATGACCCCAAAGCCACGGGCTATAAGGAACGCGCGTAACCACATAGTAACTGCCATTGGCCATATCGGCGAACTGACGGAAGTTGTCTCCGCGGCTGGTCTCGGCTTCGTATAACTTACCGGGTACGTCCACGCGATAGAAACTGTCGGGTGCAAACTGTGCAGAGAAAGTAACAGGTACGCGGATCTTTTCCACGCTGGCTTTAAAGTCGCTGTTGCGTGCGCCCATCTTAACGGGCCGGAGTGTATACCCTTTGCGGCGGAGCAGTTCGATAACACCGCGCTGACCGGGAAGATGCGCTGCGCCGACACCTACAAACAATGAAGCGTTGGTACGCAAAATGGAATCGATATTATCGGCCTGAATCTCGTTGCGGCGGTACAGGAACTTTTCGTCGAATGCTTCGGACTGGCTGTTGACTTTATTGATGGTATCGAGGAGATCAAGGTTGCCGCTTCTGTAGGCGTCCTGGAGTTTACCGGAAGAGAAAGCGTCATCGTAATCGTAGCTGCGCGATTTGCGGTTATTTTTTTCTTTCGCAGCATCTTTATAAGCTTCCATCATGAGGCGCATGCTTTCGGCGTAGGACTCCACGCCGGCTACTCTTTTTCCCCATTTCTTACCGCACTGGTAGATGTGCATATCGAGATAAGTATCCTCTTCGAAATCGCTGGAGCGATCGCCGTAGGAACGGTAGAGCAGGTTATTGATGACGGACGGTGAACTGGAAAGTATCTGTTGAATAGACTTCTCGTACTTCTCAAAACTGAGTGAGCTCTGGCGGAGATAATCATTGAAGCCGCCGCCGCCGCTGCCTCCCATCATACCGAGATAATCGGACTGACTGAGATCGTAGCGGCTCATGTCTTCCTGCCAGGATTCGGGATTGGTTTCGAGGGCCACTACATCGGCATTACGGATGCCGAGATAAAAAGAGTCGGAAAGATTGAAAGCCAGTTTGCTGCTGACGTGCATCGTGCCAAAGAGGTAGGATGTTTTTTTCATTCCGTTACCGCTGATCTCCCAGAGGAGGCTGGGATATTTATCGGGCTTAACTGTTTGAGAAAAACCAAGGGTACCAATAACAGACAACAACAGACAAAACAAGGCTCGCTTCAAATACATACGGAGGCTTTTGGTAGATCGTAAAAGTAAGATGCGTTTTGAGAAAAAAGACATAAAAAAAGCCAGGGCATGGGGCATCGGGCTGACTGGCCGTTTACTACGGTTCTTTAATAATCAACAAATTGAGAGCAAAAATGTTACCGGAAAAAAACTGGCTGCTTTAGTAACTAAATTTAGTAACTTTGCACACTTTCGGTATACCGTGTTAACGGTATACTCAGACAAGGCCCGGTGCCGTAAGACCGGGGATTGCCTTTCTGTTCCGGCTACCATTGGGTAGCGGTCATTGTGAAGTCCATTCCCTGCCTGCGCCGGTCTGCGTCGTCAGACACCTAAATACACTTATTAACGCATGAAGCTTTCACAATTTCGTTTTGACCTTCCTTTAAACCTTATTGCGCAAAACCCGGCTAAAAAACGCGAGGACGCCCGTATGATGGTTGTTCACCGTCATACCGGCCAGATCGAAAACAAGCACTTCCGGGATATCCTCGATTATTTCGACGACAAGGATGTATTTGTGGTAAACAACACCAAAGTGTTTCCCGCGCGCATGTATGGCCGTAAGGAAAAAACAGGTGCTAAGATCGAAGTGTTCCTGCTGCGCGAGCTGAACAAGCCGAACCGCCTGTGGGATGTAATTGTTGACCCGGCCCGTAAGATCCGCGTTGGCAACAAGCTTTATTTCGGCGACCAGGAAGACCTGGTAGCAGAAGTGATCGACAACACCACCAGCCGTGGACGTACCATCCGTTTCCTGTGGGACGGCAGTGAGGAAGAGTTCCGTGCGCAACTGGAAAAACTGGGTGAAACTCCCCTGCCCAAATACATTAAGCGCAAACCCGATGAAGAAGATAAAGAACGCTACCAGACTGTATATGCGAAGCACGAAGGTGCGGTAGCGGCTCCTACTGCCGGTCTGCACTTCAGCCGCGAGCTGATCAAGCGTCTTGAGATCAAAGGTGTGCGTTTTGCAGAAGTAACACTGCATACAGGTTTGGGTACATTCCGTCCTATTGAAGTGGAAGACCTGAGCAAGCATAAAATGGACGCGGAATATTACCGCATTGATGAGGCGTCCTGCAAGATCGTTAACCGCGCGAAAGAATATGGTCACCGTATCTGTTCTATCGGTACAACCACGATGCGTGCAATGGAGTCCTCGTTTACGGCGCAGAAGCTGTTGAAGCCTTCTGAAGGATGGACCAACATGTTCATTCATCCGCCTTACGAATTCAACATTGCGGATTCACTGGTAACGAATTTTCACCTGCCTAAGACGAGCCTGCTGATCATGACCTGTGCATTTGCAGGTTATGAGCTGGCCATGGAAGCTTATAAAAAAGCAATCAAGGACAAGTATCGCTTCTTCAGTTATGGCGATGCCCTCCTGGTTATCTGATTATCAAGCCCGTTTCTTAGAAACGGGCTTTTTTTGCCTGGTTGTGTAAAAGCTGTTACCGGCGCATCCTGTGTTGGGGTTTAACACCCTGCTAAGACAAAATTTTGTAAATTCATACTAAATGTCAACACATGAAAAGAGCGTTACTCATTGTGATGGCCTGCGGTCTGTTCCTGGCTGCTGAAGCACAGAAACAGGAGCGGGCGCTTACCAGAAATGAAGAACTGAACCGGGCCTATTGCCGTGGCTTATTCGCCAGTGCAGACGGAACTTTTTTCGACATGATGGATCCGAAAGTGTCGGCAGGCAGTCAGGGGTTTATGAATATCCTGGATTTCCTGGAAGGCCGGGTGCCGAATCTGACGCTCAGGAAGGGAGAAGACTTTCTACGGGTGCCCTACATACGTGGTAACAGGGCTTCTATATTTTTAAATGAGATTCCGATAAATCCGGGTATGCTTACCGGTATTCCGATTACGGATGTAGCGATGATCAAAGTGATTCGCGGGCCGTTTGCCGGTGGCGCGGGTTCGGCTACCGGTGGGGCGGTAGCGATTTATACGATTAACTCGGATAGCGAGGAGTGAATGGTGAATCGTCAATCGTCAATGGTGAATCGTCAATCGTGAATAAACATCCCGCAGTTGTGGGGCTGATTCGTGCAATTCGAGGGCTTTAGGAGGCGCGTTCGGGAGCTACGCTGTTTGACTTATTACTTAAAACACTTCGATAAGCTGAGTGCACCGCTTATAACGGCTGTTTAACTTCTATCTTATACCTTATTCCTTACGCTTTAAATGCTCACTTCGCGTTTTTCGATTCGGGAACGTATTCTATAGGCAGCATATTGCAGATTCTTTCCATGAATCCCCACCAGGCGCTGGTATAAATATTCTGTACAGGCCAGTAATTACCGCGGCGATCGAAGGACATGGCAGATTTTTTATCAGCCAGGAAAATAAGCGACCGTTGATAATAAGGATTTCTCGTTTCGCGATAAAAATCCAGGTAAGCCTGTGACTCGAGTCCGTACTTATAAGTGACTTCGAGGTAGTCGGGAAACCAGAAGGTTTTGTGTGGAGGTGTGTTTGACAGGATTAAACTATCCGCGGTGAGTGAGTGCCGCTCATATTCATCTACAAAATCATTCTGTCTTAGTACAATGCGATAATAGGCCAACGAATCAGGATGATTAACATCATTGGTTTGAAGCGTATCGGATGTGCCCGCGCTTTGTTTAGGGGTTGTTATTTTTACCGTCGCTCCTTCGAATATATTACCGGTTATAGCCCCTTTACGCCACATCGCTCTCACGCGTTCTTTCTCTTTATTAGGTATTCTTTTCATCCGGCGTACCTGGAAACCTGCTTCCTCCAGGTTGTTGTTATACAATGCCTGCAGGAAATGTTTCATTGAGCCGAAATACGCTTTTTCGCGGGCATTGATCCACCGGTTTTTTGGTTTGGTATTCAGTTCCTGGAACAATGTGTAGCCGGCAAAAAAGGAAGACTTCTCATCAAACTTTACTTCAAACTGTTCCATTTGGTATTGGATCCGGTAGCCCAATGCCCGGTTTTCGATGATCAGTGGTTTATCGGCGATCGCCTCCAGGCGCTTCGTTTTTTTATAATACCGGAAACGGATATCTTCTGTATTCATGATGCGGCAATAGCGCGCATTGATGGAATATCCGAGGAAGTTTTCCAGGAAAAGCTTCCCCCATTTATCCCAGGTTTCGGCTTCGTATGCTTCGATAGTAACATTATCCAGTTCGTCCACTTTCGGCAACAATTCAGCTTTGATATCCATCGGCAGCTGGTTGCTATTGACATTATAAACTCTGGTATGGTATCCGATGGAGGAGATAACGAGTTGGAGTTGGGAGCTTTCGGGAATGTTATCGAGATAAAAAGAACCGTCACCGGAGCTTACCGTTCCCCTGGCGGTATTGGATATGAACACACTGCTTCCGGGTACGGGAACGCCGGTTTCAGCATTGACAACATGTCCTTTAATAACAGGCTGGGCACCGGCCAAGAAGTGCAGGACCGAGCAGGCAATCATCAGCAAAATAATTCGCATCAGCAGTTGGTTTGGAGCCATCCTTGTATCAATGCCGATACTTCGGCGGCCCGGTTATAGATCATCATGTGTGTCGCTCCCGGTAATATTTCCGCGTTCTTTATCCTGTTGACAGGAAAAATTTTATCGGCATCTCCATGGACATGAAGGAACCTGTGAGGCGGCAAATTACCGGATCGCCAATTAACGATGCGATCGATAGCCCAATTTACATAAGCCGGATCAGCTTTTTTTCTATAATCTCTGGCCAAGGCAGCTTCTTCAGCTGAAGAAACGCCCAGACGGCCGTTGTTCATCTTTTCAGCGAGACTGGATTTGGTCCAGGAACCCAATGGCATCAGCCTGTTCAGGCGCAGACTGCCCGATACACGCATCCACAGGGGAAGTTCGGGTCTTGTTTTAACGCTGGAAACAAGCACCAGGCGGCAATCAGGTAGCTGCCTGGAAATTTCGATGGCCATCATTCCGCCAAAAGATACGCCCATGAGGACGGGTGAAGGATCGCTGATGACCTGTTTCATGCGAGCTGCATAGTCTTCCAGGGATTCGCGGCTTTGGGGTTTCAGCCACGGAATATGTGCGAGTTGATACCCGCTAAGTTCAAGGCGTGAGAAAATTTTTTCATCGGCCCCTAACCCACTTATGCAGTAAATAATATTCGACATTTATTGAGTTGTAAGTCTTAAGTAACACGATTCACCGATTGACTTATTGACTTATTCACTTATTGACTTATTGGCTCACTCATTCAAGTCCGAACATCCCCTTATTCAACTGTTGCAGTATCTGGTCTTTTTGTGCTGCGGGTACCAGCAATGAAATATTGTGCGGGCTTCCGCCGTAAGACACCATACGGATCGGGATGTTGAGGATGGAACCAAAAAGCCGTTTAATGATATCGGATGTTTGAGAAATTTCATTCCCCACCACGGAAATGATCGATTGTCCTTCGTCGACCTCTACTGATCCGAAAGGTTCGAGTTCTTTGATGATATCTTTCAGGAAGGCTGAGCTGTCGATGGTAACGGAAACCGCTACTTCCGATGTGGTGATCATATCGATGGGTGTGCGGTACTTTTCAAATACTTCAAAAATTTTCCGCAGGAAACCATAAGCCAGCAACATCCGGCTGCTCTTGATGCGAATAGCGATGATATTATCTTTCGCGGCAACGGCTTTTACACCTACGCTGGCTGCATTGGCGGTAATTAATGTGCCTTTTGCATCGGGCTGCATGGTATTGAGCAGTTTCACGGGAATGCTGTACTGCTGTGCCGGCCAGATAGATGCGGGGTGCAAAATTTTTGCCCCGAAATAAGCCAGTTCGGCTGCTTCTTCAAAACTGAGTTGCTCAACGGGCACTGTCTTTTTCACAATACGCGGATCGTTGTTGTGCATCCCATCGATATCTGTCCATATCTCACAGGCAGAAGCATTGATGGCCGCGGCGATCAGTGATGCGGAGTAGTCACTGCCTCCGCGTTTAAGATTGTCTACTTCTCCCTTCGCATTGCGGCAGATATATCCTTGCGTGATGAAAAGTTTTTTGTCTTTATGTTGTTCCAGTTGCTGGCTCAGTTTGACTTTGATGCTACCGATCTGGGGTTCATCGTAACTGTCGATGGTCATGAACTCCAGCGCAGGAAGCAGCGTGTGGGGAATCCCCTGCTCTGCGAGATAAACGGAGAAAAGTTTGGTAGAAAGCAGTTCGCCTTGTGCGAGAATGTCTTTACTAAGCGCTTCGCTGAAGGAGATGCGCAGGATAATGGTAAGGAATTCGAAATGATCATCGATGATCTGTTGCGCTTTTGCAACAGCTTCATCCGACTTTACGAGTTCGCTTACAAAAGAGCGATAGTGTGCTTCGAGTTTAGCGATCGTTTCACGAGCACCCTCCCGGTCACCGCGGGCGATATTGTTTCCGATTTCCACCAGTGCGTTGGTAGTGCCGGATAGTGCAGACAACACGACGATAGTTGGTTCTGTTTCTTTGGTCACCAGCGATGCGATATGGTGCATGCGTTCAGGTCTGCCCACACTGGTGCCACCAAACTTCATTACTTTCATTTGTTCCCCCCTCCCTTGATTTTAACTGGAATAAAAAAATGTGGTTGCAAAGATAAGGATGCAGCATTTTCTGCCACAACCTTTTTCTATACCACACGAGCGTAAGTATTTATGAATTGCTCAGGCGATCAAGTCCCATATTGCCTGCAAGTTTATCCAGATCGTCGACAACGGATTGCAATAACGGAATACCGTGTTGGCCGCGGTATGTTTCCATTTCACGTTCGGGGTCGCCGGGGATGAGTACATTAAGGGAAGGATCGGAGGTACGGGCGTTTCTGAAACCCTTGATCCAGTTATCCATATGTTCCTTGAAATCATCTGCTGTGCGGAAGGCGTCGATGCGCATGGCACCGAAAAAGTGGCCGATGCCTTTGCCGGGTTGTTGTGACGGCATGGGAACGTATGCGGGGAACGGAGGCACCCACGGTGCATAGTTGGCGCCGCTTAACAAAGCAGAGAAAATATCAACGACAGCCCCCAATGCATATCCTTTATGGCTTCCGTGTTCGCGATCGCCGCCGAGCGGGAGTAATGCACCGCCTTGTTTCAGGATATGCGGATCGGTTGAAGGTTGCCCATCCTTATCCTGTACCCATCCGGACGGTGTGGGTTGACTTTTGCGTTGCAATATTTCGAGTTTACCGTTTGCTGCGGTGGTGGTAGCGAGATCGGCAACAAAGGGCGGTTCGGTGCCGGCGGGCACTGCCACACAGATCGGGTTAGTCCCAAGCATTTTGTCTATCGAAAAGGTTGGTGCTACTAGTGGACTTGCATTGGTCATGGCGATACCGATCATGTCGTTGTCGAGTGCCATCATGGCGTGGCAGGCGGCTATACCGAAATGATTGCTGTTTTGCACGCTTACCCAGCCGGTGCCTGCCTGTTTCGCTTTTTCAATAGCGACGTTCATGGCATACGGCGCTACGACGAGTCCGAGTCCGCTGTCGCCGTCGACGACTGCTGTGGAAGGAGACTCGTGAATGATCTTGATATCGGGAATTGCGTTTACCCGTTTCACTTCCCATAATCTTACGTATCCGCTCAGGCGGGCAACGCCGTGGGAATCGACGCCGCGCATATCGGCGGACAGTAGAACGCGGGCGGCGGTGTCGGCTTGCTGCGGCGGGCATCCGATATTATGGAAAACGTTTTTGGTAAAGGCAAGTAACTGATCGTAGGCGAAAACTTGTTCAGGCATGCCGCAAATATAAGCGGAAGGTAAGAAACGGTGAGAGCCGCTGGCAGGGAACGAGATGCGGGCTGTGAATAGCTGCCGGCTTTGGTTGCCGCGGCACCGATTCGATTCGCCGCAACAATAGCCGGGAGCAGATGGATTTTTTGAGTTGCGGGCACGACATTTCCCTGGATTTTCTCAAATCCTTCATTTTCTCATTCAACCGGATCATCAGTAAAAGCGTATCCCCTTTACCAGTGTTTCCCCAGTTGTCCCCCATACCCCTTTATGCCCCCAAGGATTTACATCCCCTTCTTCGTCGTCGCCGGCACGTCTGCCGGTCTTATCATAACGGGAGCTATTTTCAGAAAAACCGTCCCACCCTCCTGCTTTCCCTAACCCTGATCTCCGCCCCGATCACAGTCAGCATACGCAGCCTTTGTCCAATCACCCGGTTTTTCTGTTTTCCGCTTCTTCACTTCCGGACATAGAAAAGCCCCTCACGGAGGAAGGGGCCGTTCTATTACTATCTTATATTTTACGTTGCCTTATCAGAATGGAAGATCATCCATCGGCTCTGTCACATCATTCGCCGACATGGCACCGGCACCTGAAGCTGCGGTCTGATTACCACCACTGTTATAGCCTCCGGATGAAGGAGCCGGACCACCTTCAGCACGACCACCCAACAATTGCACTTCTCTTACACGCATAGTCAGCGATGCACCGTTCGTTCCGTCGTTCTTCGTGAACGTGCGCACTTCCGGCTGTCCTTCCGCATATACCTGCTTGCCCTTGGTCAGGTACTGCGCTACCGCCGTTCTATCCGTCCACCAGGCACAGTCTACCCAGGTCGTACGTTCCTGGTTATTGCCCTGGCCATCTTTATATTTCTCCGTATGCGCTACGGTAAAATTGATCACATTCTTACCATTAACCGTGTTTACCACGCAGTCTCTTCCGAGATTTCCGATAATCTGTAACTTAATCATAGTACTCAGTATTTTAGTGTCGTGTTATTATATTGCTAAACTAAAAAAGAAACGGCAAGTTAGTACTTATATTCTGCTTACAAGCCACCTTCCACGACAGAGATCAGCAGATACAGTGGCCAACCGCCGTTTCTTAGTGCAATATCGCACATCAGGGAGGCCGTTTCCAAGGGTAAAAAACGTTCGGAATCGAGTATTTTTCTTGCATTACATTCCTTATCAACCCTTAAACTTCCGTTTCCCTACATCCCCTTTTTCATCGTATCTTTGCGGCTTGCAAATTTTTCAACCATGAGCAGAAAGGGAAAAGTACTGGTAGCCATGAGCGGCGGTATCGATAGCACCGTCACCGCACTCATGCTCAACGACCAGGGCTATGAAGTAGTCGGCATCACCATGAAAACCTGGGATTATACCGGCAGCGGCGGCGGCAAAAAGGAAACCGGCTGCTGCAACGTCGACAGCTTCAACGACGCCAGACAGGCCGCAGTGGAGCACGGCTTTGCCCATTATATTTTCGATATCCGTGAGGAATTCGGTGGCTTTGTCGTGGAAAATTTCGTAGATGAATATATGGCCGGCCGCACTCCCAACCCCTGCGTTCTCTGCAACACCCATATCAAATGGCGCGCGCTCCTCAAGAGAGCCGACGCCCTCGGTTGCGACTTCATCGCCACAGGGCATTACGCCAAGATCCGCCAGCACGACAACGGCCGCTTTGTTATCAGCAAAGCCGTTGACGATACCAAAGATCAAAGCTATGTTCTCTGGGGCCTGCAACAGGATCTCCTCAGCCGCACCCTCCTGCCACTTGGCCCCTACCAGAAAACGGAGATTCGCCAAATGGCGCTGGATTATGGCTATCCTGAACTCGCCAAAAAAAGCGAGAGCTACGAAATTTGTTTCGTACCCGATAACGATTACCGCGGTTTCCTGAAACGCCGTGTTGACGGACTCGAAGACCGCGTAAACGGTGGCAATTTTGTTGATAAAACCGGCAAAATCCTGGGACAACACAAGGGATACCCGTTTTATACCATCGGGCAACGCAAAGGCCTGGATATCGCGCTCGGCCGCCCCGTTTTCGTAACCCGTATCGATCCCGATACCAATACCGTCGTACTCGGCGATGAGGCCGATCTCGAACAGGACGAAATGACCGTTGGCAAACTCAACCTGATCAAATACGACACCATAACACCTGGTATGGAGGCTGTTACCAAAATCCGCTATAAAGACAAAGGCGGCCTTTCCAACCTTTATCCAGGGGAAAACAATACCGTCAACGTACGCTTTTACGAAGCTGCCAAGGGCATTGCACCCGGACAAAGCGCCGTTTTCTACGAAGGCGACGACGTGATCGCAGGCGGACACATTCATGCAGGCCGCAGAACCATCTGAGCGCCATCGCTTCCACGTACGGGTTTTTGTTTGTAGTTTTATCGCGGCAGGCCACAAATTGGTCCTTCCGGTTGTCTTATTAAAAAAGTTCGATCCGTGACAAATTCAGCCTCCCGCAGAATGCTGCAAACCCTTATCGCCGCCTTCGCGCTGCTCCTGACCATTGGATTCAGTGCCTGTTCCAATAAGGACGAAGATTTTACCGCACCCGCTATGAGCGAATATCTTCCATTGGAACCAGGACGTTATATCGTTTACCGCCTCGACTCTACCGTTTTTACCAATCTCAACCGCGACGTGGAAATCCGCAGCTACCAGGTAAAACACGTCGTCGACGCACAGATCAACGATAACCTTGGCCGCCCTTCCTACCGCGTATACCGCTATATCCGGGACAAAAACGGAACGCAACCCTGGACACCCAACGGGTCTTTCATGGTAACCTCACTCAGTGATCAGACAGAAATCACTGACGACAACCAGCGCGTGATCAAACTGCACGTGCCGCTCCGCGAAGGTTTCAGTTGGAAAGGCAACCGCTATCTCCCCACCAATCCTTATGGTGGTTATTATTCTTTCAGCGTCGACGACGATATGAAAAACTGGGATTTCTATTACGACACGTTCCAGGACTTCAGCTACGATAATCGTACTTATACCGATGTGCTGAGCGTTGAACAGATCAACGAAAGTCATAACCTTCCGATCCAACCCAATTACAGCATTGCTTCGAAAGAACGTTCCGTTGAACGCTATTCCCGCGATATCGGATTGGTTTATAAAGAATATCATCTCTGGGAATACCAGAACAATTCCAGTTCGGCCAACCCTACTTACACAGGCTTTGGCGTTACAATGTGGATGATCGATCACAACTAACCTGCTTCATTATGAAGATCAGATTCCTGCTATGCCCGCTGTTCTTGTTGCTTTTCAGTACTGCCGGCAAAGCACAGCTTACCCGTTATACCATTCAACTAAAAAATAAAGGTAACGCTCCTTTTACGCTGGCCAATCCATCCCAATATCTTTCGCCGAGAGCAATTGCGAGACGCCAGCGTTATGGCATTGCCATCGACAGCGCCGATCTTCCTGTTACGCCGGCTTATCTTACACAAATCCGCAGCGTAAGCAACGTAACAGTGCTGAATGCCTCCCGCTGGCTGAACCAGATAACCATACAAACCACAGATGCCGCCGCTATCACTACTATACAAAGTTTCAGTTTTGTACAGTCAGTTTCGGGCATTGCCGCCAGGCAGCAATTGAGACAGGTCGACCGCAATGAAACTGTTCAGCTTTACACACCCGTTGCCGGCCGCGAGTTCGGCGCGCAGGGCGTGCAGGCAGATTATTTTGACTACGGGACAGGTTCTTTTAACGAGATACATCTTCATAATGGTGAGTTCCTGCACAACATCGGCCTGAGAGGCCAGGGCATGCAGATCGCCATGCTGGATGCAGGCTTCCTCAATTATACTTCCTTAAAAGCCTTCGACAGCATCCGGATCAATGGGCAGGTTTTAAGCACCTGGGATTTTGTTGCCCGCGAAATCAGTGTGGTGGAAGATCATGTGCATGGCATGCAATGTCTGTCTACTATTGCGGCCAACATCCCCGGCCAATTTATCGGCAAAGCGCCAAAAGCTTCTTTTCACCTGTACCGCACCGAAGATGCTGCTTCCGAATATCCGATCGAAGAGTTCAACTGGGTTTGTGCAGCAGAGCGTGCAGACAGTGTAGGCGCTGATGTGATCTCCTCTTCTCTTGGTTATTATGATTTCGACCGCGCGCAATTCAATTATACGTATGCAGATATGAACGGCCGCAATTCAATTATCGTGAAAGGCGCCGCCGCTGCAGTACGCAAAGGCCTGCTGGTATTCAATTCGGCAGGCAACGAAGGCACCAACTCCTGGCATTATATCGCCACCCCCGCAGATGGCGACAGCGTTATTGCCGTAGGCGCCGTTAACGCTAACAGTGCAGTCTGGCCAAGTTCGAGCTATGGTCCTGCTGCCGACGGCCGCGTGAAACCCGATGTTGCATCCGTTGGTTGGCAGGCAATGATCCAGACCACATCAAATACAGTCGGGGTTGGAAATGGCACCTCCTTCGCCGCGCCGAATATGGCCGGTATGGGCACCTGTCTCTGGCAGGGCTTTCCCGAATTCAACAACATGAAAATCGTGAACGCGCTCCGCAAATCCGGTCATCGCTTCGCTACGCCGGATGACCGCACAGGTTACGGCATTCCCAATCTGAAACAGGCTTTCGGTTCATTGGTTACAGATTATGCAAGTTCCGATCTGAGCTTCAGCAATTGCGCTGCCACACTTAACTGGCGCAGCAAGGATGTGAATGCAATGAAATACGAGATCGAACGCAAATTGCCCGGAGAAAATTCGTTTACCAAAATAGCAGAACGGCAACCCGAAGCAGGCACCGTATTGGCCAATCACACTTATCAATTCCAGGAAACAATTAACCAGCAACAGTCAGGCGCCGTTATCAGTTACCGGATCCGCCAGATCATCGATACCAGTGCGGCAGGGTTTACTGCCGTGTACATCGATACTGCCACCGCAACACTGACACAATCATGCATACCTGTCAATCCGGATCCGGAAGTAACGGATATACGCATCCTCGTTCAGCCCAATCCCGCCACCGGTGATCATATAGACCTGGTAGTCGAAACTCCCGGTGCCATTTCCCAACTCAATGTTGTTTTATTTGACCTTAAAGGGCGCCAGATGGCACAATGGCAACTGAGCAAAGGAACAGGCCGTGCCATATTCAATCTACCTTCCGGTGCGCTTGCCCGCGGTGCTTATATCATTCGCGTAGCAGATAAGCATACCGTTATCGGCAAAACGAAGTTTCTTTTCCGGTAATCCGCCTCAACGACCTCCGGCAAAATTTGTTTTCGGCGCTCCCGCAGCAAACGGTAATTTCGTTACATGATCAGGCGCAGCTTTGAGATCGTGGCCAGCAGTCTTCGCATGGCGCTCCAGGAGCTTTGGAAAAACAAGCTGCGTACCTTCCTGTCGCTTTTCGGCATTACCATCGGCATCTTCTGCATCATTGGCGTATTGGCCACCGTTAACAGCCTGCAACAGAATATTCAGAATGAAATCAATTCGCTTGGTTCCAATACTATTTATGTAGATAAATGGGATTACACCGCAGGTGGCGGCCCCGATTATCCCTGGTGGAAATTTGTGAACCGGCCGGTTCCGAAGTACGGCGAAATCCAGCAGATCAAAAACAGGACCTCCTACGCAAAATATGTTGCCTTCCGCATCCAGGTGACAGATAATGTTGAATACCGCGGCACACTGCTGAACAACATCAATATCTACGGCGTCAGCGATGATTTCGAAAATATCCAGCCACTGGAAATTCCCTGGGGGCGCTATCTCTCCGATCCTGAATTCAATTACGGGAGTGCCGTGGTGGTATTAGGTCATGATGTGGCAGAAAAATTATTGGGCGCTACTGATTATGCGGTGGGCCGTGAGGTAACCATTCGTGGTAAAAAATTACTGGTAGCAGGTGTAATAAAGAAGCAAGGTAAACAGATGATCGGTGGATGGGATTTTGACCAGAGTGTCATCATCCCTTATCGTTTTGCACGCAACATCATGAACGAATTAAAAGCTGATCCCGTTATTCTGGTGCAGGGCAAAGACAATGTTCCAAGCAGGGCATTGAAAGATGAACTCACCGGCGCTATGCGTGCTATTCATAAGTTAAGCCCTACACAGGAAGCAGACTTCGCTTTGAACGACATTAATGATCTCAGCCAAAGCGTAAGCGAGGCCTTTGTTGGCCTCAATATCGGCGGTGCCATTATCGGTGGCATCAGCCTGATCGTTGGTTTGTTTGGCGTTGCCAATATTATGTTTGTGACGGTACGGGAACGCACTTCACAGATCGGTTTGAAAAAAGCGATCGGCGCAAAAAAAGGCATCATCCTTACCGAGTTCCTGCTGGAATCTGCCTTTCTCTGTATCATCGGCGGCCTTATCGGACTTACCCTTGTATTTGTGTTAGCACAGATACTTTCACGGGCGCTCGATTTCCCCGTTTTCATTTCTGTCGATAACATGATCTGGACATTCGTGATCTGTGTTACTGTTGGCATCGTTGCCGGCATTATTCCTGCCTCACAAGCCGCCCGCATGGACCCGGTAGTGGCGATACGGAGCAAGTAGTTAATTTGATGATTTGAAAATTTGAAGATTTGGCAATGGCTTTTCATTAACACACTCTCAAATTTTCAAATCATCAAATTAGTACCTTTGCCTCATGTATCTCCTGGCTATAGAATCTTCGTGTGACGAGACTGCCGCGGCCGTTTGTGCCGACGGTAAAATACTTTCCAATTTCATCGCTACACAAAAAGTGCACGAAATGTACGGCGGCGTGGTACCCGAACTGGCATCCCGCGCGCACATGCAACATATTGTGCCCGTGGTACACCAGGCGCTGGAGAAGGCCGGCTGCACACCCACGCAACTCGATGCCGTCGCTTTTACGCAGGCACCCGGATTGATCGGATCGTTACTGGTGGGCGCACAGTTTGCCAAATCACTGGCTTTGTCCTTGAACATTCCCCTGATACCCGTACATCACATGCAGGCGCATGTACTGGCCAACCTAATACCGGAAGAAAGACCTTCTTTCCCTTTTCTTTGCCTTACCGTGAGCGGGGGCCACACACAAATTGTGCGTTGCAATTCCCCACTCGATATGCAGGTCATCGGAGAAACGATCGACGATGCGGCAGGGGAAGCTTTTGATAAATCAGCCAAACTGTTAGGGCTGCCCTACCCCGGCGGACCACTTGTTGACAAATATGCCCGCGAAGGAAATCCGGAACGGTTCAGCTTTCCTGAACCCCGCATTCCCGGGCTTAACTTCAGCTTCAGCGGATTGAAGACATCCATACTTTATTTTCTTCGCAATGCCGGCACCAGCCTGCTTTATAAAGAGGAATTCAAAGCTACGGATGAAGAGCGCACCGCTTTTATTCAAAACAACCTGGCCGATCTTTGTGCATCGATACAACACCGCATCATCAGTATTTTATTAAATAAAATGAAAAAAGCTGTTGAAGAAACAGGTATCCGCGAAGTATGCATTGCCGGTGGTGTTTCAGCTAACAGCGGACTGCGCCAGGCATTAAAGGAAACAGGCGATAAACTGGGTTGGAAAACGTATATCCCGCCGTTCGAATATTGCACCGACAATGCGGCCATGATCGCTATTACCGGTTATTATAAATACCAGGCCGGGCAATTCGCCGACCTTTCAGTAGCCGCATCCGCCAGAGCGGAATGGGAGTAGTAATTCAAAAAGTAGTAAGTATTAAGTTATAGGTAGTAAGTATAAAGCCATTCACTATTGACCATTGACGATTCACGATTCACGCTCATGCCCAACACTTATTTCCGTTTCAAAGAATTTACCGTTCACCAGGAACGTTGCGCAATGAAGGTTACCACCGAAGCATGCCTTTTTGGTGCTTGGGCAAGCCATTATCTTAAAACCGATACTTCTCCCAAACATATATTGGATATAGGCGCAGGTACAGGGCTATTAAGTCTTCTGCTGGCGCAACAACACTACAGCCGCATCGATGCCATTGAACTGGATAAAAATGCAGCCGGGCAGTGCCGGCAGAACTTCGCTGCTTCTCCATGGCGGGAACGCATGCATGTCATTGAAAGCGATGTGCGCTCATTTCCCTTTACCCAATTATTCGACGTCATTATCAGCAACCCTCCTTTTTATGAAAACGATTTAAGTTCTCCTGTGGAAGGACGGCAACTCGCACATCACAGTGCAGCACTTTCATTGAAAGACCTGGTAGACCGGGTGCGTACACTGCTTACTGACCAGGGAAAGTTTTTTGTATTGTTACCCTATAAAAGAAAAGAGGATCTATATCAACTTGCAAAGGCCGGCGGATTGCATATTGTCCATCAATGCAACGTACGCAACAGCCCGGGTCATCCGTTGTTTCGTTTGATGGCGGTGCTTTCACCAACGTATTCAATAGATAAACAAGAGGAACTGTTTTCGATCCGTGACGAAGGGAACAATTATACACAGGAGTTTGTCCAACTGCTGCATCCTTACTACCTGAACCTTTAACCTCTTCAGGCTTCTCCGGCATAATCTTTCAGGTAGCTGAATGTCTCCGTCAATTTTCCATCGAGGGCGATGGTAGCGCGATCGATCGTTGGAGAGCCGCCTTTCACCAGGTCATCCAGTATAAACTTGATCAACTGCTCGCCGAAATATCGAGAGGCATCACGCGGAAGCTCGTTCGGTAAATTACCGACGGCCATCACATCGATAGCACCTTTGGTATAAGCCGGCACTTTCTGCAGCGTATCACGATCGATACCATATACCGGATCTTCGATCGTTTGATCACCGGCGTTGATCGGTACCGAACCATTTTCATCATCCGTAATGTCTGCGATAGTCTGGATGATAAAATTGTCGGTATTCACGTCCGTTTTTTCAAAAAGACGCGGCACATTTTTATCCCAGTACACGCCGTTCATCAGGATATCTGTCTGTGCGGCGTAAGGCAGGAATTTGCAAACGAATTGCTCAGGGTTATGGTGAAAAGCCTCACGGCTGTACTTGCCCGTCTGACGATGCATATAGAGGTCGGCACCTTTCAGTTGTGTGTAAACGGGGTAAGAAAAACGGCGGTTCAGGTAATCATCGGGTTCCACTTCGTGAATGCCCATGAGGTTCATCACTTCAAGAATACCATGTGCCACACGTCCGGAGCCGGTCACGGCAATTTTTACATTTGGTAACCGTACGCCAAAATAACTATGAATGAGTTCGCGGAAACTGCGTTGCTTGTATACGCGTTCGAGTTGATAGAGACCGGTGCGGTTGCCATAAGCCATCATACCGTTGTGTGCGCCTACAACGCCGGCAAAAAAACCGAAACCGATAATCCGCTGTCCGTCTTCGTGCTCAAGGCATTCGTAGTCGATGAGGCGAATGCGCTGATCGAGAATAGTGCGCAGCAGTTTTTTATTATGCGGTTGCTTTTTGCGGGTATGCGAGAAAAAAAGATAGGTTTTGCCTGCGATCAGTTTCTCGACCGGCACTTCTTTGATGCCGAGCAGGATATCGCAATCGCTCACCTCATCACGCACTTCCACGCCGGCCGCTTCGTATTCGCGGTCGCTGAAGCAGCGGTCGGGAGACGACTGGGCAACCACGGTTACGTCCGGCGCGTTTTTGAGTATCCATTTGCATTGGGCAGGCGTCAGTGCCACACGGTTGTCGGCTGGAATTTTTCCTTCACGAATAAGTCCGATCTTGATCATAAATCAGGTATTTGCAAGCATGAAACCGGCCTATTTTTATCAAAAAAATGGGCTGGGCGACGCAAAGGTAGGCAAAAGGTGAAACAGCCGTTATAAGTAATAGGTAATAAGTAACAGGTTAGCAGACATTTTGCTATTCTCCTATTGACCATTGACTATTGACTATTGACCATTCACTATTGACGATTGACCAAAATCTGCGGCGAAAAGAAATAGTTGTGCAGAAAATTGAAGGGAATGATGTAATATTGCAGCCCCGGAAGCCCGGGTGGCGAAATCGGTAGACGCAGCAGACTCAAAATCTGCCGCCGCGAGGTGTGTCGGTTCGAGTCCGACCCCGGGCACAAAAAAGGTAAGATCATTCTTACCTTTTTTTATGCGTTAATTGCAAAAACTCCGGTCCACGTACTCCTTTTTGCCTTTCGAATTAATATAATAGCATCCTCCCCTTGGCCCTCTGTAATATTTTCTGGACGGCGCCGCATTGGCTGCCCGCATAGCGCGTTCCTCTTCGGCAGCTTGTTTTTTTAATTGCGCGGTGTAGGTCGCAGTAGGTTTGAAATAATGATGTTGGCCTGTTTCCAGCCGGGCGCTGTCTTCCTGCGATGGCTCCAGTTCTTCCCAATCTATCGCTATGTCGTCTCTTAATACATATCCGCTGTGCTCCGCAAAATCTATTTGCACCCAATCTGGATGGTCATCGACCTCATACGCCCGCACATAACTAAGGCGAAGTATTTTACCGATGCTGGGCGATTTGGCATCGGGCTTCGAACGCACGTTTAATGTATCGCCGCTGATCCACGCATAATCGGATTTTAACCTGGCAAAAAATGCTGCTTCTTCGTCCGCTTTCTTTTTCGCCAGCGCTTTTTGCGCCATTTCTTCCTTGAGATCACGGAACGCCTGCATTTCATCGCGGTAATATTTTACCGGAAATGAAGGATTGGTCTTTTCAATATTTTCACAATCACGCTCTATGTCTTTATATAAATCTACTCCGGCATAGGAAACTGACAGGTTATAATAGCTTGGCAAACGGTCCAACTGAAATTGTGCATCTGAAATATACCCCACGAGAGCAGAACCAAACTGGGTATCCGGCACCCGCAAAACGGTCATTTCTTTACCGTCAACCGTCTTTTTTTTAAGCCATTGTGTAACATCGATTGTTTGCGCCTTCGCAGAAACAACGAACAGAAGAAGGGGAATTAAACAGGAGATAAAGTTTTTCATATCGTATTATTGGCCTGCCAAAATAGAAATTAACCTTTGAATTTGCAATCGGGGATTTTTCCCCTTTTGTTCAGCCAGAGCGATAGACGAAATATATTCTTCCTTCCTTAACAACTCCAGAAGCCACTGTTCCGCAACATTTTTTTTCGATAGAATAAAAAAAGCGGGGACCTTATGGCCCCCGCTCACTCCAAATAACGAAGCTTATTTTTTCCAGATCTTCAGGTTGTCGTAATAAACAACACTCTCCTGGTTCTGCCACATATTCACACCTACCTTCAGGTATTGTCCGGAACCATCACCTACCTGGATGTTTGTTTTGTCAAACACCACTACTCCATCAATCGTCAATTTCATGTATCCTGCACTGCCGATCTTGTATTGAAATACCATGTGCAGCCATTTGTTGGTCGGAATGGTAAACGTGGTCGGATAGTAAGCATTGCTGCCACCTTTCCAGTTCACCAGCCAGAATTTTCCATCCACATGCCAAAGGCCGGGTGAAGCAGAACCGCCGGATGTTACGGGGTGAAATTGCAAACTGTGTCCGCTGTTCTGGAAAAGTTTTTCATACATCACGTCGTACTCAATCGCGCCTTCCAATGGTGTCAGCGATTCGCTGTATTGTACTTCAGAACGGATGCCCGAAGACACATTGGCCGGAACCGATTTAAAAGATCCCGGACCGTCTTTATAAACGGTGGTAGACAAACCGCCATTACCGTGCTGACCGGAACCGTTGATGATATCCGATGTACTGTTGTAACCGGTGCTGTAGAGAAGTGTGCCATAGTTACCGGTTGCACCACCACTAGCGGAAGCGCTTTTTACTGTCACGGTGGTGTTGGCACTGGCAGTAGCACCGCCATTGTCGGTTACTTTTAGTGTAAACACGTACGTACCTGCTGTTGTCATTCCGCTGATCGCTGTCGTAGCGGATGAGGGAGACTGAATAGTGGCGGCAGGTCCCGAAGCCTGGCTCCAGGCCCACGATGCGATCGTACCATCCCTGTCGGTAGCCGTTCCGGTAAGCGTGGCGGTACTAACCGGCAGTGTGATACTTTGATCTGTACCGGCATTGACGGTCGGAGTTGCATTCGCAGTACCTGTCCCCTTCACACTCACGTGTACCGTATCCGTTGCACTGCGGCCGCGGCTGTCGGTTGCCTGCAGACGAAAACGATATTCACCTGCTGTCAACGCTGTTACATTGGTAGAAGAGCTATTGGGAGAACTGATAGTGGCCGTGGCTCCGGTTTCCTGGCTCCACCTGAACGTGCGTGCCGTACCGGCTGTAACGGTTGCTCTCAACGTAACCGAATTGGTGGGAAGTGTAATCGTTTGATCTGCTCCGGCGGATACGGCAAACGACCGTGAAGTTCTGCCTGCCGAATCCGTTGCCTCATCTACTGCCTGGGCAGCATTTTCAGCTTCTTTAGAACAGGCAGCAATAAGAGTAAATACGCACAAGACGGCGATGATGGGCATAAAAAGCCCTGTTGTTTTTCTGTTAGCGGTGTTCATAAAATATTGTTTGAGTCGCCAAAAGTCAATAACAATGCCAGTACTGCTTGCGCCCGATCAATAAAAAATAAAAACCGTCCGGGAGGGAATATCTACGCTTAAAGTAATAGTGAACGAAATGTGAAATCATGAAATAGTGAACGGTGAATGGTCAATTGTGAATAAACAGCCAACGCTTTACACACTTATCACTTAATACTTACTACTTATCACTTATTACTTATTGCCACAACCTTGCTAACTTCGTATTTCTAAACGATCTCCACATGAAATGTCCGAATTGTAATGAAACACTGGTAATGGCCGACAGACAGGGTGTAGAAATTGATTACTGCCCGCAATGCAGAGGCGTGTGGCTCGACAAAGGCGAGCTCGACAAAATCGTCGAAAGGTCAGCTCAATACAATTCCAGTGCGCCCGATTCTTCCGGTTCCTTTCCTCCAGACCAGGGATACCATGAAAAAGATTATAAAAAACAAGATTATCCGCAAAAGAAAAAAAGAGGCGGCTTTCTCGGTGACCTTTTTGATTTCGATTAAGGACGGGAATCGGCAATCGTGAATCGTCAATCGTCAATAGCTCCCTAGGGCCGAAAGCCATCATAAATAAGCGATGAATAAAGAAATGGCTGTTCGCGTAAAACATTACCCTATACCTTAAGCCTTACCCCTTTTACCTTACCAGAATCATCCCGCTTCCTGAAAACCATCATCTCCGCACCTTTATCACGATAGTACCTTTGCCGTTTCAAATACCAGAAACATGGCAGTTGTTTATTCCTCTCCCGCAGAAGCCGTACAACACATAAAAAGTAATGACCGCGTTTTTATCCACGGCAGTGCCGCTACGCCGCTTACACTTGTGCAGGCACTGCTGGCACGAGGTGGAGAAATAACGAATGTGGAACTCGTGGCTATCAGCACCTTCGGGCATATCGACTGGGATCATCCGCATATCCGGAAAAACTTTTACCTCAATTCGCTCTTTGTTTCCGGCAACGTGCGCGAATGGGTCAACAGCGAATCGGGTGATTATGTGCCTGTTTTCCTCAGCGAAATCCCGAATCTTTTCCGCAACGGATACCTGCCGCTGGATGTTGCGCTGGTACAGGTATCTCCGCCGGACATACATGGCTATTGTTCCCTGGGCACCTCTATCGATGCGGCACGCTGTGCCGTGCAGGTAGCCACCAAAGTAATTGCACAGGTCAATCCCAATATGCCACGCACACACGGCGATGGCCAGGTACACGTATCCAGGTTTGCCTCGATGATCTGGGATGAGTCGTCACTCCCTGAAGTCAACTATGCCGAAAAAGTGGATGCAGCTTCACTGCGTATAGGCGAACATGTAGCGGGATTAATCGAAGACGGCTCTACTTTGCAAACAGGCATAGGCGCTATTCCCGATGCCGTGCTGGCACAACTTGGCAATCATAAAGGTCTGGGTATTCATACTGAAATGTTTTCTGATGGCATTGTGCCATTGGTGGAAAAAGGTGTAATTACCAACGAACATAAAAAAGTACATCCCGGAAAGATCGTAACAAGCTTTATCGCCGGCACAAGAAAGGTGTATGACTTTGTGCATGACAACCCGGCCGTGGCTTTCATGGATGTTTCTTTTGTCAACGACACTTCCGTGATCCGCCGCAATCCGAAAGCGGTTGCCATCAACAGCGCCATCGAAGTAGACCTTACCGGTCAGGTCTGCGCCGATTCGATTGGCATTTATCAGTACTCCGGCATTGGCGGACAAATGGATTTCATGCGCGGTGCTTCTTTGTCCGAAGGCGGCAAACCCGTTATTGCCTTGCCCTCCGTTACCAGCAAAGGCATTTCCCGTATCGTGCCCTTACTTAAACCAGGTGCAGGTGTGGTTACCACACGCGGACATGTACATTATATTGTTACCGAATACGGCGTGGTAAACCTGTACGGCAAAAACATGGAGCAACGGGCAAGGCTGCTCATCAGCATTGCCCATCCCGATCAGCGCGACATGCTGGAGCGCGCTTATTTTGAGCGTTTCAGAAAAATATTTTAGCCAGATCCCGTTTTTCCGGGTACGTACCCAAAAAAACGGCTTTCCGGCGGTCTGAGATGCGTTCAGATTGTTATCTTGTGGCATGACCGCCTCATTTGCCCAGCTATTGCTTGCCCTGCTGGCCGGTATCGGCCTGATCATTGTCTTAACTGTACGTTATCGCGTACATGCATTCCCTGCACTTTTTTTAGCCTGCCTTGTGGTAGGCCTCGGCGTGGAAATGGCTCCGATGGACATTATCCAAACCATGAAAAAAGGTTTTGGCCACATTATGCAAAGCCTTGGATTGGTGATTGTACTCGGTACACTTCTTGGTTCGATTATGGAACACAACGGCAGCACACGCGTAATGGCCGCCGCCATTCTCCGGCTGGTTGGTGAAAAACGTGCTGCAACTGCCATGGGTATTACCGGCTTTATTGTCGGCCTGCCTATCTTTTGCGATTCCGGATATATTGTATTAAGTGGTCTGAACCGTTCCGTCGCGCGCAGAAGCGGCGTTTCCATCGTCGTGCTGTCTGTGAGCCTTGCGTCGGGTCTGTATGCCGTACATTGTCTTATTCCCCCGCATCCGGGCGCCACGGCAGCAGGAAGCATTATCGGCGGCAGCATGGGCATGCATATTCTTATCGGCACACTCGTAGCTGTTCCCGCGGCACTCGCCGGATGTGCATGGGCGCGCTACATGGGAAAGAAAACGCCCACCAGCGACGAAAGTTTTATTGATGAAGAACAGGAAGAACTACCGGTCATGGCACCATGGAAAGCTTTTCTGCCGATCATTGTACCGATCGCATTGATCGGTGCCGGTGCGTTCAGCGGATTGGAAGGTGGCAATGCTGTATTGAAAATACTTGGCGAACCGATCATTGCGTTAGCCATTGGCGTTACCCTTGCCCTGGCCACCAGCACGGGCCGCCGTCATGCAATGGGACGACTGATGAGTGAGGCTGCAGAAAAAGCCGGCGGCATTCTCGTGATCATTGGAGCAGGCGGCGCTTTTGGCGCCATACTCGCCACCACCAATATCGGCGAACATCTTCAACAAGCGTTGCCATTGAGCAGTCTTGGTTTGCTGTTCCCATTTCTCCTGACCTTTGTCTTGAAGACCGCGCAGGGTTCGTCTACCGTAGCCATCATTACTGCTGCCTCTATCATAGCTCCACTGATGGGCGCATTGGGATTGGATAGTGAAAACGGGAAACTGCTTTGTCTGCTGGCGATGGGTGGCGGCTCCATGATGGTGTCACATGGCAATGATGCTTACTTCTGGGTGATCAGTAAATTCTCGGCTATCGATATGCGGCCGATGCTGAAGGTTTATTCCGTCGCAACCATCATCATGGGATTAACTACCTTTTTTGTTGTCTGGTTACTTTCCCTTTTTATGTTATGATCATCGTATCAATGTAAACGTTCCTTTCAGCAGTTTCCCAAGCCTCCAGCAATCCATTGACAGTTTTAAGTAGTAAGTTATAAGTAAACAGGCTGCTACTCCTTATTAACTTATTCACGATTGACGATTCACCTTTCACGATTGACGATTGACGATTCACTAATAAAAAAAGGGCACAACATAATATTGTACCCTTGAATCAGTTGAAAAGCTATTCGCTTATTTCACGTGCTTGCTGACAATCTTAGCCAGGTCGAACATAGACACCTGGTCTTTGCCGAACAAACCTTTCAGTTTGGCATCAGCGTTGATCATACGTCTGTTCTTTTTGTCCTGGAGATTATTTTTCTTGATGTAGTCCCAGATCTTTTTGATGATCTCTGTACGGGGCAGAGCTTTGGTTCCGATTACTTCTCCGAGTGTTGCGCTTGGAGTCAGCGGAGCCATGAAAGCTGCATTTGGTTTGCGGGCTGATTTTTTCTTCGCTGCTTTTTTAGGAGCGGCTGCTTTTTTGGGAGCGGCCTTTTTAGGAGCTGCTGCTTTTTTGGCGGCTTTCTTAGGAGCGGCCTTTTTTACTGCTTTTTTTGGAGCTGCTTTTTTCGCAGCTTTCTTTACTGTTGCCATGGTTATTAATATTAAATTAATGGGTTAATGACTAAATTTACAGCTTTTGGTATAGATGGATGCATAATTTTCCCACATTCAATCCACCTTTTTTTCAGCGGGCTTTTCCGGGGTATTTTACCTCCTGATTTCACCTCTGCCATCACTGTGAAATTAAAGGTATTATTTTCACCTAATATCCCCCACTTTTCTTAAAAAATTTCATCGCCGAAGCTGAGGGCATACGGTAACACTCGCGGGAAAACAGGTCGACACTAGCCCCCTGGCAAATCGTTATTGCACCACAATCCTCTCCTCTCTTAACGCCTAAAATCCAAAGCCTTAAATCGCCGATCCCCCTGAAATGCAGGAGTGGCGGGACTTTTGTACCTGCTTACCAAACAAAAGATGCTATGCCCGACAAACGTACTATACCTCCGCAACACCAAAATCGCCAGCCGGGATTGGAAAAACAGATGAGCCCACAACCCATTTACACCAATGATAAACCGGGTTTGGGACGCCTCAAAGACAAGGTAGCGCTTATCACCGGAGGCGACAGCGGCATCGGGCGGGCGGTAGCAATTGCCTTCGCCAAAGAGGGGGCTTCGGTGGCCATTGCCTATCTGGATGAACACGAAGACGCCCGTCATACAGCCGAGATTGTTGAGTGGTACGGCAGTAAATCGCTGGTACTGGCAGCCGATATTACCAATGAAGATGCCTGCAAAAACCTGGTACAACAAACCCTTACCCACTTCGGGAAACTGGATATCCTGGTCAATAATGCCGCCGTACAGTTTCAGCAAAAAGACATCACCAACATTACGGCAGAGCAGCTCGAACTGACCTTCCGTACCAATATATTTTCGCAATTCTACCTGGCAAAATACGCCGTGCCTTATTTAAAAGAAGGCAGTTCCATTATTAATACCGCCTCTATTACGGCCTTTCGCGGCAATCCCGATCTGATGGATTACAGTGCGACCAAAGCCGCTATTATCGGTTTTACCAGGAGCCTGTCACAGTCGCTCGTTTCCCAGGGCATACGCGTCAACGCTGTAGCACCGGGCCCCGTATGGACACCGCTGATTCCCGCTTCTTTTGATGAAGAAAAAGTTGCTGAATTTGGTGACGGAGTACCAATGGGGCGTCCGGCAGAACCGGTAGAAATTGCTCCTTGTTATGTATTTCTTGCCTCCGAAGAAAGTGCTTTTATCACGGGACAGACATTGCACCCCAATGGTGGTACAGTGATCAATGCCTGATTATATAATACTAAATAGGATATATTATGAAAAAGATTTTTTTTGCAGGGCTTGTACTCTTCCTGCTGGCAGCTTGTAACAACAACCCAAACAGCAACCGGGATTCAAATGAGGTAGCACAAGACTCTACAATTCCGGGCAATAATCCGGCTAGCGGTCCGCGTGTTGATACAGGAAATATTCCTTCCACCGACACACCGTACAACCGCACCGATTCCGTGCCCATGCATCTTCAACATCAACAACCCAAACCCTGATCCTTTATGACACTCTCGGCAACTTCCTTTTGCGATATATACAAACTTCAATTGCTGCAGGGATTTCGTGAGATAAAATTACGTGAGTTGCAGCAAAAGACGGGCGATAGCAATCCTGCTATCGCCCGGTTTATGGACAACCTGGCTGCTCAGGCCCGTCATTGCAGGAAAGAGATCGCCAGCCTGCTGAAGACGTCCATACGCCCGTCATTTGAGCTATTAAATACAGAATGCTGGCATCCGATGTTCCACATGAGAGAAGTTCTTTTTACCAAAAGAAATGAGGTGTCGCTGAAAGAAGTAATCAGCCAGATCAATGAAACAACGGGTAATATCTACCGGCGCGTGCTCGATAAAGCAACAGGATTGCCAGGGATAGTCAGCGCTTTATTGTCGCAACAACATTCGGACCTGCTGAAAGCGAGTCATCATTTTCCGGTGGAGCCGGAAAGCCGCCGCTAAGCAGCATCCGCACGCATTGGGGACATAGCGGTACAATCCGTTGCCCCTCGCACACTTTTGCCAATTGACCAACTGCGATATCCTTTCGTTTAAAAGGCATAGCATTTGATCAATCAATTGCATCTATTCATTTCAACCATTATTTATGATACAACGCGACGGTGCCATGATCAGTTTGTGGCAGGGAAACATATTCGCCTTTACACCGAAAAGCAAGGTTGATCCCCGGTTAGTATATGATGTGATCATCGTCGGCGGTGGCATCACCGGCATCTCCACTGCCCTTTCCCTGCAGGAAGCCGGTAAAAAATGCCTTGTATTGGAAAAAGAAATACTGGGCTTCGGCACAACCGGGGGCACCACGGCTCACCTCAATACATTGCTCGATACTCCGTATACCACCATTCAGAAAAATTTCAGCGAAGATGACGCAAAACTCACGGCCAAAGCGGTACAGAAAGCTTTGCGGCTGATCCATGAACGTGTTAATCGTTTTGCCATTCCCTGCGGCTACAAAGAACAGCAGGCCTTCCTGTACGCGCAGAATGAAGAACAGGAAAAAGAACTCGATGAGATTGCTAAAGCATCGGAAGCGGCCGGAATCGACCTCACGTATACTACCGAAATCCCCTTCCCGATCCCTTTTACAAAAGCCATACAGGTCAATGGTCAGGCGAGCTTCAGCCCCCTGCATTATTTATATGGCATAGCTGAAGCCTTTGAAAAAGCCGGTGGCACCATCGTTGAACATTGCCGGGTAACCGGAGTGGAAGAAACAGAACCTTTAAAGATCACCACAGACGCAGGCACCTTCAAAGCACGGGATTTGATATATGCCACGCATATTCCGCCGGGGGTAAACCTGCTTCACCTCCGGTGTATGCCCTATCGCAGTTATGCAATGGCCGTTACGTTGCAGGATTATGAGTATCCCGACGGGTTAAGTTATGATATGGTCGATCCCTATCATTATTTCAGGTGCCAGGAAATAAATGGAAAAAAATACCTTATCGCAGGCGGCAAAGACCACAAGACCGGCCATGAAGAAAATACGCGGCATTTATTTGAAACACTGGAAGCGGTTGTACATCGCTATTTCAATGTAAAAGGAATTGCTTACCGCTGGTCGTCGCAATATTATGAACCGGCGGACGGACTACCTTATATCGGACATCTTCCCGGACATCCGCAAAATATTTATGTGGCAACAGGCTTTGGCGGAAACGGCATGACTTATAGTAACGTAGCCGCGATCACGTTAACCGGTTTATTGACCGGCAGAGATGATCGCTATGCAAAATTGTTTAACCCGAACAGGCTCAAACCGGTTGCCGGTTTTGTCAATTTCATTCAGCACAATGCCGATGTGGTAAAACAATTCGCAGGAAAAATTTTTTCCGGTGAAAAAATAAGCGGCTGGTCAGCACTCGCCCGCGATGAGGCAAAACTCATCAAAGAAGAAGGACAGAAAATCGCTTTATATAAAGATGATAAAGGAATATTACACGGTGTCAACCCATCCTGCACGCACTTGCATTGCGATGTAAACTGGAACAATGCCGAACAATCCTGGGATTGCCCCTGTCACGGTGCCCGTTATTCAATGGATGGCAAAGTACTCACCGGTCCTGCCGACCGCGACCTGGAAAAAATTGCCCTGGACGATCCCGGAAATAAAAAACATTCTTAGTCTTCTATCAATTCCCATGCACTTTGATAGGCGTTTTGCTCTTCTGCATAACTGATAAAACCTGCATAAAAAGGATATTGCGAGAGGGTGGCACTGTCGCCGATCACCACCAGTTTTTTGCGTGCCCGCGTCATCGCCACGTTCATGCGGCGTATGTCCGTGAGGAAGCCGATGCGGTTTTCTGTATTGCTTCGTGTAAGACTGATATAAATGATGTCGCGCTCCTGCCCCTGGAAACTGTCGATGGTATTAACGGTGATCGACGGGCGATAAGGAGCCAGCGCAGGCTGGTGATTCAACGCATCCTGCAACCACTCTACCTGCCGGCGATAAGGGGAAATAATGCCGATGGAGGGAAAGTTTCCCGCTTCATGCGACGATAACAACTTTACCAGGTGATTCAGATGGCGGTAAAGAAAAGCACCTTCTTCAGGATTGCTGGTCGCCGTACCATCCTGCTTTTCATCGAAACCGCAACCCGCCGTATCCACAAATAACAAAGGTTGGTCATCGGGAAAAAGGCGGTGATCCTTCACGCTTTGATGTGCCTGCAATGCATTGTGGTAAAAATGAGCAGACGAATAATGCATAATCTGTTCATGCATCCGGTATTGTTCATTCAGCATCACCACCGAAGACGGATGACTGGCGACCAATTTCTCCATTAATGTTTTTTCCAGGCCATTGGCTACAGCAGCTTTAACGGTTGGAGGCAACTGGCAATGGTCACCGGCCAGCACCAGCTTGCGCGTTTTGACGATAGGAATCCAGCAGGCAGGTTCCAATGCCTGTCCGGCTTCGTCGATCACCACCGTATCGTACCGCAATGAACGGATAGCCGGATTTGCGGCTCCGACCAGGGTGGCTGTAATCACCTGCGCTTTATCCAGCAGATCCTGCAAAATGTATTGTTCGGTCTGGTCAACTTGTTTTAGCAATGCATAGGCTTCATCAAACAAAGCCTTGCGTTGTTCGCGTTCGGCTTTACCAAATTGCCTCTTGTATTTGTGCGCCATGTTTCGAAACTCATTCGCCTGCTTTTTCAACCGGCCGATCTCTTTCATCGAAGGATGTGCCGACATCTTTTCATCCAATGTGAGCGAAGAAAGTCTTTCGGAAACACGTGCGGGATTGCCAATACGCAATACATTCAATCCCTGCGCAGCCAATCGTTCACTCAACAGATCAACCGCTGCGTTGCTGGGCGCGGTAACGAGCATGCGCGGGTTGCCATTTTTCACCAATACTTTAATCGCCTGCACCAACGTAGTTGTTTTGCCGGTGCCGGGAGGGCCGTGTACAATTGCCAGGTCTCCGGCCTGCACGATCTTCTGAACGGCTTGTTGTTGCGAAGGATTGAGGGAAGGAATAATTATTTCAAATGTCTCATCGCTGAATACAGGCTGTGCAGCGCCGGTGAGTACACGGACCAGTCGTCCGTCAGTTGCATTTTCTGCGAGCTTTGCAGCGCGTTGCAACGCGCTTTGCATTTCGTCGTAACTATTATCATCAAAAAGCATGTCAATGCCGAGTTTGCCATCGCGGGCCCAATCGGGCAGTTCGTCTGTTCTGAGCGAGAGACGGAGTTTGTTGCCACTCACCCAGGTTACAATGCCTTCGGTCCTGTTTTCGCGCGGAGCATGATTGGAGAAAAAAGCGGCGGGCACGCCTGAGCGTAACTGATGCGGAAGATCCTGGTGCGTGGTACGTTCGAGTTCTACGGTCAGGTAATCACCTTTGCCAAATTCTTTATCCCGGATGGCAACGGGATACCAGCAAAGACCATTGTCACGGCGTTCGGCTACGGAAGCATTGGCGGCCATCGTGGCATACATACGCTTATCTTCTTCGCGCTCGAGTTTCAGCAGGTCTTCCAGCTTCTTGAAATACTCCATCCGGCAAAAATACGGCGTACCGGGATGTGTCAGGGATACAGCACGTATTTGAGGCGCATTTTTTTGTAATTGCTGAGGCCGGGCTCCCAGGTACGGCGGATCTCTTCGGCAGATTTGCCGGCCATTACCTGTTCTTTAAAAACACCGTTTCCGGCGAGCACTTCGATGCGTCCGATCTGTTTACTTACCGACCGGTCGAAGAAACGCGCTTTATCGGGATATTGCTGATAAAGCTCCAGCATCCATTCGATCTGCACACGTTTCATCTTCTTCAGTTTTTCCAGATCATAGTTTCTGAAGTCGCGGCCGTAGCAGGTCTCATTCATATGGAGCGGCGTTTCGCTCATACCGGGGATGCTCACAGGCGTAAAGGAAAAATCATATTGGCCTTTGAATGCGGGAGCGCCCAAAACCGTAAAAGGAAAATGGGTGCCTCTGCCCTGGCTGATGATCGTTCCTTCGAAGAGACAAAGTGTGGGATATAAAATAATACTCTCCTGTGTATTAAGATTGGGTGAGGGAGGAACGGGCAACGTATAAGGCAGATCGTGTCTGTAATTAGCAACGGGTACGATGCGCAGGCGGCATTTTTTCTTACCCGGAATCCAGCCTTCGCCGTTGATCATCTGTGCAAACTCGGCTATGGTCATTCCGTGTGCGATAGGAATGGGAAATTGACCGATGCCTGATTTATATTCCATATCGAGAACAGGTCCGTCGATCAGGTAACCGTTGGGGTTGGGCCGGTCGAGGATGAGCAGTTCTTTGTTATTATCGGCGCAGGCCTCCATTACATCGCGGAGCACATTGATATAAGTATAAAAGCGGCAGCCGACATCCTGGATATCGAAAATAAAAACGTCTACGTCGTCGAGGTCGGCTTTGGAGGGTTTACGTTTATTTCCATAGAGGGAAATAACAGGAATGCCGGTAGCGGCGTCTTTTTCATCGGCTACTTTGGCGCCGTTGCTGGCGTTACCGCGAAAGCCATGTTCCGGACCAAATGCCTTTACGATATTGATACCCCGGCTGAGCAGGCTGTCTACCAGGTGGCGCTTGCCGATAATGGTGGTAGGATTGGCGAGCACGGCTACTCTTTTCCCTTTTAAATAGGGCACATACTGTTCAGTCTGATCGGCGCCTGTGACGATCGCTTTTGCGGGATCATTAACCACAGGGGTATGAAGGCTGAAAAGAGCGAGGCAAAAAGCAACGACGGGCCAATTCATAAACATAACAATCGGTATTAATGCCAATAAAGTTATAAGATCGTGCGATGTTTTTGCAGGAAAAAAGAACGCAAAAAGCGGCATTGACGGAAAATGCCTCCGTTAGAATCTATGAAAAAAAATTACTACCCGGTTAAATGCGTGTCATTCGGCAGCAGCAGGCAGTGGAATAGTAAGTTCGGCCGCAATTTTCCGCAACTGATGGATATGCCTTTGGGTATAGACGATGATAAAGCTGAGCCATTCCTGCCGCGTGAGTGCGCCGTTAACGGGCATTTCGAAATCCAGGCACAGCAGGGAAAGGTCTAATGCTGCTGCTTTTTGTTGAAGGGTTTGCCAGATTTGGGTGAGTGTATCGATGCTTTGTTGCGGATCGAAGGGACCATTGCCGGGTATGATGAAATCGGGCGACTCCATTTTGATGGTAAAATCGAGAAACGTTTTGGCGATGCCTTCAGAAAGCGCGTCGGGATCACGGTCGGCGGATTTAACGTTGCCGTCGAGTAAAGCGGCGATATCGCAGGCTTTGATGATATGATCGGTTACCTGGCCGGCGGTCCAGCCGGAGACTTCGGTGGACTGATTGAAGGTTTGGGCATTGAAGGCTTTGATGATACCGACAAGTGTATCGGGTGTTTGTTTTAACTGTTGCTGGAGTGTAGGTAGTTGCATAAGAGAAGTGTTTGAATGAAACACAAACCTAACGGGAAAAACCGGTTTCGATGGGGTGTGAATGCGGCGAATAGGCGGTTAAATACGACAGTTTTAAACTTACCCGTTTTTTATACGGCTATCAGGTTTTGGTGAAATTAATTTTGGGGTATTGTTCAACTTTAAAATTTAATATGATGACAAGTATGACAAAACGGGATCGCGCCGCGTTAATGCAGGCTTTTGATCAACAGATACGTGCCGTTTCGGCCTCGAAGGATGCAGCCCGAAAATTTCTGGCGAAATGGGGGTTTGGCAACTACTGTGATGCGGCTAAAAATCAGTCCGAAGAAAGTAAACATTCAAATCCATGTACCTGCCAGTTTTGTGAGAGTGAAACCAGGCGGCAATATGATGAGGCCGAAAAGAATAGTCGCTTTGCGAGGCTTTTCGGATATACCGAATAGCCTGCAAAAAATCTGTCCAAATAAAAAATCCTTCCATGTATTGATGTATTTCTTTTGTACTAACCACTTAAGAAAATTGAACTCATGTATCAATTTACACCCGGACTCGTCTTCGGATTTCATGGATGCGATAAAACCGTTCGCGACGCAGTTGTTGAAGGACGGATAATGTTGAACGCTAGCCGCAATAAATATGATTGGCTGGGAGCAGGAGTTTATTTTTGGGAAAATGATTGTCATCGCGCGCTGGATTTCGCACAAAATCATCCCACCAGAAAAATAAAATCTCCATCTGTTCTGGGAGCTGTTATTGATCCTGGATATTGTCTCAATTTGCTGAACTCCGAAGATCGGAGGTTCCTAAAGAAATCATATGTAACGTTTAAACGTTCTACTATTGTTTTTCAAAATAAAGAACGTGATGACATTTCGAAGCTTAGCAATAGAAACGGTTTCCGGACCCTCGACTGCCACGTGATTGAAAATCTCCACAACATGCGGCAATACTTAAACCAGTTCCCGTTCGAATCCATCCGCAGTGCATTCACAGACGGACCTGAATTATATCCCGGCGCAGGTTTCAGGGAAAAAGATCATATCCAGCTCTGCATTCGCAACCCCAACTGCATAAAAGCCTTTTTTATCCCCAGACTTGAAGTAGAGTGGCCTCTTGTAAGCAAGTCATCATGAGATATACATTGCGCCAGCATTACAGGTCTGGAAACATCCCGGAAATATTTAAACTTACCCGTTTTTTATACGGCTATCGGGTTTTGGTGAAATTAGTTTTGGGGTATTGTTCAACTTTAAAATTTGTTAAAATGACAAGTATATCACAACGGGATCATGATGAACTAATAGCGGCATTTAAGAAGCAACGTGAACAACTTAAGAACTCACCGGAAGTCAGACGAAAATCCCTTGTTAGAATAGGATTTGGAAATTATTGTGACGGGTCTGATGGAGAGATCAAAAATGCTGAGATTTTCATCCCCTGTAGCTGCGAGTTCTGCGATAACGAAAGAAAAAAACAATACGAAACAGCCGTTTTGCAGCATAGCCGTTTAGCAAGGAGTTGTGGCTTTTTCGAATAAACGGATCAACACCCGGCAAAAATCCTTCCATGTGGCAACGACCTCTTTTGTTTATCTCAGAAAGTTTAAATCATGTATCGATTTACCCCGGGACTTACCCTCGGATTTCACGGATGCGATGAAAGTATTCGCGATGCTGTTGTTAATGGAAGTAAAATGCTAAACTACAGCCGCAACAAATATGACTGGTTGGGATCAGGAATTTATTTCTGGGAGAATGATTATGAACGCGCGTTGGATTTTGCACAAAACCACCCTGCAAAAACGATCCGGCAACCAACGGTCCTAGGTGCCGTAATTGACCCTGGCTACTGCCTGAATTTAGTGAATACGATGGATAGACGACTTATATTGGACTCCTATTCTATTTACAAACAACACTTATCAGGCATCCACAATAAAATGGATTTGCGAAAGCTCGATTATCGGGTCATTGAAAATCTCCATAACATGCGGCAATCCTTAAACCAGCTCCCGTTCGAATCCATCCGCAGTGCATTCACAGAAGGACCTGAATTATATCCCGGCGCAGGTTTCAGGGAAAAAGATCATATCCAGCTCTGCATTCGCAACCCCAACTGCATAAAAGCCTTTTTTATTCCCAGACTTGAAGTAGAGTGGCCCCCTGTAAACAAGCCATCATGACAGAACATACTCCCGCCCTTGTTGGTGTTAACACCAACAAGGGTACCTACAACCCAAAGCAGGCATCAGAAATCTCAACGACTTTGCTGTTAATCCATCATTTATGCCTTTTATTCCCAGACTTGAAGTAGATTGGCCTTCGTTAAATTAAGTATCATGACAGAACAACAAATCCGCCCGGCCGTTGCTGCCGCCGTTTTTAATAACCAAGGCCAGATTCTTCTTCAAAAAAGAAAAGATGTCAATCGCTGGGGACTGATCTCAGGTCACGTTGAATTTGGTGAAAGTGTTGAAGAAGCCATGCTGAGAGAGATAACGGAAGAAACAGGCACACAGGCACAACTTTTACGCCTTATTGGTGTGTATTCTTCTCCTTCATCCCAGACATACCATTACACCGATAAAACGGTTCAGTACATCACCACCTATTTTGAAGCACGCTTACAAAATGAGTTCCCCGAAAATTTTTCCAACGAAGAAACAGCAGCGCTCCGGTTCTTTCATCCCGACCAAATACCCGCAAACGAACTCGCTCAGTTGCACCCCAACTGGCTCACTGACGCCTTAAGTCCCGCAACCTCCGTATACATCCGTTGATGGCTATGTGGCTTCGCTTTAATATTTTTGCAATACATGTCTGCAACGCCTGTTAACGAAATCACACCCTTACGCACCGTACACGCCGTACGCTACGTAACACCTCTCCGCGAAGGCGGCTCACTGCCCGCCATCGCAGAAGCGGATGACGGTTTTCTGTACGTACTCAAATTCAGAGGAGCCGGTCAGGGTGTTAAAGCACTCATTGCCGATCTCATCGGCGCCGAACTCGCGCGCCTGCTGGGCTTTAAAGTACCCGAACTCGTTTTCGTTCAGTTGGACGCCGCATTCGGACGCACAGAACCCGATGAAGAAATCCAGGAATTGCTGCGCAAAAGCACCGGTCTCAACCTCGGTTTGCATTATCTCTCCGGCTCTATCACCTACGACCCTGCCGTTACACCATTGCCTGCAGAACTGGCATCGAAAGTGGTTTGGCTGGATGCCTTTCTCATGAACGTAGACCGGACGGCCCGCAATACCAATATGCTTAGTTGGAACAAAGAGCTCTGGCTGATCGATCATGGCGCCTCGCTTTATTTTCACCATAACTGGCCCGACTGGCAGCAACAGGCGGCCAGGCCTTTTGCCCAGATCAAAGATCATGTGTTGCTCAACCAGGCATCGGAGCTGGAAAAAGCAGACAAAGAAGCGCATGCCCTGATCACACCCGATCGGATCCGTGATATTGTTTCGCTGATCCCCGACGAATGGCTTGCATTGAATGCAGAAATAAATTCACCCGATGAAGGCCGGGATGTTTATACACGTTTCCTTACAACCCGCCTCCAATCTTCTCACCTGTTTTTAAACGAAGCACTGCATGCAAGAGCGTCACTTGTTTGAGTATGCGGTGATCCGCATTGTTCCCCGCGTAGAACGCGAAGAATTCCTGAATGCAGGAGTGATCGTCTATTGCAAATCACTCTGCTTTCTCGATATGAAATACGTGGTCAACCACGAAAAACTGCATGCATTTGCCCCTGATATCGACTGCAACGAACTGAAGGAACATCTCACCGCTTTTGCGTCCATCTGCGCCGGAAAAAAAGATGCCGGCCCGATTGCGTTACTGGAACCTGCACTCCGTTTCCGCTGGCTAACGGCCTGGCGCAGTACCATCGTGCAGACTTCGCGCGTACATCCCGGGCTTACTACAGATGCAGACGCAACACTCATCCGGCTTTTCGACCAATTGGTTTTATAAGCCAGATGCCTGCCACAAATCGTAAATTTGTGCAAATCATCTATTGTGTTTCGTCATAAAGGCAAAACCCGAACACCACTGCACAACCTCCGGCTGGCCTCGATTTTATCGGCTGTTGCAGGTATGGTCAACGTTACCGGCTACCTGGCGATCGGACAACTGACCACCAATGTAACCGGGCACTTTGCCTATTTTGCCGAAGACCTGTCCCACGGAAATTACTACCGGGCGGGCGTATTGCTGCTTTTCGTGCTTTCTTTCCTGACGGGCGCTTTTGTTTCCGGATGTCTGACTGAATTCTTTTCGCGCCGCAACGACCGGTACCGGTATATGGTACCCGTGCTGCTCGAAGGGCTGATCCTCGTCGCCCTGTCATTGCTACCACTACTTGCAGCCGAACGATGGACCTATATAATTGCCTGCCTGCTGTTATTTGCCATGGGTTTACAAAATGCGCTCGTGACATCTGTGTCCAACGCCATCGTACGGACCACCCACCTCACCGGGTTATTCACCGATCTGGGGATCGAATTGGCGCAATGGTCGTATTACCGGCAGCCTGATGATCGCAAAAAGCTCCGGACTTCGATCAAACTGCGTATCGTAATCGTCGGTTGCTTCATGGCAGGGTGTGTAACAGGTGGCATCCTCTTCAGCCACCTGCACATGAAGGTGCTGCTGCTCGCCGCAATGCTGCTTGCAACGGCGCTGACCTACGACACCTTGCGTTACCAGGTGTTGTTGCTTCGGAGAAAATATCATCATCACCGGTAGTTTTCGGCTTGGTTAGCATCCGCTTGTTGTATTTTTACGCCGTCAGCTTTAAATCTTTGTTTTACCTGCAATGGATCTATTAACAGTAACGGATATCAGTAAGCAACTTCCCGGCGGTTTTACCCTCGCTCCTATCAGTTTTGAAGTGCCGGCTTTGCGCAAGATCGCATTGGCGGGAGAAACCGGTTCGGGCAAAACCACACTTCTCCGCATCATCGGCGGACTTATTCAACCCGATTCCGGCGAAGTAAGATTGGAAGGAAAAAAAGTGAAAGGGCCGATGGAAAAACTCATTCCCGGACATGAACGCATCGCCTATTTATCCCAGCATTACGAACTTCCCAATCATTACACCGTAGAAAATATTCTCGAGTACGCCAGCAAAATGCCGGAACATACCGCGGAACAATTATACGAAATCTGCCAGATAACGCATTTACTCAAACGCAAAACTGACCAGCTTTCCGGAGGAGAAAAACAACGTATCGCGCTGGCGAGGATGTTAACCACACTGCCGGATCTGCTATTATTAGATGAACCTTTTTCCAATGCAGACATGCTGCACAAACAACGGCTCAAGGAGGTGATACGTGATATCGGTGAACAACTGAGCATTACCTGCATATTGGTATCTCACGATCCGCTGGACAGTCTTTCATGGGCCGACGAGCTGCTGGTACTGCGCGATGGCAAACTCATACAGCGCGATAATCCGCTTGACATTTACCATCAGCCCAAAAACGAATATGTTGCGGGGTTGTTTGGCACCTATAACCTGTTGCCTTCCGAACTTTTCCCTCGATTATCCGCCGGTGCACAGATCATGATCCGCCCGGAGCAATTTATTCCGACCGACCAGTCCGAAGCGATCGTATCCGGTATCGTTAAGGAAGTATTGTTCTACGGAAGTTTTACGGAACTGGAGGTGCGGATCGCCAACCGTTCCCTCTGGGTGCGAGTGCTGGAGCCCCGTTACAGCAAGGGCGACGTGATCCACCTCACCATGGCGCTGGGTAGCCTGCATGCGCTCTGATTCCTTACATTTGTATCTATGGATTTGTTTGAACGCATTCACGCCCATGTCAACCGCAGTTCCCGCCTCTCCGATGCCGATCTCGAAATCATGGATGGCTTATTGGAAAAGCGAATGATAAAACGCAAAACCATGTTGCTGCAGGAAGGCGAAGTATGCCATTTCGAAGCGTTCGTGAACCAGGGATGTATCCGCTCTTATTATTTGGATGAAAACGGATTTGAAGTGACGCTGCAATTTGCAATAGAAGACTGGTGGGTCAGCGATATCGCCAGTTTCCATGAGCAGAAACCCAGTCACATGTTCATCGAAGCATTGGAAGATTGTGAACTGTTAGTCCTCAATCCCGCCACCAAAGAATCACTGCTTCAGCAACTCCCCTCACTCGAAAGGTATTTCCGGCTGATGGTTCAACGCAATCTCTCCTCCCTGCAATCACGTTTATTTAAAACAATAGCCACGTCGGCGCAGGACAAGTACCTCGACTTCCTGGAAAAATATCCCACCATCCCGCAACGTGTACCCCAACATTATATAGCTTCCTACCTCGGCATCTCCCCTGAATTTTTGAGTAAAATAAGAACGAGAATGGCCAGGAAGTCAATTTGAGAATTAGATAATTTGAAAATTTGGCAATAAAATGCATTTTCGAATTGTCAAATTGTCTAATTAGCATTTCTTGTCCTGGTTCAATGTTTTTCCGTTCCGGTTGTGCCAATTTTGAGGTACAAAAATCACGCAGGATGGAACGAAAAGATTTTCTGAAAAAAGGCTTATTGGGGACCGGCATGCTGGTTACCAATGCGGCATTGGGCGGAGTGCTCCGCAACGACATCGACGAGTTGAAAGAGCTGGAAGTTATGGGTTTGAATCACTTACCCAACCCGCAAACATGGCAGGGACCTTTTGCAGTATTGCATCGCGCCCATACCCGCGGTCATGCCTCACACGGTTGGCTCGACAGTCACCAGACTTTCAGTTTTGCCAACTATTATAATCCGGACAGTATGCATTTCGGGGTGCTGCGCGTGCTGAACGATGACCGCATAGATGCGTCGAAGGGTTTTGGCCGTCATCCGCACGACAACATGGAGATCATTTCCATACCACTGGAAGGAGATCTCGAACACAAAGACAGCCTCGGCAACACCGCCGTGATCCGCGCAGGCGACATCCAGGTGATGAGTGCCGGCACTGGTGTCTTTCACAGCGAATACAATAAGAACGACGATCGCGAAGCACGTTTTTTACAAATCTGGGTGTTCCCGCGTCAACGCAATGTGGAGCCGCGTTATGATCAGTTAACGCTGGATATACATGCACGCAAAAATAAATTGCAACAAATCCTTTCTCCCAATCCGGGCGATGAAGGTGTATGGATTCACCAGGACGCCTGGTTTCACATGGGACGATTCGACAAAGACATTTCCGTTGATTATTCACTGAAGAAAAAAGACAACGGCATTTACGTATTTGTGATCAATGGCAGCGTGCAGATTGATGATGTTACACTTGACAAACGCGATGGCCTGGGCATTTGGAATATCTCCGGACTCTCCCTCCAATCGTTGAGTGACGACACCGAAATACTGATCATGGAAATCCCGATGACCATTTCATAAAAAAAGAAGCATGTCAATCAATAAAACAGCCACCACACAATATCCCGTTATCGATCTCATTCGGCAGCGCTGGAGTCCGCGGAGTTTTGCGACAAAGCCATTTCGCCGGACGATATGCATACGATCCTCGAAGCTGCATCGTGGTCGTTCAGCGCCATGAACGAACAACCCTGGCGATATGCCGTTGCTTATCGCGGTACAGCACTCTTTGATATCTTTTCATCCTGGCTGGCGGCCGGCAATCAGCCTTGGGCGAAGCATGCAGCGGCTTTAGTGCTGAGCAGCACCGTTACTTCGTTTGCGAGTGGCCGTCCTTACCCTGATGCGTTGCATGATGCAGGCGCTGCCAATATGTTGCTGACATTACAGGCGGGAAGCATGGGCATCGGCGTTCACCCGATGGCAGGATTTGATAAAGCAGCAGCGGAATCATTTTTGCCCGAAGGGCTGCAACCCGTGATCATGCTGGCAATGGGTTATCCTGATACGCATGAGAAATTGGATCAGCCTTACCGTACGCGTGAACTGGCACCCCGAACACGCAAATCACTAAATGAATTTCTCCTTAACGCAGAATAACAATGTTATGAAACTGAACATACTGGTATTGTGCAGTCACCCTGAAATAAAAGACACGATCTTACGCTTGCTGTCTGCAGAAGCTGATTGGAATGCCGAAGCCGCCATCAATGCAGAAGAGGCATTACAGGCAAAAGGCAATTATGATGTCATCTTACTCGGCAGTGGCTTTTCACTGTCAGCCGACAAAGAACTTTGCAATCATTTGCAACAACAACATCCCAGCGCCCGCATCATCGAACATTACGGCGGCGGAAGTGGATTATTGTTTGGCGAAATAAGAGCTGTAATTTGAAAATTTACCCTGACACTTCGGGATTGATAATAAAAAAATGCATTCCCAAATTATCAAATCTTCAAATTACCTAATTAGTATTTCTTGTCCTGGTTCAATGTTTGCCGCCAATACAAACAGGATATTTGCTCTATAAAACCACAGATCATGAATAATCAAATAAAAGGCCTGCATCACATTACGGCCATTGCATCTGACGCGCAACGTAACTACGATTTCTATACACGCATACTGGGTTTACGCATGGTAAAGAAGACCGTCAACTTCGACGATCCGCAAACCTATCATTTCTATTTTGGCGATGAACAAGGTACGCCCGGCACCATTCTCACTTTCTTTCCCTGGACACATGCCCGCGCCGGCAAACCCGGTACCGGTATGGCTACCGAAATCGGTTATGCTGTACCCGCTGACAGCCTTGACTTCTGGCAACAACGTTTTAAAGAAATGAATGTGCCACACGGTCCTGTCCGCGAAGAATTTGGTGACACGGTATTACCTTTTTCCGATCCTGACGGGTTGCAACTGAAACTGGTGGTTCCTGCCAATGCAGATCCACGCAAACCCTGGACAACCAACGCAGTGAATGAAAACAAGGCTACACGCGGTTTTCACAGTGTGGCGCTTAGTTTAAAAAACACCGATGATACCGCTAAAATACTGACCGATATCTTTGGTTATAATCTCGACAATCAAGAAAATAACCGCTATCGTTTCAAAACTGACGTAATTGAAACCGCCAATCTCGTCGATCTGATTCTCGACCCGGAAGCAGGTCATGGTATCAATGCAGCTGGCACCAATCACCACGTGGCATTCAGGGTGAGTGACGAAGAAGTGCTGATGCATTTCAGGGAGAAAATATTATCTGCCGGATTCAACATCACGCCCAAGATCAACCGTGACTATTTCTTCTCACTTTATTTCAGAGAACCCGGCGGCGTATTATTTGAACTGGCCACTGACAATCCCGGATTTGCGACTGATGAAACGGTAGAGAACCTGGGAACAAGTCTGCGCTTGCCCAAGCAATATGAGCAGGCGCGTGAGCAAATCGAAAAAATCTTACCTAAACTCACACAGGCATGAGCAACGCACAACAACATACATTAGATATCCGCCAAAGTGGCCGTCCGTTGGACGGCGCTTCGCGGGTGTTGATCCTGCTGCATGGACGCGGCGGATCGGCAGAAGACATAATCGGATTGGCGAATCACTTATCGGTGGATGGATTTACGTTACTGGCGCCGCAGGCAACAAATAACACCTGGTATCCGTATTCGTTTATGATGCCGCATAAAGCCAATGAGCCATGGTTGAGCAGTGCCCTTGAAAATGTAGCGGCAGTAGTGGATGAAGCAATAAAAGCTGGTGTAGAAAAAAAAGACATCTACTTCGCGGGCTTTTCGCAGGGGGCGTGTTTGATGCTGGAATACCTGGCGCGTAATGGAGAAGAGTATGGAGGCGCGGCGGCCTTCACAGGTGGACTGATCGGCGAAAGGCCGGATCAATCGGTTTATAAAGGTAACTTCGGTGGCATGCCTGTTTACCTAGGCACCAGCGATCCCGATCCGCATGTGCCGGTGGAGCGTGTGAAATTTACAACAGCCGTATTGGAAAAAATGGGCGCGAAAGTAACGGAGAGAATATATCCGGGCATGGGGCATACGATAACGAAGGAAGAAATAGATGAGGCGAATAAAGTCGTATTTAGTAGTTAGTAAACTCTCTTTGCGCCTTAACTACTTTGCGCCGCTGCGTGAAAAATTCACGCAAAGAAGCATAAGGAGCAAAGGCGCTCAAAAGCAATGACCTATGGAATTTAAGTATACAAGACTGTATTCCGACTCGCGCGGGGAAAGTCTTTTCGAAGACAAAACGATTCCCATGCGATCAGCCGGGACGATCGGTTTTTTGTCAGAGCTATTTCCGGTAGAAGGTATCATCTTTCGTGAGGTGGAAGCGAATTATGACTATGACTTTCACCATGCACCGCAGCGGCAATTCCTGGTGTTGCTGGACGGAGAGATCGAAATAGAAACATCTTTGGGAGAAAAAAGAACATTCAAGACCGGCGACGTGTTGCTGCTGGAAGATGTGGCCGGTAAAGGGCATCGCACGAGAAATGTCCGCCAGGAACCGAGAAGGTCGTTATTTATCCCGCTCCGGGCGAAATAGAAAAATTTCTACGATTTCGCTAGAATCTTTTCCCTTTCGAATGGGTGATTTCTTTTTATGGCTTTTCTGTCGTAACTAGATGTGTGGTGGTACCCGTTTTTTAAACCAATACTCCAAGTGATTGATGCAGGCTGAGAGGTCTGCATTTTTTTTGTCAGTCTACATTCTTGTAAACCTTTCGCGTTGACAAGATGATTCTCTGTAATATGCTGAAACCTTTATTTACTTCATATTTCAATACCCATAAATAACGGACATACTTGTTCGTTTTATAATCGAGCATATCCACGGTCAGCGGAAGAGACGAATAATCTCGAAAATGATACAGGTCCATCAATAATTGTTCCCATGAACCCGCGGAGCAATTAAGAAAGATGACGGTCTGAATATCCTGTACACCAAAAAAAGAAGCCGTGTCACGGGAAAGGTGCTGATTATATTTTACCTGACTGATAAAATCTTCATTAGTCAGCAGATCATAGAAGAATTCGGTCGAGTCACCGCCGTTGAGTTTTCCATACTCGATGTGCTGGTCAGGTCCTCCATTGCAAAAATCTCGGAAAGCATATCCATATTTGTCACCATAAAAACAGACGACGGCGGAGTCTTTTAAATCCGCCTCTTTTTGCAGCTCAGCTTTTACAAATGCGGCAAACTGACGATAAACCAGCGTATCATAGCTCTGCCCAAACGTAAAGACCGAAAAAAGTAAACCAGCAAAAAAAGTGATAGTCCGGTATAGCATAAGCATGGTTAAGGTCACCGAAAGTATCAAGCGGATTTTTAAAAAAGTGTTAAGGATGAGCGAACAATGATTCTTATGCTTAAATCGAGAGCGCGCAGAGCACCGAAGCAAATTTATTGCCCGTCACGCCGATCGCGTGGTAGTCCTACCACGGCGAACCGCTGTAGTAGTTCAGGCTGAAGCCATACGCATCTCTCGACACTTTTGAATGAGCCGATCCGCTCTTACCGCCTTCGCCCATGTCATAGGTGCCGTCACCTACCTGTGTACCGTTCACGCCTTTCAAAAGAGGCCTTTTAGAAGGCTTCTGGAAATAAATTATTTAGAGAAAATTTTAGGGACTAGATAATTGAGCGCACTATAAGAAAAGAAGCAGTTGAAATGCCTCAAAAAATGCTTTTTATGATTTGTTGGAAAAATTACTGTAATGCGCTAAAGCTTGACATGGATAGGAATTTTTTGAGATGCCACACAATATAATATCATTTATCTCGTCCAACAACCCAACCTTCTTTTTCCCCGCTTCAACAACCTCAGCCTGCAACTCATGCCTCCTTTCAAGGTTTTTATCCCACCCCACTCCAACTTGCAGGCAAATCAGCACCGCCGATGAAAACAAAGAATAAAGGCCAGGCCACGATCTTCCGCAACAAATACCTCGAACTGTTGACAAAAACGCATCCTGCGGTCATCTTTGCGATGTACGTACCCGTTATTATCTATCTGTTGTGGTACAGCACCGCGCGGGCCGGTTATCCTTTGTGGCAAACAATGCTCACTTATTTCGGTGCCCTCTTCTTCTGGACATTATTCGAATACATCGCTCACCGTTTTTTGTTTCACCTTGTCAGCCGCAACCGGCGATTGAGCCGCGTCACCTACGTGCTGCACGGCAATCATCACGAATATCCGCGCGATAAACAGCGCCTGTTCATGCCGCCCGTACCGAGCATACTTATTTCAAGTGTATTGTTCACCATTTTTTACCTGATGATGGGCATAAGAGCTTTTGCTTTCTTCCCGGGTTTTATTTCCGGTTATCTTTTGTACGGAAGCATGCATTATGCCATTCATGCATTTGCTCCTCCGTTCAAATGGCTCAAACCTTTGTGGCGCAATCATCACCTGCATCATTACAAAGACGAAGAGAAAGGTTTTGGTGTGAGCTCGGTGTTGTGGGATAAAGTTTTCGGCACCATGTTCCCGGCTAAAAACGGTGACGTACCCGATAAATCATTTTAAAATATTGATCATGACAAACCAGTTGTTAACCTACACCCTTATTACCGGCGCGGGCTCCGGCCTGGGCAAAGAATTTGCGCGCCAGTGTGCCGCAAGCGGCCGCAATCTTTTATTGCTTGCGTTGCCCGGCAGCGGAATAGCCAGCGTTGCCACACAGCTTGAATGGGAATACACCATCCGTGCGGTTGCAGTTGAAGTAGACCTCAGCGATGTCGATCAGCTACAAACTGTCATTCCTCCCCTGCTCGAAGCTTATCCTGTCGATTTCCTGCTCAACAATGCTGGTATAGGCGGCACGTCTCCGATAGCCGGTTCTTCAATCGATATGATCGACCGCATCATCCAACTCAACGTGCGTGGCACGGCCATGCTCACGCGCATGCTTATTCCTTATTTACTGAAACAACCCAACAGTTTTATCCTGAATGTCTCGAGCATGGCAGCTTTTACACCCATTGCGTATAAAACGGTTTATCCCGCTTCCAAAGCATTCATTTCCTCCTTCTCTCTCGGTCTTCGCGAAGAACTTGCGGGCACTGGCATTTCCGTGAGTGTGGTTTATCCGGGCCCCATCATGACCAACTCCAATACGTCAAGACGTATACTGGCGCAGGGATTGAAAGCGAGACTGGGACTATTATCCACGGCGGCCATCGCCTTTTTTGCTTTGAAAAAAACATGGGAAGGCGAACCCGTTATTATTCCCGGCATCATCAATCGTATCAACCAGCGCCTGATGCACTGGCTTCCTTCGGGATGGAAGTTGCGCATGGTATCACGTGAAGTAAAAAAGGAAATAACCCTCGGCTGATCAATATGGAAACAGTGCTCATTACCGGTGCCAATGGCTTTTTAGGAGCCCATCTTACGCGCGGGTTGTACAGGAAAGGTTTTGCCGTACGTGCAATGATCCGCGCCGGTGCCGACCGCAGAAGCATTGCGGATATCCCCTGCGAAATTTTTGAAGGAGCCATCGATAACAAAAACGATATCGACGCGGCATTGAGCGGCATCGATTTTGTTATTCATGCCGCATCCGTTACCACGCCCTGGGGATTCCCTTTTTCGCATTACGAACGCATCAATTACACTGCCACACGTATGCTCGCAGACGCCTGCATCCAGCATAAAATCCGCAAATTGGTTTATGTAAGCACGGCCAATACACTGGCACCGGGAACCCTTCAATATCCAGGAACCGAGCTGAGTCCTTTCACCCTTTTCAGCGCAGGCTCCGCGTACATCGACACCAAGTACCTCGCACAGCAATACATACTCGAACAAACCGCACAGCATAAATTACCCGCTGTGATCGTAAACCCTACTTTTATGATCGGTCCCGGTGATTTCAAACCCAGTTCCGGCCGTTTGTTGTTGTACGGCATGAATCGTTTCCTGCTGTTTTATCCACCGGGAGGGAAAAATTTTGTTGACGTCGCCGATGTGTGCACCGGTGTGATCGCCGCATTGGAAAAAGGCCGCACCGGCGAATGTTACCTCCTGGCCGGTGAAAATCTTTCTTACCGTGAATTCTTTCGCCTGATAAGGCGTTGGTCCGGACAACGCAGTCTGATGATCTCTTTACCCGCATGGCTGCTGCGTTTCACCGGTATGGCGGGTTCACTGATCGGGTATATAAGAGGACGCTCCCTGCCACTCAACCGTTCCGTAACGTACATGGCCTGTATCGGCAATTATTATTCAGCCAGGAAAGCCGAACGGGAATTGGATGTCCGCTTTTCGCCCGCGGGACAGGCCATACACCGGGCTCTGGACTGGTTTAAAGAAAATAACTACTTTTAATTTAACGATGATACAAAGCGATAGCGAACCCGATTTTCCCAATGACGGCCGTTTCTTTCAACACAAATGGATGCGGTATCTTTCACGCGTCTTATTGTTATACCTGTTCAGCATCATCTTCAAAACATTCGATCATACTTTCGTCACCGACCTTGGTATTTTCAATTTCCGCGGCCAGTTGTTCAGCCTTTTTTATGTAGTGTATGGACTGATCGTATGGGCAGCCGCTTCCTGGATCGCTGAAAAGATCGAGCAAAGGGTACGTACACTCAAAACAACCGCACGTTTACTTTTTTTATGCGGCGGGTTATTGCTCTTCGGTATAGTGGCCAGTTATGTGTACGGGTTGTTATACGGACTTTTTGACATCTGGCTTTTCAATCGTTATGAGGCATGGGAAAGTTTCAAAGCATTGAGCTATGATCTGATCCTCGGTATTTTCATGTTTTACCTGCTTACGCTCACCTTCAACGGTATTATTTTTTATTACAAAGCCTGGCAGCAATACCAATTGCATACCGAACGGCTGATGCGTGAAAATATTCAATCGCGCTACGAAGCGCTGCGCAACCAGATCGATCCGCATTTTTTCTTTAACTCGCTGAGTGTGCTCACCAACCTGGTGTACAAGAGTGCGGATCTTTCCGCTGAATATATTACACAACTCGCGCGTACCTACCGGTATATTCTTGACAGAAAACTAGAAACGCTTGTGCCGGTAAAAGCGGAACTGGAATTCCTGGATTCATTTTTATACCTCATGCGGATCCGGCACCAGGAAAGCATCCGCGTCAGCCTGCAGATCGATCAGCACACGCGCGACAAAGGCAGCATTCCGCCGGCATCGCTGCAACTGCTGGTTGAAAACGCGATCAAGCACAACCGTTTCTCGTCTAATGATCCGATCAATATTTCCGTTCGCGATGAAAACGGCTGGCTGATTGTTACCAACCCGCTACGGTTGAAAACACAACGCGATACCGGTACCGGCATCGGGCTGGAAAATATCCGCAAGCGCTATGAACTGATCAATGCGCCGCGGGTGGAAATAACCGAAACAGCAGAACAATTCATCGTTAAAATACCCGTTATCTTTTCATGATGAAAGTGGCCATATTTGAAGATGAACCGCACAATGCGGAGCGCCTGACCCACCTGCTGGATCAATGCTCGCCGGCAACGGAAGTGATTGCCATTATCGATTCAGTGGCAAAAGGACGAGCCTGGCTGGGCGAAGTGCCACCTGTGGATCTCTTACTGATGGATATCCAGCTTTCGGACGGCAATTGTTTTGAATTATTCGACGAACAATTATTGCGTAAGCCGGTGATCTTTACCACGGCCTACGACAGTTTCGCGCTGCAGGCCTTCAAGGTCAACAGCATCGACTACCTGCTCAAGCCGATCGACCAGGCCGACCTTCAACGCGCTCTTACTAAATGGCAGCAGTTGAGAACCGATCAGTATTCACTCGATGTGGGAAGGCTGGCCGAAGCGTTCATGCGCCGCGATCACACACGTTTTCTGGGACGGATCAACAATCAATTGATCTATGTAAAAGCTACAGATATTGCCTATGTACAATTTGCCAAAGGCATCACCTGGGCTATTACTTTTGCCGGTCAAAAATGGCCACTCGACTATTCACTCGAACAAATCGAGCAAATGCTGGACCGGCATTCCTTCTTCCGCATCAACCGCCAGTTTATCGTACACGTGGATGCGATCAAAAAAATAACGACCTATTACAACAGCCGGCTCATCCTGCAACTGGAACCGGCGGCGGAAGCGGATGTCCTCATCAGCCGCGACCGGGTAACCGCCTTTAAAAGCTGGCTCGAGGGCCGGCCGGTGTCCTGAAAACAGATACTGCAACGGCGCAACGCAACGAACCCTATCTTTACAGTTGAAATTGCCCCCTGAAAATGAAGGAACGTGCGTCCATATTGATCGTTGAAGATGAGCTGATCACCGCTACCAGTATCCAGGAACTGCTGGAAGAAGAGGATTACCGGGTCACCGGCATCGCTTCCAGTGCCGCGGCCGCCTTGCGCTTGTGCAGCCAGGCCGAGCCGGTGCCCGCTGTTGTTGTCTGTGACATTACGATTAAAGGCGATGTGAATGGTACCGAACTGGCGGCACAACTCAAAAGTCTTTACGGCTGCGAGATTATTTTCCTCACTGCTTACACCGACAACCGCACCTTGCAGGACGCTTTCAGCAAAGATCCTGTAATGTACGTGGTAAAACCTTACAGCGATACGCAACTACTCGTGGCCGTGCAAATGGCTTTCTTCAAACTTTTCAATAAAGAAAAAAATACCAACCCCGGCCGGCTGGAACTGACCGAACGTGAAAAAGAAATTGCGGAAATGGTTGGTATGGGACTTTCGTCCAAACAGATAGGTCCCAAACTCGGGATCAGTATTGAAACGGTAAAAACCCACCGCCGCCGCATGCTGCAAAAAAATAACATCAGCAGCTTTCCCCATCTCATTTACCTGATGAACCAGGAGTCCTGATTGCTATCCGCAATCAGCAACCCTGTTTATAAAATCCGTTATTTTTTATCTACAAACTGTTGCAAAAATTCCGGGTACCATTTGTCGATTTTTTCATTTGGATGCGCTGAACGGATTTTGAAAAGATTTTCGGTAAATATTTTCATTTTCGGAAAACCTCTCTCTGTCATCACAGCAATAACATCATTTGTCACCTTATCCAATGTGGACGGGTCATAATGATCCTGGCAATAAAGCAGGAAAACACCAAAGGTCATATATTCATTAAATACCTTCACGGGATCAGGATAGGCAAATGTTCCGTCAGCTTCTTCATTCACCCATGTTTTTCGTTGAGCAAAAACCTGGTTGATAAGTTCCTTATTCGCTTGTGTGGGAGCATGCACATAATTGTGATCAATTTCGGTAAACATTACTCTTGTATTGAATAATTCGTTTTCAAGCGGAGTAAGGTTTGGAAAATTATCAACGGGAGGCAGGTTCATATGGATCAGCGTAAAGTTATTATTTGTGAATTGTCCTGTATAATTCAACCCGTTCACTAAAGGAGAACAAAAAATGATGTAGCTGTCTTTTTTAGTTTCAAAATTGTTTTCCAGCCATTTCCACTGCTTTCCGAGATTGGCTTTTTTATCATAGTCTGAAATAATTCCGGCATAAAACTGTTTGTGATCAGCATAGAACTTTTTGAACTTCGCTTTTTTTGCAAACGCTTCTATTTCCTTTTTATACCTGGTAATCGGATTTTCATCAATTTTCATATTAGCAACTCCCATAGCCGGAAAGTCAAAAACATCGCTTTTTATCAGCTTATTCCCCTTGAAATTGTAGGAAATGGCATTTCCCGTCAGAAAAATATAATTATATGGAGAGGCCACCATTAATGAATCGAAAGTTTTAATAATTTTTTCATTTTCATAAGGTTTAAAATGAGAACGTAAATCCTTGTAGTACTGTCCCTCCTGCTGAATCATATCGTCATTTTCCTTGCCTGAATTTGTGATGGCAATCATAATGTGAAGCAACTCTTTCACTTCATTGATTTCAACTTTGTATTTACCCTGATTTGCCTTTTTGAATTTCTCCGAAAAATTTACTTTTTCCTGTGCGGAGGAACCGAGTGAGATTAAAAACAATAAGATGGGGAGCAGGTGCTTCTTCATGGTGCTAATGCTATTATTATTTTTTCTGAATTGAATACACGTAACTAACAGGATTTAGGTCATCTTCCATATCAGCCTTATTTTTTCGCCGGCGAAAGTACAAAAAAGAAAAGGTTGCCGCCACAGGAAAAAATCCTGCAACAGTCAACCTTTCTTGAGAAACACCCCGTTGAGGTTCGTCCTTAACCCCAGGGATCGTTGCTAACGTTGGCTCTGAGTAGTTATCGCTTAATCAGTTTTTGTAACAATGTTCCGTTTGCGGTGTAGGCTTTGATGAAGTATACACCTGTGGCCATTCCGCCCAGTGAAAGGTTTTGTCCGTTGACCGGTTTATTCCATACACGTACCTGTTGCCCCGCAGCCGTATAGGCTTCGAGTCTTTCCACTTTTGTGGTTGTACGGAAGATGACCGTTTCTCCCGCAGGCACAGGCCCGAGAGAGAACGAAGCAGGCGCGCCGGCTTCTCTTATGCGTACTACATGACTGTAATAAGGCGCACCGTCAATACTTTTTACCAGCAACCGGTAATACCTTCCTGTGCGTGCATCAAAAGATGCATCGAGATAGTCGTATGCCATCACACCGAAGTTGGCACCCGGTTGCAATTGGTATACCGGTGCATACTGCACGCCATCGGCAGAGGCTTCCAGTACATATTCGCGTCCATCGCCCTGTTCCTGGGCCTGCCATTGCAACAATGCGCCGTTGCCAACCGCCTGACCTGTGAAGGAAAGCAACCGTACAGGCAGGGTCTGGTCGCATCCGGTAAGCAGGAACAAAGTATCGGGTGAAACGGGACTCAGACATTGTGTGCTGCTCAGTGGGCGCGATGCAGTGGAGTCACTGGTTCCGCCTGCCTGTCCCTGGTAGAAAAGCCGGCTTTGCTGTACCAGTGCCAGCGGCGTAACACCGATATCTGCGCAGTTATCACTGATCGTGATCCTGTATTGCAATTCATAGCTTGCACCGGCCGGAGCCACGTCCCCTCCTGTTCCGGCTGCGCTTCCCTGGCCCATGTAAGCCACAACTGTTCTGGTGGCTGCATTGTAACCCGCGCGGTCGTCATTCAACGCATCTGTTTGTGCGGCGCCATCTATACGCAATGAATTTTCAACGTATTTAAAGTAAGGAGGCAGCTTGTCTTCCGCACGTACGCCTTCCGCCACATCTGTTCCGGTATTACGCACGCGTGTAGTCAGCATTAATGTATCGCCTTTTACCAATGTTCCGCCACTCCGGGTATTCGTCAGGGTGTTCTCCATGATCATTTCCGGTTCGTAGGTATCGATCTCTGCCGTTACCACGCCTAAGACATAACCCTCCGAGGTTGTGCTGATACGGATCACCGTAGATTGATCATTGTTGCGCAGATACTGAAATCCCGCATTGTTCAATTTGAACAGATGGGCATCGTAACCGTATGTATTCTGGTGAGCGGGTATGCGTGAGGTAACGAGTGAGCCCGTGTCGGTGATGGAACTGTTCCAGGCATCGCGTGCACCACTGGTGGTAGCCGCACTTTCGCCTGCGGCGGTCTGATCGGCGAATACGCCGTCGCTGTTGCGGCGCATCTGGAATCCGTCGATGGCACCACGGTCACCGTCATATACGATCACCCCTAAACGTGCATTCACATCGCCTGTAGGAGGACAACTGAAACCGGATACACCGATATCCCTTGTGCTGGTAGAGGCCCCGCCACTTGTGCCTACAACGGCCATACCGTCGAACACGGTAAGGTTGCGCATCGGTTGCGTGGAATCGCGGTAGATGACGACCATCGTCCATCCGCCGTAGGCATTCACCATGGGTGTATTGCCTGCGTTAACCGTATCACATTTTACATTCGCCACTGTATAGTAACCGCTTCCGCCGCTGCGCACAAGATTGGTAACATCGGCATAAGACTGGTAGCCGTGAAAGACGGTATTAACCGTATCTACGTTATTGGCTGTAATGGTCTGATAAGCGCCGTTCGGCGTACGGAAGCGTACCGTGTTCCAGTTGCCGGGACTCATGGGTGCTGTGCCGTTGCTTCCCTGGCTGATAGCGATTCCCGCACCCCAGTAGAGGCCCGCAAAAGCCACGCCGCTGCAATCGGGCAATGTCAGTTGCGAACTGGAACTGTTGTACGTTGACGGATCTCCATCAATATCAATATTGGTTGGGTACTCGTTATCATTTTTACATAACACGCTGCCGGTCGGACATGCGGGTGGTGCCTGGTTATAGGCCACCGCCGACCCTCCGGAACGTTGCTTCGTTGTAATGATGTTGTTGGAAACGAATACCAGCCGCCCTTTAAGATCCGTACTGTAACGGGGAGTAAAAGGACGTAATTCCTGTGCGCCTGCACAAAGGTGCAGCCCCACCACGGCCGCGAGGACCAGGCATTTTTGCTTTGAGTTCATGTTAAGGCAATAGTATCTCTGCCGGCTATCAACCGTCAGAGAATGGTTTAGCAATAAATGTTTAGGGGGCTGAGAGAATGATGTCGCAAAACTAGGATAGTAATCTGTCAGGGATGTTCGTAATTTTTCAAAAAGGCCGTTCGAATTTTTTCGAATCAGGCGGGCATTTCAACGGGGAATAACAGGTGGAAACACGTACCAGTACCGGCTGTGGCAGTTACTGTCAACTTTACCTGAAGCAGGCGCGTCAATTCTTTTACCATCAGCAGTCCCAGCCCTGCCTGTTCGGAAGGCACTTCAGTGGAATGCGGATTATTTAACCAATGCTGGTAAGCCGGTTCCAGTCCGGGACCGGTATCACAGATACGAAGCCCATTTCGCTCCCCTTCTTTTACGGGTGAAATGATAATGGTCCCTTTGCGGGAAAACTTGACCGCATTGTCAATAATATTATGAAGGATTACTGCCAGCAGTTGTGCGTCGCCGGCAAAATAACTGTCGGCCGTAAGTTCATTGACCATCTGTGTTCCGCGTCCCTGGGCTATTTCCCGGAACACCTGTATCTTATCTTCTACCAGCTCATGCAGGCTAACACGTTCAGTATGCTGAATTTTTCCACTCACCTGGCTTTTGAGGTAACGCAACAGGTTATCGACCATGTGGTACATCCGCGAGCTGTTATCGCTTAATGTCCGCGCCTGTTGTATGAATAATACATTACCGTCCTTCTCCATATTCTCGTACATCTTTTTCGCGAGCAGCCATTGGTACTGCAAAGGTGTACGGATATCATGACTTACCGAACGGATGATCTTTTCCTGTATATCGTTGCGATGCGTAAGTTCACTCGTCTTGCGCTGAATACCTTCTGCCAGGAAGCGGTTGTGCCGTTTGATAAAACGCAAGCGAAGCCACATGAATAACCAGAACAATCCGCCTACCGCTGCTACGCATAAAAGATAAAACCAGGTTTGCTGAAACCATGCCGCCGCCACATGCAGATAAAGCACGCGCTCCGTGTAATTGTTTTGGCCGAATCCGTTCAACTTGCGGATATGCAAAGCATATTCACCTGAAGGCAAGGTAGAGAAGGATACCAGTCCGTCATCACCAAGCGGCAGCCACACCGGCACATCATTTCCGCGCACGAGCGCATAAAATACCTGCACATTACGGCGATTGCCGAAATACGAAGTACTGAGCTGAACCGACAAACGACCGAACTGGCGGGGCAGGTGAATATGTTGCGAGTCGCTTATTTTTCGCTGATCCAAAAGAATATGATCGATAAGAATAGTGCCGTCCGGCAACAGCGGCTGAATTTTTTCCGGATGAAAAAGCACCAGGCCATTCAGAGAGGGAAGGGAAAAATAACCGTTTTCCAATTGAAGTCCGCAGGGCTCACATCCACCATTGAACTCATTGGTAAGAAAGCCTGATCTTTTATCATAATAAAAATAATACACTTCTTCCTGTTTGCCTTCGGCATAACGCAACAGATCGGCTTTGGCTATCTGGAAAAGTCCTTTGTTGGTGGTAATCCAGAAATAACCTTTTTTATCTTCCAGGATGCAGTGTGATGCGGTCAGAAAGCTGCCACGGTCCAACGGAAAGTTGGTGAGTTTACCGGTCTCATATAAAAAGAAGCCCCGCTCATAAGTCGTGATCCAGAGCCGGTTGTTTTCAGCATAAAGACTCCGGATGTACTGCCCGTTTAACCCGGTGACCGAGTCGCGGCGTTTGTCTTTGAAATAATAACGCATCAATCCCTTGCCTGTTCCCAGCCAAAGAAAATCAGGTGATGTCTGCAACAGGTAACTTAATCCCGATAGGTTATTTATAACTTTTTCCGGTTGCTGGTCCTGTTTGTAACGGGATAAACTGAAAAGCCCGTCGCCATCTGTAGCTATCCACAAAGTGCTGTCCTGTCCCCAGTAAAGTACTTTAACATCCGCTTTGAATTCCCATTTTTGCTCGAACGTTCCATCGTTTTTCCTGAACCGGTAGAGCCGGTTTTGCTGCTTAACCCAGATAAGCCCCCGCGTGTCACCAAGAATGCTGTAGAAATCTGTTTGCATAAATTTCTTGATGAAAGGCACAACCCCTGGTGGCGATGAGAGACTGAGCAGATTTCCCTGTGCCGTTAAAATAGTTTTGTCGTCATAGGCCATCTGTCCATAATAAACATCATCGTATTGACCTGCCGTAAGCGTGACGAACGGTTGCGCCGCATAGACATGTAAACCCTTGGTGTCATTTCCCAGGAAAAGCCGTTGCATTTTCTCATCGTAGAACGCCGTATAGTTAATGTTGCGTTCGAGTTCTATGCCCGAAAGAATAAACCGGCTTTGCAATCGTCCCTCTCCTTTTTGCTCAAGCTGATAAAAGGAACCGTTGATATAACAGAGAACAAAACCGGGAGAAAAAAGATTCCAGAATAAGCGGACGGGTTCATTGCCTTTTAGAAAAGCCGGGTTGCGGGGCAGGTCACCTTCCAGCCGGCAGTCGGTGATTTGACCATTTTTGCCAAAGGAAGAGAATTTCTTCAGTGCATTATCAAAATAGAAAAGATCGCTGCCGATGACAAAAAAACTCCAGAGATCTTTGGCGTTGAAGGGTGTGCGTTGTTGCAAAGAAGCTGAACGGTAACGTAATACTTCTTTGGCTGAACAATGAAAAAACTGATCATCGTCTGTGGAAATGATGACGTGATCCGGCATGATGAAATGATCGGCCTTGTTGGGAAGACCGGTAGAATAGTTGACGGAAGCTTCGCCGGCAAAGGAGGGGTGGATTTTAGTCCATTGTCTTTCCGGCGTCAATGCCTGCGTGTCGGTATATGCGCGGCCGTCTTTTATCCGCACAATTTCATTCATGTCATTGAATGCATAGATCGAATGCCGGTCGGGGCCGCGGAAAAAATAGACAAACCGGTTGGAGGATATGGCGATATCGGCTTTGCCAATGCGCACAAAACGTTCTCCATCGAAACGGACTAATCCGTCTTCGGTGGTCATCCATATATATCCGTAGGTATCTTTTGCGATAGCCTTGACGCTATTCTGCGGCAGGCCATGTTCATCCGTATAATGGTTACGAAAAAAACGCAAGGTATCTGCGGCCTGCAAAGGCTGCATACACAGCAGGAGAAATACAACCGCAGATGACAGAAATAATCTCATAGCATACCGGCAACCTCAGGATGATTTGCGTTTGTTCCTGGCTTCAATCTTTATGTTCTTCCGTACCTGGTCCCAATAATCTTTGCCGTAGCTCACCAATATTTCGGCACCGGCAGGAATGTCTTTTTCCGCTTTGATGTATACGCGTCCTTTAGACTTTTCGTAAACGCTGTTGTTGGAGATACCTTTCACACGGCTGAGTCCGGCGGCATCGTTGGCATAGCGGGCCAACGCATCTTTATGCGGCGCAGCATCGATCACATGTCTGCTGTTATAGAAATAAATGTATCCGTTGTCGGCATCGTCTTCCACCTCTTTCCAGGTGGTCACCGTACCTGTGTATTCAACGATGCGTGTTCCTTTCGGAATAAATACGCGGGTGAATAACCCTTTGCCGGAATCGGGCAATGATGATTTCTTTACGAGCAATTCTTCTTTGGTGAGTAAACTCATTCTTTAAATTGTTTTTCCAGTTCTTCGGCGATGGCCTGTAATAATTCAACGGGTACGTTACCGTTATGCGGCACGATAGCGCGGTAATTTCGTTCTTCATCCGGCTCAAACATTACGTCTGTTTGCGCCACCCATACGGCAATATGATAACTGAAACCGCGAACCCTTAACTCGGCAGCATAGTCCGAAGCGGTGCCCCGGTATGTAACGGTAAGGATAAAATCGTCCGCCATAGTTCGCAAATATAGCCGACATGGGCCTTTGCCGCAATAAAAATCCCTTCCGTCATTGTATTGTCATTAAAGAAGCGACCGGCTGCTTATAATAACTTATCGGGCGTTACCGGTAACTCGCGGATGCGTTTGCCCGTAGCGTGGTAGATGGCATTGGTAACGGAGGCTGCATAACCAATCAGCGCAATCTCCCCCATTCCCTTTGCTCCCATCGGATTGATATACGGATCTGGTTTGTTGATGAAAATAGTATCGATATCCGGCACATCGGCATTTACGGGAATGTGATAATCGGCAAAATTGTTATTGACCATTCTTCCGAAGCGGTGATCAAAAACGGCTTCTTCCATCAAAGCCATTCCTATACCGCCGATGGCCCCGCCGACCATCTGGCTGCGGGCCGTCTTTTCACTTACGATCTTTCCGGCATCGGCTACCGTAACGATCTGTTTGATACGGACAACACCCGTACGGGCATGTACCCACAAGCGCGTAAAGTGTACGGAAAAAGAATAGAACGCATACTTCTGCCGCTCCTCACCACTCTTCGAATCACGGGTAAGATCGATTGCGGATTGCCCCATATTTTTTAACAGGTCGCTGAAGGATATGGATTCAGCACCATTGCCGATGCGTCCTTTCTCAAACAACCATTCCTGTTGTGGTTGTTTTGAAAAACCGGCTTTGCCTTCGTTCATCGCCAGGATGAGTTTTTCTTTCACCGCTGTACATACATCATGCACGGCTGCGCCGACCCCGGAGTTGGTACCGGACCCGCCCTGTGTTGGAGCCGGTGGCAAACGCGAATCGCCTAATTCAAACCGGACCTTATCATAGGGAAGCCCTAATACATCGGCGGCAATTTTTACCATGGCCGTGCCCGTACCCGGACCGATATCACTGGCCGCACTTTGCACAAGTAGTGAGCCATCTGCTGCAAGCACCGCTCTGGCAGTTGCCGCAGGACGGTGTGCACCGAATACGCCGCTGCTCATACCGTAACCTTCGAGCCACTCCCCGTTTTTCATCGAACGGGGCTGACGGTTTCTTTTATACCACCCGATTTTTTCTGCCCCCTGATCATAACAATCCATCAGGAACTTGCTCGAATAAGGTAACCCGCTTTCAGGATCAGTGTAAGCATAATTTTTCTTACGCAGATCCAGCGCATCCATGTCCAGTTTATAGGCCAGTTCATCGAGGGCCGACTCCAAAGCAAATGCGCCCGTGGCCTCACCGGGCCCCCGCATCCAGGTTGGTACGCTCACATCCAGCGGCACGAGGCGGTAACGCGTATCGACGTTTGCGCAACTGTACATGAACTGCGTCATGCGCACAACACCTTCGGTAAACTCTTCATAAGAAGCTGTGGCAGCAGTAGCGTCGTGACTGATACCGGTGAGTATACCATCGCGGGTAGCGCCGATACCCACCTGCTGAATGGTATGCGGACGATAACCGACCAGTGTAAACATCTGGCTTCTCGAAAGCATCAGCTTCAATGGCTGTCCAACCTTGCGTGCACCCATCACCGCCGCCACTTCATACGGCCAGGTACGCAAAGCCATACCAAAACCGCCACCGACAAACGGTGCCACCACGCGCACATTATCCTGTGGCACACCGAACAACTGTGCATACGAACGCTGCGATGCTTTTACTCCTTGTGTTTTATCGTAAACGGTCAACTGATCGCCATTCCATACCGCGGTGATACTGCCGAGTTCCATCGGGTTGTGTACTTCATGCGGAATAACATAGTCCTCCTCGATCCATACGGCCGCTTTTTTATAGGCGTTTTTTTCACCGCGGCTGTATTCGCTTTTACCCCGGCGCGGCGCGGCGGCTTTGGACAACTGTGTAGAAAGATCGGTTGACGATTCTGTTGTTTTGTACGCAACTTTTACCAGTGAAGCGGCGTGTTGGGCGCGTTCGAAGGTGTCGGCTATCACGAGCGCAACAGGTTGGCCGGCAAAATAGATTGCAGGGCTGGACATCAGTTTCATACCCGCGGGCCCGCTATCGCCCTCACCTGTATAACCGGGAATAGCCGGGCGGTTGAGGTGCGTAATAACGGCGAGTACGCCGGCGGCGTTCTCTGCTTCTTTGGTAGCAATGGCAGTAATGTTGCCTCGCGCTATGGAGCTGCCGACAAGCACGCCATAACATAATTTCTCCAACGGATATTCACCGGCATACAAGGCCTGACCGGTTACTTTCTGTTTACCATCGACCCGGTCAATTGGTCCTTCTGTTTCAAAAAAATAATTTCCCATCGGTCATGTTTTAGGAGGAGGCCGTTTCGAGTGCCTGTATAATTGCCTGTGGCAGTAGTTTCAATTTGAAATTATTCTGTCCGTATCCTTTCGCTCCCTGTGTGGCGATCGATGCTGCTTTTTGAAAAGTCTCAACCGATGCCGGTTGACCGGTCAATGCTTTTTCAACATTGAGCAGGCGCCACGGTTTATGCGCTACTCCACCTGCGGCAATGCGCGCATCGCTGATGCGGTTGTTCTCGATCGACAGAGCAACTGCTACCGACACCAAGGCAAAGGCATAGGAAGAGCGGTCGCGGATCTTGAGATAAAAAGAATGCTGCTGAAATTTATTAGAAGGAATTTCTACAGCGGTGATGAGTTCACCTGCCTTCAATTGGTTATCGGTTTGCGGTGTATCACCGGGCAGGCGATGAAAATCACCAAAAGGAATACGGCGTTCACCTTTATTACTGCGCACAACGGCTGTTGCATTCAACGCAACGAGTGCCACGCACATATCGCTTGGATGCACGGCAATGCATTTATCCGACGCACCGAAAATGGCGTGCATACGATTATAGCCGCCGAGAGCGCCGCATCCCGAACCGGCTTGTCGTTTATTGCAGGGCATGGTGGTATCATAAAAATAAGTGCAGCGCGTACGTTGCAGCATATTGCCGCCCACTGTTGCCATGTTGCGTAACTGCGGCGAAGCACCTGCGTGCAGTGCCTGGCTCAGCAATGGAAAATCGCTGCGGATCATTTCGTTGATGGCAACGGCGCTGTTGGTGGCCAGTGCACCGATGGAAATACCGGAAGATGTCCGTTCAATATTTTTAAGTGGCAGGTTATTGATATCGATCAGCCGCGGCGGGCTGGTAACACCACGTTTCATCAGATCCACGAGATTGGTACCACCGGCAATAAAGGCGGCCCGTGGTTCACGTTTGATGGCGTCGAGTGTTGCATTGACGGAAGCAGTGCGGAGGTAATCGAAATTGATCATAGATTGTTCCCTCCTTTTTTTGTTTCAAGAATAGCGTCCACGATATGCGGGTAGGCACCGCAGCGGCAAAGGTTGCCGCTCATGAATTCGCGTATCTCGTCGGCTGATCCGGCATGTCCTTCGTTGATGCAGGCTACGCCACTCATGATCTGCCCGGGTGTGCAGTATCCGCATTGAAAAGCATCATGTTTGATAAAAGCTTCCTGCAGCGGATGCAGTTCATCTCCTTTCGCCAGCCCTTCGATGGTGGTGATCTTTTGTCCCTCGTTCATCACGGCGAGGCTGAGGCAGGAATTGATGCGACGGCCGTTGACATGCACGGTGCATGCACCGCATTGGCCCTGATCGCAACCTTTCTTGGTACCGGTAAGACCGATTTGTTCGCGGAGGAGATCGAGCAATGTGGTGCGGGGTTCTACCTGGAGCTGGTGGAGTTTGCCATTGACCTCAAGTTTAAGTGGCATTTTTTCAAAAAAACCGGCGATGGTTTCATCGGCTCTTTCGCCGGCAGCCCGGGTGACCACGGAAGGAGTAAGGGATACGGCTACTGCCGCGCCGGACCATTTCAAAAAGTCGCGGCGTGAAGCTCCTTTGCCCTGCTCGTCGGAGGTTGGTAAAGTTTTGCTCATAGAAGTCAAGATTGTGAATGGTCATTCCGAAGCCTCGGGAGTGAATCGTCAATCGTCAATAAACAGCTATTCAACCATTGACTTATTCACTGATTTGCTTTGCCTCTCTAAATATAACGAATCATAAGAGCAAATCAGCGGGTTTTGGATATTGACTTTGCTACTTTGCGCCCTTGCGTGAGATCGACGCTGTTGCTTTGTAAAGAAACGCAGCCCAGGATGAAAGCCCCATTCACGATCACCCGGCGCGGTTCGCGCCCTTCGAGGACCTCAGGGAGCGAACCAGGAGAAATTTTGACTTTTGAATTTTGACTTAAAAAAAAAGCAGGCTGGCTAGACAACCACCTGCGTTTGGTCTTCGTTGACCGTTCACATGAGAAACTATTAAAAAGCGTTATGGCATTACTTTAGTATAACGGTTGAAATGTCAGATCGTTACGAATCGAACGAAATAAAGATATCATCCGTGTTTGCGCACAATTTGTTAAGGCTGACCCAACCGTGAATTTTGCGGACCGGCTGCACAATACGGTTACCGGAAACGAAAAGGAGCCGGAAAAACCGGCTCCTTTTACAGATAGATTATAAGAAGGATCTCAACGAGGTCCGATATAAATCAGGGTGTCAGCGAATACACGATCGGTTGGTACTGCTCCGAAATAATATTTCAGGTAGATCACCGGCGTGCTGCCACTTTCGTCGTAACGGCTGTTGGCGCCGGGTACGGGAGTGAACGGCAAGGCGGTTCCACCGGTATAATTATTAACAGCAGTAACCTGATCAGAAGAACCAAACACTACTTCAGGTGCTACGTTAGTAAATCCGCCAGGAGAGCCTGCATTGCTGAATGGCTGAAAAAAGCCATCGGCAAAAGGCCAGTACATCGCAACGGAGCTTGGTCCTGTAGTGATCATTTCTACTTCTTCATCGAAAGCGCCGGTATAGGCAGGTGTAGGGCTGTAGGTAAAATACCCTTTGAGCCGGTACACACCGTCATACTTGTTCTTTACAGCAACCCGTACTACGATGGTAGGTTTGATACCGCTGATTTCTGCGCCGTTGATCGAAGAGATGGCGAGGCCGATGGCCCAGCTACCCTGTGCGATCTGTGAAGGGCGAAGTTTCACACGCAGCATCAGCTTACGCTGATCGGGAGTGAGCGTTACTTCATTACCCGGCACCAGTGCATAGTTTGCAGGAGACATTGCCTGCAGGCTCGTACCGTTCGCATCATTGTAATCATATACCACACCCGGCATGTCGACGAGTTTCACTGTGGCATTAGAAGTGATGTAAGAACGTGTCATGAAACGCAGCTCGGCCAGATCGATTTCCACGATCTGATCGCTGTATTCCATGTTTACGTTTCTGCCTGCCGCGCCGTCGGTAAATTCTACTACGGGACGCTTGGTATTCTCATTGATGTCGCCGAATACGTCATCCTTTTTACAGGAATAAAATACGACGGCAGTCAGTGCTGCAAGACCCAGCAGGGATTTACTTAAACTTAATTTCATGTTGGTCTTGTTGGAGGTTTAGTCGGTTTAATTAGTAGCCGGGATTCTGATCAATGTTGTCATTGGCAAGAATCTCAGACTGCGGAATCGGGAACGCCCATGCACGGTTGGTAGAAGCCAGTGTACAGAACGTTGCGCAGTTTTGTGTACGGTTGATCACACGGGCAGTACGCTTGATGTCGAAGAAGCGGTGTCCTTCGGCAACCAGTTCCTTGCGACGTTCTGTCTGGATAGCCGTTTGCAGCGCAGTGCCTGTCTCGGCGCCTACAGCAGCACCGCGTATTGCGCGAAGTGCATTCAGGTCGGCGAGTGCAGGTACATCCAGGCCGCCTTTACGGGCATAGGCCTCGGCGCGGATCAGGTACATTTCGGCTGTACGGAACAGTTTGATATCCACTACACCGTCGGGGTTACCGGCAGCGGTAGATTTTGCCCAGTATTTACCCAATACGGTACGGCCTGTTCTTACACGGAAGTAAGCAGGACCGCGAACGTCAGAGCCACTGTAAAGGCTGGTCAGCGCAGTTACAGGCAGCCATGAAGCACGGTCAGCAGAAACGTCATAGATTTCGCGGCCCAGGGCTGCGTTACCTGCGAACATTTTAAATGACCAGATCAGCTCGGCTGAGGTAGCATCTTCCCAGATTTGGGGGAACTGAGCTGCAGTAGCCAGCGGACGTGCATTGATAGCCAGCGTAGAGTACTTGATAGCACTGTCGAGCTGATTAGCATAGATGTATACACGTGCGAGCATGGCGTTCACCACCAGGCTGTCGATGTAGGCGCGGTTAGTTGCGGTAACAGCACTGGTAGACTGAATAGAACGGTCAGTATTGGACAACATGGTTTTGGCTGCTTTCAGATCAGCCTCGATCTTGTCGTATGTCTGCTTAACGGTTCCGCGTGCAGGCATCTGCTCGATATCGAATACCTCTACATAAGGAATACCCAGGGAGGTAGCGTTACGGTCATAGTCATTAGCCCACCAGCGAAGCAGTTCGAAGTGCATGAAAGCACGGAGTGCTCTTGCCTGTCCTTCGATACGGTTTACTTTGGTTGCATCAGTCGCGCGGTATTTGTCAATGCCGCGGGTTACCAGGTTGGTCTGACGGATAACCTGGTAAGCACCTTGCCAGGCGGCTTCGGTTACAGTGTTATCAGCCGTATAGTTCCAGCGGAACAACGTGTTGAGGTTACCGAGGTTTTGAGAACCGCCGTAGAAGTTATCCGCGGCGATATCCGGACCAGACAGCCATACGCTACCGCCGTTAACACCCGCATAAAGGGCGTTGTTGCGCATAGCAGCATAAGCTCCGGTCATGATGCGGTCATGGTCATCGACAGAGGTGAGTTCATCGCCGCCGATTGTATGGGTGGGATCAAGCTCCACCGACTTTTTACAGGAGGTGAACAAAGCACCTGCTGCAATAAAAAGCGCTGTATATAAAATCGTCTTTTTCATGTTCATTTTTTTCTTGTTGTTAGCGTTAGATTAGAGCCCGATGCTTGCACCAATAGTCACAGCTTTCAGTGCAGGGTATACTGCACCTGTGAGTACGCCTGAGCTGACTTCAGGGTCGTAGCCCAGGAATTTGGTCCAGGTAACGAGGTTCTGACCTTGTGCAAATACACGCAGGTTGCTGATCTTCCATCTGCCGAGTACGGTTTTGGGAAGAGTATAGCTCAGCATTACGTTGCGGAGGCGGATGTAGTCACCTTTTTCAACGAAACGTGTAGTGTTCTCGAAGAAATCGTTGAAGGAAGATGGGATATCAGTGATATCGCCTGGTTGTTGCCACTCACGCAGCAGAGCACGGTGCAGGTTAGACGTGTAGTACTGAGGGTTCTCGATGTCTACGCGGGCCTGGTTGTAGATCTTATAGCCATAAGTATAAACAAACTGGGCAGACAGGGAGATTCCTTTATAAGCTACATCAGCACCAAAGCCACCGAATCCTTTAGGATCGAAAGAACCTACGATTACTGCATCGTTAGGATCGTATTGGTTGGTGATGGTTTTGCCATCAGCCTGATAGTAGAGTGCATCGCCATTGTCAGGATCAACACCTGCATAACGTACGAGGTAGATGCTGTTGGCACGCTCACCTACACGGTTGATAGAGATACCATCGATGATCTCGTTGTTGCCATCCAGTTCGAGTACTTTAGAACGGTTGGTAGTCCAGTTACCGTTTACATTAACATTCCAGTCTTTGTTCTGGAACACTGTGTAAGCAGCAGAAAGTTCGATACCAGCGTTACGCAGGCGACCCATATTGGTCAGGATGCTTGAAACACCATTGGTAGAAGACAACTGGCGGTTCAGGTACAGACCTTTTGTTTCGCTGCTGTAGATTTCGAAGCCGATGGTCAGTGCATTTTTCAGCAGGGTGAAGTCAACACCTGCGTTAAGTGTGGTACGTGTTTCCCAGCTAAGCTGATCCTTTCTGAGGTTGCTGATAGCCAGACCACCGATACCATTGTAGGTAACAGAGCTGAATTGCTCAATCGCTTCGTAAGCGCCACCGATATCTGCGTTACCCGCAGAACCGTAGCTCGCTTTTACTTTGATGTTATCGAAGATGTTCTGGTTAGCCATGAATTCTTCTGAAGTCAGTGCCCAGCCCAGACCGATACCACCATAGTTTACGAATTTCTTGCCTTCCGCCAGACGGGAGCTTCCGTCGCGACGACCGGTAACGTTCACGAAATATTTGTTCTTGTAATCGTAGTTACCGATAAAGAAGTAAGACAGGATCGCATCGTTAACCTGGTTGCCGTTAACCGTAGGGATAAAGCTGTTGGTAGGCGTACCGGGTGTGATGCCCGCAGCGTTCTTGAATGGTCCTACAAGACCGAAACCTGTGTAACCGGCAGATGTGGCACGGCGGTTAACGATCTCATGGAACAGACCTGCACCAAAAGTGTGGTCGCCAGACTTACGCTCGTAGTTCACAGAAGAAGTACCGGTGAAACGGAATGTGCGGGCAGTAGCGAACTGAAACGCGCCGTTACGTCCTGGTACAACTGTATTTGACTGCGTATTGCGGTCGGTATAGATGTCGTTCTGTGTGTCGGTAAAGTCGATACCCCATTGTGTACGAACGCTCAGACCTTTAACGGCAGCGATCTTGTAATCGAGACTTATTGCACCAACACCTTTGATCTGACGGCGTGTGTTATAGTTGCGCAGCAGGTCAGGCAGCGGGCTGTAGTTACCACCCGGGTCAGCCAGCTGAAGCGAACCGTCAGCAGCATAAGGAGTAAAGTAAGGCAGGATCCAACGGTAAGCATTCAGTGGTGTATTTACCACGTTATCGTTTTCAGGAGTACCTGATCTCTTAGAATAACCAAGTGTTGTAGACAAACCGATTTTCAGGTTGCCTGCAGTGTGGTCGAGGTTCATGCGACCTGTATAACGTTTCAGACCGGTTGTTCTTACCAGACCTTGCTGATCGAAAATAGAACCGGAGAGGAAGAAACGCGTTTTGTCATTACCGCCGGTAGCACTCAGCACGTGCTGCTGGGTAACTGATTTGCGGAAAACCAGGTCTTGCCAGTCGGGATTTACGTTGGCAAGGCTGTCAGCCTCGGCTTGTGTCCAACCGAAGGGGTTCACACCATCCGGACGGTCATAATTCAGTTCATAATCCAGTTTCTCACGGCTGTTCATCAGTTTCAGCTTGCTTTCGGGCATTTGCTGCACACCATATTGATAGTCGTAGTTTATAACGGTTTTAGCGTTGCGGCCACGTTTGGTGGTAACAACGATCACGCCGTTCGCACCACGGGAACCGTACTGTGAAGTAGAAACCGCGTCTTTCAGCACGTTGTAGGTTTCGATATCGGTAGGGTTGATGCTGGAAAAGTCATTGGCTGTCACCTGGATACCGTCAACGATATACAGAGGTTGCGTGCCTCCCAGTACAGAACCTTTACCACGGATGGTAACGCTGGAAGCAGAACCAGGCTGACCGCTCTGAGACTGGATCAGCAGGCCGGGAGCCTTACCCTGGAGCAATTGCTCGAGAGAAGCGATAGGCTGGAGATTAACCTCAGCTCCGGCAACTTTAGCAGTTGAACCAGTATATGTTCTTTTGTTTTGTACAGTGTAACCGGTGATAACCACCTCACGGAGATCATTTGCTTCAGCTTCTTTCAGTTGAACGTTGAATTGACCGCTGGCAACGGAAACCTCCTGGTTGGTATAACCAACGATGGAGAAAACCAGGGTAGCATTGGCGGGAACGGAAATCGAATACCGGCCATCAGCGCCGGTTGTTGTGCCAGTACGGGTACCTTTAACAGATACGCTTACACCCGGAAGGGGCGCGTCGCTCGCATCTGTCACGATACCTGACACCTGTGTCTGTGCCCAGAGAAAAACAGGCAACATCAGTGCAAAGAATACTAGTGCTTTTTTCATGTAAATGAATTTTGGTTTGTTACTGTCTTAAGCAGTATATATGTGAATACAAAAGGGACATGGGGTGAGATAAGCAGTTTGATGAAGACAATCCGGTTATCCATGTTGCTTCACTGGCAAGTCTTATTTTACGTCAGACATGAATAAGAAATACCGAGACGTGATTACAACAGGTTGAGTTAAATTGTTTTGGAAAGCAGTCGACCGTTGGTTTTTGCACATCATTGCTATGATTCATGTCATGGACCGGGGATAAAACCGGCGGGCGGCAATTTCTTCATATACTTTTAACATAACTTTTTTGTTTTACCGAGTCATGAAAATACAAAACTTAAACATGAAATAACGGATTCGTGTCTCAAATATCTTAATTTTGCTCGTCAAACCTTCAAAATCAGCTTTCTGCGGAACCCGGCCGGCTTCCATGCAGCGTTTTCCGGTCAGAAGGGATCAGAGGGAGGACACTACACACCTCCGACTACCGGCGTAACCGGGCTGTTGTCCCTTTTACCACTTGTAATGAAATACGCCCATGAAAAAAAATTTGTACTTGCTTAACAAGGCATGCAAATAGTTTTATGGCGGATTTCCGTTTTAAATTTTTAATCGCGCGGGACTGACCATTCCGCGGACAAAGCCGCAAAAAACCAAACCAAACCTGGAATCCATGATCAAGGACTTCCTTCTGAAACTGATTTTCATTCCACTGCTGGGAATAGTACTGCCCCTTACGGCCGGTATTATCAGCTATGCCTATTATACAACCTTCGAACTCATTGCGGCTCATTGCTTTTTCATCCTGACCTCCTTCGTTATATGGGCCGGCTGCCTCTGGCTGCACAGCAAACTACGCGTGCTGTATACCGAACAACACAAACCTGCCTATAAACTGCTGACCGTCTGCGCCGTTTCCGCGCTTTATGCGGCCTGCGTAGGCGGACTGTCGGTCATCGGCTGGATGAACCTCTCGTACGAAACGTTCAGCTGGACACCCATCTATAATTTTGTGGCCGTTTGCGTCTTCGTGGTCATTCTCTTCACCCTCGCCTACGAAATCCTTTTCCTCAACAAGGAGCGAGAACTCGACAGCAAAATCGTGCAGATCATGGACCAGGAACGTTCACAGGCCACCTTGCAGGCGCTGCGCAGCGAACTCGATCCGCATTTTATCTTCAATTCCCTGAACACCCTCAATTACCTGATCGCGCACGACGCGCCCCAGGCACTGCTGTTCAACAACCGCCTGGCGCAGGTTTATAAATACATTCTCGTGAACCGGAACAAGGAACTTGTGCCCCTCACCGACGAAATCGAATTCATCGACAACTATTTCTTCCTGCTGCAGATCCGCCATGAAAACAAACTCGCCATGGTAAAAGACATGCAGGTGGACACCGATAGCTTCTTCATTCCACCCTGTGCCCTGCAACTGCTGGTAGAAAACTCCATTAAACACAACGATTTTTCTGAAGAACATCCGCTGGAGATCAATATCACCATCAGCGGGCTGTTGCTCAAAGTGCGTAATTCCAGTTCGCCCAGGAAATATAAATCCTACTCCACGGGGGTGGGACTAAAAAATCTGCGGTCGCGGTATCGCATTATCTGTCATAAGAACATACAGGTAGAACAAACAAGTGATCACTTTATCGTCACACTCCCTCTCATTACTCAAAACCAGATAGCATGTTAAACACGATTATTATTGAAGATGAAAAAGCAGCTCAGGAAAACCTGGTGGAAGCGCTCGCAGCTGTAGCCGACGATGTACGCGTTACGGCCCGGCTGGGCAGCGTAGCGGAAGGCGTTGATTATTTCACCAAACGCCATGAGGTAGATCTCATCTTCAGCGATGTGCAACTGACAGACGGCTTGTCCTTTGAAATTTTTAACGCCTGTAATATCCGCACTCCCGCCATTTTTATAACCGGCTACGATGAATTTATGCTCGACGCATTCGAATCAAACGGCATCGATTATTTATTGAAACCCGTGCAGCAGGAAGATATCCGCAAAGCGCTGGTGAAATACCGGATGCTGGAAAAACATTTTACCAATCAACATTCGCTTAACCACTTATTGCAACATATCGGCGCTCCGAAGAAACAGCGCCTGATTGTAAAGAAAGGCGTCGAGAATATTGCACTCAAACTGGAAGACATTGCGCTTTTCTATACAGAGAACAAAATTGTTTATGTAATAGACCGCTGGGGAAAAAAATACATTGCCGACCGCAATCTCTCCGAACTGGAATTAGAACTCGACCGCGGTATTTTCTTCCGCGCCAACCGGCAATATATCATCAATATCAACTTTGTCCGCGGATTTAAAACGTATGAGAAAGTGAAATTGCTGATCGATCTTACCCTACCCGAGCTTAATCATTTTATTATTGTGAGCCAGGAAATGGCGCCGCAGTTCCGCGAGTGGATGTATAATGCATGAGAAAAATGTGAAAATGTGGAAATATGAAAATGTGAAAATGAAACAGCCGGGGCAACAAGGTTTGAGAATGACTTTGCTTCTTTACTCCTTAGGCGTCTTTGCGTGAACAACACGCGCTTTTCACGCAGAGACGCAAAGAAATTAAGACGCTGTTATTCACGATTGACGATTGACGATTGACCATTCACTATTCACTATTCACCATTCACTCACACCACCAGCAAACTACATCCCCGCAGATCGCTGTTATCGAGCCGGCCCAGCACTTCAAAACTTCCGTCGGGATAAATTCGTCCGGCATCATCGGTGGCAATAAATGCGCAGGAATACAAATTGGCCAGATCAATGACATTGATAGCTCCGCTGACTGCTTTGTTTCCCCGGAACCGGACCGCCAGCGGATCTTCTTCTTCCCGCACGGCCACCTGCATCCACGGAGGACAATTAAATAACCCTTTTCCAGTGGAATAAGCCTGCGACAATAATTCGGTCATGCCGTATTCTGCATGCACCGACGACAGGCCAAATGCCTGTTGCAATTTTTCGTGTACCGCAGGCCTTATCAATTCTTCCCTCCTGCCTTTCATTCCTCCCGTTTCCAGGATCACGGTATGCTTTAACGGTTGCGGATATTGTTCGGCAAAGTCCAGCAGTGCAAACGTTACCCCGATCAACCACACTTTTTGTCCGGCCGCTTCCAGCTCTTTCAGCAGTGCTGCCAGCCGGTCGTATTCGTATAAATAAAATCCGCTCGCCGGATGGACGCTTTGTTGAATCAGGCGGTCAACCATGTATACCAGCGACGAATGCTGACGTTCAAGATAAGCCGGTAATAAGCCGATGATACACCATTCGCGGGGATTGGCGTAGAATTGTCCGAACGCTTTATTGAAACTGGCTTCGTAGATAGCGGCGTCCTTTACCAGGTGACGGCTGTTGATCATACCTGTTGTGCCGCTGCTCTCAAATACTAAAGCGGGTTCAAACTGCGTTGTTATCACCGGTTGTGTTTTGAAGAAACGGATGGGCAGGAACGGGATCTGTTCCGGTTGCGTAACCTGCGCAGGTTTTACTTTCAACGCATCCGTATAATCGCGGTAAAGACTGTTTTGGCTGTATTGATAGTGAAATAACTCCAGTGCAAGTTCAGCCTGATCAGCGGTGCCTGCATTAAAAATTTTTTCTATCCATGCTTGTGTAGTCATCAGCCTGTTTATGGGAAAAAGAAGTATATTTGTTTACCTACAATGTTTAATATGAAAACATTATCCCTGTTTTATATTCTCTCGCTCAGTTTTGTACTGGTTGCGTGCAGCAAAGATAAGTTTGAGACTACTCCCCGCATTGAGATCAAAGGATATAATTCAAGGGAAATACCCGAGCCGCCTCCCGGTTTCGACACCGAACTCGTGGTTACACTCAACTTTTTCGACAAGCAGGGTGATATCGGGGAAGGCACGTTGTATGCAGAACGTAAACGTTTGAACACGATTGGCCAGCCGCAGCCGGGCAATGGCCGCCCCGATTCCTATACACAGCCGATCCCCGCTTTTACCAACAAAGACCAGGGAGAAATTATCTTCCGTCTGCGTTATGATGACCTGAAGGACAACCTGCTTGTACAGGACACGATACAATTCCGTTTCGCCGTTACGGATCGCGCAAATAATACCAGCGATACCATCACCACAGAGCAAATTGTCATTTTACGTTAGTAAACCCGGCCTGTTATTGTGCTGAGACGGCTACTTTACTTTCTTGTTTACAGCAACCTGTTTATTGCCGCCTGCGCCGTGCTGATGGCATGGGAAACCTGCAGGAGACTACACACGGATATTCCCATCGGGTCGCTAGCGGGCTTTCTCTTTTTTTCCACCTTGCTCAGTTATAGTTTTCACTGGTACCTTACACCTGCTTATACCGGCAATTCATCGAGGGTGCGGTGGTTGCAGCATTTCCGTCCCGTGCACCTGGCGCTTTTTGTGGCGGGCATGGCCGGAACGATTTATTTTTTTGTACCGCTGGCAGCTTATTGGTTCTGGATGTTGGGCGGCGCCCTGGCCACATTCCTCTATTCGGCACCCAAACTCCCCTATCGTTTCTTTGCATGGCTGCGCACCATCGCCATTGGCAAAACATTATTCCTCGCATTCATGTGGACCTATGCCACGGCGATATTGCCCGTCATGCTTTCTGATGAACCAGCCCCGCCGGGATGGCTTTGGTTTATATTGAGCCGTTTTTTTCTGTTGTATCCGATCTGTATCCTGTTTGACATACGCGACAGGGACTATGATAAAAAAACAGGCATCCGCAGCCTGATCACAATCCTGAGCGTAAAACAGGCCGGTTATATCTTTTGGGGGTCTTTACTGGCAAATGTGATATGCATACTGATATTGGCAGGTAGTGTTACAGGATGGTCATCTGTCTTCTCCCTGTTATTACCGCCGGTGCTGACAGCCTGTCTCTATGACTACGCAAAGCGTCACGTTTCTGACTTATTGTATTACCTTATATTAGATGGATGCATGGCGTTATCTGCCATTCTATACCTTTCCGCAGGTATATGAAGTTATTTTCAGCGCAATTATGGCTGTTACCAAAATTTTAAGGTTTCTCCCGGGTGATTAGCATAGAAATTGTAACAATGATTGTTTGCGCAATAAATCAGATATGCACGTGAATTTTTCGAAGATCGTTCATTTTACCCGTCTTGTTAAGACTGGAGGTCGCCTCCGGGAGTTCAACTTCCGTAAATTGAAGGCTGAAGGAGAAGAGTTGTTTAATGTGGACACGGTAGACGACCGGGGTAACCGGATCCTGTTCCGGATGCACAAACGCGACGGAAGCTGGAGCGTTTCTTCCGAGCAGCCCCTTCCTCAATGGATTGCAGACAATGTATCACTTCTCGGCGATGAGCTGGATCAGGGTGTAATAAACAACTGATTTTTTGCTTTACCGCTGGTGTGTTAATTTGCAGGTTTACTTACAACTATGCGTCGATTATCCATCATTCTCGTACTGCTTGCAGCACTTTCCGCCTGCTCAACTTCCCGTCAAACCGGCACCGGATCAACCGGCACTGCCAACCTGGTGGCAGATGGCAAAATATGGTCATCTTTTTTCCAGCAGTCAGCCGGTGAATACCGTGCGCTTTGTCTGCAGGCGTTCAATATCGCGCGCCTGCGATTGGATGAAGCATTAAAAGCCCCACACAGCAAACCATTGGCCATCGTTACCGATATCGATGAAACCTTTCTCGATAACAGCCCTTATGCTGTTGATCAGGCGTTTAAAGGAAAAGACTACGACGCCGCTTCCTGGAATGCCTGGACCACCCGCGGAATAGCCGACACGCTTACCGGCGGACTCGCCTTTTTCAATTATGCCGCCTCGAAAGGTGTGGAAGTCTATTATATCACCAACCGGCATGAGCGCGAACGCGAAGGCACACTCCGTAATCTTCAGCATTTCTCCTTTCCCTACGCCGATAACAAACACCTGATCCTGCGTCAGAATGTTTCAAGCAAAGAAGGCCGCCGCAACCAGGTGGCTGCCACACACGAGATTGTGTTGCTGCTCGGCGATAACCTTTCCGATTTCAACGCTTTATTCGATAAAAAATCTGTTGCCGAACGCAACGCGTCGGTACAGCAACTGGCAGATTATTTTGGCAAACGCTATATCGTATTGCCCAACACCAACTATGGTGGCTGGGAAGATGCCGTTTACGGCAACCGGTATGACCTGACTCCTGCGCAGAAAGACTCTGCCATCCGTTCGGTACTCAAACGTCCCTAAGACTTTTCTAAAATTGTTACCTTTAGCGACACTATGACCAAACTCTCCGTCAACATCAATAAAATTGCCACGCTGCGCAATTCGCGGGGAGGAAACAATCCCGATCTGCTGAAAGTAACGCGTGATATCCAGCTCTTCGGCGCCGATGGAGTGACCGTACATCCACGACCCGATGAACGGCATATCCGTTACCAGGATGTGCGGGATATCCGCCCACTCATTACGACCGAGTTCAATATTGAAGGCAACTGCACCGAACAGAAATTTGTAGACCTGGTGCTGGAAGTAAAACCCGATCAGGTAACGCTTGTTCCGGATGCCCTGGGGCAACTGACCTCCGATCACGGATGGGACACAATCAAGCATAAACAATACCTGCGCGATATTATAAGTGTATTCAGGAAAGCCGGCATCCGTGTCAGCATTTTTGTAGACCCCGTGATCGAGATGGTGGAAGGCGCCGCAGAAACAGGTACCGACCGCATTGAATTGTACACGGAAGGATATGCACGTCAATTTGCCGCGGGTGAAGAAGACGCCGCGGTGGCGCCTTATACCTTAGCTGCCGCAAGAGCGGTGGAGCTCGGCCTGGGATTGAATGCCGGGCATGACCTCGACATGCACAACCTCGCCTTTTTCAATCAGCGTGTACAGGGATTGGCCGAAGTAAGTATCGGGCACGCGCTGATCTGCGACGCTTTGTATTTAGGATTGGAAAATACGATCCAGTTGTATAAACGCCAGTTGACGCTGGTTTAATATAGCTGCTGAAGCAGTAGAAATATCACTCTTTAAACCAATGATATGAATACCGCCCTCCGCTTTTTGCTGTTTGTGCTTTTTGTATTGCTGTATTTTTCGCTGCTGACCTGACAAAATGTTAAAGCCTCCGGCGCCGGGCCACTTCTGCCCCGCTGTATTCGTCTGTTATAAAAAAAGCCGATGAAACATCTTCTACCCTTATTTTTCCTGATTGGTTTTGCAGCAACTGCCCATGCCCAGAAGGTAGAAAGCATTCATTTTCATTTGTACACCGACAGCCTGAAAAAGGGTACACATAATTATATTAATGTCGACGGTAAACTCTCCAATGGCCGCTGGCTACCGCTGACGGCAAAAGATATCCGCTTCACCACGGATTACGGTCGTTTTGAAGGCAACGAGCTCGTGCTTCCCGAAAATACCACCGTGGCCTTCGTCACCGTCAGGGCCGAGCTGATCAGCGATCCCAGTCTCCGCCTCGAACAAAAAATCTGGATCAAGACCATTCCCAATCCGGATGTGCTACCGTCCAAAGAAGATGTGCTGCCGAAGAAGAGGTGAAAGGGAGAAGGTATAAGGCCCGACACTTCGGGCCGAAGCTTCGGCCTAAGGTGGAAGGCATAGGATTGTAGTTCCAAACTTCTGACTTTTGAATGTTGATTTATTCATTCTTTCCCGCACCAACGACAAATGATTTTCAAATTTTCAAATTATCAAATTGCCTAATTATCCCGTATTTGCTTATCTTCGCGGCCGGCAGGTCTTACACGACCAGCTCCTGCTGAATCTCCCCAGGGCCGGAAGGCAGCAAGGATACGCGGTTGTAGCGGTGCGATGTGAGTAGCCTGCCTTTTTTTTTCTTTTTTTCCGGAAGACCATTAACCCGGAACATTCCCACTGCCAACAGATCTTCAATCAACAAATTTCCTCTTGCTATGAAATTTTTCATTGACACTGCCAATCTCGCTCAGATCAAAGAAGCTCACGAATTAGGCATCCTCGACGGAGTTACCACTAACCCTTCACTGATGGCCAAAGAAGGCATCAAAGGACAGGAAGCTATTTTCAACCACTACCGCGCTATCTGCGACCTCGTAGACGGCGACATCAGTGCAGAAGTAGTGAGCACAGATTTCGACGGCATCATTGAAGAAGGCAAGAAGCTGGCCGCTATCCACCCCAATATCATCGTGAAAGTGCCGATGATCAAAGACGGTGTGAAAGCGATCAAATGGTTTACCGACAACGGTATCGCTACCAACTGTACACTCGTATTTTCTGCCGGACAGGCCATCCTTTGTGCCAAAGCCGGTGCCAAATATGTATCGCCCTTCATCGGTCGTGTAGACGATAGCGGCTGGGATGGCGTACAACTCGTACAACAGATCGCCAACATTTACGCAGTTCAGGGATTTAAAACCCAGGTACTGGCAGCTTCTATCCGCAATGCCAACCACATCATCCGCTGCGCAGAAGCCGGCGCCGATGTGTGCACCTGCCCGCTCGATTCAATCCTGGCACTGCTAAAACATCCGCTTACCGATATCGGTCTGGCAAAATTCCTCGAAGACGCAAAGAAACTTTAAATACAAAAAACCGCCTGAAGGCGGTTTTTTAATGTGTAAATGTGTCGGTCCGGCTTCGCCGGACGATATGTGTAAATGTGGAAATGGAAACGCTTCCCTGCACACTCATTTTCCCATTTACACACTTACACATTCTCACCTGGTTCCTGCCACAGAATTCAATTGCGTAAATCCTCCCAAGTCAATTGAAACACTTCTCTCCATACTCATTTTCACATTTACACATGGCCCCGCAAAGCGGGCACATTTTCACATTCTCACCTGGTTCCTGCCACAGAATTCAACTGCGTAAATCCCACCAACTCATCGGCACGGCCGCCAAACGGGCGGAAGTAAACCAGCACCATATAATTATTTTCAGCCCCCCAATAATTGCCTTCTATATTTTCAGGCACGGCATTGCGCGAAGCACCTCCTGGTTGTGCCACATAAGAATAGTTGTAATATCCCTGCTTTAAAAACAACGTTTTTTCATACACACCTTTCTCTTCATTGAATTCCATACGAGAGGCATCATTGGTTTTATAGCCCGTTACTTCCCCATATAGATAAATGTCTTTGCCAGGGATTGCCTGCTTGTTAGGTGGCACAAACGTAAAGTGCGTGTAGGCATAATCGCTCTGCCAGTACGGATTGTTGCCATCCGTATTCTCCAAGGTATAAATGCCATTGATATCGGTATAAAAGAAATACACCTGTCCTTTGCGGTCTACGTCAGGCTTTACCACCACATCTACCCTGCCGGGCACGCTGTCATATATTTTCACCATGCGGTCACTCATGAGCCGCAGACTCCGCAGATCGATCCAGCGCCATTCTATGCCGCCGGGAAAGGTGGTGCCGTCATCACTGAATTCAAAATAGTTTCCACGGAAGATAGTCGGCTTGTCGACCATCACCGACGTGTTCCAGTTATAGTTCTGCAGTATGCGCAGGCGAATGTCCTGCGGCGATAGTATGTTAATGCGTGAGTTAGCCGTATTGATCACGGCCTGCACACGCTGATGCGTTTGAAACAATTGACCATTGTAAGGCTGACGTATCTGTGCTCCGATCTGTACTTTATTATCCACTACCAGGAATCTTTTCGTCAGCACCGTTTTCGATGTGTCATTGTTCAGGAATACTTTCAGGATGTAGTTACCCGATCTGGAAGGTATCGAGTTACGTTCGGGAAAACGTGCCTGGTAATGTGTGTAACGTGTCTCGGATATAGATGAGTTCCTGTATGTGCCGATACGTGTGCTTTGAAATCCCTGGATATAATCAAATCCCATCAGGCTGCTCTGCGTCCAGTCGGCATTGCAGAGGATAAAACTGAAATAAAAGTTTTTGATGTCGCCGTCCATGTCATCGAAATGCAGTTCCAACTGATCCGCACCATTGAGTTGCAGGACCGGATAGCTATAGATATCTCCCGCCTTGAATAATTTAACAGAATGAATGGAAGGCTGATAAATGCGTTCTTCCCATTGCGCACGCAGACCTGTCGTTAAACCAAGCAGCAGCAGAAAAAAAAGGATTCGTTTCATGAGGATCAGCGTTAAAATGAACCGCAGCCGGGCAGACAACGGCATGAAAAAGTGAAATTAAGACTTTAAACCGCTTAATTTTGACACTAAGACAAATTAATCGACTTGAAGGTTGCCCGTTTCATCGCTCATCGTGTTGCTTTTAACCAGCAACGTTCACTGTCCCGGTTTATCATCCGGCTTTCCATCGTGGCAACCGTTATCAGCGTGGCGGTTATGATCGTTACATTGGCTTTCGCCAATGGTTTCCAGGAAAAAGTAAGTGAGAAAGTTTTTAGTTTCTGGGGGCATATCCGTATCCAGGAAAAACAACCCTTCAAAGCGTTGATCGCTGAAGAAATTCCGATCACCCGTGATCCTGATCTTGAAAAAGATATCATGCGGGATCCGCAGATCAAAAGCATTGCCGCTTTTGCCACCAAGTATGCCATCCTTAAGACAAAGGACGAGATCGATGGTGTGTTGCTGAAAGGCGTGGATGCCGGTTACAATTTTCACCAGATGGAGGATTTTATCCAGGAAGGACGGCCCATCCAATTCAACGACAGTACCTACAGCCGCGAGATCATGCTGTCCGCTTATATGGCTTCACAATTAAAATTGAAAGCCAATGACCGCATCCTGATTTATTTTATCCGTCCCGACGGCCGCCTCCGCCCCGACCGGCTGACTGTTAGCGGTATTTACAAAACCGGCATCGAAGAATACGATCATACTTTCGCCATTGGCGATATCCGTTTACTACAACGACTCAATGATTGGGACTCCACGCAGATCGGCGGTTATGAGTTGTTTCTACACGACAGAAAAGCGATCGATCAAGTGGCCGATGATATTTACAGCCGCGAAAACTTTCCTCCTACCTGGGATGCGCAGAGTGTGCGTTCAGTATCTCCCAATATCTTCGACTGGCTCAACATGCAGGACACCACCCGCAATGTGCTGATCGGGTTCATGGTGGCCGTGGCGATCATCAACCTCATCACCTGCCTGATTATCCTGGTGCTCGAACGCGTGCGGATGATCGGCGTGCTGAAAGCTTTAGGCGCCACCGACTGGACCGTGCAAAAGATATTTCTTCGTCATTCCTTATTAATCACCTTGTCGGGTATCCTGCTCGGCGCAGCAGTCGGGTTGGGCATTCTCTATCTGCAGGAAGCGACCGGCTTTATCACCCTGCCGGAAGATGCTTATTACATGGATAAAGCTGCCGTTAAAATTGTATGGAGCCAGGTGGGGTTGGTTTGCGGCGGCACCTTATTGATTTGCCTGCTCGTGTTGATGATCCCTTCGCTGATCGTGCGGAAGATCCAACCCGTAAAAGCGATACAGTTCCGCTAACCCCGCATGTGCGAAAGCAGGATGCCCGTTGCCACCGCTGCATTCAATGATTCAGCCTGTCCTATTCGGGGTATCGTAATGCGCTTCGTAACTTTTTCAAATACTGCAGGGCTTATTCCTTTTGATTCGTTGCCGATCACGAGCACCCCTTCTTTTATTTTTCCGGTGGCACTAACAGCCTGTCCTTCCAGTGCGGCGGCATAGATTACAGGCTGACCTTCTTCAGCCAACCATTTTTCCAGATCGGTATATAAAATGCCTACGCGGCTGATGCTGCCCATAGTCGATTGCACCACTTTGGGGTTGTAGCAATCGGCACAATCACGGCTGCATATGATCCGGCTGATCCCGAACCAGTCCGCAATCCGGATGATGGTGCCGAGATTTCCCGGATCCTGGATGGTGTCGAGCGCCAGCACCAACTGCCCGCGGACCGGTGCCGCATACGGGATGTCGAATTGTTTTACAACGGCCAGCACCTGGTTGGGCGTGGCCAACTGCGAAATCCTTTCCAACTCATGCGGCTGAAGGGTCACCGTGTCGGGTCCGCCTGCCGGCCGCTGGCTGATCCATTCCGGTACCGCATAAAGCTCCGTGATGCGGTCCGGACAGGCCTGGAGGAGCTCGCTCACCAGCTTGGGCCCCTCGGCGATAAATACGCCCTCTTCATCCCTGAATTTTTTATGGCCCAAACTTTGAATATATTTGATCTTCAATTTAGTAAGCATCCGGTTTGTATTAGTTTTTATGTCAACCAGCCATCGGTCACCACATACCCTTTTTTGGAAATTCCTGGTAGCAGCATGGCTGATATTCCTGATGGACTCCTGTACGGTTGTGCGAAAATACCCCGAGCAGCAACCATTTGTCTATAAAACAAATATCAATGTTATAGGCAACTTTACCAATGAACATCGAAAGGAACTGGAAGCCGGCCTCACCAACCAATTGGACGACAGCATGCAGGCCCGCAAACTCGACCGCCTGGTCGTCTCCGTTTTGCGCCATCCGCCGGTATTTGACAGCGCCAGTGCCGACAAAACCGTGGAGTTCATGCGTTATTACCTCAACTCACTCGGGTATTTCCAGGACTCGATTACTTATTCGAGAGAAATAAAACCTAAAGGCGACCAATACCGAACCTATGTAACCTTCGACGTAAAACCCGGCAAAATTGTGCGCCTCGACTCCATCAGTTACACGATGAAGGACAGCGCGCTTCAGGCGCTTAACAATGCACACCTGGATCAGGCCCTGATCAAAAAAGGTGATCCGTTTGCGCAAGCAGTGATCGCCGCGGAACGTGACCGCATCACCGAACTCTTTCGCAACAACGGCTACCTGCGTTTCAGCTCGGATGAGATCTACGGCCTTTGGGATACCCTGGACATTTCACTACTGCAACCGCGGCTCGATCCGTTTGAACAACTCGAAGTATGGCAGGAATTGCGTAAGCGCCGTGAAAATCCGACTGCCAATCTCGAAATGCGGCTGAAGCCTTTGACCGACAGCAGCAAACTCTGGAAATATTATGTGGGGAATGTAACCGTATATCCCAATTACACCATCGACACGCTCAATGGACAACGGCATGAGGAAACGGTGAAAGATGTACAAATCATTCAGCACGGCTACGAATTCAAATCAAAAATCTTTCCTTCCAATATTTATCTCAAACGAGGCGACCTGTACAACCAGCGACGTTACCTGCGTACGTTGAACCGTTTTAATAATCTCGGCACATGGCGCGTGGTAAACATCGACCAGGTGCCGCGGAAAGGACAGGATACCGTTGACTTTGTGATCCGCCTTACGCCCGCCAAAAAATATTCGTTCACCACCAACCTTGAAGGCAGTGTGAACCAAAGCCCCATTTCCGGCAACCTGCTTGGTATTGGCATCAACGCCGGTATACAAAACAGAAATTTTTCCCGCGCAGCCAACCTTGCCAATACCAACATCCGCTATGGTGTGGAACTGGGCGCAAACGAAATAAGCCAGTTTATCCAGACGCAACAGGTGAGTCTCAGCCATAACATTTCCATACCACGCTTCCTTTTCCCTGAATTTGGTTTTGTAGAAAAATTCAAGGAACGTTTCCGGGGAAATATCCGCTCGCTTTTCTCTTTCAATGCGGCCAACACGGAACGGCGTCTTTTGTACAACCTCACTACAATCAACGGTGGCTGGGGCTATGAATTTCAGCGCCGCCGCTGGTTGCTGACCGTGCGACTGCCCAACATAGAATATTCTTATCTCCAGCAACGCGACAGTCTTACACGGCTGATTGAACAAAACCCTTCATTGCGTAATATTTTCACGGATGGATTTATTTCATCTGTTGTTGCCAACTATACACTGACAGGTGGCAACAACCGTGCGCTGAATGTGCTGCGTGCCAACGTGGAAGAATCGGGATTGCTGACTGGCATGATCCGCAATTCCTTTTTAGATAAACATCTTTACCGTTTTATCAAAGCGGATGTGGAAGTAGCGCGGCTGATCAGGTTTACCAAATCGTCCATCGCCTTGCGCGCATTTGCAGGCGTGGGATATGAATTTGAATTCACACGCGATCCGGCGAAGCGGAACAACCTGCCGTTTTTCAAACAATACTTCTCAGGAGGTCCGAACAGTATGCGCGCCTGGCAACTCCGGCGCTTGGGCCCGGGATCAACGGTCCAGCCTTTTACGGGCGCCAACAGCATACCCGACCGTTATGGCGATGTGCAAATAGAAGTGAATGCGGAATACCGTTTTCCCGTGGCAAAACCACTGGGCATACCGGTCAACGGAGCTTTGTTTACCGACATCGGTAACGTATGGTTCCTGAAAAAATCTGCCGGCACGGAAGAGCAGGTATTCAAACTCAGCCGGCTGCCGCAGGACATAGCCATTGGTGTAGGTGCGGGCCTGCGCATCGATCTTAGCTTCTTTGTGATCAGATTCGATTATGCCTACAAGGTGAAGGACCCGAGCCCTGATGCGCGTAATGCGTCTTACCAGAATAAATTCTTTGCGTATCCTTTCTTCAAGGGCGACCAGTTTCAACTGGGCATCAACTATCCGTTTATATTCTGATCCGGCTTTTCAGCAGCTTCTTTTTCACGGGAAGCCTTCAACTGCTCCGCAAATTCTTCGGGTGTAATCGCATCTTCCACGCGGAATTCTCCGATGCGTGTGCGGCAGAGTTTGCTTAAGTACGCACCGCAACCAAGCAATTGTCCGAGATCATTTGCCAGGCTTCTGATGTACGTACCCGTAGAACAGACCACCCGAAAATCAAGTTCACCGGTGCGCGCGGGTTTTACCTCAAAAGCATAAATCGTAACGCGGCGCGGGTCGAGTTTTACTTCCTTTCCCTGGCGTGCCAGTTCGTACACGCGTTTACCATCTACCTTAATAGCCGAGTGCGCCGGAGGTATCTGGTCGATGGGGCCGGTAAGGCGGGCCACTGCTTCGTTTATCTGTTCGGGAGTAATGTGGGATATGTCTTTAAAATCCTGTGGCTCAGACTCGAGGTCATACGTGGGGGTAATGGCACCGAGAGTAATGGTGCCGGTGTATTCTTTTTCCTGCGCCATGTATTCGTTGATGCGCTTGGTAAATTTTCCGGTGCAGATGATCAGCAGGCCCGTCGCCAGCGGATCCAGTGTGCCTGCATGGCCTACTTTCTTAATGCGTATCTGTCCACGGATCTTGCGTACCGCATCAAAAGAAGTCCAGCGAAGAGGTTTATTGATCAATAAAACTTTGCCTGATTCAAAATCATTCATGCCGCAAAGATCGTGAATCCGCCAATCAGATGGAAGACCTGTTTTTCAGTTCCACATATTTGTTGATAGCGTCGATGGTCAGGTTTTCCGGCGTAGTGAGGATGGCAAGGATGCCATTGTTGCGCAGTTCTTTTACCATCAGCCTTTTTTCGTAAGCAAACTTATCGGCGATGGTTTTAATATAAATATCCTCGATCGTTTTCGCTTTGCTTTCGCTGACGGCGGTAAGTTCCGTGTTTTCAAAAAACACCACGAGCAGCAGGTGGTAGTGGGCGATCTTCCGCAAGGCGGGCAAAGCGCGTTGCAGGCTCTCGGGCGATTCGAAATTAGTGAACAACACCAGCAGGCTGCGATTGGTGATGCGGTGCCGGATAACGGAATATAACTTTTCGTAGTCGGCTTCCAGGAATTTTGTCTGCTGGCGGTACAACACTTCCAGGATGCGGTTCATCTGCGTGGGCTTCTTGTCTGCCTGCACCCAGGCATCGAGGTTTTCGGCAAAAGTGACCAAGCCCGCTTTGTCCTGGCGGACGAGCGCCACATTTGACAATACCAGGCTCGCGTTCACCGCATAATCGAGCAGGCTCATGTTCTCGAAAGGCATCTTCATCACACGGCCTTTATTGATAAGGCAATAAATCTGCTGGCTGCGTTCGTCTTCGTAACTGTTGACCATCAGATCGCCTTTGCGGCCGGTGGCTTTCCAGTTGATGGTGCGGTAATCGTCACCGCGTACGTATTCTTTGATCTGTTCGTATTCCATGCTATGCCCTATTCTTCTCACGCGTTTCACGCCGGCATCCTGTAGCTTGTTGCTGGCGGCGAGTAATTGATAGCGGCGCATCTGCATATACGAAGGATATACTTTGATCACACGATGTGCATCGATGGTATAACGCCTGCTTACGAGTTTCAGCGGACCTTCGGCATAACAATAAATATTTCCGAAATCGTATTCACCTCTTACGACCGGGCGAAGTGTATACTTTATTTCTCCGTTAGATTCGCCTTTGACCAGGAGGTTGCGTTTCCAGCGGCGCTCTTCAAATTGAAAAGGCAGTTCATCTACCACTTCCACACGCACATCGAAGGAGTAGTTATTGTGAATAATGACCGAGACGGGGTTGTCATCGCCGAGGCTCATGCGATCGCCGGCTTCTCTCGATGCGGTGATGCCCTTACGGCTGTAAAGCAGCAGCGTGTCGATCAGCACCAGCACCAGCAGAAAAATCAGCAAGAGCCAGGCCAGGGTAAAGAGGTTTTCCCAGAAATAGCTGACCACGCAGAGAACAGCGGATAGTCCCCCGATGTAGTAAACAAAATTTCTGAGATAAAACGACTTGGTCAAAATTTAAATTTAGAAAGTCAAAAACGTGAATCGTGAATCGTGAATCGTCAATGGTGAATAGTGAATAGCTACTTAATACTTATTACTTACTACTTACTACTTACTACTTACTACTTACTACTTACTACTTACTACTTACTACTTACTACTTACTACTTAC
>NZ_KE384402.1:154458-210777 GCF_000425585.1 Terrimonas ferruginea DSM 30193
TACTTACTACTTACTACTTACTACTTACTACTTACTACTTACTACTTACTACTTACTACTTACTACTTACTACTTACCTCGGAATATCCAGCCCGTTAATAATCTGCCGGATCACTTCTTCCTCTGTTACGCCTTCCATTTCTTTATCCGGCGCCAGGATAATGCGATGACGCAACACAGGCACGGCCACTTCGAGGATGTCTTCCGGCGTTACGAAATCGCGACCCGCCATTGCAGCTATTGCTTTGGATGCGTTCATGATCGCCAGCGATGCGCGTGGAGAAGCACCGAGATAAATGGATTTATGATTTCTTGTCTGATGAATAAGCTTTGCGATAAAGATCAGCAGCTTCTCCTCGATCAGCAATTCTTTGATTTGTTTGCGCAGCGCAACGATTTTGCTGCCATGCAGAACAGGTTTCACCACATCATCCACAACGGTATTACCCATGTGATGAAAGCGTGTGAGAATGCTGAGCTCCTCCTGTTCGGTAGGATAAGGCACTACGATTTTAAAAAGAAAACGGTCGAGTTGCGCTTCGGGAAGACGATAAGTCCCCTCCTGTTCAACCGGGTTTTGCGTGGCCAGTACCATGAAGGGTGCTTCCATTGGATAAGAACGGCCATCGACAGTAGCCTGTCTCTCTTCCATGATCTCCAGCAGGGCCGCCTGTGTTTTCGCCGGGGCGCGATTGATCTCGTCTACCAGCACGATGTTGCCGAAGACGGGTCCTCTTTTGAATTCAAAAGATGCTTCACGCGGATTGAACACGGGTGTACCGATAACGTCGGAAGGCATAAGGTCTGGTGTAAATTGCACGCGGGCAAACCGTGCGTCGACACTGCGCGCTACGAGTTTAGCCGCCAATGTTTTTGCCACACCGGGCACCCCTTCGATCAATACGTGACCATCGGCCAGCAATGCCGCCAGGATCAGTTTCACCATATCATCCTGCCCTACAATTATTTTCTGCACTTCGCTGCGGATGGCCATGACAGCACCGTTCAGTTCACTCAGGTCTGTACGGCTTTCAAAGAGCTGATCCTCTAACTGAGGCTGCTCCTGCTGTTGGTCTTGATATTGTTCTTCCATAAACGTAGTTTACTTATTCAGTATTAAGCCTGCTGGTAAAATTTCTCCAGCCGGCGGTAATAGGTTTCCAGTTGTTTGTCGTTTACCGACACGTTCGATTGCAACCTTACGGCGGTGTCGATGATTGGGCGCACCTCTTCTTCTGCCACACCGGTACGCTCCACCACCTGTTGTATAAAATCATCATTCAGTAATCCGGTTGCCAGTTGGTAGCGGCTGCGCAGGTGTTCCAGGAAATAAGCCGTCATCTTGCGTGCCAGGTTGGTATGGTCTCCTTTTTCAAAATAAAGGCGTCCGACTGTTTTTACAAAATCGAGTGAATCGTTGCGGAGTGGCGGCTGAGCAGGAATCGAGCGCTGGCGGCGGCGCATACCGAGTATAACATACAACAATAAAAATCCTGCCGCGATCAGCAAGGCCGCGAGCAGCTCGCGGTTTTTCGCCATGCTGGAAAACCAGTTGTTGCTTTTTGACTCATTCTGATCTTTCGGACGGTTGTTAAGAAAATATTCATCCCACACTACATGTGTTACGTTGGGATTGATAACGGACAATGCTTTTTCGTAATAATTTATATTACCTGGCTGCAACAGGAAATAATTGGAGAAGGACAGCGGCGAAAGATGGATGTACAGGTTGCCTTTACCGGCTTTCAGGTGGATGAAATTCACCTTGCCTTCGTGACCGCGGCCAAGTGGTGTGGCCAGGGTGGTGTCAAGTGGGTCAAAATATCCTTCCATTCTTTTTCCCTTATAACTGTATTGCCCTGACCAGGGTGTTACCAGCGACTCGGTCATGCCATCGGCTGCCAGATCGTTGTTCTTGAACCAGGAAATATCGGTATAATCCACATCGAGCCGGGCATAAGAAGAAACCGATGAAGAAACCGCCAGCGTACTGATGAATACATCGTTGCCATTTTCCGCGAAGCGTAACAGGTTTCTGAATTCATATTGCGAAGCCATTACCCGTGGTGAGAAAATAATAACGGCCTGGTCCGATCCGAAGAAAGCAATCGAATCCCACTGACCGGGCTGGTCGGCGGATGTGGTGATATTGGCTTTGGGAAAAAGATCCGCTAATCGTTCATAAGCGACATACAGGCCATAAGGCTTTTTGTCATTTTTGCGCAGCGTAACCTGGTTATCGGCCTTCGACCATTTCTTTTTGCCCTGAGAAGATTTGCCGGCTGAATTGCCCGGCGAGAACAGCAGTAACCCGATCGCAAGGATCAGCACCAAACCAAATATGACCGGTAATGCTCGTTTCATTTTTTAGATTTTCGCCCCCAGCTTTGCAAATTCATTACGGATGGTTGTGAAGATCTGTTCGCTTACGGGAAATTGTCCATACCAGCTATACTCATAGTGGCGTGTCACTCTGAAAAAATCGTTATACAGCGGCGTTTTATAAAGCTGTGCGAGGTAATCGGAGTTGGTGCTTTCCTGCCGGTAATGTATCCGTCCCTTGTCGGCCAGTTGTTTCAGCAGGCTGAGATAAAGCAGGCGGACCGCCAGGCGGTAATTGCCTGCGGCGATGGCTTTATCCAATTCACGCTGATAAGGGATTTTGAAAATATCCTCCGGCATCTCCTCCATCTCCGTTGCATCCGTGTTTTTCATTTTTCGGTTGCGTTGGAACAGTCGGATATTGCTGTTGCTGAGGTACCAGATTACCAACGCACCGAAACCGCCAATGATCAGCAGCCAAAGTAAGGCATTCATTCCTCCTCCGGAAAAACCGGAATCACCGGAACGATTATCGGAGCGGCTTGAGCGGGAAGACGATTTATCCTGTTCGGCTTTTTCTTTCTTTTGTTCTTCTTTCCTGTCTGCTGAGTCCGGAGCAACGTCGATATACCAGAAGCTTTTATCGCCTTTCAGTTTGTTCAATGCGGTAGGTGAAACTTTGCGCAGATCGCGTGTATCCGGGCCACCGCCGTGCGGTTGTAGCCAGCGATAGGTAAAATCACTTTCATCAGCTTCTTCCGGGTCAGCAATCTCCTCAACAGTGATCTCCTGCTTTACGACGGTGTCCATTTGATAATCCTGCGCCTCGCCTTTTTGAGAAAAGCCGGCTATCAGCGCTGCAACAAAAATCGTCCGCAGGCAGGCAGTATTGGAAATAAATGAGTGTGAAACCTTCACTTAGATCTCCTCCCGTTTGATCCCGAGTCTGCGGCGCAGCAAAATGGGATAGATGATAAAATACCAGATCACAAATATGGCCGATACGATAGTGATGCCGGTAGTGAGATACGAATATTTCTGATACAGTCGTGTGAACGTACTTTCGAACAAAGCTGCTCCGGCGAACACAGGCATCAGCCCGATCATGATCTTCATGCCGTCTTTGGCTCCTCGCCTGAATGCCTGCATACGGGTGAGTGTACCGGGAAAAAGAAAACTCGTTCCCATTACCAGGCCCGCTGCGCCGGCCACCACGATGCCCGTCATCTCTAACGTGCCGTGGACAAAAACAACCATCCAGAAGTCGGTACCATAACCATGTGCTGCAAAAAACTGATCGAAAATGCCCAGCATGACGGTGTTCTGTGCCAGGAAAAATAAAGTCGGTAACCCGAAAAACAATCCCGATATAAACATGATCAGTGCAATCTTATAGTTGTGGCTCATGAAATAAATGAACATCATGAACGGGTTGCCGCCTTCATAAATACCGAAAGGATTTCCCGAGTAAATATTGTCCAGCGTTTGTTCCACATACCCATCGCCGAAGAAATCGCGGGCAACCTGGGTATCCTGCCCGGAAATAAAATAACCGATGCTGAAGAATACGAGAGAGAATATAAAAGAAAATAGCAGGTAGCGATGATGCTTGGCAATGGTCAGCGGCACATCGTATTTCCAGAAACGCCAAAGGCGGTTGCCTTCTTCTTTACGGTTGTGGTAAATATCCAGGTAAATGCGGGAAGCCTGTTTGTTGAGATAGCCGGTTACTTTTCCCGAAGGATAAAAAGTTTTTGCGTAAGCAAGGTCTTCAACGAGTTGAGTGAAATCGCTGGCCATTTCGTCGGGGTTATCCGACGGCATGTGCTGGTTGCGGAGCCAGCGGTCCTTGTTTTTTTTGATAAATAATGCTTCACGCACGGGCGGCTCGGTTTTGGTTTGTAAAATAATGCTTTTTGCGGGAATGGTCAATGGTGAATCGTCAATCGTCAATATGGCTGCTTTACCTACCACCTATAACCTATTACCCTAGACCTTATACCTTATACCTTACACCTTTCACCAAAACTTACTACTTACTACTTAAAACTTACTACTTATTACTTAAAACTTACTACTTATAACTAAATTTGGCCATGGCTGTCATCAAAGTCCCCACCAGTTTCAACATCGATGTTGAATTTGAGATCCCGGAATTTTATCGCCGGCTGGTAGCTCTTTTAATTGATTGGGCGCTGATCGTATTGTATTTTATTCTCGTTACTTATTTGCTGAGCGACTATGCCAGGGAAGCGATGTTTGATGACGACGAATATTTCACCCTGCAAGCGCTCTGGACTGCCATGATGGTGCCGCCACTACTCTATTTCCCCTTAATGGAAATCACGACCAACGGTCGCAGTGCCGGCAAAGCCATTATGCATTTACGGGTGATCAATGAAAACGGCGGCAAGCCCAATATCGGCCAGTTCATGATCCGCTGGCTCCTGCGTGATATCTGGTTTGTGTTGCTGTTGTTTTTTGCCTTCAGTATCGGTCAGAGTGACTTCAAAGCGATTGGCTATTTTATCCTGATCGCGTCCATCATTTATTTTATTGCGGAGGTTGTATTTGTGGCGGCATCTGCCAAAGGCCAGCGACTTGGCGATATGCTGGCACACACCATCATAGTACAAACAAATGCGCGCGGAAATATCGAGGATACCGTATTCCAGGAAGTGGAGTCAACTTATCAGCCTGCTTATCCGCAGATCATGCAACTCAGTGACCGCGATATCAATGCCATCAAAAGCATTCTCACCTCCGCCAGAAGGAAAAATGATTTTGACCTGGCCGCCAATGCAGCCGACCGGATCAAAACCCATTTGAAAATCGAAACGTCGATGTCGCCGTTCGATTTCCTGGAAATTTTATTGAAAGATTACAATTACCTGTCTACAAGATAATTTTATCCAAGAGCTACCAGCAAAGCCAGCAACATAAAACCGACAAAAATACAGAGCAATACACCGATGACCTTGAAATAGGAAGCAAGATTGCCGAGTCCTGTTGTTATCAGCGCCTGGTTATTGGAATCGATGCCCTGTTTTGTTTTGCGGGCAAATCCTGACAGGAAATAAATCAGTACGCCCCATATAGCAAGTGTGATCACTGTTTGCAGAATTAATCCTCCCATAGAAGGTTCAGGCACACGAAAAGTATTGCTACTAAAACCTTCCATTTCCCTTTTCAATTCCGCAGCTTTGCCGTAAGTAACAAAACTGGCAATCAGGGAAAAAAGCACATTAATGCCCATAACGACAGCCGCTGTTCCCGCTACCACAGCAAAGGAACGAAGCGACACACGCACTTTGTCGTCAAGCGGTTTATCGGATATATCAAAAATGCTATTCATGGTAAAGGGTTAAAATATGTTGATGATTGAACCGAGAATGGACAACACGCCCAGGGTAATACTGATGGAAAAAAATATGCGCATAAAGCGGAAACCGTTGGCCAGCGCATTGCTGTCGCTGGCAGCAAGTCCGTCTTTCAGCAATCGTGCTCCCCGCAGTAAAAAGTAAAGCCATACACCCATGATGAGTACAGCCACCAGTACCAGGGTAATGATCATTCCCCATCCTTCACTGGCGCTCAATCCGGGAATGATCGTTTCCTGTGAAGCCGCACCGTGACCGGCCACTACGATGAGCGCGGCTATGCCCAACATACCCAGGACAAGAAAAGCAATGATCCGCGACCATTGAACAATGGCGGCAATGTGTTGCTGTGCTACCGGGTCCAACTGTACATCAAACAGCGAGGGACTTTCTTTTTCGTTGTTGAATAGTTCGTCTGCCATAGTCAGGTTATAAGTTTTAAGTAATAAGTAGTAAGTATTAAGTTTTAAGTATTGGTTCGTGTCTTCACGAACCAAGGCAGACCATTCACCATTGACAATTCACTATTCACCATTGACAATTCACCCTCACTCAATACGCTCTTGCAAACAGCACACGCTGCGTGGACGGTTTGCCGGTGAGAATGCACACCCCTTCTTCCTGCGGATTGTCCAGCGGAATACAGCGGATCGTTGCTTTTGTCTTTTCCTTGATGGCCTGTTCGGTTTCGTCGGTGCCATCCCAATGCGCGGCAATGAATCCACCCTTTTCGTCCAGCAATTTTACAAATTCTTCCATAGAATTTGCAGGGGTGATATGTTCTTCCTGGTAGGCTTTGGCTTTGCGGAACATTGCGTGCTGGATATCAAGCAGCAGGCTGTCTACGTGTTGGGCAATGCCTTCCAGGCTGATAGTTTGTTTTTCGCGGGTATCTCGGCGGGCGATCTCCACCATATTTTTTTCCAGGTCGCGGGCGCCAAGTGCCAGCCGCACGGGCACCCCTTTCTTCTCGTATTCGGCAAATTTCCAACCCGGGCGGTTGTTATCGTTGTTGTCGTATTTCACCCGCACACCGAGGCGTTTAAGATCGGCCACTATTTCACCGGCTTTTGCATCGATCAGTGCTTTCTGTTCATCGCCTTTGTAGATCGGCACGATCACCACCTGCAGCGGAGCAAGGCGCGGAGGCAGTACGAGTCCTTCGTCATCGCTGTGCGCCATTACCAGGGCACCGATCAGGCGTGTACTTACACCCCAACTGGTCGCCCATACATACTCGAGTTGATTTTCGCGGTTGGCGAATTTGACGTCGAATGCTTTGGCAAAATTCTGTCCGAGAAAATGCGAGGTGCCGGCCTGCAGGGCTTTGCCGTCCTGCATAAGGGCTTCAATACAGTAAGTATCTTCCGCACCGGCGAAACGTTCACCCGGTGTCTTTACACCGCGTATAACGGGCAATGCCATGTATTCCTCTACGAAAGTGGAATACACGTTCAGCATCTGGCGTGTTTCTTCAATGGCTTCGTCTTTGGTAGCGTGTGCCGTATGCCCTTCCTGCCACAGGAACTCGGCCGTACGGAGGAAAAGACGGGTGCGCATCTCCCAGCGCACCACGTTGGCCCATTGGTTCACGAGTATCGGCAGGTCGCGGTGCGATTGTATCCATCCTTTGTAGGTGTTCCAGATAATGGCTTCGCTGGTGGGCCTTACAACCAGTTCCTCTTCCAGTTTGGCTTCGGGATCGACGATCAGTTTGCCTTTGTTATCGGGGTCGGTTTTGAGGCGGTAATGCGTAACGATGGCGCACTCCTTGGCAAAGCCCTCGGCATTTTTCTCTTCGGCTTCAAAAAGGCTTTTGGGAACGAACAGGGGGAAGTAGGCGTTTACGTGACCGGTATCCTTGAACATGCGGTCCAGCACGTCGCGCATGTTTTCCCACAGGGCAAATCCATACGGTTTAATGACCATACATCCGCGTACGGCTGAATGATCGGCCAGATCGGCCTTCACCACAATGTCATTATACCATTGGGAGTAGTCCTGCTCCCTGGAAGTGATTTCTTTGCTCATAAGAAGCTATATGCTATTTTTTTAATAAAACCGTCTCTGTACTGCCATAACTAACGGGCGTTCACTTTTTTAACAACCCATTCTCAGTTTTAAAGCAAACTCCGTGTGTTTTTGTCGTAACTTTATCGGGTGAGGCGCAAAAATAGCTGTTAAAAGCCGAAATCTTGTGCCTGCTGGTGGAAATGAGGTTTTTGTTGCAGGATTTCCACCGACCGCCTAAACTTTAAAACTAAGCCGAATGAAACCCTCACTTTTTACCCTCGCAATAGCAACTGTTGTTGCTCTCAGTAGCTGTAGTTCAGCTTATAAAACAGGTCAGACACCGGATGATCTGTATTTCTCACCGGCCAAAGCTGAGGTACAGGATGAATACGTGAGTACCCCGCGTCAGAATGACCGGTTGTACCAGGGAAGCGATGAATATTATGAAGACCGTTTCCTGCGTATGCGCGCCGGTAATCCTTACCGCTGGTCTTACCTCGACGATTATTATTTCTCTTCGCCTTATGGCTATAATGCATTCCGCTATTCCGATCCCTGGGGTTGGAACAGCCCATGGAATAACTACTGGAGCTGGAACTATTATTACAATCCTTACTACGGCGGATTCCATCCCGGTTTTTACGGCGGCGGCGGCTGGGGCTGGGGTGGTTATGGTCCCGGCGTAATTGTAATTGGCGGCAGTAAAGTTCCCCGTGTATCTCCAAGCCGTCCGATCGCTTTCACACCCAACAGTTATTCAACAGGTGGTGGCAACAGCGGACGTTTCTACAACGCGAATAGTAACAATAACAACCGCATGATGAACTCGTACCGTGGCAGCAATTTCCAGGGGTATAACAATACCAACAGCGGAAATTATCGCAACAACGGACGCAGTTCCAATAGCAACAGCTATAACAACAACAACAACAACTCTCAACCTTCGCGCAGCTACACACCTTCTTCTTCCAATTCGGGAGGACGGAGCAGCGGTAGCGGATCAAGCGGAAGCGGCGGCGGTGTGAGCAGACCAGGCAGAAGATAACAGCGCACAAACACCACCTGCTTAATCTATCATTGAATATACTTGTGACAGGCTTATACGGCACTGTACCTGGCCGGTTATTTGCTGTACATTCCGACTCGCTGCTTACTGAAAGGATTTATATCAAAACGATTATGAAAAAAATCATCACCCTGATTTCCGCCACCATTATCGGGCAGGCTGTTATGGCTCAGGTTCCCGAAGATGTCCTGAAATATTCGTGGGGTCCGGTCAACGGATCAGCGAGGATCAATGCAGTGGGCGGCGCTACCGGTGCCCTGGGCGGAGACATCAGCGCCTTATATGTGAACCCCGCCGGTATCGGTTTTTACAAGTCAACGGATATCGTGCTGTCGCCGGGGTTTCAATTCAACCGCAACAAAGGTTCCTTCCGCGGTACAGATACCACACAACAGAATAATCGGTTTCAGTTAGGGCCAACCGGTGTTGTCTTCGGATGGCCTACTGCCGGCAAATGGCGATCACAGGCTTTGAGCTTTGCCGTAAACAGAAGCACCAGTTTTGCCAATAAAATTTATTACAAAGGCCAGAATGATTTTTCTTCTTATGGTGAACAATACGCCGCAGAGGCGGCTCAGGTAAGCCAGCAGACAGGCATGTCCATCGAAGAAATGATCAACAGCAATTCCGTGTCGTTCGGTACGCGTATGGCACTTTACAGTTACCTTATCGATACCGCTACGATCAGACCCGGCGGTGGGCCCGAGTTTGTAAGCATGGCCATGTACGACAAGCTGCGGAACAACGGCGACTTCCTGGTAAACCAGGAACACCTTATTGAAACCTCAGGAGGTGTTACCGATATTGCCTTGGGCTACGCCGGAAACCGCGAAGACAAATTCTATCTCGGCGGTGCGATCGGCATTCCCATTGTAAATTATGAGCGCATCAGTGTACTCCGCGAATCAGATGCCACCGGCAACGCAGCCAATTATTTTTCTTTCTCTGAAATGCGCGAGCGCTCTACCACAAAAGGCATCGGTTTTAACCTGAAGCTGGGTGCCATTTATAAGCCTACCGAGTCGGTACGTCTCGGCGCTACCATCCACACGCCTTCCTGGTATACACTCACCGATACCTACGAAGCCACCATGACCACCAATACCGAAAACTATGGTGTGATCGATAACGGTGTACCCGTTACATCCGGCTTTTTGAATAATGGCATGCGCGCAAGCTATCAATATGGCCTTTCGACCCCATGGCGTTTCATGATGAGCGGCGCTTATGTACTGCGTGAAGTGGAAGACGTGAGCAAGCAAAAAGGATTCATCAGCGCAGACATTGAATACGTGACCCATAAGTCAAACCGTTTCTCCAATGCGGATGAAACAGTGGAGGACGATGGTTATTATTCTTCCCTGAATAGTGTGGTAAAATCTTATTATAAAAATGCCTTCAACTTCCGCGTGGGTGGTGAATTAAAGTTCACCACGATCATGACACGTCTGGGTTTTGCTTATTACGGCAATCCTTATGCTGACGCAGCCCTGAAAGCAAGCCGCATGTTCCTGAGTGGCGGTCTTGGTTACCGCAACAACGGCATCTTCATCGACCTCACCTATGTGCATGCCATCAGCAAAGACGTAAGTTTCCCTTACCGTCTTCCTGATAAGGCAAACACCTTTGCGAATGTCCGCGGCACAGGCAGCAATATCTATCTGACTTTTGGATTCAAAATATAGACAGGACTAGGATAATTCCAGCCCTCTCAGGGAGATCTGATTGGTGGTAAGCCAGCGGATCTCCTTATCTTTTTTAAACCAGGTAAACTGGCGGCGTGCATACTGACGGGTATGCACTTTTATTTTTTCGATGGCCACGTCGCGGGAGTAAAGCCCATCGAAATAATCAAACATTTCCTCATATCCGACCGTCTGCAAGGCATTCAGATTCCGGTGAGCGATCAGTCCGCGCGCCTCTTCTTCCAGGCCATCTCCGATCATTTTATCTACTCGCTGATAAATCCGTTCATCCAGTTCTTCCCTCGAAAATTCGATGGCCACACGGATCACGTTGAAGTCGCGCTGTGCGGTGGCCCCTTTTTGAAAACTGCGGATTGACTGGCCCGTGGCTTCCAGCACTTCGAGTGCACGCATGAGCCGCTGCGGGTTACGGATTTCACCGGTTTCGTAATACAACGGATCTTTTTTCTGCACCTGTTCCTGCAGCCAGCCCAGTCCAAAACGATCGTACTCCGCAACAATCTTTTCGCGGATAGCCGTTTCTATGCGGGGAATATTGTCGAGTCCCTCGCAGAAGGCGCGGATATACAAACCGGTGCCGCCGACCATTACCAGCGTATCATTTTTCTTAAAAATTTCTTCGGCCTTGCCCAGGGCATACGCTTCAAAATCGGAAGCCGTCACCTGGTCTTGAATAGAATGGGAAGCAATGAAATGATGCGGAACGGCGGCCAGTTCGGCCTCAGAAGGCCGGGCCACACCAATATTGAGTTCGCGGTAGCATTGCCGGCTGTCGGCAGAGATAATTTCCGTACCTAATTCTTTGGCTAAACGTATGGCAGCGGCCGTCTTTCCGGAAGCGGTGGCTCCGGCCAATACGATGACTGTCCTGGATGGCTTTTGTTCCATAGCGATAAAAAGCCCCGAATTACTCCGGGGCCGAATATGTTTTTAGTAAACAGATTAAAGTTCTTCGTTACTGTCTTCGGTTCCCGCTTCCTCTGTTCCGTAGTCTTCGCCGTCAGCGTCTTTTTCCCCGAAGCCGTCGGCACCCTGCGAGAGATCATACTTCTCTTCCACTTCCGCAAATTTTTCCCCCAGCAATCCTTTGGTACCATACTGACTTGGACCGATCCCTTCCGTGCGCACGATGGCAGGATAACTGAGTTTGGGATTTTCTTCTTTTGACACGTTGATCAACTCGATAAGAAATGACCAGTTTTTATTGAAATCGTAGAGATAAAGGAATTTCTGATTAGGGATCTTGATCTCGGAACCGATGGTGGTTTCAGCCATTACCAGCGGTGGTGCTTTATATGGTTTATCGTATACTTCCAGCGTGATCTCCCGGCCCTGTTGCCAGTTATCATTACTGCGGTAAAAAGTAGCCTTGTGTTTGCTGTCGAACTCGTATGCCTTCAGGATGGTCTCATGCAGTTCGGAAAACTTTTGTGTATGACGGATGGCAATATCACGGTAAATACTTTCATCCTCTTCAAAATAAACACGGAATTTTAAAATAGCCATACTGCGAATTTAAGGAATGAATGACGAAATAGCCCAATTTATAGCGCTCAGGCCACCATTATCATGCCGTTAAATGGCAGGTATGTGCAGCCCCTGCTTTTTTACCTGCTGAAGGTTATCTTTGCGCCGATCATGGATATCCGGTGTACCGATAAGGAATTATTTTACCTGAAAAAAATTGCGGCAGCGGCTGCCGAACTGGGCATAGAAACTTACCTGGTTGGCGGCTTCGTACGCGACAAACTCCTTGACCGCCCTACCAAGGACGCCGATGTGGTATGCCTGGGTGATGGCATTGCGCTGGCCCATGCGGTAGCCAGCCGTTTCAAACCGGTTCCCAACGTCAATTTTTTTAAAAATTTCGGTACCGCACAAATCCGTGTCGACGATTTTGAAATAGAATTTGTGGGCGCGCGCAAGGAAAGTTATCAATCGGATTCCCGCAAACCCCATGTAACGCCCGGGTCATTGCAGGACGACCAGAACCGCCGCGATTTTACCATCAATGCATTGGCGGTAAGTCTGAACGAAGCCGACTATGGCCAACTGATCGATCCGTTCAATGGCATCGCAGATATGCGGGCAAAAATCATCCGCACGCCGCTGGAACCTGCGCACACATTCAGCGATGATCCCCTGCGTATGATGCGTGCCATCCGTTTTGCCGCGCAACTGCGGTTCGACATCGATGAAACCACCTTCCGGGGTATTATAGAAACGGCACATCGCATTGAAATCATTTCGCAGGAAAGAATCACAGATGAACTGAACAAGATCATCGCTTCTCCCAAACCATCGATTGGCTTCGACCTGCTTTACAAAAGCGGACTGCTGCAACTGATCTTTCCCAAAATGGTGGAACTGGCAGGTGCAGAATATGTAGATGGTTACGGGCATAAGGATAACTTCTATCATACACTGCAGGTACTGGACAATGTGGCCCGCGAGTCGGATGACCTGTGGCTGCGCTGGGCAGCTATCCTGCATGACATAGCCAAGCCGGCGACCAAACGATTTGAAGAAGGCCATGGCTGGACGTTTCACGGACATGAAGTGGTGGGCGGCCGCATGGTACCCAAAATATTTGCAAAGCTCAAACTGCCGCAGAATGAAAAAATGCGGTTTGTAAAAAAACTGGTGGAACTGCACCTGCGGCCGATCAGTTTAACGAAAGAAAATATAACCGACTCTGCCATACGGCGCTTGCTGTTTGATGCCGGCGAAGACCTCGAAGCACTGATGACACTTTGCGATGCCGACATCACGTCAAAAAACAAGCAAAAAGTAAAACGCTTCCAGGAGAATTTTCGCCTGGTGCGCGAGCGTTGTCGCGAGGTGGAAGAAAAAGACCAGATCCGCAACTGGCAGCCACCGATCGGCGGAGAAGAGATCATGACGATGTTCAACCTGCATCCGTCACGTGAAGTGGGTTTGCTGAAAGATTCGTTGAAAGATGCGATACTGGATGGTATCGTGGCCAATGAATATGAAGCGGCGAAGAATTTTCTAATGGAAAAAGCGAGAGAGATAGGAATCAGGTAATTTGAAAATTTGAAGATTAGATAATATAGGAAGATGGTGAAGACGCAGCCCAACGTGCACTATTCACCATTCACTTATTGACTTATTCACTTTTGAATTTTGACTTGTGACTTTTGAATTTGAAGAAGATATAACCAACAGCCTGCGCGTATTACGTGAAGGCGGCGTAATCCTTTATCCCACCGACACCGTTTGGGGACTGGGATGTGATGCCACGAATGCATCTGCGGTAAAACGTATCTATGAGATAAAAAAAAGAGCGGATGAAAAAGCGATGATCATCCTGGTTGCTGATGAACGGGATGTACTGAAGCATGTGGCCAGTCCCGATCTTTCACTTTTTGATTATTTGGCGCAACGCCCGAAACCCACTACGGTTATTTATCCCGGCGCATTGGGCCTCGCAGATAACCTGACGGGTGCAGACGGAAGTATTGCCATCCGTATCTGTAATGATATGTTTTGCAAGCACCTGATCAAAAGATTGGGCAAACCGATCGTATCTACTTCTGCAAATATTTCAGGGCAACCCACAGCCGGCTCTTTTGCAGCTATTTCAGAAGAAATAAAAAGTCAGGTGGACTATATTGTACATCACCGGCAGGAAGAGACGAAGCCGGCACAACCTTCCTCGATCATTAAATGGAATGGGGAGAATGATATTACGGTGATAAGGGATTAATTCAAAAGTAAAATCGTGAATGGTGAATGGTCAATCGTGAATGGTCAATCGTGAATCGTCAATCGTGAATGGGCTATTTCACTTATTACTTATTACTTAAAACTTATTACTTAAAACTTATGCCCGAAGTATCGGGCGGCTGTTTACTCTCTCATAAATGGCCATCACCGACGCCGCATACACCTCCGGTGCAAACCGCTGAATATGCGGACCGCTTAACTGAATCAACTGTTGCACCAATGCGCTGTCCGTAGCCAGGCGGAACATGCCTTCCGCAATTTCTTCCGAACTATTCGGATTTACATAATACGCACCGGGGCCGCCGACTTCGGGCAGGCAGGAAACATTGGAGGTAATAACAGGCACCTGGCTCCAATGAGCTTCGAGCACAGGGATACCAAACCCTTCAAAGAAAGACGGATATAACATGGCCGTGCTCATCTGGTACATCGCGGGAAAATCTTCCTGTGCCACATACCCTGCCGTCTCGGAAACAAAAATAATCTGCCGCTCCAGGTTCTGCTGACGGATATAATCTTTCACTTGTTCCAGGTACTTGCCGCCTTTCCCTACTACCACCAATGGAATATCCAACCGGCCGCGAAGGAGGAACAGTGCCTTGCAGATATTCAGCAGATTCTTTCTTTCAATAACGGTTCCTACGTACAGGAAATAAGTTTCAGGTAAACCATAGCGTACACGTATCGCAGCTCTTTGTTGCTCAGTCGCCCGCTGAGCAAACGCCGGATCAACACTTTGATAACAGACCGTAATACGCTCCGCAGGAATTTCGTAATAGTCGATAATATCCTGTTTGGTTTGTTCGCTGATCGCCATGATATGATCAGCTACCCTGCACGCATGGCGGTATTTTTTTTTATAGATGGCAACGTCGATCGGTTTAAACTGTTCAGGAAACCGCTCGGGAATGAGATCGTGCATGGCAACAACGGTGCGGATGCCCGTTTTTTCGATACCCATCGGCAATTCATGACTGAGACCATGATACAGATCGATCCCTTGTTTGAGCAGATCTTTTTTCACCCAACTACTCCGCCACGCCGAGCGGAATAATTTATCTAAAAAAGCCGTAGGCCGTACTTCATGCACGGCAGGAGAATCAGGATAGAATTTATCGGAGGATTTAGGATTGTATAAATAGTAATTATGCTCAGGATAATAATGAGCAAGCAGGTTGATCAGCGTGCGGCTGAAATAACCAAGCCCGGTGGTATTATGGTAAGCTCTTTTAGCGTCAAATCCGATCTGCATAGCTGCAAAGTTGCGGATAATTTGCCGATTGACCACAGGGAGGTACAGGGAGGAAATCAACCCGCCTTTCGGGCAGCATCCTTAACTTTGCAAAAAAATTACACTATGCAGGAATTGATCAGCCAGGCCTGGGCCAACCGCGAATTACTCAAGGAAAATCAATATACCGAAGCTGTACATACCGTGATGGAAGACCTCGATAAGGGGCGCATCCGTGTTGCCTCTCCCACCGATAATGGCTGGGTAGTGAATGAATGGGTAAAGCAGGCCATCCTGCTATATTTCAGCATCCAGCCCATGCAAACCTGGGAAGTAGGTCCGTTTGAATTTTACGACAAAATGCTGTTGAAGGATAATTACAAAGACCTCGGCGTACGTGCCGTGCCACATGCCATTGCCCGCTATGGCGCCTTTGTGGGCCGCAACGTTGTGCTGATGCCTTCGTATGTAAACATCGGTGCTTATGTTGATGAAGGCACCATGGTGGACACATGGGCTACTGTTGGCAGTTGTGCGCAGATTGGCAAAGGCGTTCACCTGAGTGGCGGTGTGGGTATCGGCGGAGTGCTCGAGCCATTGCAGGCATCACCGGTGATTATTGAAGATGGTTGCTTTATCGGCAGCCGCTGTATTGTGGTAGAAGGCGTAGTAGTGGAAAAAGAAGCCGTACTCGGCGCCAACGTGGTACTCACCCAGTCAACCAAGATCATCGATGTAAGCGGCAGCGAGCCCGTGGAAATGAAAGGCCGCGTTCCTGCCCGCAGCGTAGTAATTCCGGGTACGTATAACAAAAAATTCCCCGCAGGCGAATATGGTGTAAGCTGCGCCCTGATCATCGGTCAACGCAAGCCCAGCACTGACCTGAAGACAAGCCTGAATGATGCGTTGCGTGAGTTTAATGTGTCAGTGTAAGGTGAAAGGTATAAGGCTTAAGGTGTAAGGTGAAAGGCGTAAGGCCCGAAGCTTCGGGCCGATACTTCGGGCCGATACTTCGGGCCGAAGCTTCGGCCATAGGTTTTAGGTTTTAGGTGATAGGTGATAGGTCATAGGTAAAGTAACGATCTTCACCATTGACTCCCGAGGCTTCGGGATGACTATTCACCTCTCCCTGCATTTTCAAATCTTCAAATCTTCAAATTAATAAAAAAACGGCTGCCGAAGCAGCCGTTTTTTTATTTCCTCCTTATTGTTTGAGCAATTTAAACGTCTCCTCTTTTCCATTATATCTCACCCGCAGCAGATAAAGACCCGCCGGCCATTTCTGCATATCGATCTCTGTCAGCGACTGGCTGGTTGAGGCCTGCCAGAGCTGTTTGCCCTGGGCATCCACCACACTCAGTTCCGCACTTCCTTTCAATCCTTTTAAATTAACGGAGGTACTGCGCACAACAGGATTCGGATACACTTCTGCACGTTGCTCGCCCACGATCATTTCACCGGCGCGTGATGCTGTACCTGTTTGTACACGCAGTGTATAACAATTCGTCGCATTCGACGCATTGCTGTAACCATACACCTGCAAGAAATACGTACCCGCCGTAAAGGTGCGGCTGATGGTTTCGCTGGATGTTCCTCCATTCTGTGAAAGCGCCAATTGCGTTGTGCCATTGCTGCTGTAAAGACGCAGGTCATAATCCGCAGGTAATGTACTCAAGGTAACAGTGGCCGTGCCACCTGTGGTGATCACAAAACGATAGTAGTCTACATCCCCTGCAGGATTGATCAATCCTTTAATATCCGTATTCAGCGGAATAGTAGCCGCACCCGACGTAGTACCATTTGTACTTACATCGTACGTACCCGGGCAACTGCTGGAAACGGCCGTTACACCTGCATTCAGGTTATAACATACCGATGTGCTGAATGCACCGCTGTAACCGATCACACGGATATAATACGTGCCTGCTGCCTGGCTGGCAAGACTGATAGATTCATTGCTGGTACCACTTGCCATGGAACTGCCGATCTGCGTACCGGCTGAATTGTACAGGTAAAGATCATAGTCGCCCGGCAGGTTGCTCAAGGTAACAGCGAGGTTGCTCACACTGCTGACGGCGAAACTATAATAATCAACATCTGTACTGCTGCCGATGGCTGCTGAAACAACGGTATTCACCGGAATAGAAGCTGCTGCACCAATCGTTTCGTTCGACTCGTATGCAGCTACACATCCACCCGATCCGGTCGTGGTGAATTGCGCAGCAGCATAGGTGCTGCTACCGCCACTGCAATTGGTACGTACACGCCAGTCGTATGTTGTGGCAGCGGTAAGACTACCAATAGACACAGACGTTGAAGTAGTAGCAGCCGCGGCGGTTGTCCAGGTGCCGGACGCCGTTGTTTTATATTCTACCGTATAATTCACGGCGCCACTTACGGCAGCCCACGACACCGTAGCGCCGCTGCTGGTGATGGAGGAAGAAGCCAGACTACCCGGAGCCGCACAGGAAGATCCTCCTGTAATCGTAAAGTTTACATTGGAAATATCAAAGAAGATATTGCCCACGGCTTCCACTTTGATACGCGCCGTGCCGGTTGTATTGGCCGGCACCGTGATCGCTTCCGAGCCGTCGTTGGGCGTGCTGGCAGCCAATACGATCGGGAACGTAAGACCGCCGTCTGTGCTCAGGCTGATCTTCACGTTTGCACAATTGATCGGCGAAACATTGGTATTGTTTACACTCCAGGTAACGGTCTGGCTTGAACCGGTGGACCAGCTAACCGCTGTATTGGGTGCGGTAACGGCAAAAGGTCCTGCGCTCCCGTTAACGGTTACGATCATATCATCATCTTTTGTATTGCCACCACCGGCATTGTTGTCACGCACCATCAACCGGAAGTTGAGTGTACGTGCTACACCGGGAAGACGTTCCCACTGGTTTCCGTTGGTTCCATCCAGGATAGAACTCAGGACAGGAAACGTGCGCGAAGGATCCGTAGTGCCGGTGCGCGAACGGAACAGCGGGCCGGAAGTAGCCGTGGTACTGGGATTGGTTGTAGACGATGTACCTGCATTCATTTGCTCCCAGGTATAAGTGAGCACATTACCCGCATTCACATCGGTAGCCGAACCCGTCAACGTAAAAGGAGTAGCGCGGGGAATAACATAATCAGCACCTGCATTGGCAACCGGAGCGGTATTGCCGGTGATAGTGACGGTGGGACAAGCGCCGCCGCCCGTGCTGCTTTTGATATAATCAGAAATCTGTTCGATGCTGCGCGCATGAAAATAATCATCGCTATGCGGCTGCACGTCGGTAGCACCGGTGATGCCTGCATAACCCATGATAGTGGAACCGCTGCCTGGCTCAAACTGGCTGGCTGTGCCGCTTTCATTACTGAAAGTAAAGGTGTGGTTGGCGCCAAACTGGTGTCCCATTTCGTGTGTGAGATAATCCACAACAAACGGATCACCGACGGGTGCGGTGTGCGACGTGAATGCTCCACCCTTACCCACAAATGTATTGGGGTTGGTGCTGCCGTTATGTGTTTTACAAACGCAGGCGATGCAACCGGCATTACCGTTGTTGCTGCCGCGGTGCACGAGGTGACCGATATCGTAATTGGCATTACCGATCACGGCATCGATGGTTTGTTGTGTTTTGATATTGTACTCGCTGGTCCAAGGGTCGGTGGACGCGGTGAGGTAAATGATCGCATCGTTGTTGGCGATGAGTACCATGCGAATGCCCATATCGCGTTCGTAAATGGCATTGGCGCGTGTCATGGCGGTGTTCATGGCCGTGAGCACTTTGGCCTTGCGTTGGGCATCGGTGGTCTCGGTGCCGTTGAGAAAATACTGCGAATACTCTCCGGTAGAAGCCAGTGCGAGACGATACGTGCGCAGGCGTCCGTCATCAGCGGCTCTGCCAGCCGTCAGCGGAGGATTATCGGTGACAGCGGACTCGGGTGTTTCGCAGGAAAAATGGCGATCGCCGAGGGCGGCACTGCGGGCGAAGCTGACGTAATAACGGTTGTTCTCGCCTACCGGATCGATATAAACGGTGGGCTGTCCGGGCCGGAGGATCATGCCATGAAAGCCGTCGGTACCGGTGCTGAAGCGCACAGTTTGCGACGGGTCAGTGAGGCCGGTACCGGCATAAGATTGAATACCGGGATAGCGTGCGGCGAGAGCCGGATCCATTACGGGCGCCTCGACAACACGGAAAGAAAGCAGTTGTCCGTTTTCGTCGGGAAGGGAAATAATGAAAGAAGACTGCCGGGCGCTGACGGTAGATTCTGAAGGGGCCTGGCGGATTTGGGACTGCCACTGCTGTTCGTCAAGCTGCAGCAGGCTGTAGCTGGCGGGGCGATAGCGGTTGTTGAAAAGTGCGGACTCGTTGGTGGGCGTTGTGGCGCGTCTCCAGCCGGATTGCTGGGAAAAGGCTGCGCCTGCCGTAATCAGCCCGAGGCTGAGCAGGAGTAATGATCTTTTCATACAGTTGATTGGTTTAGTGTGTGTATGTGAACGTGATTCCGAATGTACACCGGTAACGCGAACGCTTGTTAGGTACTTTTGCGTGATTTTGCGGGGTGCTAAAAATGCGGTGGGGAAGCGGAAGAGTGCGTGTTGGTGGAGGGTGAAAAGGCGGTGAATGAGGCTGGGCGCGGGGTCGGGCGGAGGGGAAGAAATTTTTGCTATAAAAGCGTGGAAATAAATTCATTTCCCCTTATTTTTGCATCCCCTTTCGAAACCGCCCAGGTGGCGAAATTGGTAGACGCACTGTCTTCAGGTGGCAGCGCCGCGAGGTGTGCTGGTTCGAATCCAGTCCTGGGCACAGAAGCCTTCACAGAAATGTGGAGGCTTTTTTGTTTGAAACATGGTTCGAATCCACGCCGAAGTCTCGGCTCCGAATGGTCGGAGTGGGCACAGAAGCCTTCACAGAAAATGTGAAGGCTTTTTTGTTTCCAGCCCTTATACCTTGGTTCGTGTATACACGAACCAAGGAGCGGAAAGTGGAGACAGCACCAGCACACGCAGCAGCTTAGGTCCCGAGGCCTCAGGACGATGCTGCTGTTATATTGCACAACTATCATCCTTTTCTAACCGCAGCAGGACTTATTCCGAAGAATAATTTGAAGGCACGCCTGAACGAAGATTCGCTTTCATAGCCCAGCTTCAAGGAGATATCGGCGATCGAGTACCCGCCAGCCTGTATCAGCTCCAGCCCATGACTCATCCGTAGCTCATGGATGAACCCAAAAACGGTTGTATTAAACAGTTTACGAAAACCCGCTTTGAGTTTAAATTCATTCAGGAGAAAGGTGCGGCTGATCTGTTCCAGGCTATGCGCTTGCAGGAAATTCAGCGAAAGGTATTCCCGTACAGCATGTAATCTGTTTATGTCTTCTTTATTTAATCCGCTTATAGCGTCCGGCTTCGAAGACCTTCCCAACGTTAACAAGGTAAGCTCGCGAACTTTCGAGAGGAGGAAAGCAGGTTTCAGAGAGTCGGCGATGGGTGCGTCTTTTAATTGCCGCAGTACCTGTAATTGGTGAAAATCGGTGGTCATGCTTTCTTTAAAAAGGCCAAACGGTTTTTGATGAGCAGCATTCCTCAGCAGTTCATCACCGATCTCCCCGCATCCCTCGAGTATTGATTGAAAGAAGGATGGTTTAAGACCGACGCAAATGTATTCATAGTGGTCCTGTTGGGGAAAGATAAAGTCGCTTACAGGCGCTACACAATTTAACAGGTTATGAACGTTCGGTTTCATGCCCAGCGGCTGATTTAGCCCGGAGATACACGCATCGGAATGGCCGCGAAGCTGAAAGTGAAGACTGACATGCGTTATATCTTCCAAGGCATCGACACGAATGTCCTGATAAAACCGGCAAGTGAAATAAAGAATATCAAAATATTCATTCCTGGTCGTGCAGGTGGAGGAGCTAAAATAACCCGGATGATGGGATGTTGACTCGCAGATAGCCAGGTTACCGCCAAACGAACGGGGAATGAGTTCAATAAATTCTTTGCCTTGTATATGGAACATAATCCGTCCAGGTATGTTAAAAATCCTTTTATGCGCATCCCTTCTCCGGCATTAGCGGCAATTTGCCGGCATGCTGACAGATAACAAATATAAAATAAACCTCTCTACCTGGAAACGAAAAGACCATTATGCATTCTTCGGCTTATTCGAGCAACCGTTTTGGGGACTTACTACTGAGATCAATTGCACAAGTGCCTATAATTATTGCAAGATGGCTGGCGTGAATTTTTTTCTATATTACCTGCATAAATCCCTGTATGCAGCCAACTCGGTCAAACAATTCCGGCAGCGAATCAACCGGGATGGCCCGGTTGAATATTCCTCCATATCCGGATCAGTGACTGTATCCCGAACCGACCAGACTTTCGGATTTGCCTATTTTGACTATCATCCCGAATTCAAGGAATTTGCAGCAGGGGCTGGTGAAGCGCTGCGACAAGAAAAAATGAACTCCGGCCTTCGCCCGGCACCAGCATTGGACTCGATCATTCATTATTCTGTGCTGACCGGGATCCGGTTTACGAGCGTGCAACATGCACAGCGTCTTGGCGTGGCAGACTCCGTCCCTAAAATTGTTTTTGGCAAATTATCCGAGGAGAATGGACGGGTTCTATTGCCCATATCTGTACATGTGCATCACGGATTGGTAGACGGATTGCACGTCGATCAATTTATACAGCTATTCCAGGAGAAGATGGAAGTGAGATAGCCGGATTGGTTGTATGTTTATGGAATTCGATCATGCCTTGTAAACTACTTCGGTTGGCATTGGCATGAAGATCAGTCAGGATCCATCATACCAGAAAAAAATTCAACCGGTATATGATGATTGAAAGGAACGAGAGTGAGAATGGTGAGGCAATGCATTCGTGAATCTTCAAAATATATCTTCATCGGCTGCTTGTGCAGTGCCAATAAGACGATTTAAATAGTCCTGAAATCCACGATGTATTATTTCATATCTGGAGTCAAAAAACGTGGAGGCCTTTTTGTTTCCAACTCCTATGCCCTGGTTCGTGTATACACGAACCAGGGAGCGCAAAGTTGAGACGGCTCAGGCACACGCCGAAGTTTCGGCTCCGAATGGTCGGAATGGGCACAGAAGCCTTCACAGAAATGTGGAGGCTTTTTGTTTCCAGCTCTTATGCCCTGGTTCGTGTATACACGAACCAGGGAGCGGAAAATTGAGACGGTTCGGGCACACGCCGAAGCTTCGGCGCTGGGTGTTCCGCGTACGTACAGAAAAAACCCCGCAGATAAACTAACCTGCAGGGCTTTCTGATTGAGGCATTGAAGCCAGTGCCCGCAATTCAAAGCCGGTAAACAATCCTGCCAGTGCAGTTAAAAAAAGCAAGCCTGACCGGATGCTAAGTCCCGTTAGCGGTATTCACGTTATTGAAGCAGGTCGTTCGAATCCTCCGTCTATCCCGGTCAAATAAGTTGCCGCTGACGGACAATTTCTGAACGCACTTTATTCAGCAGGTTTTTCTTTCGCTGTCCGATTTTTTTTAAACCACTCAACAAATAAGGTGGAAGACACTCCTATCGCAGCAATAAGGAGTAGTATCCGAGCCCCCGTATAATCGCGATCTTTAAAAATCAGGACAAAACTCCAAAAAACCAGAATGGCGCATAAAACATAACGACCAGTCTTCCAGTAAAAAAATAGCTTTTTCAAGTATCTTATTTTTTATTTATGCAAGTAAACAAACGGCTGCGGCACCGCCTAAACAACTTGGAATAGCCAGACCACAGGCAATCGTACAAAGCCAATCCGATCCACATACGCCGACAATTAAACAATTCATGCACTCATAAAAAGGTTTGGATGAACAGCCTCCTCCGCCCGGTTCTTCCGGCACAAGAACTGCCTCTCTTGCAAATATCTTCGGCAGATCTTTAACGAATTTCCAATTCCCGATTTGATTTTTATCATTTAAATCGAACTGATAGAACAACTCGTCTGAAGATGATAGAATTTTATAGGTTGTCAAGCCGCTTTCCTGTTTTGTCTCCGTCAGCTTGGTGATTAAAAACTTCTCGCCCTGGATATAAACATTCAGGTACTGGTTCGATCCCCTATCGGCAGCAAGTGGTATCGTCACGAGAGAAATACCGCCACTGTACAGGTATGACCTTTTTATATCTTTTACAAGAATGTTGTTTTTTGCCGTCAGAGCCTTCCATTCAGGAGACGACTTGACAGAAGACAAGACCGAATTATCATATCCAATCCTCGTGACTTTTTCGATATTGCCTCCTATCACAAAGTCAGACATCTTTTTCTTTGACTCGTTTTTAAACAGGAGTTCTTCACGATTGTCTTCGATAGATTGCTGGTTGCTTTTTTGACAGGAGAAAAGAACAAGGGCTGCAATAAGGGCAAATGCCGACGTAAATGCAATTAATTTTGGTTTCATTTGATCAGTTTGAAGATTAAAGATCTCGTTGTCATTCTTTATACATGAATAACCGCGACATAACCAAACAATACTACTTCATCTTTCATTCGGCTTTTCATTTATTACGTGAACACCTGCTTAGCCGATGTGAAATCCATCAAAAAGGTTAAAGAATTATAAATACCGCACAAGACCTGGCTTTGACACCCCTCAGTTACGCTATTACCATGTTTCATTTAGGAAAACCCCAACATATACTATCGATGTGTTTACCAAGCCAAACGATACGTTTACATAAAAAGTTCGGAGCGCCTTGAAGGCTAAAAGATATTTGGATTCAGATGACTGCGGAAACAGGAATTAACAACCAAACCCTTCAACATGAATAATAGCAGAGAAATTTTCAACAATGCGCTAAGCCTTGATCAACTTCAAAGCCAATATGGGAAGTTAGTTGCGGAAATTTATTCTTTCCTTGATATTAGCTGCTGTTTCGACACGCAGCCACCAATGCCTCCGGGAAATCAACAGTAAACAGAAAAGGAATCTAAGAAAGATTCCTTTTCTGTTTATCAACATATCATCCTATAATCATTTTTATGAATAAAGCTGAGTTTACCCAAAAGCGCAATTCCATTATCAGGCAGTATTACGACGGATCGATCGTACAGACCAACGAAATAACGTATGGTTGCTATACCCTGACGAGCGCAAATCTTTCGAACTATATTTCTGATATGCCCCCTGCAAAGCACCAGCAGGTATTCGCCGGATTATTGACTCATCAACGCCTTAGTATACTGGAACAGCAAGCAGATTTCGTTCCAGGTTGTTCATACAGCGAGAATTTGACTGATGACCAATTGCAACTGCTGAAAACCCAACCGTCCATAATCTGTACGTTTCACACAGGCTCCTATCGCATTATCAATTCATTACTTGTTCAAAAAAACATTTCTTTTTCCCTTGTACTGGGCAGTAGCATTATCGCCGCCGAAGGAGAAAGCTATCTCTCACTCTATAAATCATTGACAAAGAAAAATAAAAATACAGGGCTTACAATTATCGATGCGGAAAATCCAAACAGTGGACTGCAAATGATCCGTGAATTGAAAAAGGGGAAAAGTCTTCTGCTATATATCGATGGCAATTCCGGCGCAGGCGTTTCGACTATTAGGAATAACAACAGTTGCCTCATAAACTTTCTCAACCAACAATTATTTGCGAGAAAAGGAATCGGATTCCTGGCTCATATCACAAATGTGCCGGTTATCCCGGCCATTAGTTACAGAGCAGACTGGGATGACATTCGCATCAAATTCTATGCCCCTATTTATCCCAATCTGCAGGAAAACAGAGACCGGTTCGCTCAGAAGATAACACAGAAACTTTATGATATACTAGCCCCCATGATCAATCGGTATCCTGAACAATGGGAGGCATGGCTATACCTGCACAAAGTGGCGAATATAATCAACCCTATCACTCCTTGCAGAGGCCGGACCAGCGGAACACATGTGCAATTTAACCTGAGAGATTACGGAATGTTCCAAATCGACAAAAGATCGTTTTTATTTAAAAAAAATAACTATACATCTTATCCAATAGAAACCTCATTATACAAAAAGTTAAGGCAATGCGCTGAAATGCCGGTAAATAAAACGAAGATTGAAACCGCAGTTCTGGCCGAACTTGAAGAAAACGGGGTATTACACTATCTTTAGTTCTCATTCCTGACCTTAACTATGAAGCCATGTACTCATTTCTTCCAGGAGGGAACAAAAAATTCTGGATAGTTGCGACCCATGTCGCCGCTTGGTTCGTCTATATTGGCTTCCTTTATGCTGCCAATAAATTATCAAATCCTTCCATAACAATCGGGCACGCAGTGCTGTTCATGCTTCCTTTTTGTGCAGTATTTTATACAAGTGTTTTCTGGATAAACAGATATAAAAAGATAGGGCCTTTTTTTAGCGTGGCTTCTTTCGTTGGAACATTTCTTATCCTCGCTGTTTTGACTTATGCATATATGTATAGGGCATTGCCCTCTGCCAATGTTCTGTTATATAAAAAAGACCAGTTCAGAGAATTTATCAAATACTCGGTGTTGGGATACGCTCAATATTATTCCTACGCACTTTTATACTTTGTTGTGGCAGGTTTTTTCAGAAAAGAACATGCGTTGCGGCAGGTCCAGGAGGAGAAATATAAAAAGGATTTGGAAAATGCAAGGTTAAAAGAACAGGAATTGACCGCTCAAAAAGAAAAACTTCAGATAGAATATGCTTTTTTGCGAGCCCAGGTAAATCCTCACTTCCTTCATAATACACTCAACACCTTGTATTCGCAGGCGCAGGAATACTCGGAAACCTTAGCATCCAATATTTCCAAGCTATCCAGCATGATGCGCTATTCTTTCGAGAATATAAACTATGAAAACGATTCTGTTCCAATTGAAAAAGAACTGAAGAATCTTAACCGTTTAATTGAAATCAATAATATACGGCATCAGCAAAATGATATGGTAGATTTTCAAATAACCGGGGACATTCAAAACCAGATGCTCCCACCTTTATCGTTGATCAGCATAGTCGAAAATGCCTTTAAATATGGAGATTTCAGCGATCCCGAATATCCACTTGTTATCAGGCTCACGTTGTTACCAGACGCAATTCTTTTTTACTGCCAAAACAAAATAAAAGAAAAGAGTGCACATAACACTTCGCACAACATAGGCATTCTCAATCTCAGAAAACGTCTTGACGTCTTATATAAAAAAAATCATTCCCTTTCGACCAAGATTGAGAATGGGTTTTATTCTATTGAATTATCCCTAAAAACCTGAGTTATGATTCGATGTATTATAATAGATGATGAAAAAGCGGCCATTGCCGTTTTAACAAGATTTGTCGAACGGATGCCTGAAATGGAATTAGTCGGAGTATCGACAAATCCATTGACAGGAATCGAGCTGATTAAAACCGAGAAGCCTCATGTTGTTTTTCTGGATATACAAATGGAAAGGAAAGATGGCATCGAACTGGCCAAAGAAATTGGCCACATGACTAAAATTGTGTTTTGCACAGCCTACTTTGAATATGCCGCTCAAAGCTATGATTTGAATGCAATCGATTATCTCCTGAAACCCATTGAGTTTGCACGATTTAAAATTGCCGTTCAAAAAGTTAATGACGCCATTACCGGCCACTCCACACCAGTGGAAGCCATTAAAGACGATTATATCCTAGTCAAGCACGGGGAAAGAGGAAAACTTCAAAAAATAGATATTGACGATATAGTTTACATCCAGGCAATGAATAATTATGTATCCTTTCATTGCCCTCCGCAAAAAACATTAGCCTACCTGAGTCTGAAAGAATTGGAGTATCGTCTTCCTACCTGTGGATTTATCAGGGTTCACAAATCCTACATTGTCTCAGTAAAATATATAAAAGCGGTGGACAACAACGAAATTATCATGAAAAGAGAGGATAAGAGAATCCCTATCGGAGCTAATTACAAAGAATCGTTTTTAGAGAAATTAAAAGGAAACCTGATCTGAGACTGACATTTACCATAACTATTTCTTGTATTAGGTACGACTTATAACTTATCATTGTGACTCACGCTGAACAATCTGACATAGCCGCAATTACCGCTCCGGACAGTAGCTGACACAAATTATGCATTGGCGGAATAATGCTGTTAAAAAAAAGGCCCGCCGATTTTGGCAGGCTCTTCTGTCTATTCCTGTATTGTTTTTTTATCCTTATTCCTGATCACAAATTTCCGCATCAGGTAAGTAAATAGCCAGTTTACTGGTCTCCGAAAAATAAGGTAACCCATTATCGCGGCTATTATCGAAATTCCGATCTGCCAAAAACTATCATATCCTGCACTGACTCCTGAAATAACAAAGAGGATAATGAACATGACAAGTGTCCAGGAATCCCAAAGTTTATATTCGGTCTTACTCATCTGATTTGATTTAATTAGCCCCAGAAAAAGTTCCGCACCCGATCCCATAAGTAGGATATTCCTGATGCACTAGCCGCTCCGGCCACCACACCAACAATAGCTCCACCGGCAAGTCCCGCGCCATTACCAAATGTAGCACCAATTCTCGCTCCTTTATAAGCTCCTTTTACCCCTCCGACCATATCAGCCCAAAGAGTTCCCTCATCGGGTGGAGCTTTGCGCATAACCCGGGCATCCCCTTCAAGGGCCGTATAACATGTTGAATTCCAATTGTCAATCTTTTCCAGCCAATAGCTGTTGGAGGCCTTACCTATGCTGACACCGTATTGAAAAGCTAAGATTTCCGCAGAATCTGTCAATAACTCTCCATACATGCCAACCACATTGTCTAAAGCTCCATCCAATTCTTCGGTGAAGCCGTGGTCAGCAACCGCGACTTCTAAAGCGTCTAAGGCATCAAGAAAATCTACGCTTGCATCATTGAATACCGATTCGCTGTTTCTCCAGCCAATAGTCGAATCCTCAATTGTTGTGACCAGTGTCGAAATTTCAGCAGGTGTTAGCCCGGCCGAACTGAAAGAGCTAGAAAAGCTGTTGTCGTTGTAATAATCCATTGAATAACTCAGAAACGCAGCAGGAATTCTCGAGTAAAAATTAGAAGTATCTAAACCATCGAAAAAGTTTATGGAGTCGGCGCGAATCTCTGCGAGAAAATAATCTAACATTGCATTGTGAACTTCGCCTGCATCGAATCCTGTTGTTATTCGCGCCGATAGCACAATGTCTCGCTGTTCGTTTGTTAATTCTTCACTACTTGGTTTCGTACAATTGACCATATATAACATGGTAAAAGCAGCAATTGCTGCGAGCTTTAATCTTTTCATAAATAAAGTTTAAGACCCGCAAACTAGCATAAATTATTTTTCCCAAATACGGGGAAAATGCCCCTTTCTTACTTAAACATAATTATAGCAATTTCTATTTTCCGGAAGAACGACCAGTATTAACAATTTTACTACCTTTTAAAAAAATCACTCATGATACACAAAATGGATTAGTAGAATTAAACTAAAATACTATGTATTAAAAGCCCATAGGTTTACGTACAGTTGCTAAAGCCAACGATAATTTCTGGTCTCGCCAGTAATACCTTACAATAATCACATCTTCCCCAACCGCTTATACTCCTTCCTCCCTAACTCACTCCGCTGAATCACAAAAGAAAAATTCCCCTCAGCGAGCAGCGTCAACACCAGGCCCTTTGAGTATTTGGAGACATAGGTTTTATCATCCACCTTTTTCCACTGATACCTTTTATTTGACAGCGTATTATTTAGCATTTTTTGATAACAGGAATCGCAGCCCAGCACGCGCGTTTCCCTATAACATTTACCCGATGCATCAAAATGCAATACCAGATCTAAATTTTGTTTTGCCGAATCTCTTATAAAAAATGTCAGCGTTGAATCGGTTTCGGTAGTGGCAGTTTGAAGTTTTTCTTTGGCACTGAATTTTGCGAGATAGTTCTTTGATCCGGTTTTGCTCAGATTGATAAACCCTTGTGCCTGAGCTGTCCCAAGCAGGAAAAGCGTTACAATTGCTAAAATTATTTTTTTCATACGCAGATAGATGGTTTGGGTGAGGCTAATAAAATCCCCTCGTTTAAGTTAATCACTTAAAGTCAGATATTTAAACGAGATGCCTCAACCGGCCGCATTACACAGTTCGCTGGTTCGCGAGAACATGAACCGGAAGTATTAAAGCCCTGTTTTTTTCTCTGTCAAATGCCGCCAATACCTTTTCGGCATGTGCTGCAAGTGCAATTTCATGTTTTTCCGGGCCTTGATATTCACGCTACCGAAATAACGCTGCCATAGTTGCTGAAAAAATAACTCCTTATCATCCCATATTTCAACGCCGCCGGATAATTCGTTGAAGGTCATTTCCACCACGGAAACTGAATTCAGATCATAATAGATGCCGTATTTCCTTTTATCATCATAGATCAGCCAGCGCTGGTCGGCATAGCGATCACTGAAATGTTTAGCGATCAACGTCAGCACGTCACAGTCAGGCTCCACCACAGCGTAATAGATTTGATCTTTGGTGAGCTGAAAACGCACAAATGCCTTCATCCGGTGCGATTCGCGGCGGACCATTTGCGCTGCCTTCAGGATATTCCATACGACCGGATTTCGCTGGTCGCCTTCCACGTTTATTTTGCTGGCAAATACATATTGTGCAAACAACCACATCTGTTGTTCTGCATTTTCTATTTCCGAGAAAAAGGTGTGGTATAGCTGCTGATATCCCTGCTGTGATAATCTTTGTTTCAATCCTTTTTTTACCCGTTCCGCTTTCAACAGATCGGTAGTCACCTGCCTGGTCGTGGAAAACATATTGGCCGACACGCCTTCGCTGGAAAATTCCACGTCCGTAAACCGGTATTCGTATATATCGAATAAAGCAGTCAGCCAGCCTTCGAAGGTTCCGTCACAGGCGAGTGTAATCATAGGATCAGAACAGGGTTATTTGCGAAGAGAAATTCTTTTCATATTTACTTTGCTGCAGTTTCAGTATCTGCTGTTTGATCTGCTCCTGCGTAAGATCTTTGTGCAGCGAAAACGGGGTGCTGAATGCCAGGAAGTATTTCGCGCGATTATAAGCGATACCCATTGTTTGCAGATGTTCGGGCTTCAGTCGTCTGTACCTGCGCGACTGCACAATTCTTTGCGCACTCTTCACGCCTACTCCCGGTATGCGTTTGATCATTTCCAGATCGGCCGTATTGATATCTACCGGAAATTGCTCCGGGTTGCGCAATGCCCAGGCCAGTTTGGGATCGATGTCGAGATCAAGATCAGGCTGATCCCAGCCGACCAGTTCATTTACTTTGAATCCATAAAACCGTAATAGCCAGTCTGCCTGATACAGACGATTTTCACGAATGATCGGAACCGGCGTACCCAATGCAGGTAAACGGTTATCCGTACTGATCGGCACATAGCCGGAGTAACAAACACGACGAAGATTCATCTTGCCATAGAAATAATCCGTCATCGCCAGGATTTCGAGATCGGTTTCCTTTGTAGCACCGATCACCATTTGCGTGCTCTGCCCTGCCGGCGCAAAAAGCGGTGCTTTCTTAATGATCTTTTTCTCCTCTTTACGGCCGGCAATTTCTTCTTTCAAAAATGTCATCGGTCGGATAACATCCTGGTGATTTTTATCCGGTGCCAGCAATTTCAAACTTTGCTCCGTCGGCATTTCCACATTCACACTTAGCCTGTCCGCATACAAGCCCGCTTCCCTGATTAATTCATCGCTCGCGCCGGGGATGGCCTTCAAATGAATATACCCGTTGAAATTTTCTTCCTTGCGCAGCTTTTTAGCTATCCTGACGAGCCGCTCCATCGTATAATCAGGATTGCTGAAAATACCCGAACTAAGAAAAAGTCCTTCAATATAATTCCGGCGGTAGAAACTAATGGTAATGTCGACCACCTCTTCTACCGTAAAGGCCGCTCTTTTGATATCGTTGCTTTTCCGGCTTACGCAATAAGCGCAATCAAAAATGCAATGATTGGTGAGCAGGATCTTCAGCAATGACACACAACGGCCATCTTCCGTATAGGCATGGCAAATCCCAAATCCTGATGAATTGCCGATGCCTTTGTTTTTGTTTTCCCGTTTACTCTGCCCCGAGGCACAGGAAACATCATATTTGGCAGCATCTGCCAATATCTCCAGCTTCTCCATCACCCGCTCACTCAATAACATAACCGGCTCCTTTTTCAAAATCAAATATACTAACTTATTTAGTAAATAAAATCCTAAATACATTAGTTAAGGAAAATACCTGAACCAGATCGTGTTTTTTGTGTTGTTGGTAGGATACCAACAACGGCGATTATAATTCTTTAAAATAAAAACATGACATATCTAAAAGGTAAAACGGCTCTTATCACCGGCGGCAGCCGCAGCCTGGGTAAAGCCACTGCTATTGCATTGGCCAAAGAAGGCGTCAACATCGCGATCACCGGCAGGGATACCAAAAAACTGGAAGAAACCGCTACTGAATTAAAAGCGTTAGGTGTCAATGTCACTTATGCAGCATTTGATGTAGCCAACCAGGAGGCAGTGAACGCAGGCATCGAAAAGATTGCGAAGCAATTTCCGAAGATAGATATATTGATTAACAACGCGGGAATTGCCGGTTTAGGGTCGGTGGAAGAAATGCCGACGGCCAAATGGGAAGAAATTATCCAGGTAAACGTTTTAGGCGTTTATTATGTAGCGAAAGCTGTTATCCCTTTGCTGAAAGCGAACGGCGGTGGTGATATCATCAATGTTGCGTCAACAGCGGGTTTGAAAGGCAGCGCAAATTACTCTGCCTACAGCGCTTCTAAAGCCGCTGTTATGCGTTTCTCCGAATCATTGATGCTGGAAATGCGGAAAGAGAATATCCGCGTCGTTACCCTCACGCCCAGCACGATTGCTACGGATATGACGATAACGGATTTAAAAATCACCGATGGCAACCCGGATAAAGTTTTACAACCCGAAGACTTCGCACAGTTAATTGTTGATATCCTGAAGTTCGAAAGAAGGGCGCTGATTGCGAATGCTTCGATTTTCAGCAGCAATCCCTGATAAATTTGAGTGCGATTGGAAAGCCTTTAAGTCCGAACCAGATCGCACGCAAAGGCGCACAAGGAGCAAAGGCGCAATTTTTGCACCTGGTGGAGCGGGTATAAGATATCAACCTGTTTGAACAAAAGCCGCGGTATTTTCTGCGGCTTTTTGTTTAACTAATTTTATTCTTCCCCCGCAAACATTCCTAACAACCAATCCACCGCGCCCTCGCTATGCAATCGCTCCGTTGATTCCAACGTCATTGCGGTCACCTCTGATGCGCGTGAAAGCATCTTTTTTTCATAAGCTGCAATGCCTTCACCTGAAGTCAGCGCTTCTGCCAACTCATACGCATCCTGCATCGCCATGTTTACGCCTTCGCCCGCATAGGGTGGCATGCGATGCGCCGCGTCTCCGAGCATGGTTAAGTTGGGGAGGGATTTCCATTCCTGGTCGGGCGGACAATGATATTGCGGGCGGGCGACAAACCATATTTTTTCCCCGGCAAATAATTCCTGCCATTCTTCATGCCATTCGCCGAAGGCTTTTTTAAACCAGTCGTGTACCTGTTGCTTTTTCGTGAAGTCGATGCCTGCGTTTTGCGCCCAGTTTTCCTCTACGTTGCAGCCGGTATAAAACGATAAACATCCATCTCCTTTGGCACTCAGTATAAGCGATTGACTTTTCCCTAAGGCAAACACCTTCCCTCCTTTCACCAGCTCCCAAAGTTTCGGCGCATTTTGCGAAGCATGATAGATATTGCCTTCAATGATCGTGATGCCGGAATAGACAGGTTTTATATCAGTGATATATGAACGGATTTTGGAATTGGCGCCGTCTGCCGCTATCACTATATCGGCGTATGCGGCTGTACCATTTTTGAATTGCAGTTGCCAGCCTTCGCCCTGCGGGCTCATGGATACAAACTGACTTTCCCATATTATGGTTCCGGCCTTTAATGAATCGAGTAAGATCATGCGCAAATCCGCGCGATCAATTTCAGGGCGATCTTCAGCAGCTCCCTTTTCGCCGGTATGCTCTTCGTACAAAATATGCATGTCTTCATCCATCACACGCAGCTTGCCCGCATCCGGCCGGTGATAGTTATAGAATGCTTCCAGCAAACCCGCGCGGCGCAATGCTTCGAGCCCCGACTCTTCGTGCAGGTCCAGCGTTGCTCCCTGCGATCTTGCTTCTTTGTGGTTGTCGCGCTCGTAGACTTTTATGTCCGCACCCTCCAATTGCAGCAATCTTGCGAGCACCAATCCACCAGGACCGCCACCGATGATGGCTATCTTTTTATCGTTTATCATACCGTTTTATTTACGGTACAAAATTATCAACGGGGCGTGGCGGGGAATTGTACTTTTCGGACGTTTTTGCGTCGCAAGTAATAAGTATTAGGTATTAAGTATTAAGTAGTAAGTATTAAGTATTAAGTATTAAGTATTAGGTATTCAGTAGTGCTTTGCTTCTTTGCATGAACCTGGTGCTCAGGTTACCACAGCCACTTTTTTCCTGACTTTTGAATTTTTACTTTTGATTTAGCAAAGCCAGCTGTATAAACTTTCCGTTTTTATTTTTATTCAATTCCTTCGGCAGTGCACCCGATAACTTTTTTACTTCTTTGATAAAATGCGACTGATCCGCAAAGTCCTGCTGCGGATACAACTTTCCCTCTTTGATGTGATGAAAGGACGCCCGGAAACGGATGATGTTACAGTACGCTTTCAAAGGCAAGCCAAACTGCGGCGAAAAATACCTGTTGAGCTGACGACTGGTCCAGCATAATTTATCCGATAATTCCTTTATAGTGACAGATCCGTTGGATGTATGTATCAGTTCAAACAATTTCTTTTTCCGTTCATCTGTTTTTTCCGGTAATCGTTGCTTTATTGCTGAAGAGGCTTTCTCACAAAACTCTTTAAAGTCTTGCAGATCTTTTTCCGCCAATTCCCAAAATCCGTCCGGCATTCGTTTCCCGCTATTGAGGATACCGGCCACCTGCGGGCCAAGCAATAACTCTGCTCCCAAAGGTTTGAAGCTGATGGCAAACATGATCGTTCCGGGTGCAATCTCCACCTGCTCAGGATGTGTGCTTATGCCTAACAGGCTTGCATGAAAAGGTTCCAACGCCGACCTGGAAAAAAACAGGTCGATGCGACCATCGGGCAGGATCACAACTTCCTTCGCTGTGGTCGATTTGTTTTGCAATAACCAGAAACTTTCGACATAGTCGGCCAGGAACGCGTCAGGTTTTACAAGTTGGTATGTGATGTCGTTCATCATTCAGAAAACGATTACAATAGCTAAAACATCGCTTGAAAAGCCGCGGGCTTCACGCAAAGGCGCATAAGAAGCAGAGCCGCCAAGATTACCTTATACCTTATGCCTTACACCTTACCCCTTATCCCTCACGCCTTACTTCCCCATTACTTTCTTCCGGTGTTCATGCCCCCAATCGGAAAGATTATTGATAACCGATTGCAGCTTGCGGCCGTATTCTGTTAATTCATATAAGACAGTTATGGGCTGTGTATCCTGCACAGTGCGTTTTACCAGCTTGTGCATTTCCATTTCCTTTAACTCTTTACTCAACATACGATTGGAAATACCTTTTACATCCGCAAGGATATCGGAGAAGCGCCGCTGCTGGTGAAAACAGAGTACGGCAATAATGGATATCGTCCATTTGCCATTGAGCACATCCATGGCATCGTGCACTGCCAGTATGTTTTTTTTACAGTCTTCGTGGGAATGTTTTTTGTCTGCCATATGTTACCTGGTTACCTGAAGGTAACCATTACTTTTGATTACCTTGTTACAAAAGTATACAAAGCCGGGCTAATTTTGTCTTTCATTAAAAAATAACTCCATGGCTTTACTAGACGATCTACAATGGCGCTATGCCACCAAAAAAATGAACGGCCAGCCCGTTCCCGCCGACAAACTCAATTACATACTGGAAGCCGCGCGCCTGGCGCCCTCGTCCTCCGGCCTCCAGCCTTACCGCCTTTTTGTGATCAGCAACAAAGAGTTGCTGGACAAGATCAAGGTTTTCTCTTTTAATCAAAGTCAGATCACCGATTGCTCGCATCTGTTGGTATGGGCCGCGTGGGATGGCTATTCATACGAGCGTATCAACGATGTATTTAATTATACGATCAAAGAACGCGGCCTGCCCGATGATGCCATGAACGATTACAAACAACTGCTTTGGGGCATGTACGAACCGCTGGGAGAAGATTGGCATAAAAGCCATTCTGCACGCCAGGCCTATATTTCTTTCGGATTGGCGATCGCCGCTGCAGCAGAACAAAAGGTAGACGCTACCCCCATGGAAGGTTTTGAACCTGCACAAATGGACGCAATTCTGGGTCTCGACAAATTAGGATTGAAAAGTGTGGTGATCCTTCCACTCGGCTATCGCGCCGACGATGGAGACTGGCTGGTGAACCTCAAGAAGGTACGCACACCGAAAGAACAATTTATTACAGAGATAGCTTAATCCCCTGATCGTTGCCGGTGCGCTTTTTCGTTGTACCGGCAACGATTTCATGACTTATGATTCGTACTATGCTCGGTTGAGCATCTTAATTACTGGCTGGTTCGTGAATACACGAACCAGGGTATATGGTTTGCATGAAAAAAGCCCGGGTTCACGCAAAGCCGCAAAGCATCATTTCCATATACCTATTACTTAATACTTACTACTTAATACTTACTACTTACTACTTAATACCTTTCCGCATCATCACATCCATCTGCTCATCCCCGCCAAGGCGGAATACATGTTTATCAAAAGGTATAAACCCATTTTTTTCATAAAAACGGATGGCCTTGTGATTCTCTTCCCATACCCCAAGCCAGAGACTGGTTTTATTCTTTTCCTTCGCTACTTCAAAAGCTTTATCATACAGTAACTGCCCGATTCTCTTTCCGTGATAGGCATTTTTAACATAGATACGTTCGATCTCCAGCGAAGTTGTTTCCTGCAATTCGGTTTGTGCGGCACCCGTATTTAGCTTCATGTAGCCGATGGCCGTTTCATTTTCCCAGGCAATAAAAAAGAAAGAGTCCGGGTTGTCGAGTTCTGATTGCAACACGGAAAGATTAAATTTTTCATCCAGGTATTGCTGCATGTCTGCTTCGGTATTGTCGCCTGCAAACGTCTCGTAAAAAGTTTCCCGGGCGATAGATCGGAGTTCGTTGATATGTTGCGCAGAGGCCGGACTGAGATGAATGGATTGCATTGCCGAAAAAACTGTTTGGTGACAAGGTAAAATATTTTCCCGCGCGGCCATTTAACAAATGATAAAGAAACGGGAAAAATCCCCTCCCCGCCGCGGCGGCGCGTGTTAATGCTTTACCGTAGGTTTACAATTACAACCTTATACAACCCTCAATTATGAAAAAGTCGCTCCTTATTCTTGTTTTTCTTTTCTCCGCCAACTTATGTTTTTCACAGGACATCGCCAGTTGCTGCACTTCGCCCAAAGATGAAGGCCGGTGTACAGGCTCCGCTTATTGTACTGCCTGCAAAAACTGCAGCCGCTGCGCCCATTGCGGCTCCGGCGGTACCTGCGGCGTGTGCGCCACTGTTGCAGAACCGGAAGAACCGAAGAAACCCCGTACGAAGACTAAGAACAGCCCATCCTCCGGTCAAACTGGTAACAAGCTCCGTCCCAAAACCGCTAACAATGATGAGTCAGCCATAAACGCGCCTGCGCAATTCGAAGCTATTGCTGAAGTCAACCTGCGTTCGGGTCCGGGCGAAAATTTCGGCATCGTGGAAAAGCTCCGTAAAGGAGCAAAATTGGTAAAACTCAGTCAGCGCGGTGCATGGTGGAAGGTACGCGTGATCAGCAGCAACAAAACAGGTTACGTTTTAAGCAAATATATCCGTTGAATTACCGTTTCATAATTTCTGGTGGCTATAACTAACCCTTAATACCGCATTTTAGGGAGCGGCAGAACTTTTTATTCCTTGTCTTTTTCATAGTTTTACTTAAGTCAGTTTTGATAATATCCTAATATGAAGAAGGCTCCGATTCCCTACAATGAACAACAGCGTTTAAAAGATCTCTATTCGTTCAATATTCTCGACTCGCAACAGGAAGAGGATTACGAAGATCTCGTTCATCTCGTGTCCGATATCTGCAACTGTCCGATGGCGAGTATTACTTTCATCGACAAAGACCGGCAGTGGTTCAAAGCCACAAAAAATATCGATTTCCCCGAAGGCAATCGTGGTGATTCTTTTTGCGGGCATGCCATCCTGGAAAAAGAAATATTGCTTGTAGAAGACGCTTCCAAAGACGAACGTTTTTTTGACAACCCGGATGTGACCGGCGGATTGAAAGTGGCTTTTTATGCGGGCGCTCCCATCGTCAGTCCCAATGGTTACGCGCTTGGCAGCGTTTGCGCCATTGACAAGGTCCCGAGGAAACTAACCGGTCAGCAGGTGGTGGCATTGCAACGGGTAGCCCGTCAAATCAGCCGCCTGCTGGAGCTGCGGTTAAAGAACCGGCAGATATTGGAAGTAACACAATTGTTGTTACAGGCCGAACAGCAAATTGCGCAGCTCAATATTAAAACCACTGAAAAAAATCAATTCAATACTGCATACCAGTTGCACGAAGAGATCGCGCAGACCTCCGCTGCGGTGAAGCTGTACATCAATCACGTTAAGAACGTGGAGCAGGTGTCCAGCGAATTCCTGGATTACAGCATTTTCGAACTCAATAACCTGATCAACTCTGTCAAGCGGCTTTCAAAAGACCTCATTCCTACCACATTCCTGAACGATAACTATGCGGCGCATATCGCCAAACTACTCGACGAATGCGATGTGCAGGAAACAATGCCCATCGAATACCAGCTGGACCAGCAATTACAGCTCAACGGTGAATACGGATTAATGGTATTCCGGATCATCCAGGATGCTTTGTGCCTCGCAAAAGTTTTGCATCCCGAATCTATTGTACTCAAAATCCAGACAGGGGAAGCAACAAATATTATTATTGATTACGTCAACCCAAAAGAGAAAGACTCGCACGAAATTCATTTACACGAAGCCAATATCTCCAACCGGGCAAATATTCTGAATGGAACAGTGGAGGCTACGTTTTACGAAGAAGATGGAGGCGGCTTTGAAGTGGCCATCAAACTTCCGCTGGAACTTCAGGTCGCCGGAGATTTAGAATAATTTTTCCCCGGAACTGATTTCCCAGCTTCCTTCGCTGATTTCGTTTTGCAATTCATCGTTATCCCAACCACAATAACCGATGAAGAGGCGGATATCCGCTGTTGTGAGCGTGTTATTATTGATCGCTTCGATGATCGTATTCATGTCTCCACCCAGATAGAGACCTTCGCCGACAGGTTCGCCACCTGCTATCAGATCGGGGCGCTGATGCAGGATAAACAAATGTTCACGGTCTACCGGACCGCCTTCGTTAAGTGGAAAAGGTTGCGCGTGGCTGAACTCAGCGAGGTCGTTCAGCTTGCGCGGAAATAACATGTTTATCACAAAGCCGGTTGCGCCTTTGTCGTTGGTTTCCGTAATAAGAAGGATGGCATTTTCAAAGAAGGTACCATTCAGTTCTCTGGTACTTTTAAGAAAGAAAGGTGCTTTCATTTTTCAAAGGTAACCTATCTGCTTTTATTCATATCCAGTACATACTTTATCCAGTCCTGTTCAGGAATCGTTTTATCAATATAATAATCCGGTTGCAACCCTTTGCTATCGATGGTCATGTCCGGGATGCGATAACTTTTAGACATACAATACCACAGTTTAAAATCTCCGCAGGGTGATGTTATACCATTCATATTGGAGATGTCGAGCGCACCGAATGTAGTAGTGCCGTACAGCTTCACTTTCCGGCTTTGTTTGGCCGCCAGCAGAAACTGTTCGGTGGTACTGGCATTTGCTTCGTTGATAACAATGGCCACATTGGCGGGATAAGGAAAGACCGTGTCACGTTTTTTAATCGTAACAATACTGTCGGCTACCTGTACAAACTCACCCGGAGATTTGCTCATTTTTTCATACCGGGTCATCAACCAGTCGCGTGTTTCTTTGGCAAAATTTGTATCGCGGGCGTAGGCAAGTATGGCCTGCGTATTTAATTCACTTGCGAGCATTTGCACACCGACCGTGCGTACCGGATTGGTATATAAAAAAGGAAGTATCTGACTAAAGGAAGCGTCGGCCCCTCCACCATTGTTACGAACATCAATGATCAGGTCTCTGGTGGATAAAATAGCCTTGCGATTGGCATTGATTACGCTATCGATCTTTTTCTTGTTGTTATAATCAAAACTGGGGATGCGCAGGTAAGCGGTACCGCCTGATAACAATTTAAAGTAAGGTTCTTCTGCGGATATAAATTCAAGATAGTCTCTGATCTCCTGTTCGTCCTGGTACGCCGGCGTCACTCTTTTCAAGTGAAGAATATTTGCCAGGCCCAGATAGTTTTTCCCAATCACTTTTACCGGCTGGCCAGTCATCGGAGAAAAGTTGCGCATCCAGAAATCCGCTTTGTAACCATCGCCCGCAGGATAAATTTTAAGTTTCAATTGATTTTTCTTCCAGGGTGTTCCAGGCGCTTCGATAATATAACCGCTGTAATGATCACCGGTTTTTATAATGCCCACCTTATAGGGGTTCGACTCCCATATCCCTTCGGGCGTTCCTTCGCTGGCAGCGGCGAGTTGCTGTTCAAATTTTTTGTTTGTCAACTTCAATCGCTCATGATTGGCCATAACAAGGCTATCGGGACCAGCTACGCCAACTGCCGACTCACTTTTCAACCGTTCGATACCAATATGTCCTTTACGGAAAAAGCGCATCCAGCTATACAGCAACTCCGTACATTCCGTCTCTGACTTAACAGTTTTAATCTTTGTGAGAGTCGTGGCATTATGGGCTTCATAGGCAGGCCGGCCTTTCTGGTCGATCACATACTGAAAACCTGCGTCATTTTGTTCGAACGTTTTTTTAACCCATTCAAAATTGCTTTCGCAGTTGCACGACTGTGCTGAAGCGAAAAGAGAAACCATAGAGAAGAAACATACCGACAGGATCTTGAAGAACGACATACAGCTTGTATTGATTGATCCTGTTCAACGACGAAGCTGCAAATATGTTACAACCAAATCATAATTTATACAACACGACATTAATTGGATCACTTAATCTCTTTGAGCACGCGGCAGGGATTACCGACGGCTACCACGTTCGCCGGAATGTCTTTTGTCACCACACTGCCCGCGCCGATTACGGTATTATCGCCGATGGTAACGCCGGGCAATATGCTGCAATGCGCACCGATCCACACATTATTGCCGATGGTGATGGGATAAGCATACTCCAATCCTTTGTTGCGCTGCTCCGCATCCAGCGGATGACCGGCGGTATAAAAGCCACAATCCGGGGCAATGAACACATTATCTCCAAATGTAACTTTCGCACCATCGAGGACGGTGCAATTGACATTGGCATAAAAATTTTCACCAATCTCTATGTTATAGCCATAATCGCAATAGAAGGGCTGTTCGATCAAAAACGAGTTGCCGGTTTTGCCCAACAACTTTTTCAGCAAAGCCGTACGCGCTTCCGTATCGGAGGGGCGCAATGAGTTGTAGTCAAAACACAGGTCTTTGCAAACGATCCGTTCGTTGATCAGTTCCTGGTCGTAATTGGCATCGTATAGCTGGCCGGCAGCGGCTTTTTGTTTTTCGGAGAGCATGGTCCAAAGTTAGCCAAGATGATTAATTTTGTTCAACATTCCCGGTATGTCCATCGATCAGATCCTTCAACAACCCTCTCCCCTCCCAACCGCTTCTTTGGACCAACTCAAAGAACACATAACCGAACAGCATTTCCCCAAAGGACATATTTTGCTGCAAGCCGACAAGATCGAATCGGTCATTTATTTTATAAAAAAAGGCATTGCGCGGGCCTATTCGCCCACAGACGATGCCGATATTACTTTCTGGTTTGGCAAAGAAGGCGATCCCGTTTTGTCCATGAAAAGTTATGTGGCAAATGAAAAAGGTTATGAAAACGTGGAATTGCTCGAGGATTCCGAGCTCTACGTGCTTCCTACCCGCGAGCTGCGCCAACTGTTCGAGCAGGACATCCACATCGCCAACTGGGGGCGCAGGCTGGCTGAAAAAGAATTGATCCGCACCGAAGAACGGTTGATCTGCCGCCAGGTGCGCACCGCCACCGAACGTTACAAAGACCTGCTCAACGATCATCCCGATCTTATCCGGCGCGTGCAATTGGGGCATATTGCCTCCTATCTCGGCATTACGCAGGTGAGCCTCAGCCGCATCCGGGCAGAATTGCGTTAGTTTTTTATCATAAGTAAAATTTTATTTGCGACCGGATCGGCAGCTTTGCTCCAAAAAAATCATGAGCTGGATTTTATTGGTTATTGCAGGCCTTTTTGAAGTATTGTTTGCCTCCTGTCTCGGCAAGGCAAGGGAAGCCACGGGCCCCGCGATGTACGGATGGTACGGAGGTTTCCTGGTGTCACTGATCATCAGCATGGCCTTGCTGATCAAAGCCACCCAAACCTTACCAATCGGTACCGCCTACGCAGTATGGACAGGCATCGGCGCCATTGGCACCGTGCTGGTGGGTATATTATTATTTAAAGAACCGGCCAGCGCCTGGCGGCTCTTCTTCCTCACGACGCTGGTAGGGTCGATTGTTGGATTGAAAGCTATTTCGCATTGAAGCGCGAAATAGCCAATACGATATTTGAAAATGGTCGCTTCTTTCCGTAAATTCAGGAAACCATTAACATGAAACCTTTTTCCGCAGTCCTGCTGCTCCTGTTGTTACGCGCCTATACCGCATCGGCTCAAACCAAACCCGTTCTCCCCGCCGACTATTTCGACAAGTTCAGTTATACCCTTTCTGATAGTTTTAATCTTAACAACGCCGATGCCACCTACAGGGAGGTGGGACAAATCTCCCGCCTCGTGATGCTTTATCTCCGGGAGGCTGAGAAAAATTATACAATCGATTCTTCCGAACTGTTTTCCTTTGCCAGCAATGAGGTAACGCCGGCCATTTTTGCCGGCGATTATTCAACCGGGCTACTTCAGATCAAACGCAGCCGGCAATTGAAACCTTTCGCCAACTACCGGATACCTTTTGGTTTTGTGCACGAAGCTTACCTGGCAGCCGCCAGTCTTCAAGCGGATGATCATGGAAAGGCTTTTGCCTCCCGGTTCAGACAGCAACTTGAACAGGCGATCAACCGGCTGGATCCTTCCTTCAGCGGAGATATTATCAATGCACAAAAAGGGAATTTCACCAAAGCATCAACCGATGTCAACCGCAAAGAGATCGAGAACATCGTCAATCAATCCATTTCACAAGCCGGCGGAAAACTGAATTTCGGTGCTGCCACCGCACTGATTGATTATTATTTCCGCTATTATATCCGGCAGTATTATCAATCCGATATCGAATCCCTTTTCTATGCGCTTTACCCCGAAACGGTGAAGGAAGAAACCGTCATGATCCCAATGCGCGACAGCATTCATCTCAATGCTTTTATCTATCGAAATATAGCGAGTAAGGATAAAGTACCGGCGGTAATTTCGCTCAGTCCTTATCCGAGTGGGAACGAAGCCACGCGCGGCAATGTATTTGCCACCAACGGTTATATATATGTATATGTAGACAACCGCGGCCGCCGCAAGAGTGAAGGTGATTTTTTCCCTTACGAAAATGACGCACGCGATTTTTATGACATCATCGATTGGGTAAGCAAACAACCCTGGTGCAATGGCCAGGTAGCAACCACCGGCGGCTCCTATCTTGGGTTTACACAATGGCAGGCTATTCGCAAAGAATACCGGCACCCGGCTTTGAAAGCTATCAACCCCATGGTTGCCGTAGGTTTCGGCGTGGACTTCCCGCGTTTCGCCAACCAGTTTTACAGTTATATTCTTCAATGGGCCACACTTGTCAGCGGCCGCGACCTCAACAATGCGGTATTCGCTGACTACGAATTCTGGAACCGGGTCAGTTATCAACTCTATAAAAACCGTTTACCCTTCAACAAGCTCGATTCCGTTGCAGGAGGCACCAATGCTTTTTTCCAGAAATGGATCAGCCACCCGGATTTTGACAGCTACTGGACTTCCATTTTACCTGATAAAAAAGATTACAGCAGTCTCGACATGCCGGTGCTGACCATCACCGGTTATTATGATGCGGACCAGGTGGGCGCTTTGTATTATTACAACCAGCACATGCGTTATGCATCGCCAAAAGGAAAATCCAATCACTACGTATTGATTGGCCCTTATGACCATGGCGGCGCACAATGGCAGCCAGGCCCCGTGCAATCCGGGCTCGACATCGAAAAAGAAGCCCAGATCCCGATCTATAAATACGTGATCTGGTGGTACGACTGGGTATTGAAAGGCAAACAAAAACCAGCCTTCCTGAAAGAGCAGGTAAACTATTTTGTTACCGGCACAAAAAAATGGGAAACGGCCCGCTCTTTTGACAAACTCGCTACGGATACCCTGTCACTTTATCTTTCGTCGCAACCGGTCAAACAAACAAGACGTGACAAATTATTATCTCTTACGCAGAAGCCGCCAGCTTCTTCATCCATTCTATACAAACACGATATCGCCGAGGTATTGGATTCAGCATTTTTATTTGCCATGCCCCGTCCCTTTGATGATTCGTTGTACATGACGTCGCCTTACAACATGGTTTTTGAAAGCCAGCCGATGACGAAAGACATTATTGTAACGGGAAAAATGATCACGGATCTTTATTTGTCGCTCAACGTACCGGATGCAGATTTTGGCGTGACAATTTTCGAGATCACGCCCGATGGCAGGAGCTACAATCTTGTAAACACGGCCTTGCGCAGCCGCTACAGGAATGGCGGAGAAAAGCCACAACTGCTGCATTCCGGGCAAGTAGCACAACACCGGTTCGACGACGTGTTTTTGTATATTAAAAAAATACCCAAAGGGAATAAATTGCGGCTGGTATTTGAAAGTGTCAATTCCCCCAACTTTGAAAAGAATTACGGCTTTGGTGGTGTGGTAAGCCGGGAAACGACTGCCCAACCGCGCATTATCGAAGCCACTATTCATACGGGAACCAGGTATCCAAGCAGGATATTAATTCCATACAGAAATGCGAGGTAGACACCTTTCACATTTATAGATTTCCGCCCGCCGGCTTAACAATTTCGTAACAAAGCAAAATGAATAGTTTTCAGTCAATTTGCAGCATGAATCCATTGATTGATCAATCCGGCGAAGCGATAGGATATCTTCACAACAACATTATTTTGTTACCCGATAATTTCGATGTAACCGGTGTAGTGCTGGGGCATTGTGTATTCAGCAAATCCGGCAAAGTAGCGGGCAAACTATTTGACCAGACTTTTTATACAGTAGACGGACAGATCGTGGCAGAGATCGGCTCACAGCCGGCCAAAGACCATTTTGATGAAAACGCCATAAGGATGCAGGCATGGGAAGTGATACAGACGATCCGGGATCATCAATGCCCCTGGATACAGCCTAAAGCAGACTGGGCTTCCACCCCGGTGACACAATTACTTCAATAAGCCCTGATTCTTTTCTGCTGCAGGCGCTATCAGGTCCCAGAGATTTCCGTACAAATCTGCGAATACGGCCACCCTGCCGTGCGGCTGGTCTTCCGGCTGCCTTACAAATTCAACACCTTCGCTTAGGTAGCGCTCATAGTCGCGTTGAAAATTATCGGTAAATAAGAACAGGAATACACGACCGCCTGTCTGGTTGCCGATGGCTTTACGTTGTTCTTCATTGGCCGCACGCGCCAGCAACAGGCAACATTCTTTTGCACCCGCTGGTGCCACCATTACCCAACGTTTCTCCTCCGTCAGCTTTGTGTCTTCCAGTAAGGTGAACCCTAATTTGTTTACATAAAAATCGATCGCTTCATCGTACTCGCGTACAACAAGCGCAATATGAGCCAGCCGTTGATACATGTCAAATGATTTTAAATCAGTGTGTGCAAAGGTAGCCGAAGCCTACTGCTGTTTTTTCCAGCTATTCATTTTTTCCCGCAACAATACGATCGCATTGGTATTGTCATCGATCTGATCGACTATGAGATTGAGAAAGGGTTTACCGGGATCGTCGGCAGGATTCATTACCGTAAGAAATGCACTGTGCGCCTGTGTTTCGCAGCAACGCCAGTCACCACCGGCCTTTGCGCCTGCTTCCATTGCCAGCATCAGTATTTCTTCCAATGGCAACCCTTTGTTACGCGCATCGATCGCGGCTTGTAAGATTTGCTGTGCTTCACCGGGATGGGCCATTACATTTCCCTGCACCGTAATTCCCGGTGCCGTCAGGGAAGCTTTATTGGGGTAAGTTGAGTCGCCTGTATAAGACAAGGGGTGAACGGCATCATTGAGACAGATAATACCGTATTGTTGATTGTATGGTTCGTAGAAAGCTTTGCCGAGTTCGGTCAATATCTGTTCGGCCGTAGCACCCGCCTTTATCATCGCTGCACCTTTTTCACGCGCGTCGTCATTGCTGTAAGCCTGTACGATGATGGCGCCTTTTCCGGGAACGATCGCTCCTATGCCATACACCGATGGCGTGCAGGAAGCCGCTGCCATGCCAATCCTGCCGGTCTTCGCATCTGCTACAATAATTGACCAGGTAGCCGATGCCGGCTTTACAATAAAAAGGAAAATTATCAGCGCCAATAATCGCATGCGATCGCTTTAGGAAAAGGTACACCTTTTTCCTGCACCATTTTTTACACCGCTGATGGTTTTCCTCAACAGTGAAACTATTTACCTGATCAATGTCACCGTTCCTTTTCTTTCAATCACGCCACATTGAGTGGTGGCACGGATGTAATAAACGTATACGCCGGCGGGCTGTGGTTGTCCCTGGAATCGTCCATCCCAGCAGGCGGTGGGTTGTGTACTGTAAAATACGCGCTGCCCACCGCGATTATAAACCGTCATTTCCATTTTGCTGATCACACCCCAGTATTTGATACCAAAGCAATCATTGACGCCATCGTTGTTCGGTGTAAAACCATTGGCCACCAGATTGGGACCTTGCCTGTCCGTAGTGATCTCAACCAACACAGCTGCCGTATTAACACAACCATTGGCATCCTCCCCGGTAACGGTATAGGTCGTATTCTGTTGCGGCGCCGCAACCGGACTCGCAATGTTTGGATTATTTAATCCGGTTGCGGGAGACCATGTATACTTTACGGCACCGCTGGCTGTAAGTCTTGTATCGCTATAGTTACAGTCAAGGTCATTTGTTTTTGTAATAAAGATATTCGGCAAGGCATTGACCACTACTGTGGTATTCACAACAGCACCCGGGCAACCATCTGCTACCGGTGTAATATGGTAATCTGCGATACCGCCGCCATTACCTGCAGTCAGTGTCTGTGCAATACTGTTGCCTGTACCGGCAGTAGCTCCCGTAGCGCCATTGGATGTTACGGTCCAACTGAACGTTGTTCCCGCCAGGTCCGATCCCAGCGCAAGCGAGGTTGTTTCACCGGAACAGATTGCCTCACCATTGGGTGTTACCGTTGCATGGGGAGCCGGTTTTACGGTTGTAATAGCCGTGATGGACGCACCCGGACAGGAATTGGCGGAAGGTGTAATGGTATAGGTTGCCGTCCCCATTGTAGTGGTAGTAGCTGTAAGATTCTGTGCAATGGTATTTCCCGACGCAGGCGTTGCGCCACTTACACCTGATTGGGTCACTGTCCAGGTATAGGTTGTGCCTGTTACGTCAGCACTAAGTGCGATGCCGGTTGTATTGCCCGAGCAGATTGTTTCAGCAGAAGGCGTTGCCATTGCATTGGGCAGTGGATTCACGGTTACAACAACCTGCACCGGTGCACCGGGACAAGTAGCGGCCGCAGGTACGATGGTATAAGTAGCTGTAGAGGCTGTTGGAGCAGCTACGGATAATGTCTGTGCAATGGTATTGCCATTGCCAGCGATTGCGCCCGTTACGCCCGGAGCGGTGACTGTCCAGGTGAAGGTGGTGGCCGGCTGGTCTGCATTTAGTGTAAGGGACGTGGAGCCTCCGGAACAAATTGCCTGAGAGCCCGGGGTTATGGTGCCAACGGGCAATGGATTAACGGTGATGATAACATTAACCGGTGTGCCGTCACAACCATTCGCGGAAGGCGTGATCGTATACACAGCCGTTCCCTGTGTGGATCCGGTTGTATTGATGAGCTGGGCAATCTGGTTTCCTGATCCGCCGGTAGCGCCGCTTACACCGTTTTGCACTACCGTCCAACTGAAAGTGGTGCCAACGACATCGCCTGAAAGACTAATGCCTGTTGCAGCGCCGGAACAAATCGTTTCGTTTACAGGTGAAGCCGTAGCTACCGGTCTTGGATTAACTGCTGCAGCGGCAGTGACCGAAGGGCCGGGACAGCCATTGGCCGTTGCGGTTACCGTATACACCGCCGTTCCCTGTGTGCCGGAGGTTGCCGTTAATGTTTGAGTGATGGCATTGCCATTTCCTGCACTGGCACCTGAAACATTGGTTCCGGCAACGGTCCAGTTGTAAGTAGCGCCGCTCACATCTGATGATAAGACGAACGCTGTTGAGCCGCCCGAACAGAGCACATCATTTGCCGGAGTCACCGTAGTATTGGGCAATGGATTTACGGTGATGGTAGCCGTTGCCTGTGGACCGGCACAGCCATTGGCTTCGGGAGTAATGGTATAAACAACTGTGCCAGGTGTTGCTGTGTTTGCCGTCAATGCCTGAGCGATAGTAACTCCACTGCCGGCAGAGGCACCGCTGACATTGGCTGGCGTAACGGTCCAGGTAAAAGTTGTACCGGGTGTTGAAGATGAAAGTGCAAAAGCGGTGGTGGCTCCACTACAGACAGCATCGGTAGTTGGCGTGACCATTGCAATCGCATCGGGGTATAAGGCAAGGTTCAATGTAGTAGTGCTGTCGCAACCGGTGACAACGGAAGGCATCGTGAATGTTGCCACGGCATTACCTGCAGCAGTGATGGTTTGTCCATTCCAGGTATAGGGTAATTGGCTGCTGCATATCGTCAGGTTTTCTGTTGCCGTGATCGCCGGGTTAACGGTAAGGTTCAGCGTAGTGGTACTATCACAACCGGTAAGCAGCGATGGGGTAACGAAAGTTGCCACGGCATTACCGCCCGCGGTGATCGTTTGACCGTTCCAGGTGTAAGGCAGTTGGTTCGCGCAAATAGTCATATCATCATCCGCCGCGGGCAAAGGATTAACGGTTAAGTTAAGCGTAACGGTGCTATCGCAGCCCGTAACCATTGAAGGGGTGGTAAACGTGGCGACTGCATTGCCACCTGCGGTGATCGATTGACTATTCCAGGAATAGGGCAATTGATCACCGCAGATTGTTACTGTTGCGGTAGAAGTGATCAAAGGATTTACGGTCACGGTAACTGCGGCGGATGTATCGCGGCAGGTGGTAGCACTATTAACCAGTACAACCGAATAATTGCCGGCAGTAGAGGCCGTATAAGAAGATGTAGCATTCGCCGGCACAACGGGTGTATTACCGGAAAGCCATTCGTAAGTAAATGTTCCGGTCTGTGCATCTAATACGACCGAACTGCCCTGGCAAAATGTAGTGGAAGATGCCGGCGTGATCACGGCTACAGGATTCGGATTAACAGTAAGTGTGCGCGTTTGTGTGTAAACAAACGGGCAACCGGGTGTGCCGTTCTGCATTCTGCAGCGGTACGTGTATCCGGAATAAGAAGCGGGCGGATTGGTCAGTGTAAGTGTTGCAGTAGCGGCGCCCCCGTAAATCGCGTTATTAGTAATATTCACAAAACCGGAGCCATTATCTACCTGCCACTGATAAGTAGCAACCCCTGTAGCTACAACGCGGAACATTGTATCACGTCCTGCGCAGATGGCGGCGTTGACAGGTTGTGTAGTGATGGTAATGGGGTTGCAGGGCGTGAACTCATCTGCGCCCATGTCGGGTGTGGCAGCACTTCTGGCATCGCCATCGATATCGACCGTAATACCAGCTAACGGCGAACCAAGATTGTTCAGCGCGGCATTGGCACCCGGATCGAGATGCAAATCATCAGGCCCGACGAAAACCGGCTGAATGTTTCTGCCATTACCTTCACTACCGGTATAAGTCTGAACCTGTGCCAGGCTATTGGTGATGCTGGCGTTGGTACCGGCACTGGTGAGATTGGTGCTGGTTGAATAATAGTTGTTATAATTAATGGCACCAAATACACCGGTACCGCTGGTAGCCAGGTTGGAAAGACAAAGACGGCTGTTGGCATTACCGACTGTCTGGGAGTTGGCAAAAATGTTGTTGCGGACATTGACGGCATTAGCTGCGGTAACGTTGGCCGTTATCAATAAGCAGGATGCTTTGTGTCCGCCGGTAAGGGTCTGATTGGTGTTGAGATGAATAGTATTGAAATCGATATTGTAACCGCCGCCGCCATCGATCACGACTCCGTTGCCGTTGTCGCCTGATGCGTAACCGTTATAACCATAACCGGCAATGTCCCACAGGAAATTGTTGCGCAGATTTGTATTGGCGGTATTATTGGTTGCTGCCAACACCATCCCTGCGCTCCCATAGCCGGAGGTATTGTTATTTTTAATGTTGCTGAACTGGTTGGCGTCTATCGTGATGCCGGAGGCAGCACTGTAAAAAAACAGGCCCATCGTTGTGCCAGTGCCGTTTGAACGCAAACCCGAGACGGTATTCCTGGTTACGCGGACATTTGCATTCACCACGCCCGGTGAAACGTTGATACCAATCGGCGCATAGGAGGAGGTACCGGTATAGGCAAGGTCATGTATATTATTCCCCGAAATCGTTGCATTAATGGTAGCTGTTGCCAGCCAGATGGCCCGGTCGAATTCAGGACTGGCTGTTTCAAAATTTCCGATCTGGTTGTTGCGAACAGTGAACCCGTTCACGCCCTGCCCGTAAATACCCACCAGGCGGATGGCATCCGCTCCTGAATTATCCAGAATATTATCTTCTACAACTGTATTGTTATTGAGCGCACTTACGGTAGCATATAAATAGATGCCGATATAAGCACGGCGAATGTCATTGTTCCGCAAGGTGAGATTGGAAAAGTAGCCGGGATTACCGGGTACGGCCCCGTCCCCTGCCAGAACTGCGGTGGAGTTGTTGGCACCGTTCGTCAAAATTGTATTCCGTACGGTTACATTATTGATGGCTGTTGTACCTACAGAACCAATCTGTAATACGTTGGAGGATGAGGTGCTGGTATTAACAATACTCAGGTTGCGGCTGGTCGTATTGTTATTGGACCCGTCGATGGTTACGTTATTGGAGCCATTTAACCGAACGACCGGACCACTGCTGATATTACCGCTCACCACCGGATTGGTGCCTGCGGCAGGACGGATATCCACGGAAGTATAAACGGCGGCCCCGCTCCCACTGGCATTCAGAACCACGGTTGCCGCTTCAGTAGTATTGGCATTGATGCGGATGTTGATCGCTCCCCGGTGTGTACCTGCATTGACGGCTGCAAATGCGCCACCCAACGTGGTATAATTTGTAGGTCCGGGGGTGCCTGCTGTGGCAGTAACCACCACTTGCGCACGCGTAACGACAGAAAAAACAAATACCAGGATCAGGGGCAGGAAATACTTTCTCATGGATAAGGCAGTTGGCGCTCCGGTAGCAGATGCCGGAGAAGTTACAGGAGGTTGATAAGCAGCAGTGGCACGGTAGAGTGCAGACAGTTTTCTTGTTTCGGTAAAAGGCATTGATTAGGTCTATTTAAAGCTTTGCCTGTCCGCATTCTTTGGAAGCAGAACTGATTTAAGCTATAAAACGACGGGAAGTGAGTGCAATGTACAAATTTCTGGGAATTGGCAATGGTCAATGGTGAATAGTGAATAAAACAGCAGCCGTTGTTCACCTATTACCTAAGGCCGAAGGGTCGGCCCTATAATCTTACACCTTATACCTTAGCCCGAAGTATCGGGCCTTATGCCTTATGCCTTACGCCTTACTCCTCACACCTTACTATACCTTTCCTTATAAGCGAGCGGCGACATACCCGTGATTTTCCGGAAGACCTCCCTGAATGCCTTTATATCCGAATAACCTACTTCATACATCACCTCGTTGATCGTTTTGCGCGTGCTTTCAAAAGTGCGCTTGGCCGATTCTATTTTTACGCGTTGCGCATATTCGATCGGTGTATTACCTGTAGCTTTTACAAACCGGCGGTCGAAGTTGCGGCGGCTCACCGCAAATTGCTGCGACAGGTCTTCCGCACTGATCTTCTCCTGCACATTTTCTTCTATGTATTGCTGCGCCTGTCTGACCACGTCATCATCATGATGCTTCTGTCCTGTAAAGATGGTGAACGCCGATTGCGACTGCCGGTCGATATCGATCTGGAAAACCTTTGCACAAAAGATGGCCGTTTCCCGGTCATAATATTTCTCAACGAGGTAAATCATCAGGTTGAGAAATGAATAAGCGCCGCCATTGGTATAGATACCATGTTCATCCGTAATCAACCGGTCGGCCTGCAACTCGACCTCCGGGAACAATGAACGGAAATCATCTGCCGCGGACCAATGCGTTGAACACAGTTTCCCATTCAGTAAACCGGATGAGGCCAGCAGGAATGCGCCGGTGCAGATACTCGCCACCTCAGCCCCATTCGTGTATTGCTCCCGGATCCATGTTATCATTTCGCCATTGTCTTTCACGGACTGATGATAATTATGATTCAATGAAGGTATAATGATGAGGTTGGTCTGTGCTATCGTTGATATAGCTGTATTGGGCTTAACAGAAAACAATCCTCCGTAGAAATCCACTTCCGCTGCAAGACCTGCCAGGTCGATTTTAAACACGGCCTGTTGTCCACGTTTCTGCCGATATTGATTTGCCCGGCTGAAAATCTTATAGGCGCCCACAATACTGCTGAGATTATTTTCTCCTGCCGGCACAAGGATGGTCAGGTGTTTCATGATCAGGTTTTGTATGCAAGGTATTAAGTTTAAGGCATAAGGTTTAAGGTGTAAGGCGTAAGGCCCGACACTTCGGGCTAAGGCGTAAGGTTTTAGGGCCGATCCTTCGGCCTTAGGTATAAGGTGTAAGGCCTTCCGGATAATTGACGATTCACGGTTGACGATTCACGATTCACCTATCCGGCAAAAAAAAACTGCCGGCACCAATGGCTACCGGCAGTCGGACAAATAAACGCAAAACAAAGCCTTAACAGGATGTGTTCAGGAATGAATCTCCTTCGGACTTTCCATCAAAAATATGGATGGTGACCGCGCAGGGCAATCCCCCGAAAAGGTGATATGTATTTTTTATATTTCACCATGCTATATGCCTGATATAACATCTTTGTTTTACTTTTGCCGCGTGCAGCGTATTCTTACTGCCATACTCGCAATTATTTTCCTGGCGCAAACCTTTAACCAGGGACTCCTCTACCTCGACTACATGGTAGACAAGGCCGAATACCTGAAACAGTGCGAAAACAAATCACGCCCGCAATTACATTGCGATGGCAAATGCCTGTTGATGAAACGCATCCGCGAGCAAGAACAGAAAGAACAACAAAAGGCACCTGAAATGAAGGTTGTCAAAGCGGAGACCGGATCAAACAGCAGTTCTTTTGCACAATGCCCACCTGCACTATCCACACCGGACAAGACTATTTATTTCCCCTTCACCACAGGCACTCCTGTTGACCAGCCCCGCTCGCTTTTTCACCCTCCTGATTGTTGATTGACGGCACAACCCTTTACTGTCCGGACATACACCTGCCCGGCAGGGATTCTATTATCTACAATCCCGTTTTATGACGCGCAATTACTATTGGTATAAACCTGCGCAGGTCAGAAGATTACGTATTGCCCTCAGCATAATCATCGTGCTGATATGGGCCATGCTGATCTTGCTGCAGCGCAACAACATTTCACTCCTGTGGAAGGAGTTGTTTTAATAATACATAAATAATCATGAAAAAATATTTCATACTCGCGGCCATCATCGCCGTGGCCTTTACCTCCTGCAAAAAAGAAACGATCGTAACCGAACACGACGGAGAAGCTACCGTTCAGTTTGATGCGAAAGTCAACAACAACGATTTCGTGCTCAACCAGAACATCACCATCGGTGCAAGAACTTATAATTTTAAAAACCTCCGGTACTGGGTAAGCAATGTTGCTCTTGTACAGGCCAATGGCACAGAAGTAAGCGTTCCTAATTCTTATTTTCTGCTCGAAGAAACCAATGCCGTTACGGTACAGGATGGTGCCTACACCTATCCGGCCAGCAAGCGGGAAAATGTTGTCGTTAAAAACATTCCGCAAGCCGATTACAAAGCGATTAAATTTTCTATCGGTGTAGATGCCCGGCACAACGACAACCTGAGCCTCCAGGCTGGCGAGCTATCGCAATTAAGCGGCATGACCAACGTATCGTGGATGTGGCATACCAGCTATATCTTCTCTACGCTGCAGGGAACCGTAAGTGACGGAGTGAGTACTAAAAACTTCAAAGCGGAAACCGGCCTTAATACCAATTACAAAACCGTTACATTGAACTTCCCCGAGGCGGTAAAAATCAACTCGGCGAAATCTACCAACCTGATCTTTGGTCTTGATATCGCCAAAGTATTGCAGAACATCGACCTGATCACTAACCCGAATGTCGGCGCAGCGCAGGCTTCGATCATGACAACACTGGCCGATAACTATGCCGGCGCATTCAGCGTGCAGCTTGTTAAATAATGAAAAGACAACTCATTATATTATTACTGCTGCCAGCTTGTTTCGCTGCTTGTCGTAAAACAGATACAAGCCGTGGACCGGTACCTGTGCCACAGGAGGTCCCGGCTTTCTTTCCGACTCCAGCGGCAAACATTGACAACCCGCTGACACAGGAAGGCATTGAACTCGGAAGACGGCTGTTTTACGACAAAAGATTGTCCGGACTCAATCAACTTTCGTGCGCCAGTTGTCATCATCCTGATCTGGCATTTACAGACGGCGTTGCCCTCAGCCAGATCGGAGCATCCGGGTTACCACTTCACCGTAATGCACCGGCACTATTCAACATGGCCTGGAACAGCAATGGTTTTTTCTGGGATGGTGGTTCTACCAACCTCGAATCGCAAGCCTTTGCGCCACTGACAAGTCCGGATGAAATGCACCAAAACCTGTTCCAGTTAATCGATGAACTCAAAGCGGTGCCTGATTATGTCCGGCGATTTGAAGAAGCGTTTTCAGATGGAGAGATATCGACCGGTAACATTGCACGTGCGCTTGCCCAGTTTCAGCGAACATTGGTTTCGGCCGGCTCACGCTACGACCGTTACCGGCGACGAGAAGAAGCATCGCTGAATGCGCAGGAACTGCAAGGGCTGCAACTTGTACAACAACGCTGCGCCAGTTGCCACGATGGAGAATTGTTTACGGATAACAAGTATCATAACAATGGTATAGATGCCGACTTTTCCAACGAAGACGCCGAAGGTATTTACCAGGGACGGTTTCGTGTTACCAGAAATCCTGCGGACCTCGGTAAATTCAGGACGGCCAGCCTCCGCAACCTGTTGTTCACAGCACCTTATATGCACGACGGTCGCTTTGCAACATTGCAGGAAGTACTGGATCACTATGATCATGGCGTAAAGGAATCCACTACCCTCGACCCGCAAATGAGACAACGGGCCGGGCAGGCTGGTATCCCATTGGACAATAACGAAAAACAGGCGATCATAAAATACCTGGCAACCTTAACCGATACGGCATTTGCACGTAACCCGCGGTTTGCCGCTCCCTGATACCATCTTGACAGACAAAAAGCCGGCAGTTGATTCAGCCGGCTTTTTTTATGACCCCGATGATCGTTCCACAGCATTTTTTACATAACGGCCATAATGATTTTTTACATTACTCGTTTCGATGTTCCACCGGAATAGGACGTTTCTCTTCATCGATCGCCACCATGGAAAATTCGCCGCTGATGGCCTTGATGCGATGATCGGCATACATTTGTTCAACAAACACATCCACCCGTACACGCAAACTTGTACGGCCAACTTTAACAACCTGGCCGACCAGTTCTACAATCGTACCGGCGGGAATGGCGTGGGTGAAGTCGATACGATCGCTGCTCACGGTCACCATGCGCTGACGGCTGTAGCGGGTAGCGGTGATAAACGCCACTTCATCCATCCAATGCATGGCCGTGCCGCCAAATAAAGTATCATAATGATTGGTGGTATTGGGGAAAACAGCTTTGAACAATCTTGTCTCGGAAGCGATAACTCTTTCTTGTATCATTCTTTAAATTTTATAAAGCCCGTTGTAAAACAAAACGAAAATAGGCTAATTTGAAAAATAGAGTGATGGTCAATCGTCAATCAATGTCGTTTCCTTAAGGCTTTAGAGGTGTTTATAGTTTGAGTTTGGCGGTTTTTTTTTGAGGTGTTTCCGGGGGAAGCGTCTTGCTGGCCGGATAATTTCCTTTGTTTTCAGCAGTATACTGTCGATCGCTTTCAGACATGGAACAACCATTCCTTTGACCACCATTACATGCAAGTGATATTTGACGATGGCTAATGTATTAGTACGATTGACCTTGTATTTGTGCTTATTGCTGGTTTGGGCCTGTTCTTTTTTCAAGCGCTCTTCCACCGGAAAGGCCAGTACCGCCGCACTGGTCATCATGAACAAGCGGGCAAAAAAATC
>NZ_AUDS01000018.1 GCF_000425585.1 Terrimonas ferruginea DSM 30193
CGGCCACCAGTGCCTCTACGAAGACCACTGAACCCGGCGTGAACCGCTTATCCAGCGCCTGCCGGCTCATACAAACAGCCTCCTGCTGCCATAGCTTCAGGCTGTGTTGCTGCAGGCTTGCCGCTCCATACTCATACTGATCAAACAACAACATCCGCACAAAACTCTCCACGCCCAATTTGCGTTTACGTTGGATCAATCCTGTTTGAAGTGCCAACGCATTTAACTGCTGCGGTGAAAAAATGGCGCTTAACTTACCGGCTATCTCATTGATCGCTTTCAGACTCAGTTCCCTTGAAACAAACCGTTTCTTCCTCTAACACTAAGTTGACGGCTATGGTGTCCTCACGAACCAGTTCTCCAAATTCACACTTATTACTTATTACTTATTACTTAATACGGCTGTTTAACCTTTGCCTTCTTTATACAATAAACGGTGCTACGATTGTTTCAACTGCCGATCTGCTGAGCGGCTCATCAAAACTTTCACTGGCCGCACTCGCCGATACAAACGACAGAATGTTCACACCAGCTTGTGTAGTGATCTCTTCACCATCATAACTGGCTTGTACATTGGAACCGATACCGCCGGTATCTTTACCCGTGATCCAGGGTTTGATGGAAATGCCCGTGTTACGCGCCTGCCGCATCTGACGGATATGTGACGCGTGACGCGCTTCCACAGAATGGATCTGCAACGCAGCAGTCAGTACATCATTGTTGGAAATGAGTGCACCTGCCTGTCCTTTGTAGGCACGTACACCGGTGTCTTCGAAGGTTTGCGCAACGGCCAGGAATACATCGTAATTGGTAAATACGGTAGGGAAGGTACCACGTGCGGTGAAGTCGAATGTAGGTTTAGCAACGGCTGTTCCTCCGAGACTGCTGATGGCAGTTTTCAGGAAATTCACGTGCTGGTTTTCGTGGTCGCGGATCGTATTGATGGCACCGACAGCCGGTGTACCAACAGGTACCAATGCCGGTGCAGCGGCGCCCCTGGTATAAAATTCGGCTTCCAGGTATTCAAGTGTCAAGGCAAAGTTCAATACGCCCACAATAGTACTGTTTCCCTGTCCGTATGCTTTTTTGAACATACCGCCGAGTGCCAGGGGTACTGCGGCGAGGGCAAGCTTACCACCAATTTTTGCAAACTGGCTTACGGCGCTTCTGCGTGAATCGAGTCGTTCGTAAACTTCCGGATCCACTTTTTCAATATCGGTAATGAGTTTATGGATATTCATTTGTTGTAGAGTTTAAAGTTGTAGAAAAGAAAAACCTATCTGTAGAAATTGATCAGGAAGTGGGAAGATTGCCAGCCCAGAGTTTAGATACGAGGAAGGATTTCGCTACATCCAGTACTGCTGGTGGTGCTTTTACAAGGTCGAGACCGTTCATGTCAACAGCAGTGTTGTCGGCAAAAGTACCATTGCTCAGGAGGTCGCGGATGTAAGCAGCGTGACGCGCTTCTACCGAAACAATTTTTCCTGCGAGCAAAAGATAGTCTGCAGATTGGATCAATTTACCTGCACCATTGTAGGCCGACACACCAAGGTCTTCAAAAGCTTTGGCGGTGTTGAGTACGCTGGTACGGCTGCTGAAGTCGATAGCAGCAAAATTTACTTCGAGACCGGGAATAGCATTGGAGCCGAGTGCGGTTTTGAAGAATTCGCGGTGCGCAACTTCATGATCACGGATATCCGTAAGCAGCGCAACTTCTGCCGGTGTTATGCCGCTGTACTGAGAAGCAATAACACGTGTGTAAAAAGCTGCTTCGAGTTGTTCCAACGCAAAAGCATAGTTGAGAATGCCTACATCACCGCGGCCGAGATCAATAAAGCCGGCGGGCGCCTGGTTGTCATTGTCATCGTCCTTGTCGCAAGAGGCTAATACTGCAGCGGCAGTTACACCGAGTCCGAGAGAGGCAAGAAATTTTCTGCGATGAATCACTGATGCATCGGGGGTTTGTTCTGCTGACGAAATCCCTGAGGAGTTTCTTTTCATAATTCCGGTTTTTTGTGGTGTTTAAATGTTCAGGGCAAACCGAATCATTTATAGGATGACCTTAACAGTTACGGCAACGGGTTTGAAATAGTTTCAGAAGCGTTAAAGTTTTTTGAAATGAATCGTGAATCGTCAATGGTGAGGGGGAAATAACTTATTACTTCCAACGGCTTTTTGATCTCTTCACCGTTGAACTAAAAAACGAAGACCGCCCTGAAAAGGGCAGTCTTCTGATCTGATTTCTTCGCTGTTGAAAGCTTGAAATGTCTTTATGTACGAGGGAATGTTGTCGACGGATTTAAATTCAAAATTCAAAATGCGTCGCCGGGACTGTTTGACTTATGACTTAATACTTAAAACTTACCACTTACCCTACTTTACCAAACACATACATCTGATCCAAAGTAGGGGTGGGACTGCCGCCGGCATTTTCCAGCGTGATGGCGAAAGCCTGTGCCCCCGGAATATTTTTGAGCTTACAAATAGATGCACAATCACCGATTGTACCGGCATCCACGGGAACGCCATCAACCAAGGCCCAAAGCTGGTATTGCTTACCGGATGGAGCGGGTGCGAGTTTGGATGACATCACATATACATCACGTGTGTGTGTGTCCCAGAATACGGTTGCCGCATTATTCTCTTTTCCTTTCACACCTGCCAGGCTTACTTTCATCATGGCGGAGTCGGCCATCATGTCGAGGTCTTCCTGCATTTCTATCAGGCGGGTCTGGTAGGTTTTGTTATCGGCAAAAAGGGTAGTGCGCTGCGATATGAGATCTGCGTTTTCCTGGCGCACATCGTGGTAGCGATTATAGTAGTGTATGTTGAGTGCCCCACTGACCACCAGCAGGATGAGCGAAGCCGCAGCCACCATCGGTGCCCAGCGCATGCGGCGTACCGGAGCAGCCGCAACAGGCGTTTCTTTTATACGCGGTGCTGATTCCGCAGGCATGGCTTCTTCTTTCAGTCTTTCAAATAACTGTTCTTTTACGCCAGCCGGCACAGACACGGCATGTTCTGCTGCTGTTTGTTCCAGCAGTTCCTCGAACGCTATGATCGCCTGGTCGATCTCGGGATACTGTGCACGAAGACGCTCGAGCTCCCGTATCTCGTCCTGATCTGCCAGTCCAAGGACATAGCTTTCGATCACTCCACTTTGTATGTAAGACTTAATATCCACTTTATACCTTAATCGTTTGTCTTAATTCTATCAGCGCTTTGCGAAGCCTGGTTTTAACGGTGCCTATGGGAATGTTCAATTGTTTGGCTATATCATCCTGTGTGTAGCCTTCAAAATAGGATAACTCCACCAATACTCTGTACTCTTCCTTCAGCGTATGTACAATTTTACGAAGACCGATTACATCGGTATTCGTCTGACTGCTTCCTGCGAGTGTAAGAGATTCATCTGTCAACTCGTTATTCCGTTTATTATTCTTCCAGTTCTTACTGCGCAACATGTCGATTGCCGCATTGCGTGCAATGGTCAGCATCCAGGTAAATAATCGCCCCTTCGATACATCGTAGGCGCTTATCTGCTTCCAGATTTTGACAAATACTTCCTGTAAAATATCCAGTGCGGTATCCGTATCCGGTAAAATGCCGAGGATAGCACCATGCAGCGAAGACGAGTAATTATCGTAGAGATAACTAAACGCAGCCTGGTCATGCTGCTTCAGCAAGCTAACCAGTTCTTCTTCATTATATCGCTGTAAGCTTTTCAACAAAGAAATTTAAATCAGATAATCAAGTTACGAAAACCGGATTATTCTGGTTTTATAAAATGGGAATTTTTTCTACATTCTGTAACGGGTAGGGAAAAAAGCGTACTGTCATCTGATCACCACCGTACCCAGGGCCTGGGTCAGTTCCATCTCCATTTTTTTAAGATGTCGATGGGTCTCGCGCAGCACGTTCAACTCTTCGGGGGTATGTTCCTTTTCCATGTCAACCTGGTTTTCCAGCAGCATCCGTTTGATTTTCCGCAGTTTGAGATAGTTTACCGCTGACAATACTTTCTCACTTGTTTTGTCTTCCCCGATTTTAAGAAACTTGTACAGTTCCTCGTCGTTGCCGGGTGACAGGGTCCGGATAAAATCCTCGTAGCTCTGTTCGAACAGGTTTTTCTGAAAGCCGGTGTTCTGGCTGAACTCCCGTCTCCAGTGTTCACTTTCTTCGTAGGGGAAGTTAAGCAAGGATACTGCCAATGTGCTCAACCCGGTATCCTGATGGTACACAAAGTAGTTCTTGTTGGCATGTTCGGGATCGTGCTGCAGCAATTCTTTGAAGGCATTCAGCAGTTTGATTACTTCCTGATTATCCATCAGGCTTTCATCCACCATCTCATCAAATATATAATTGGCTACTTTGCGGCCGTCTTCCCAGGGTTTGTCACCATGCTCGAGTAATACACGGGCGATCTCTTTTTCCTGCAGATCGTCTTTGAACATCAGGTTGAAGGTGGCTTCTTCATAATTGGCTTCTTCCGCCTTCCGGGCATTTTCCTCCCGTTGAGCCGCATCTTCGAATGGAAGTTTGCGTTCCTGTGTCGATATGCGGTCGCGGATGAACTTATTGACCAGGCTATGCATACCGCCCTCGTCGATCTGCAGGATCTGCGCGCACTGGCGGATATAGTCCTGCTGGCGGGTGAAGTCTTCCAGTTTGTTGATCCGGGAGATCGTCTCCGCCATTTTGTTCACCACTTCCGACTTTTTCACCGAGTCGCCGCCCGCATCTTTCAATGCTACTTCCAGTTGAAAGAGAATGAAATCTTTTTTATTGGTGTCAATAAATTCCCGGAATGCCGTTGCGCCTACTTTATTGACATAACTGTCGGGGTCTTCTTTGTCGGGGATGAGAACAAGCTTTACATTCAGCCCTTCTTCCAGCGCCATGTCCAACCCGCGGAGTGCGGCTTTTACACCCGCCGCATCGCCATCATATATAATGGTGAGGTTGTTCGTGTATTTTCTGATCAACCGCAGTTGATCCGTTGTTAACGATGTACCTCCCGAGGCCACTACGTTTTCGATACCTGCCTGGTGCAGCGATACTACATCGGTATAACCTTCCACCAGCAGGCATTCATCCGCCTTATCGATAGCTGTGCGCGCAAAGTAGGAGCCATAAAGGATCTTACTCTTGACATAGATTTCGTTTTCGGGCGTATTGATGTATTTCGGTGCACGGTCATTGGCCTTTAGTATACGGGCACCAAAACCAAGAATTTTTCCGCTTGAATTATGAATGGGAAAAATTACACGGCCCCTGTAATTGTCGGTAAGCTGTCCGTTACGCTCCGCTACCAAACCTGATTTTAATAATAATTCCGGGTTGTATTGTTTCGCTTTCGCTTCCTGCACCAGTGCATCGCGTTGCTCGGGAGCATAACCCAATTGGAATTTGCGGATGATCTCTTCGCGAAAGCCGCGTTCTTTAAAATAACTCAGGCCGATATCCTGGCCTTCTTCTGTTTCAAATAATTGCCGCGTGAAGAATTGACCGGCAAAATTGTTGAGGATATAAAGACTATCGGCGGTCTGGTATTGCTGCCGTTGTTCATCGCTGACAAAGGTTTCTTCGATCTCGATGCCGTAGCGGTTGGCCAGCCATTTCAGGGCATCTACATAGCTGTATTTTTCATGCTCCATAACGAAGCTGATGGTGTTGCCGCTTTTGCCGCAACCGAAGCATTTGTAGATTTCTTTGGAAGGGGAAACCGTAAAAGACGGCGTCTTTTCGTTGTGAAAAGGGCAGTTACCGATGTAATTGGAGCCGCGTCTTTTAAGCTTGATAAAACTGCCGACCACATCCACGATGTCCAGGCGCGCAAGTATTTGTTGTATGGTCTGGGGAGAAATCATAGCCGGACTGCAAATATACCGCGGCATGCGGTAAGATGTGAGTACAGGCTAAAGATTTGTACAGGCTGTTACAATTCAACTGTTTTCCGGTTGCGGAGCTTGTCAAGGCGTTTGAGTCCTTCAGCCGTCTGTCTTTTGCGCTCCAGGATGCTGCCGAGCGTGATATCCGTGTCGGGAATACCTTTCAGCTTTGAGCTTTCCAGTTGGCGTTGCAACTGATTGAACGTAACGAGGGCATTCTGGTAAACGTTTTGAATACTGTCGAGCCGGAGTTTATAGAGTTCTGTTTGGAGTTCTGTCTGAAGCGCCTGCCAGTTGATCTGATCGTAAGCCGCACGCATCTGTTGTTCCACCTTCCGCCATTCTTCGGCCTGCTTCTCTGCCAGTTTAGCTTCGTAGTCGGCCTTCACGGCTTCTTTCTCTACGTTGGTCATCGCATCTGCGATAGAGCCTTCTATGGTAGTCCAGTTGATGTTGCCCACTACTTTCTGGGAAGAAGTAACGACATCTCTTACGATGGCTTCGTCTTCGTCGCTCAATTGTACGTGGTTCTGAACATCGACATGTATGTTGTTCAGGTTAAAGGCGGCAGGAATAAAGGGTGATTGCTCGTTGTTAGCGCCTTTGCGTGCGAGTTCGGCAAGAACAGCAGGCAGACGTTTACCGAAAGAAAGTGCTTCCATGGCTACTTCTCCGTTTTGCATCGGACTACTGACGGTAAGTTGTGCCGGCAATTCGGTCGCATGAACGGCCATTGTTGCTTCTGCTGTTGCCTCATCAACCTCCGGGGCAGATACCGGATAACTTGCGTAAGCTACATCAGCAGGATTGATCTGCGCGTCTGCCAGCATGGGTGTGACAGCCGGTGCGGAATCTTTTTTAATAACTGGATAACTGAGGCCTGCCAGACACATTACTCCCAACAGGAACAAGGTAGCAAGTGTTACATTACGGTAAGGCACCGGGTTGCGGCGGCGTGCGCCAACGATCCACTCTATGCGTCCGAGTAATTCCTGGTCGGAACCTGCGGCAGGTAAAGCGAGTGTAGCCGGTTGTTGCAGCTTACCCAGCATCAGCAGGGCGCTTGCATATTCGATCTTGTCGTATTGAAATTGTAATACCAGTTCGTCGGCAGCGCGCTCGCGTTCACGTTCCTGTATGCGGACGAACGCTTTTACAAAAGGATTGAAATAAAGAACGGCGTGTATAAGGCGGCTGATGAGGTTGATCAGGTAATCGTAACGGCAGATATGTGCCAGTTCGTGCAGTAATATGGTTTCGATCTGGCCGGGATTGAGATGTGTGACTGCTGCTATTGGCAACAGGATAACCGGTTTCAGGTAACCTACCGTCAGCGGGGAAGTTACATGTTCCGACAACCAGATGGTGACTTTGCGGTTGATGCCGAGATGTTCTGCCGTACGCTTTACATATAAACGCCAATCAACGGCGGGTTTGCTCAAACCGCGGTAACGGATATGATGTACATAGCGGAGGTTGCGGTAAAAACGGACCAGGGGAATGAACAATAATGCCAGGTAGGCCATGGAGGCATAGGGCAACAACAGCGGAAGCCAGTTATCAAAACGGCTGGATGCATCGCTGAACAAAGGCGAAGCTGAAAAACCGGTATTGACATGGCCGGTTATTCCGCTCACCAGGTTGATCAGGAACCAGGCGAAACCCGTCAGGAGCAGGGAGGAGGCCAGCCGGGTTTTGGCGGCGGGCGTCATGCGCGCACGGAGAGCGGTGATTAGCTGATAGCATACCCACAAAATTCCCATTTGCCACAGGCTGTCAAAAACAGCCCATCCCAATGCCTGCAGAAAGTTCGACTGGCTTGAAAACATAAGCCGTGAATTTAGGTTTGGTTATTTGTTCTTGAGATCGTTCAGGAGCGCCTGGATTCTGTCCAGTTCTTCCTGGCTTGCTTTGCCCTCGCCAAGTGCCTGGATGACGAGTTGGGTAGCGGAGCCACCGAACAGGCCTGAGATCATTTTATCCAGCAGATGCTTCTGGGTTTTTTCTTTGTTAACGGCAGCCTGATAGATATGCGTGCGCATGGAATCATCTCTCTTCACCAGTCCTTTCTCGTGCATGATCTGCATCAGCTTGAGTGTGGTCGTATAGCCGACATCTTTGGTCGCGGCCAGTTCCTCATGCACTTCCCTTACGGTGGCTAACCCTTTGGCCCAGAGCAATTGCAGGATCTCGAGTTCGCTCTCGGTGGGTTTTACTGTTTTAGTCGTTGACATGGGTTATACAATTTGAGGGCAATATACGACCGATTTCGTAATAAATCATGCTTCAGGCAGAAATTTGCCCATTTTAACACGATTTAACAGTTAGACGCGGAGGCAGGGGAAAGGTTACAGAGGAGTCAATGAGTTAATTTGAAAATTTGAGAATTTGACAATAACAGGAATGGTCAGTATTTATCAGTCCATATATCTTTATACTTACTACTTACTACTTAATACTTAATACTTAATACCCTACACCCTAAGCCTTACACCTTACTTAAAAAACTAAGCCCCACTGTGGAAACAGCGGGACTTAAGTAATGGTTCTGATTAGATCCTTTAATTATTTATACTCGGCAGTAGTGTTGTTTTGATTTTGGCCGAGCGAAGCTATTACTTCTTTTTTAATTTCCTGCTTGTTATTTTTTGCTTCGCTGGGCGCTCTGCCTTCCAATTGTGCAAGGGTGGGAGCAATTACCAGGGAAACAATCGACATCAGTTTGATGAGGATGTTCATAGACGGACCAGAAGTGTCTTTAAACGGATCACCTACGGTATCACCGGTAACAGATGCTTTATGCGGCTCTGATTTTTTATAGTAAATCTGGCCGTTGATCTCCACACCTTTTTCAAAAGACTTCTTCGCGTTGTCCCATGCGCCACCGGCGTTGTTCTGGAACATACCCATCAGTACACCGCTAACGGTAGCACCGGCGAGGAATCCACCCAGCGCTTCAGCACCAAGACCCGGCAGGAAACCGATGATGATCGGAGAAACGATAGCGATGGCACCGGGCAACATCATTTTCTTGATAGATGCCTGTGTGGAGATGGCTACGCATTTGTCGTACTCAGGTTTGCCGGTACCTTCCATGATACCAGGGATGGTACGGAACTGACGACGCACTTCTTCCACCATCGCCATGGCGGCCTGACCAACCGCACGGATAGCCAGTGAAGAGAAGATGAACGGAATCATACCACCTACGAACAGACAAGCGAGTACGTTTGCTTTATAGATATCGATGCCGCTGATCCGTGATACACCTACGAAGGCAGCAAAAAGCGCCAGGGCAGTAAGTGCCGCGGAAGCGATCGCAAAACCCTTACCTGTAGCAGCCGTAGTATTACCCACCGCATCCAGTACGTCGGTTTTTTCACGAACATCGGGAGGCAGTTCGCTCATTTCAGCAATACCACCGGCATTGTCGGCGATAGGGCCGAATGCATCGATCGCCAATTGCATAGCAGTGGTGGCCATCATACCGGCAGCGGCAATTGCCACACCGTACAGACCGGCACACTCATAAGAACCCCAGATACCACCTGCCAGCACGAGGATGGGCAGGAACGTAGATTCCATACCGATCGCCAGACCACCGATTACGTTGGTAGCATGACCGGTAGAAGATTGTTTGATAATGCTCATCACGGGACGTTTGCCCATGGCCGTGTAATATTCCGTGATGATGCTCATCAATGCACCTACAGCAAGACCTACACCGATGGCGCCGAGTACACCCCACTTGGTGAACTCGATTCCACGCAACACCAATTGCTCCGGCAGCAGCCAGTAAACGAGGCCTGCAGCCGCAATAGCCGTGAGGACCATAGAACCCCAGTTACCCATGTTCAGGGCTTTCTGTACGGCAGAAGTATTGATACCTGCCGTGTCGCTGATGCGCACGAACAGGGTTCCGATAATAGAGAAGAGAATACCCAGACCTGCGATCAGCATGGGCAATACGATGGGAGAGAAACCTCCGAGGCTGTCATCACCAATGATCTGTGTTTCCTGACCCAGTACGATGGTAGCAAGAACGGTAGCCACATAAGAACCGAACAGGTCGGCACCCATACCGGCTACGTCACCTACGTTGTCGCCCACGTTGTCGGCGATAGTGGCCGGGTTGCGGGGATCATCTTCAGGAATGCCTGCTTCCACTTTACCTACGAGGTCGGCACCTACGTCGGCAGCTTTGGTATAGATACCACCGCCAACACGGGCAAACAAAGCGATAGATTCAGCACCCAGGGAGAAACCGGTCAGTACTTCGATGGTACGGATCATTTCGTCTGAGTTAACGGCAGCGTCGGGAGCAAAAAAATGTTTGAGAACGATATAAAGACCACCCAGTCCGAATACGGCCAGGCCTGCAACACCCACACCCATTACGGCACCGCCGGTAAAGGATACATTGAGTGCGCGGCTCAGGCTGCTGCGGGCAGCTTGTGCAGTACGTACGTTGGCTTTGGTTGCTGCTTTCATACCGATGAATCCGGCAAGTGCACTCAGTACGGCACCAATTACGAAAGCAACAGCAATAGACCAGTGAGAATGTGGATTAGCGCCGGCCATTACAGCAAGCAGAATAGCAACGATCACTACGAAATAACCCAATACTTTCCACTCGGCACGGAGGAAAGCCATGGCACCTTCAGCAATGTAGTTGCTGATTTCTTTCATGCGGTCGTTACCGGCATCCTGGCGGGATACCCAATTGAATTTAACAAGCGTGTAGAGGAGACCAAGGATTCCCATGAGCGGAACCAGGTAGATCAATTTGTCCATAATTACAGTTAATAAGACTTGATTAATAATGCCCTGCGGAAACCAGCCACGTCTCCGAAGGACGGCAAAGATAGGGGTTGGGTGGCATATTTTATAGCTTCCCGGCGGCGGTGGAAAACGCGTGAAAAGCCGCATTCATCAGGCTTACAGACGTTTGGCCCGGGATCAGGACAACAATTGGAGAAAGGCGGCACCGAGATACTCGGGAATGTCGCCGGCGATAAGCGCTTCCTGTGAGATCCGCACGGCGGCCAGATCGCCTGCGAGTCCGTGGAGATAAACACCCAGGATAGCTGCGTCCGCCGTTGAATACCCCTGCGCCAGCAGCGACGCGAGGATACCGGTCAGCACATCCCCGCTGCCACCGGTGGCCATGCCGGCATTACCGGTGGCATTGTACCAAACCCGCCCGTCGGGCAGGGCGATCACGGTATGATGACCTTTTACTACAATCACCACCTGCCATTCCTGCGCTTTGCGCATGGCCAGGCCCACCCGCTCAAATTCGTTGGACGTTTCACCGAAAAGGCGGGCAAATTCTTTGGGATGCGGGGTAAGAATGGCACCGTGGGGCAATACAGGCCGGGCCTGCTCCTGCGCCAGTATATTCAATGCGTCGGCATCCAGCACAACGGGGCAGGATAAACGCGGTAATAGTTCCAGCAACAGTTGCCTTGTCTCGCGAGCAGTACCCAAACCCGGACCGATCGCTACTGCCTGGTAACGTGAAAGATCATCCGGCGATTCCGATAGATAAGACGTGTTGGGATCTGTTATGACCATGGCTTCGGGCACGGCGGTCTGCAGTACAGGATATCCGCAGCCCGGAATATAAACGCTCAATAAACCTGCTCCCGCGCGAAGACAAGCGCGGGAGGATAAAACGGCAGCACCCATTTTTCCATAACTACCCGCCATCAATAATACGTGTCCATAAGTGCCTTTGTGGGCAAACTGATTCCGCGGACGATAGATCTTTTTTGCTTCTTCGAAATCGGTTAACTGGTAATCCGTTTCGGCAGCCGCGAGATAATGGGGGTGTAGTCCTATATCCAATATATGTACCAGCCCGGTGGCTTCGGCATTTTCGGCAGCCAGAAAGGCTCTTTTATAACACTGGAAACTGAGTGTGTGCGTGGCATGCACTACTGGAAAACCTTTTGAGCTTTCATCGGCCAGCAAACCGCTGGGCATGTCGATAGCAACGATGGTCTCGTTGCTTTCATTTATATGGGTGACGAGATCGGCTGTAAATCCCTCCAACGGACGATTCAATCCCGTGCCGAAAAGTGCGTCGATGATCCATATATCACCGGGAAAGACGGGCAACTGGGAACCGGGCTGTAAAAAGCGGATTTCCACACCGGGGAGCTGGTGTACGCGGGCCAGGTTAATCTGAAAATCCTCCGTGCCTTTGTGACCAAATTCAAGAATGTAGGCAATTACCTCCCGGCCCATTTGCGATAACAGCCTGGCAATGGCGAGTCCATCACCGCCGTTATTGCCTTTACCACAGAAAATATGAAGGGGAATATTGTCCGGAATACGGTCTGCGATCCACGCAGTACAGGCCTGTGCGGCTTTTTCCATCAGATCGATTGAGGAGATGGACAAGCGGGCCATGGTGTATTGGTCCCATTCCCGTACCTGTGCGGCGGTGAGGATTTTCATACAGAGTGAATTGTGAATGGTCAATGGTGAATCGTCAATAGGTTAACTCAAACAAGTTACTACTTATAATCTATTACTCACCCTTCGACAGGTCAATGCTTCGGCCTCGGGGAACCAACTCCCGGTTTACCTAAAACCTTCAACCTATAACCTTATCACTTACGCTTTAAAACTTTCTTCACTGGTTCCTTCTTTTTTGGAGACTCTTTGGTTTTAGCTGGTGGCGGTGGTGGAGGCGTAGACTCCGTACTGCTTTCCTGGTCCTCGCCGCCGGTGCGTCCGTCATAAGCGCCAAACAATCCGTATGCCTTGTGTGCAGCCTGGTAAATACCGCGGTTGAATTTATTTCCCAAAATAATAATAGTCACTTTTTCGTCGATCAGCCGCGCGAATGCAGGCGTAAACCCATGCCATCTTCCGAAATGATAAACGATTTTTTTACCATTCGGGTATTCGAGCAAACGCCAGCCTAGACCATAATTATGCAGGCTGTTGCGTTCACGGCTCTGCCCGGTAAAAGCCGAGTCAAGCAACGATTGACGGATAAATTTCCCTGTATATAAAACCTGGTCCCAGCGCAGGAGATCACGGGGCGTGGAGTAAATATTTTTATCGCCGTATGTGCCTTCGAGGAAATCATTTTTCCAGAAACCTCCATTGGGATCGAAAGAAGGAGTGGCTGTGGAAGAGTCTTTCAATGTGAACACATAGGTATGATTCAGTTGCATGGGTTCAAACAGCTCTTTTTTCATGAACTCCGGGTACGGCATACCGCTTACTTTTTCGATCAGCATGGCGAGCAGTACATAATTGGTGTTGCTGTAGCTGAAACGGGAGCCGGGGGTAAAACTGCGGGCCGGTTTTTCATTGACCAGGAATTTGAACATGTCTTCGTTGGTTACGTACACGTTTTGATCCCATTTGGTTTTATCGGCCATAAAATAGACATAGTTGGGCAGGCCGCTGCGATGGCTCAGCAGCATGCGTACCGTTACGCCGGGATAATGCGCCAATTCCGGGAAAAACTTCGTCAGTGAATCATCGAGGCCAACCTTGCCGTCCTGCACCAGTTTGAGTACCGCCATTCCCGTAAACGGTTTGCTGGTAGAGGCGAGATGCATTGAAGTAGTATCGGTCAGTGGATCTTTGGTCCGGAGATCGCGGTAGCCGACATATTTCTCATAGAGGATTTGTCCTTCTTTGGCTACAAGCACGCCGCCGTTGAATCCGCGGCGGAACAGGGCAGAGTCAAAAAAAGATTCAAGCATTGCTTCGTAGCGTGCTTTTTCTTTATCGCTTATTGCCGCGGGTTCCGGTATTGTATAGACAAACGAACTTTCGTTGTCGTTTTTCTTTTCAGATTTGACGTTACCACAGGAGCTTCCTAATATCAGGGCCAATAAAAAATAGCAGGTTCTTTTCACTAATGATCGTTTGTGACAAAAATAGAGATGCAACAATTTTTATACCGCTCTAACTTTTCCCCATTCCCGTAAATATCTTAATAACTACATGGGTTATATTTGCAACATGGCAACTGCAGAAAAAACTAGTTATCCCAAAGAAAAGATCCGCGTTTTATTTTTAGAGAATATCAGTGACCTCGCCGTTAAAAATTTCCGCAACAGTGGTTACACACAGGTAGAAAAAATCAGTAAAGCACTGACGGAAGATGAACTGGTGAAAGAAATCAAAGATGTACACATACTCGGCATCCGTTCCAAAACACAAATTACTCCGCGTATACTCGAAGCTGCAAAGAAACTGCAGGCCATCGGATGTTTTTGTATCGGTGTTAACCAGGTTAACCTGAAGTCGGCTACCGAGCACGGAGTGAGCGTATTCAATGCACCGTACTCCAATACACGTTCGGTTGCAGAACTTGTAATCGGCCTGGCGATTATGCTGATCCGCCGTATACCGGACAAGAACAAAGCAGCGCATGAAGGCATCTGGATGAAAGATGCCAAAGGCAGTTTTGAATTGCGGGGTAAAACGCTTGGCATTATCGGTTATGGAAATATCGGCTCGCAGGTAAGCGTGCTGGCAGAAGCGCTCGGCATGAAAGTACTGTTCTACGACACCGAAACCAAATTGCCTTTGGGAAATGCGGCAGATGGTAAAACATTGAAAGATGTATTATCAAAATCGGATGTGGTAACGATGCACGTACCCGAAACGGCGCAGACCAAAAACCTGATCAATAAATCTAACCTCAAATACTTCAAGAAAGGATCGATCCTGATCAACTATGCACGTGGTGAAGTGGTGGAACTCGAAGCCTTGCGCAAGTACATTGTAGACGGACATATCGGTGGCGCGGCCATCGACGTATTTCCCTGGGAGCCGGAGAAAAACGGTGACCGGTTCCAGACGCCTTTGCAGGATCTGCCCAACGTCATTCTCACACCGCATATCGGTGGCAGCACCGAAGAAGCTCAGCAGAATATCGGTGAAGATGTAAGTCTCAAGCTGCTTAATTTCCTGGAAAAAGGCAATACGTTCGGCTCGCATACCGTGCCTGCGCTCGCGTTGCCGCCGCAGGAAGGGTCGCACCGCATTCTCCATATACATAACAATGTACCCGGCGTGCTCTCCGCGATCAATACCGCACTATCCGATGCGAAGATCAACATCGTGGGACAGTATCTCAAAACCAATGAAGAAATTGGCTATGTGGTGCTGGATGTGGATAAACAGCTCAGCAATCGTGCGATGCAGTTGTTGAAAGAGGTGAAGGAGACGATTAAGGTGAGAATGCTTTATTAAAATTCAAAAGGCGGGAATGGTGAGTCGTCAATCGTGAATCGTGAATAGACTCCTTGGTTCGTGTATACACGAACCAGTTCACGCAAGGTTATTGACCGCTGGTGTCAGCTAACGCTTTGCCTCCGCAATCACCGGGAACGATCCTCATCTCCAGCTTTTCCAATCCCAGATCGATGCCGTTGATGTTTTTGTTTTGCAATGCATCGAGCAATTCCCGTTCGGACGCTTCCTTGACAAGCACGCTGATTACCTGTTGCAGGCTGATGGAAAATTCGGACACGCCGTATACTATTTTTTCTCCCTTTCTGCCGAAGGCAAATAAGATGGCGCGGTCTCTTAAAAAGAGCGGAACGCCACCATTTGTTTTGTCGAAATAATATCCCTTTTCATCTTTGCCATTCGAGACCGACAGGATTTGTTTATCAGGACAAAAGAGATAAACGTTGATATCCATGTCAAATGTTCCCTGCAACTGTGCCCACACTTTTACAGGCTGGGTTCCTGCATACCCTTCCATATAAGCATCGATATTGTACCAGCCGAATGTTTTGATCTGGAACTCATACATGCCGGAAGTAGGTCCGTCGGTGAAAGCGACCTTTCTTTCTTCAGGATCATCCAATTCCTTTTCACCCGAAAATGTATTGGCATTTTGCGGGGCAGGAGTGGCGGGCAGTGTGGGAATATCGTTGTTAAATTGTGAAGTCTCCGCTAGAGATGGTTTTATATACATCGTATCATCTTTACATAAGGCCGTAAAGCCACCGGAAGAACTATCTTTTCCGGAGGCTGTGGCCGGCTGTTGCGGTGGCGTCAATGACGGGTACTTCTCCTGATTGTTGATGTATTTAATAATGGCGTCTATTGATTCATTGTCGAGCAGAGGAAAGAGGTCCATTGCCGTGGGAGAGTATTTCGACATTTCAACGGCACGCGGATAGCCGGATGCGATCAGTTTTCTATTATTTCTTATCCACTCATACAATTGCGGCCGCGGCCATCTTTGCTCAACGCCTGCGAGGGCAGGGCCTGTACTTCCTGTTCGCATATCGGGGGAGTGACAGGTAGCGCATTTGCTGTGATAGAGTACGCTTCCCAATTGCAAATCCTGCGGAGGAGGATTGAGTGTATCGGGTTCAACCCAGTTAACGGTACCACTATCAGTTTCTACTCCTTTAAAAAGTTTCATGGTACTGTCGTAATAAGAATAAGGTATGGAAACCCCGAGCGGCTTCACCAGTGTTGTCATTGCCCCACCCGCTGTTGCATTGATATAGATCATGCCGCCGCTGCGCAAAGGCCGGCCATTTGATTCAGTGGTTAACCCAGCCGCCAATATCTCTGCCGACGTAAATGCTTCACGGATGGTGATGGCTATTTTGCCGCCTCCGGCAAAAGCATCCGAAGGAATTTTTACACGGGCACCGTGCGCCGTGATGATCGTGGTATCCATCGACGGATCGATCTGAAACACCTGTTCGCGCAGCATAGAAGGAGAAAACGGTTTTGGTGACATTTTTGCAGCCTGTCTGCAGGACGAGAAACAAAAAACAACAACGTACAACGAAAGAATGGCAAAGATGGCTCTCATGGTAAGGTTGGTTTGGATGGTGATTAAAGCAGCACAAAGTTAAATCTGTACGTCAGTTTTCGTAGTTATTTATTTTCCTTAATTTTCAATAAATATTGAAAATTGTGTAAATTTGCGGCATAAATTCTTATTATGAAAGTGGTCATCGTAGGTGCAGGGTTTGGCGGACTGAAGCTGGCCCGTGCCCTGAATAATAAACCCGGTTTTGAAGTAATCCTCATTGACCGGTTCAACTATCATCAGTTCCAACCTTTGTTCTACCAGGTAGCGACCGCGGGCCTGGATGCGAGTAATATTTCCTTTCCGTTGCGGAAAGTTTTTCAGAAAAGTAAAAACGTAAGAATCCGGCTGACAGAACTGCAATCAATCGTACCGGATCAGAACAAAGTGATAACGGACACGGAAGAAATCAGCTATGATGTATTGGTGATCGCAACAGGAGCGGACACCAACTTTTTTGGTAATGCACAACTCGCGGAACATGCATTTCCCATGAAGTCAACCGTAGAAGCGTTGCAACTTCGTTACCGTTTGCTGCAAAACCTCGAACAGGCATTGACCATAGAAAATGCGGATGACCTGCAACGCCGGATGAACATCGTGGTGGTAGGCGGCGGTCCTACGGGAGTAGAAGTATCAGGTGCGCTGGCCGAATGGAAAAAATATGTGCTGCCCAAAGACTATCCCGAACTGGACTTTGACAATATGAATATTTACCTGCTTGAAGGATCGTCCAAAACGCTTGCCGCGATGAGTGAAAAATCATCGGAACAATCGCGCAAATATCTCGAAAAACTGGGTGTAAATGTAAAGACCAATACGATCGTAAAAGATTACGACGGTAAAACGGTGCACCTGAATGATGGCTCAACAGTCGAGGCGGCTACCGTAATATGGGCAGCCGGTATTAAAGGAAATGTGCCCGCCGGTATTGAACCGGAACTGGTGGCGCGTGGCAACCGTATCAAGACTGACCGTCGTTGCCGGGTGATGGGACATAATAATATATATGCGATCGGTGATATCGCTTACATGGAAACACCCAAATACCCCAACGGGCATCCCCAGGTGGCACCTGTGGCCATGCAACAGGCGTCTTTACTGGCCGGTAACCTGATCGTGGAAGAAAGAAAATCTACCAAACCCTTCTATGAATTCGAATACCGCGACAAAGGGTCGATGGCAACTGTTGGCCGTAACCTGGCAGTGGTGGATGTGCCCAAGCCCAAACTGCACTTTGGTGGTTTTATGGCCTGGATGATCTGGATGGGACTGCATCTGATGCTGATACTGGGCGTTAAGAACAGGTTCTTCGTATTCAGCAACTGGTTATACAATTACTTCACGTATGATCAGAACCTGCGGCTGATCTTCAAGGAATTTGAACGGCCCGAGAATGAAACGCACAAGTCAAAAATCACAAGTCAAAAAGAAGGAAGTGCTGCCGGAACTGAACAACATGTGAAGACAGGTGCCGTTTAATCTCGTCCGCCGGTTCGGGATCGATAATTTATTAAAGAGTCGCTGAGAAGAGGCTCTTTTTTTTGTGTAACCTTCTAAATGTGTAAATAGATACACAGTATTTGTAGTGAATCCCCCTGGCTATACCAGCATAAATTATTTCTTATACAATTCTAATCTCTACATCTTTCATAGGGCATTTATCAACTTTACCTGCTAAAAAAACGGGAGACATATTTCCCCACTGCGGCATCCGGCTGCTTTTTTGCAATAAGTCCTGCTGAGCGAAAACCCTCACATTAAAAACTTCGTTCATTCAACAAAACTTATGAAGATGAAACCAACTCAGTCCCTGCTCAAATTTGGAGCAGTTGCTATTCTTTCCCTCACAATGGGCCTTACTTCCTGCGACAAAGATGATAATGATGACTTCAATTCGATTGATGTTGATGATTATTATCTGCTGACCTCCACCAATTCCCTGATAAAATACGATGGAGATAATCCTGGCCGCTCCGTTGCGACCACTGGTATTACCGGGCTGGCTTCAGGCGAATTGATTGTAAGTATAGACTTCAGACCTGGTACGGGACAGCTGTATGGTATCAGCAATGCCAGCAAACTTTATATCCTCAATACCAATACGGGTGCGACCACACAAGTTGGTACAACCGCCTTTAGTCCTGTATTAACTGGTACGAAAGTATCGATCGACTTCAATCCGGCGGCTGATCGTCTGCGTGTGATTACTGACAATGGTCAGAACCTGCGCATTCATCCTGAAACCGGCGCTGTTGCTGCTACGGATCCCGCTATCAACGGCGTGCCTTCTGCGTCTGTTACAGGTATTGCTTACACCAACAGCAAGGCAGGCACTACTTCCACTGAATTATACAATATCGAAGCCACTACCAAAAAACTCTACAAGCAGACAGATCCCAATGCAGGCACGCTGACAGAAGTTGGTTCGCTGAATGTAGATATTACAGGAAGTGCAGCTTTCGACATCAGCCCTGATAACGACGAAGCTGTTGCGGTGCTGAACACCAGCGGTGGAGCGGGTCTTTATACCATCAGCCTGAGCACCGGCCGTGCCAGCAAGGTCACAGATCTCGGCAATCAGACCATCATTGGTATAGCTATTCAGACTGATCCGGTAGCCTATGCCGTTGATCCATCCAACAACCTGATCATCTTTGATCCGACCGATCCAACGGACCGTGTGAATAAAACAACCAGCGGCATCAACAGCGGCGATATCATTGTGGGTATCGATCTGCGTCCGGCCAATGGCCAATTATTTGCCATGGGCTCCAATGGACGACTGTATTCGGTGAATACTGCAACAGGTGTGTTTACGCCTATCGGCGGAATCTTCCCCACACCATTGTCGGGCACTGAATTCGGATTTGACTTCAATCCGCAGGTAGACCGGATCCGTGTGGTAAGCAACAACCGCCAGAACCTGCGTTTGAACCCTAACGACGGATCGATTGCCGGTATTGACGGGATGATCAATCCAGGTACACCTGCAATTACTGCTGCGGCCTATACCAACAACTTTCCTGGTACAACCAGCACGGTATTATATGTAATCGATGCGGCCGCAGGCAAACTCTATCGCCAGGATCCCAACCCCGGTACACTGACCGAAGTTGGCGGATTGGGTAACACCTTTACCGGCAGCAATGGATTTGATATCGGTGGAAGAACAGGTGAAGCGTGGGCTTTGCTGACCAACAGCGGAACCACCTCAGTATATTCGATCAACCTTACAACAGGCCGTGCAGAGCGCAAAGGCAACCTGGGAACGACGGCTACGGCGTTTACGGTTGGCCTGGGCCAATGAGTTAATTTGAAGATTTGAAAATTTGATAATAAGGCGTGCCGGTTTTCCGGTGCGCTTTTTTTTAGTTATAAGTGGTAAGTGATAAGTTTTAAGTCTTTTGCGCCTTATGCGGCTTTGCGTGAAAATGACGCTACCTTTTCACACAAAGTAGCAAAGAAAGGAAGGCGCAAAGGTGGTTATGCAGTTTGAAGAAGCGAATCAGAGACCAAGGGGGATTCATCTATTTACGGTCCGTCTTCGGTCCCTGAGCTGGTCGAAGGGTTGAATTTTCCTCGCTCTTGACCGGAAGGCTGCGGATTCGTTATCCCATTGCTCATCGATGATGGTCAGGAGTTCGGGGCGTATATCCGGATAAATATGAGAAAGCTTATCGAGTATGGTAAGGGAAAAAGCTTTGGTAGCTGGTTTCTGTTGCGGATCAGTGACGAGGCGGAAGCAGGTGTCCATGATGATGCCGTGGTATTTTTCGGGCAGGGGTATGTCCTGCAGGAGGCGGAGGGTATTACGTCGCACGGCTTCGTGGATATTGGGTTTCTCCAGGTTCTTCAGCAACTTACCGAGGTGTTTGCCGACGAGTTTGGGATGGGCGATGGCGGCATAGGAGAGTGGCCAGGCAGCGCGCTGGATTACTTTGGGGTCTTCGTCATGCAGGAAGAGGTTTATTAACTGATCGAAGCGTTTTGAATCCTCTCCGATCCAATGGACAATTTTATCGCGTTGGGCTTTTGAATGTTCGGCTAGGAGGAGGGAGCGGAGCATGGGGCTAATTTGACGTCAATTCCTTAGCAATCGTTTCAGCCTGCTTCAACACTTCTTCCGTCGCCAGCATTTGCATGTCTGGAGGATAACCAAATTGACGTAAAATGCGTTTGACAGCCACTTTTAATTTTGCTTTTACACTTTCCTTGATATTCCAGTCGATAGTCGCATTTTGGCGTATGGTTTCCGTAAGAACGACTGCGAGTTCACGAAGTTTCTCATGCTGCATCAGTTGTTTGGCGCTGTCGTTATTCGCTACGGCTTTATAAAAGTAATATTCGTATTCAGTTAGGCCGCTTTTTTGAGGACCTTCTTTAACACTCACTACTTCCTTGCTAAGGTTGATAAGTTCTTCCAGCACTTCCGCAGCCGTAAGTATTTTATTATGGTATTTTCGGATGGATTGTTCCAGCATTTCCATCAGCGTTTTCCCTTCTACTATATTTCTCTTTGCAATAGCTTTGATCTCATCATTCAATAATTTCTTCAATACTTCCATTGCAATATTCTTGTGCTCCATGCCTTTTAGTTCCAAGAGGAAGTCTTCGGAAAGGATGGAGATATCCGGCTTCTTAATACCAGCGGCATCAAACACATCGATCACTTGTTCCGATACCAGTGCCTTATCGATTACCTGCCGAATAGTGGTTTCTATTTCCTCATTCGTTCTTCCAGACCCGGAACTGTCAAATTTGACTAATCTTGCTTTTACTGCTTGAAAAAAAGCTACTTCATCTTTGGCATCCATGGCCTGGTCATGCGGAATAGCGATCGCAAAAGCCTGGCTTAGTGCTGTTACCTCATCGATGTATCGCTTTTTGCCATTGTCCAAACCAAGAATATGATCTTCCGCAGCGAGGATCAGTGATAACTTGCGGGAAGTATCGGCTTCAAAAAAATCTTCGTATTTGAAGTCGTGATAAAGCTGGTTGATGACTTCTATTTTTTCCAACATCAACTGAACAGCTTGTTCCTGTAATATTGTCGGATCACCTTTGCCGCCGGCATCGGCATAGAAAGACAGGGCTTTTTTCAGATCCGAAGCGATGCCGAGGTAATCGACGATCAACCCGCCCGGTTTGTCTTTGTACACCCGGTTTACACGAGCAATGGCCTGCATCAGGTTGTGGCCTTTCATCGGTTTGTCGATGTACAATGTATGCATGCTCGGCGCATCAAATCCCGTAAGCCACATGTCCCGCACTATCACCAACTTCAGCTCATCATCGGGATTTTTCATACGGTCGGCGAGTTTCCGACGTTGCTCTTTAGTTGTGTGATGCTTTGAAATCAGAGCGCCTTCGGACGACGCTGCTGTCATGACTACTTTGATAGTGCCCTTGCTCAGATCGTCGGAATGCCATTGCGGTCGAAGTTGGATAATAGCATCATATAACTGGGCGGCAATGCGTCGGCTCATCGCTACGATCATGCCTTTGCCCTCAAATACGGTTTGCCGCTGTTCGAAGTGATTGACGATATCGTTAGCGATATTTTGTATTCTTTTTTCGCTGCCAATCAGTGCTTCGAGCTGTGTCCATTTGGCCTTGGCCTTTTGCGTATTAGTTAAATCTTCCTGATCCAACTCGTCATCCAGTTCTTTAACCAGCTCTTTGCCTTCTTCGCTCAGGTTTACTTTGGCCAGGCGACTTTCATAAAATATACGTACGGTGGCTCCGTCCTCTACAGCTTGTGCTATGTCGTAGATATCAACGTAATTTCCGAATACGGCTGGTGTATTTATATCGGTATTTTCGATTGGAGTGCCTGTGAAGCCCAAGTAGGTAGCATTGGGTAAAGCATCGCGCATATACTTGGCAAAACCGTACACGATCTTTTGTCCGGTTACATTACCATGGTAATCTTTCACCTCCTGTGTCTTGGCCTTGAGACCGTACTGCGTGCGGTGAGCTTCATCGGCAATAACAACGATGTTTCTTCGTTCCGAAAGTAGTTCATACACGTTGCCTTCTTCCGGCTGAAATTTTTGTATAGTTGTAAATACCACGCCGCCTGATGCCACGCGCAACAGTTCTTTGAGATGGTTGCGATCTTCGGCTTGTACGGGTTCTTGCCGAAGTAGCTGTTTGGAAGCAGCAAACGTATCAAACAACTGATCATCGAGATCGTTGCGATCAGTGATCACCAGGATAGTCGGGTTGTTCATCGCCAGCACGATCTTGCCCGTATAAAATACCATCGACAGCGATTTGCCGCTGCCCTGTGTATGCCAAACTACACCACCTTTGCGGTCGCCAATGGGTTGGCTTTTTACACTGGCTATGCCGTAATGCTCTGGATCTTCTTCTGCACTGCTTTCAGGTGTTCCTTCATCTACATCGAGACCAGCAGCACGAAGGGTAGAGGCTACAGCGCGGTTGACGGCGTAATATTGGTGATAAGCGGCCAGTTTCTTTACGGTGGTAATACTGGTAATGCCTGTTTGAGGATCTTCTTTCTTTGACTTTTCAAACACGATGAAATGCCGAAGCAAATCGATCAACGTTTCTTTGTTCAGCATCCCCTGGATCAGCGTTTCCAACTGGCTTACTAGATGGGATGCTTCCACTTTGCCATCGGCCGACTTCCAGGCCATGTAGCGGCTGAGTCCGGCAGAAAGGGAGCCTACACGCGCCTCCAGTCCATCAGAGATCACGACGAATCCGTTATAGGTAAATAACCCCGGAATAATATTTTTATACGTGTCTACCTGCCGGTGTGCCGAATCAATGGTGGCCTTTTCGTCGCCTGCATTCTTTAGTTCCATCAGCACCAACGGTATGCCGTTGATGAACAACAATACGTCAGGGCGTTTGTTATGACCGTTTTCTATAATGGTAAACTGGTTAACAACCAGGAACTCGTTGTTATGTGGGTTGTCGAAATCGATGAGCCAAACCCGGTCGCCACGTTCTTCTCCATCTTTTTGTATGGTCACGGATATACCTTCGGTCAGCAGGCGATGAAAGGTTTCGTTGTTGGCGATAAGCTCGGGTGACGCGATACGTTGTATTTCGCGGATAGCTTCTTGCTGCGCATCAGCGGGCAGGGCAGGGTTGATGCGGCGCACGGCCTCTTGCAAACGATCCAACAGCAGCACCTGTTCAAAGCTGCTGCGCTCAGGTGTTTCGCTATCGGGTGCTATATCAGGGCCGTAGATGTATTCGTAACCGAGGGTTTCGAGCCTTTCGATGGCGAGTTGTTCGATATGGTTTTCGGAGATGGGTGGCATACTGGTTGGCTACTGTATACTGACTGAAAGTTGGCAAAGGCTTGGTTACGGCTCCTTCCTACAGATTAAAGTTTTATGTAAAAAGTATTGATTGAGTAGTCGCTTTTGATCCTTTCAGCTTATATTGGTTTGTCTTTTTTTCTTTAACGATCTCTATAAAGTCCAATTTCTTTAAATAATTGTTCAACTTTTGAGCGGTCCAGTCCAATGCTAATTTAGCCAGTAATTCTTTAGCGGTCAAGGCACGTCCGTCGATTGCCAGACGTATTTTGGTATCTAAGGAGTCCGATTCATCAGGCTCCTGAACCATAGAAACCGGCTGCGATTCTAACACCGGATATGCTTTTGCAATTTCACGTCCGCTAAAGTCAACCGGGACAGCGCCTTTTTCGATCAGGATATTGTTTGCATTCTTTTCAGCAGCTTCAGGCTTACGCACATAAATTTTTCTTCCTTTTCTTAAACCATCGATCACACCAGACCATGTGCCCCCTTTTTCTGATGATTCCGCTACATAAATTTCATCGGCGAGGCCATAGATGATCGGGTTTCTTGCCATCGCCAGCTCGGTTTTCCAGGGTGCTTTAGGGAAAAATGTGCTCACAACCAGTACATCGCCATTAATGATCTGACTGTAGTAGGTTTTGAATCCTGATGCAAAGGTCATGATGCCTTGTGGCAATACAATAACGCTCTGCCCTTTGTACTTGATCGCAGAGTCTAAGGCCTGTTTATCTACTCCCTTTGCAAAACCGCTTACGACCACTTTATAATCTATGCTGGCCTTTTTTGCGACATTATCTGTGAATGCTAAAGATTTTTCAGATGCCGCCCTTGATCCGACTATCGCGATGGACTGTTCATTAAGGATTTTTTTATTGCCTTTCACATAAAGTACAGCAGGAGCGTGGGCAGTCTTTAAATTTTTCTTTAGTGTTTTCGAATACTCAGGCGATGTAATGGGGATTATTTCGTATCCCTGGCTTAAGAAAGATTCTGCAAGAAATGCATTACTGGCCAATTCAGCTTTAGCCTGTTTCAGATCTGTTACTTGTTTGTCATCTAATAAGTACGTCTTTCTCCAATCGTATTCTGAAAGACTAAAGAAATCAATAATGGAAATTTGATTCTCGTGGAAGAATTTTATGATGAGGTTGTTGATTTTAAGATGGCCCCATTTCGGCAAATGTGCCAGTGCGATCCAATATGCTGCTTCGTTTGTCATATATTATACAATATCACCCCCAACTGTTTTCGCTATTACAACCGGTGCGATGCGGGCTGCCCCAAAATTAGTCAAAACTTTGCCAATCTCCTTGATTGTAGCTCCGCTATCGAATACATCATCGATAAGCAGAATGCTTTTACCTTCTATCTCCACAGGCTCTTTATACGTGAATGAATTTCTGACATTTTCACTTTTAAGCGGTGCGTTTTCGAAGATCTTTTGCGCTGCTGTAGCCCTTAGTTTTACAAGATTGTGAGAAACGGGTATTTTCAACACCGCGGCAAACTTTACTGCAAAATTCTTTACCAGGTCGCCGGACGATGTTGGCGGTACATATACAACCAAATCAAATTGTTCCTGCCCAAAGCGTTTCCGAAATGCTTTCAGTACCAGTTTCAACAAAAAATCAGGAAAATCACCTCCCTGCTCATATTTACAGCGGTGAATCGCTGCGCCTACATTTGATACACCGTAATAGGATGCAGCCACCCCATTGACCATGTTCGATTTGCTGGATTCAACCTCCAGCTTAGGAAAATAGCTTTCTCTGAAAGCGCTCAGCTTTTGTACCCATTCGGGACTGCTATTTACGATGATCTTTTTTTCTCCCGTATTATCACAGTTTGTAAAGGCATGGTCAGCAGTATCACCCAGGTAATCGCATAAAAATTTCATACGTGAACCGGTAGTCGCTACATAAGCGATCATACTATCGAGCTCCTTCAATTTGGCCTCGCGAAGCGCTTCAAATGCCTGTGTATTCAAGGGCGGTGAGTTGGGAATAAATTCATATTTCTTATACCCTCCGATCATTACTTCCCTGATAATGCCCTGCTCCACCAGGTCTGCTTTAATTACTCTTATAGGTGTTTGCTTTAAATTGGTTCGCTTCATTAGTTCCTGCTGGCCAAGCAATTCGGTTTTTATGGCGGCGATCACCCTTTCGTATTTTTTTACCGATGGTTTGCCACCCTCAATAAAAGATTCGGGAAGTTTCTTGTCTTCAGGGTTATAAAACAAAATGATCGTAGAAGGCTCCCCATCTCTTCCTGCACGGCCGATTTCCTGGTAATAGTGTATGGGTGATTGCGGGATCTGGGTATGAATGATGAAGCGGATGTCAGGCTTATCGATGCCCATTCCAAGCGCGTTGGTAGAAATAATGCATTTCCACTCGTTTTTCATTAATCCGTTTTCAATGGCTATTCTCGATTCTGCATCCAGCCCTGCGTTGTAGCCTGTTGATGAAATACCCAGGTATTCAAACCATTTTGAATAGATCTCCGTGTCAACCCTGGTGCCCGTGTATAAAACACCCGATCCGGGGAGACGAGGTATATTCTCGCCCAGCCACATGAGTTTTTCATCTTCCGAATTGACCTTTACTACAAACAACCTGAAATTTTCCCGCATCAGGTTTCCCCGGATGGTGCTAATGTTTTTTCCTATTTGCTGAACGATATCCTGTTCAACCCGTTTGGTTGCTGTGGCTGTGGTTGCCAACACGGGGAGAGCTTGGGGGAGCAATTTTACCAGGTTGATGATCCGTTTGAAGGCGGGCCTGAAATCATGCCCCCAAACAGAAATGCAATGGGCTTCATCAATCACCACCATCGAGAGGTTCATTTGCTGCGTGGCTTCGATCCATTCGTTGTTTTCCTGCCGTTCGGGTGCTATATAGAGGATTTTAACCTTGCCTTGTTTGGCTTCGTTTATGATCTGGCTGTTTTGTTCGGGTGTTTGCTCGCTGTTGATGCATTTTGCAGAAATTCCTAGTGAGGTGAGCTTTTTTACCTGGTCGCGCATCAGGGCTATGAGCGGAGAAAATATAACGGTGGTACCATCAAATACCGATGCCGGGAACTGGAAGCATAAGGATTTGCCAAAGCCGGTTTTTTCGATCAGCAGCACTTTTTCGCCACGCAGGATTTTTTCTATGGCCTGCCATTGCTCGTCATAGAACTTCGGAAGCCTGAAAGTTTTTTGTAAAACTATTTCTGCTTCTTGCCTGGTCATGTTAGAGGTGAGTGATTAAAGAAATAGCATCTTGGGTGTTGACGATTCGATTGTTTTCTCTGCCTGTAGAAGGAGTTTTGGCTACGAATATATGACTGGGATATGCCCGCACGGCTGCTTCTATTTTCGGGTTGTCGCGGCAGGCACATATAACAAAGTCGCATCCGTGGCCTTGCATTTCTGCGAGCAATTTTTTTAGAGATCCATCACCTTTGATATAATCTCCCATACCTATGATGCCTACTTTCTTGCCGTCTTTCTGAAGAATATCGAACACATCTTCAAAATCGGGTTTTCCTAGAATGCGGAAATGTCCCGGTATCTGTACATAACTATTCCCTAATAAGAAGCAATAAGTTATGTTAATAGTGTGGGATTTGCCGGTATTTTCACTGCCTGTGAGTGCTATTACTTTCATTGTTATTTATTGAGTATTAAATCCAACCAGTGGCTTCAGGAGCTCTGTTAAATAAGTTTTGCAATACGGGGTGGTGATCTCTTTGGCGAATCATCTCTCTCCAAACAGTTTGATGATGTTCTTCTTTTATGTTTTTTATCATTTCATCCAATTGATTCTGATCAACACCCAAATCTCTGTGTGTGATATAATCAGAGAGCCTGCTTCTAAAATTACTAAAGGCAAGCTTTCTTGCTTTAACTAAATAAGATCTTGAATTTAACCCCAATATTTTAATAGTGTATGTAGCTCTCACGTTGTCTTTTTCAGCAGTATTTGCTTCAACTGGCACAAAGAAAAAAGACCTGTTTATATCAAGAAAAAGAAACTTAAGAGGGTTTTCATCTCTGGGATTAATCAATACGGCGTCGCCATCTTCAGGTGCCACAATGGTAGCGTCTTTCTCTCTTATAAGTTCTAAGTACGTATCGTCCTCCCGTTTAAATATAGCATACTTATTATTCTTTGGTCCATTGCATGTACCGCAAGCATAGCAATAATTTCCCCACACAAAACATTTGTCAGGGTACCAGTCTTTGGGATATATATGCTCTACCTCATCAGCCTTACTATCTTCACAATAATTGCAACGTTCTGGTCCGCAACACATGACATTAAGCTGTTTTTTAACTTCATCAAATGTTGCATTTCCTTTCCTATTATAAGACTTAAATTTACTTTTGGCTTCTTCAACTCGCTCTGCGTAAGTTGCTTTTCCATTTACCAAGTTTTGATACTCAAGTAACTTAGCAGAGGCAGTAGCATCGATGCCTGCATCATTCAGTTGTATCATTACTTGGCATTATTGATTTTAATTCATTGAGTCTGTTATTATCGCTTTCTGTGATCTCTCCTTTAAATGACTTCAGTGCCAATTGGGCCATCTCCGTTGCTAGTTCTTGCCCACTCTGTGATTGTGTAATATTCGTACCAAAGAGCTCTGTTCCATAAGCATCTAATAAATCTCCGTACAATAATCGTTCTTTATCTGTTCCTGTTACTTCTCCCGATTCTTGCTCAGAACCTGGTGCTCTAAGCCTCCAGATTGTCCCCCTTTCTGATGCACGACAAATTAAAGGACTATGTGTGGTTACAATAAATTGAATTTTCGGGAATACTTTAGTGAACCATTCTCCTATTCTAGCTTGCCATGTAGGATGCAAGTGAGCGTCTATTTCATCAATTAATACTACACCAGGTAATTCTATAGAATATTCACCTTGTTCAAAATTTTTGAAAACAGTAGGTGAGCCATAAGCCCGAACTAATTGTCTTATCAATTCAAAGGTCAGGCTTAAAATTGAACGATATCCATCACTCATTTGTGTTACATCAACCTTGTTATTGTTACCATCAATAAAAAAAACACCTTCGCTACTGATTGAATCCAATTTTGCTCGATGAGGTAATAGGCCCCCTTCATTTAAAAAAGATTTAAGAGCTTCAAGTATAGATGCTTCAGGATTATTTCCAGAACTGGAATTATGACCTTTTTCTAATGTCTTAATATGTAAGTCTTTTAACCAATCAATAGCTTCTGTTAATGCAACATCTTCACCAAATACAGACAAATGAGCTGCAGTTCGAGGATCAGAATAGTATACTTTCATCCATTCTTTTTCTCCACCTGTAAATCGCCTAAAAGGACCAAAAGCACAAGAGAACCAACCGGTAGTATTGCTCCAAATATTTTCTCGCGGAGCTCCTTTATTACCTTCTAAAATATAACCATTATCTTTTTTTACTAATGTAATTGTAGCATCAAAAGGCTTCTTTCTTGGCGCACTTCGACCAATTTTGCTGTCATATTCACTTTTTGTGACAAGTAGCTTTACTTCTCCGGGATCTTCCGTATTTTTTTTAACCCAATCATTTAAATTAAGACGTAGTGCTTTTGAATCGCTTGGTCCAATTATACCTAAGGCAATAGATCGAACAATAGTAGATTTGCCAGCGCCATTATCGCCTATTATGACATGCCAGCCAGCCGGATTATTAAATGTCATTTCAAATTTTGAAATGGAGCGTACATTTTGAATTATTACCTTATTTAGATACATATTCTTATTTCGTTAATTTCTTTTTTGAATAAATTTTAGCATAACTACTTAAGGCTAAAATTTATTTATTACTTCCCCATCAACCTCTCCAGCCGTTCCATCATCTCATCCTTCTCCTTCAGCATTCGCTCATAAAGGGCAATCTTCTCCTCGTGCAATTTGATGAGCTGATCAATGGGGTGAAATGTTGGATTATTGTTGACGACAGCGGCGTTGTCATTGAAAGTACTGGAAATAACAGTTATTGCCTGCTCCTCATCAAAATTCTGAAAAGCTTCTACCGGTATTTTCAGCGCAGAGGAAATTTGCTGCAGAAGCGGCAGCTCGATGCTTTCCTTCTGCTCCAGCAGCGAGATCTTTTTCTGGTTCCAGTCTTCGCCGAGTTCGGAGGCTAGGGCTTCCTGCTTGATGCCCAGCATTTCGCGGAAACGCTTAACGTTGCGGCCCTCATGTACTTGTTTCATAACGGTTGAGTTTGTCATCGGGCTAATTTACAGTTTTTTTGTATCGGTAGGTAGTGTTTTCAACGGGTAAAATACCCCGTTTTTTCACTGTTTTATCCCAGGCGGGAATAGTTTATCCTTTCCGGTTTTGCGTGCTTTGGGTTAAAAATCAGCAATTATGGATAAGCACACTAGAAAGACACGCAAGATGACCGTATGCAATTTCGGTGGGAATCGTTCGATAGGTATGGAGACATTTTCGGAGTTAAGGCTGCGCGGAAAATGGCTTAAAGATGCCGGCTTTGAGGGCGGCCATGTCGTTACCATCGAGTGCAATCCGCAAGAACTGATCATCCGCACCGACGGCACCCGCAAGTACAATTAATTGCACGAAAGGGTAGGGGACAACCTTATCCTTTCGTTTTTACGCTTATTTCTCCGCTCATGAGTTTGGGCAGCAGGGTGTTGCGGAGGGTGGTGAGGGTGCGGATTTGGGTTTCATTCAATTCAATTTTATCATCAATTGGCTTTGCTAAATTTTGAAATCGCAAAATGGTTTCCTCATCAGGTCTTACTATATCAAGTCCTTCTAAGTCCGATTTACTTATTGAACCAAAAATAGTTCCTGTTTCATTGAACTGTTTAATATCGTCCATTAAAGATTTTATCTTGTAATAGGTATAGCTATAAAAAGAATTGTCTTTCTTATAACTAAATGCAGCTACACCACGACCTATGCAGCATTTTTCATTTGCCATATTCTGTTCACCTACAGGAGCCCTTACACTGATTAATGTATCGTTTTTTTTTGCAAATCTCTTAGGATCGGTAGTGAAAACTCTGTTTGAAGGAAATCTGAAGCCAAAATCTGCATTGCCTTGATACATCGGGATACCAGTTCCGTCTTCGTTGTAACTCTCGCCAGGAGGTGATGCTCCCATTGTAAAATCAAATTCATCAGCTAATTTTTCTACTTTCCATTCATCCTTCGCTTCCTCTACAAACCACTGCCTGAAAAGGGTTTCAGCCATTTTTTCGAGCGTGGCATTCTGGCGGTGCAGTAGGTCTATTTTGTCATCCAGGCTGCTGAGGATGGATGCAATGGCTTTTTGTTCGGGGAGAGATGGAAGCGTTAAAATAAGGTCATCAAATGCTTGTTTTGGAACCCTTTGTCTGCCGGATGTGCCATCTAAATTAATCTCAGCATGATCCCGAACGTCAGTCCATCTGGATAAGTAGTAAACAAAATCTGTATCAGAGACCTTGTCTTTACCCCTAAAAACGTGAAATTCTGTAGAACCTAATCCGATACCATTTTTAAGGTTCTTAACCTGGCATATTTTGCCATTTTCAAGACAGGGTGTAATCCTTGCAAAGAGTGTATCTCTTTCCTGAAATCTGCTTCCCCCCGATGGCATCCTCTCCTGTGATGGTTCACAGTACCTTTTTCCATCTTCCAGATCCTTCATTTCAACAAAAGAAATAGCTTCATCCTTTTTTAAAGATACCGTGGGATTAACCAATACGAAATCCGAAAATATATATTCCTTCCATTTACTCATTTGCCTTCTTCTTTTTTGTATGCTGATCCACTAAATGGCAATGCTGGTACCATCCTTAGTGTCCTCGAAATCCAGGTCTTTTCTAAAACGTATAGATTTTACAGAAGTATTGGGATTCATGAATGACAGCACCCGACTATAGCTTTATTTTCTTCAGGTTGTCAGCTATTATCTTATTCAGCTTCGCCTCTTCCTTCAACTGCTCATCAAGTTCAGCCTGCAATGCCGTAAAACGTTCTGCAAAGTTAAAGTCATCCTCTTCATCGGGCAGACCTACATAACGGCCAGGCGTCAATACATAATCGAGCGAGGCTACCTTTTCAATAGGAGCCGTTGCGCAAAAGCCGGGAACGTCGCTATATTTCCCATCCTTGTTCCGCCAGTTGTGGTAGGTGTCGGTAATCTGCTTAATGTCGTCCTTTGATAGTTCGCGGGTACGGCGGTTGATCAAATGACCGAGATTACGGGCATCGATGAACAATATTTCCTTGCTGCGGTCACGGAATTTGCCGTGGCCTGCTGAGCCTGTCGAAGTACGATTACGGCTCATCAACCACAAAGCGGCCGGTATCTGCGTATTGAGAAAGAGCTTCGCTGGCAGGTTAACAATACAGTCGATCAGCCCGGCTTCCACCAGCGCCTTACGTATCTCGCCTTCACCACTTGTCTTTGAGGTTAATGCACCTTTCGCCAAAACAACACCGGCCTGGCCGCTGGGAGCCAGGTGATAAATGAAATGCTGCAGCCATCCAAAGTTGGCATTGCCCACGGGTGGCGTGCCATATTGCCAGCGTCCATCGCTGCGGAGGAGTTCGCCTCCCCAGTCGCTGACGTTGAAGGGTGGGTTAGCAATGATGTAATCAGCTTTGAGGTCTTTGTGCGCATCATTCAGAAAAGAACCTTCGCTGTTCCATTTTACCTGCGAACTGTCAATTCCTCTAATAGCAAGGTTCATTTTGGCCAGGCGCCAGGTGGTCTGGTTGCTTTCCTGTCCATAAATGGATATATCATTGATACGACCCTGGTGGTCTTCCACGAATTTTTCAGACTGCACAAACATCCCGCCTGATCCGCAGCAAGGGTCGAATACACGGCCCTTGTACGGTTCCAGCATTTCAACCAGCAACTCCACCACGCTGCGTGGCGTATAGAACTGTCCGCCTTTCTTGCCTTCAGCCAGGGCAAACTCTCCAAGGAAGTACTCAAATACATGCCCCAGCACATCGGCGCTGCGGGCTTTGACCGTACCCAAGGCAATATTGCTGATCAGATCGATCAGTTCGCCGAGACTGGTGGGGTCGAGGTTTTGACGGGCAAATACTTTGGGCAATACACCTTTAAGAGAGGAGTTTTCTCTTTCAATTGCATCCATGGCGTCGTCCACGATTTTGCCGATGGTGCTTTGCTTGGCACTGTTCTTCAGAAAATTCCACCGTGCGGAAGGAGGTACGAAGAATACATTGTCCGCTTTATATTCGTCACGGTCTTCCGGATCGGCACCTTTCTTTACCTCGTCTTGTAGTTTGGCATATTGCACTTCAAAGGCATCGGAGATGTATTTGAGGAAAATAAGACCGAGCACAATGTGTTTATATTCGGCTGCGTCGATGTTTTTACGAAGTTTATCGGCAGCTTTCCAGAGTTGTTTCTCAAGGGGTTCTTCGGTCGTTGTCTTTTGTTTGGCCATTCGTCTATACTAATTAGTTGGTATTGCTTTTTATATCTTTTTTTTCGATATATATTGTCAGTTCATCAAGAGAAAGAACTCTATCGTAGTCACTCTTTACTTTACCCAATTTACAATCTTCGCTGATAAGCTTTAAAAAGGTACTGAAGTCTGAGTTTTCAGTTGCTAAACGATTAACTGTATCCCAGTCGATTTCCGTATTAACTCTGGCTGGAAACAATATTTCACTTTCGTAGATGTTTTCACAGTTAATTTTGATAAGTCCTATGCCAAAGGCATTATTTAGTCTACGTATCTCATCCAGCAGTGACAGATCATCTTCCAGATTTAGTGTAACCAAATATCCTTCATTTGCCCAGCTTGAGTTAGAGACTGCTTGAAAATAAGCTTCCCGAAGGTTCGAAAAACTAATCTTTGTTTTGATCTCAAATGAAAACAACTTTATCGCACTAATTGATAAATGACTCTGAATATCAAGTGTCTCTTGCTTATAGTCTCTGAAAGGGAAGTAAACACCTACCAAATCGGGATGGAGCCACTCATTTCGCCCTTTGGTGCCTCTAATTGAATTTTCATGAAAGATTGTTTTTACGTTGGCTTTAAAATGGGGATCGCCATAGGTATAAGCCGCTAACAACGGGTGGAGAAGGCGCTCATTGAATTTCTTTAACTCCCTTTCTTCTTTTTGTACGAATGCTTCGTCCTGCTCCTTTTGTACTTTGTTAAGATCGATTTTCGTTATTAAACGTCGAAGGAAAAACTGCGCGGGCCGCTCGCTAGTTTGAATAATGGTTGAGTTTTCTCCAGCTCTTTGTATATCGGTATAGCAATAAGCACCTATGGTCGCCCACGGCGTTTTACCTGTAGAAACAAAATCTCCAATTGTACCAATCTGATGTGCCGTGTCCCATATTTCTTTGGGAGAAAGAGGTGTTTCAACTTCTGACAAAGTTTTTACAATGATATCCCAAAAGGTGGTTTTAGGCATAATAAGTAGTTCTAGGTTTTGTACTAACGATACTAATCAGTTGATTAACCATTTCGTATGATTTGGCGTTGCGAAGGTTCTCAACACTTGCCTGTAGTACGACCATTTATAGTCTCGGGTGACAAATTTAGCTTTTTTGTCGCCATGTTTAAATACAGCTTTGGCAAAATCGGCGGGCAAATTTCTTTTTTGGGTTATTAGCTGAATTTTGAATAAAATAAGACTTGGAAAATGCGATACTTTAGTGGACTACTCCTAAGTTTCTTATAGTCTGTAATAACCTGACGAAACTACGCAGATCTTCTGTTTCAGTTTCGGCCAGGCCATCTGGATCAAAATGCATTATCGTATTACGTATGGTCCTGATCTTCTCCAATTGTGCACAGAAATTTACCCGATCTATTGGCAACCCTATTTTCTCCCAAATTAAGGTGTTTTGGCAAAGTCGTAAATATTCGCCAAACGTGAGGTCGGAGACATCTGAGATTGTTCGTTCTTCATCTTTATCATCCTTGCCTTTAGCCAATTCGTCTTTGTCTAATTTTGTAAGCAATAAGCGCAAATGGTTTTCAATTTCTGCAACGAGGAGAAAAGGTTCTGTTAACTGTTTGAATTGGGCGCTAAGATCACTTGCCGTAACGATACCACATATCTCATTCGAACTGTTCCGCACAAGGACATAATCATGTTCTATAATGGACGGAATAGCCTTAAACAAGGAAGTGTCAGAGTTAATTAACTGATAATTCGGCTCCATCAAATCACGCACTTTTCTCGAGTGGAGCCCAACAGCTAGTTTTTGGCCGATCGATCTCCAACTGATAACCCCCTTCAAATCCCTTTTTTCGGTCTGCATAACCGGTAATTGTGAAAAGTCGAATGTCATCATGAGCGTAATTGCCTCGGATAGATCACTGTCAGGTTTTACTGCTATTAATTTTTTATTAGCCGCCTCAAGCCTGGAAACCCGGTAGGTTGGGTCGTCAAAATTGAGCATCTCATCATTTTTATTTGCTCCCAAATCTTCTCTCAATATGTCACTTTCCATTTTAATAGGCTCGGACACTTGATTGCTGGTTATGGAGTGAACGTTTTGAAACCTAATCAAGGAATCGATATAGGCACTACTAAAGTCAGGGATGGTCTCAAGATGTAATTCATACAGTGCATCCCTTATTGATTTGACAACGAACCATCCACGTCGCTGAGATCCCCAGAACCACCCAAGTAGGGTTCTCACTGTTACATCTTCAACGCTTTCCCCGGCGTCAACTTTCTTTTTAATTTCCAAAAGCTTCGAAGGAATATGGGCCATCGGTGTAATTTTAAGTTGCGGAAAATCAGAATATTATTTAACTTTTCAAAGTTTTTAGTACCCGGAAAAACACCCTTTTTATTTCAGGTGTACCTTCAACCTCATGAAGTATCTCCTCGTTATAATACTCCTTTCGTTCATCTCCTGCACCTCCCCCAAACCCCATAACGCCCTCGTACTCCAAACCGACTTCGGTACCAAAGACGGCGCAGTGGCTGCCATGCGCGGCGTGGCGAGGGGAGTGGACGCCAACCTCGATATTTTTGACCTCACCCACGAGATTCCTGCTTATAATATATGGGAAGCGGCTTACCGGCTTCACCAGTCCGTCGGCTATTGGCCAACGGGCACCGTGTTTGTTTCGGTTGTTGATCCGGGAGTGGGTTCGGAGCGGAAGTCGGTCGTAGCGAGGTTGAAATCAGGTGTTTTCATTGTTACACCCGATAACGGTACGCTCACTTTGCTCGTTGAATCGCCCGGCATCGAAGCCATCCGACAAATCGACGAGAAAATCAACCGCCGGCAAGGATCCGATAGTTCTTATACTTTCCACGGTCGCGATGTGTATGTGTATACCGCCGCGCGACTGGCAGCAGGTGTGATCAGTTTTGAAGAAACAGGGCCTTTATTGCAAAACAAGGTTGTCGCGTTGCCTTATCAGAAAGCTGTTAAAGAGGACGCTGTACTCAGCGGCATGATCCCCGTGCTGGATATACAGTACGGCAATGTGTGGACCAATATCCCTGATAGCCTGGTTTCACTCGCCGGCATCCAGCGCGGCGATACGCTATTGCTGGATGTTTTTCACAAGGATTCGCTGGTGTTTACGGGCAAGTTGCCAATGGCGCATACGTTTGCAGATGTAGCAGAAGGCCAGTCTTTGGCTTATCTTAACAGCCTGATGAATCTTTCCTTTGCTGTCAACCAGGGAAGTTTTGCGGAGAAGTTTAAGGTTGGAAGCGGAAACGAATGGAGAGTGAAAATTCAACCCTTCGACAAGCTCAGGGGCCGAAGTACAAATTTAAAATAAGAGCTCATGAAAAAAATATTGATCGCATTATGCTTCTTGCTTCCTGCGTCCAGCTTCGCCCAGGTGGATTCTTCTTTTTTGCTAAAGATCAAACAAGCCGAGACGGCAGATTTTTTGAAGACGGATACCCTGGCGGTTCCTGAAGATGCGCTGACGCAGAAGATCCGGCAGTTGCGCAGGGAAAAAAATGGCATCGATATCGAAATGGTATTGCAGATCAAGATCCGCGAAGAGCAGGAGAAAGATACCGTCCACGGAAAAGATTATTACGATCGGCTACTGACTGAAATCACTACCGGCAAGACCGGTAAGTTACTGGACAACGCGCTGATCAATATGTACCGCCAGACGTTTACTGAAACAGAAATAGACGATCTGCTGCGCTTTTACAAAACATCGGCCGGTAAAAAAATGAACAGCGATTATATTTTGCTGATCATCCGGTCGGTGAAGGATGCGGAAGGATTGATGAGGTTAATTCAAAATTAACCCTTCGCCCGATACTTCGGGCAAACTCAGGGACCAGTCAAAAAAGCGAGTTGAGAATAGCTGCGGCTCAGCATGAAAAGTTGCCAGGTTCACGCAAAGTTACATAAGGAGCAAAGGTGCGAAGCGAATAAAACTTACAACTTATTACTCTCCTTATACGTCTCATTCCAAAGTCCATTCGGTTTCAGGTAGACCATATTTTTCTGAAAATCAAGGATTGTATTGAAGCGTTTCAGCACTTCGTTACCAAGGATATGTGTTTTGAAACGGGCAGGATTGCTCATCGTCATCAACTGAACAGGGATATTCGTCAATGAATAGTTGCCAACATTGAAGCGCTCCTGGTTGACTGTCAACACCGGTACTTCTTTTCCCTGCCCATTGCGCATAATCACCTTTTTAATTACTTCCTGATCGCCGGGAAATTGTTGTTCATGCATCAATACCGTATCGAGCATGATCGTCCGCTGATAGCCATTGTCGAACAGGAAACGATTCGCATATTTTTTTCCTTTTACTTCCAGTGATGCGTTTATGCAGAATATCGTATGCGAATATTCGATCGGAAATCTCGCGTACGCCTTGCCGGGTTTGTAAGGCAGTCTCGAATGAACAATAAGCCCCTTGTTATCATAGTCCATTTCCACAATTTTTCCATCAAACAAATCCCAGCCAAAACGGCCATCGGTTCCCTGACCCGATAGTTCCACGTGATAAACCAGAAGACTATCCCATTTCATGTTACCAATCCGGAGCGAATTATCCGCAGTGAGACTTATTCCTTGTGTTTTACTTTTTATGGCTTCGTTGGTGAGCACCAATCCGGTAGTGCCTGTATCGAATTTCAGGTTAAGCGTATCCCTGTCATTGACAATTGCTTTTATTTTGAGGTTGTCGTAGTCGGTCAGTTCAAATGGAATCGTATCATGGGTTGACGGACTGATGTGTGAGTAGTTTTTTAACGGGGGATTTTCTACACGTGTATAACAACTGTCTTTTCCATTTACTAAAACAATAAAGTCGCGCGACTCTCCGGGTTTTAACACCAACTGAATAGAATCAATATCCGTGACGAAGCGGAAAGATTTCTTCGTCACACTTTTCGTCATCGTATATACATCCGGTTTTACGCGCGGATCCAGCGACCATCCACGCGGTTCATCCTTTCCTTCGATAATTCTCGCTTGCAGGGCGTTGGCTTTTATCAACGGAATTTTCTGCTGCGCCTCAGCGGTTATTACCATGATCAAAAGGGTAATGCTAAGCAGGTATTTCATCCTGGAATCAGTTTTTTTGCGGGAAAATTTATGCAATCCGGTTCTATGCTTTTGTCTTCTTCACTTTTTTTGTATCCGGTAAGAATACCGCCAATAGTCCCAGCAACGGCAGGTACGAACAAACCTGGTATACATAACCAATACTCGTACGGTCTGCCAGTTGGCCAAGCAGTGCCGAGCCCAATCCGCCCATTCCGAATGCGAGACCAAAGAACAACCCCGCGATCAATCCTACTTTTCCCGGCATCAGTTCCTGTGCGTACACGAGGATGGCAGAAAAAGCAGAGGCAAGGATAATACCGATGAATACGCTGAGGATGGAAGTGACGGCCAGACCGGCGTAGGGGAGGGCGAGCGAAAACGGCGCCACACCCAGTATCGAAATCCAGATCACATATTTACGCCCTATCTTATCGCCCAGCGGCCCGCCGATCAGGGTGCCGGCTGCCACGGCAAATAAGAACAGGAACAAATGAATCTGCGCACTGGAAACAGAAATATTAAATTTATCAATGAGATAAAAAGTAAAATAGCTGGTCATGCTGGCCATGTAGAAGTACTTCGAAAAGATCAGGATCAGCAAAATGCCGATAGCAATGATTACTTTTTTTCGCGGGAAAGGCGCAACATTGTCCTGTATGGATTTGGTTTGTTGCGCACGGAATATCAAATGCGCTTTGTACCAGGCAGCAACTCTTGTCAATACCATCATGCCTATTATGGCCAGTACCGCAAACCAGGCGATACGTTCCTGGTGAAAGGGTGCAATGATCAGGGCAGCCAGTAAGGGGCCGGCAGATGAACCTGCATTACCTCCCAATTGAAATACAGATTGCGCGAAACCACGTCGCCCACCTGAGGCCAGGTAAGCCACTTTCGAAGCTTCCGGATGAAAAACGGCCGAACCCATGCCCACCAACACCACTGCCAATAATACAAGAGGATAGGTTTGCGCAAAAGCCAGGAGTAATAATCCCGCAAACGAAAAAGCCATGCCCATCACCAGGAAATAAGGCTTGGGACGACGATCGGTATAAGCGCCGACAAACGGCTGCAATATGGATGCGGCGAGCTGAAATACCAGGGTAATCAGCCCGAGCGCGGAAAAGCTCAGGTTGAGGGAAGTCCTGAGGATCGGGTAACTCGCTGGTATCAGTGATTGGATCGTATCATTGACCAAATGCGATACGCTGATCATCACCAGCACGGGGTACACGGTACGTTCAGCTTTAGCGGCCGCCACGTCGGCCACGAGGTTAGTTGTTGTTGTTTTCATCTTTCAGTAATCAGATCATCTGAAGTTTGTGTTGTAAAAAAGATGCGGTTACGGCGCCGCATCAACGTGCATTATTGATCAAGGTGGCAATCGCTACAGCATCTTCTACATTTTTTGATTCGATGGCTTTAAGCAGGTCTTCGTGCCGGTCTTGCGACACCAGGAACTCTTGTGTATCGATGTATTTATGCAAAAACTCCAACCGCAGGTACTCTGCGATTGTCCGGTAAAGGTCGAGCATGATACCACTGCGGGACGCTTCCGCCAACGTGGTATGAAATTCAATATCTGCCTGTACGCAGGCATCGAGATTATTTTTTTGCGCGTATCGCCAGCGTTTTTTCAATTGCTGTTGCATTCGCGCAATATCCCGGGTCGTACGGTTAAGCGCCGCTTTCTCCACAATTTTAATTTCGAGCATCAGTCGTAATTCGTCCACTTCGGTGAATGAAGCTTCTTCCAAAAACTTTACCAGCGGTCTGCCCGCACCACTGCGCGAAGCGACGAACGTACCAACTCCCTGTTGTGAGCGAACCCAGCCACTGTTGGCCAATAGCCGCACCGCTTCACGGATGGAAGAACGGCCCACGCCGAATTGTTCCATCAATTCGGGTTCGGTCGGTAATTGCTCACCAACGGCATAGTTGCCGGATGTAATAGCAGTCTGTAACTGATCCGCTACTGCTTCTGCGAGACTTTTTCGTTGTAAGGCCATAGTCATCATATCATCTGATGACTGCGAAGGTAGATAATTCAAAATTAAAAAGTCAAATTCAAAAAAAGGTACATACGCCAGGTGATTCCAAAGTTTTATTTAGCCTATTATCCCAACTACTTTTGACACTTGAATTTTCTTCTGGCATGGATTTAGTCCTTTTATCCTATCACCGTTATTCAACCTGTCAATCTTAACCTATGTACACCAAAATCATTGCTTTATGTCTCGCCGGCGCTTTTATTTTAGCGGGCTGCTCCAAATCTTCCGACAACGAGCTGCCGGCGGATGAAGAACAAGTGATCACCGACGTTTCTTATGGTAGTCATGCGCAGCAAAAGATGGACGTTCATTTGCCTGCGGAACGAAACACTCAAACCCCTGTGGTAATTTTTCTTCACGGCGGTGGATTTGTAGCCGGCGATAAAGCAGAAGTCAATGCTTATACGCGCCTGTTTCTCGACCGGGGCTATGCCGTGGTGAACGCCAATTATCGCCTCGTTGATTCAACAGGTCTTTCTCAAACGCCGGTTCTTCACCAGGCAAGTGCTATAAAAATCTCCGATCAATTAAATGATATCCGTTCTATTACCGATAAGGTGGCCACCTCAGTTGGCTCCTGGAAAGTAAGTAGTTCGAAATGGCTTCTTGCCGGACATAGTGCCGGTGCCACGCTGGCACTGCTTTATGCACATGGCAATAAGAACAGCGACAAGCGCATTAAAGTGGTCGCGAATATCGCAGGGGCGACCAGTTTTGCTTTCTCCGATGAATCGGAAGCTGCACTTATGCCTCCGCTGTTGCTGGAAGTTTTATTCCGCGCTACAGGCGTGCCGGCTACCAATCCCAACAAACTGGCGTATATGGCTATCAGTCCTTATTGGGTCAGTAATAATTCTTCCAATGCGGTGGCGGCTATCAATATCCGTCCTGAACAGGATAGTGGTGATGATCTTTACCGTGCTTATACACAGTTGTTGACTTCGCGCTCCGTGGTTAATCAATATCTTATTATTACCGGCGCAGGGCATAGCCTGGATCCGGACAGTAAAAAGGCAGAGGCCGTAGTGGCGATCGATGCTTTTGCGCGAACAGCCTTATAAGTCAAAAGTCAAAATTCAAAAGTCAAAAAAGAGAATTAAGCCTGACTTCATATGCCGCATTTTTTTCACGCAAAGACGCATAAGGAGCAGGGGGAAATTCAAAATTCAAAAGTCAAAAGTCAAAAAAAAGAAGTAGCACCGACTTGACATGCCGATTTTTTTCACGTAAAGACGCATAAGGAGCAGAGAGAAAGTCAAAAGTTAGAGATCAAAAAGGAACTACGACTGACTTGATACGCCGCATTTTGACTTTTTAATTTTTACTTTTGAATTATAAAAAAGAGGCCCCGGTAGACACCGGGCCCGTTTTAAGCAAACCTTCCCTTGCGGAGAGGCCGATGAAAAGTAGATCGGTAAAACAGTAAAGGCTAATTCATCTGTTACCAAAGGCAACCTTTCAGTTGTGCTTTTCAGCACGCCTCTTGTACGCAGAGGGTCAGTTTGCCCTTGGATTTGCCTAAGCGAATGAAAAGGAACCATCAAGGTCTTGTCAGCTTAACTGCTCTTGTTCGGCTACCAGCGCCGCTATTTTCTGCTGCAGCCGTTGTATTTTCTTTTCGAGGTCGTCAAGACGCAGCTCATCTTCCACCACCTTGTCTTCGCACCACTCAATTTTGTTTTGCAGATGATCGGGGAATTCCCTGGTTACTTCGGGATCGGGCATGTGTACACTGATCAACGGTGTGTTGTGTTTGGTACGCGTGCAGCGGATCGTATTACCGATGATGTGAAAGACAGACGCAGGCTGCGCACGCCCGATCAGTTCCGGAGGTAAATGAAAGGTTGTTGAAATCGCTTCGAGTAACGGAACGATTTTTTCTTTTTTGTCTTTGGTTAATTTCCCGGCTTCTTTTGCCGGACCTGAAGAGGGAGGGTTGGCTTCTGCCGTTTCCGAAGCATTCACGAACGCTGTGTTATCAATTGTTGTGTTGTTATTCATTGTGATAATTTTTACCAAAACTAGCAGATAGAAAAGACCTGCGTATGGGATTATCACGTTGAAAAACAAAGAAAATACGGCTTTGAAAAAGTTCTTAAACAGCTATATCATCCTCTGTAATCGTTGTAAGTATTTCTGTAGTAAGCGTTGCAATGCCGGCGATACGGTTTGCCTGATTTTCCAGCGTTTTCTCGAACATATTTCTCACCAGCCTGCCATTGCCGAAACTTTCATTCCGGGTATCGTAGGCCTGCTGAAACAGTTGCTTCAATTGCACGCTGGCCTCTCCATTTATTTTATATTCGGAGCGACGGCAATACAGTTCAAATATCGCATACAGCTCATCCGGAGTATAATCACGGAACGAAATATACCGGTTAAAACGTGATTGAAAGCCGGGATTGGTGTTGATGAATTCCTGCATTTCGCCGGTATAACCGGCCATGATCACGACCAGTCTGTGACGATCATCCTCAATTCTTTTGATCAGTGCAGCTACGGCTTCATGCCCGTAATCATTGTTATGAGATCCGGCCAGCGCATATGCTTCGTCTATAAAAAGGACACCATTAAGCGCTCCGTCCACCGTCTTGTTCACCTTGGCCGCGGTTTGTCCCATGTACTCAGCAATCAGCCCCGAACGATCTGTTTCTACCAAATGTCCTTGCTGCAGCACACCCAGTGCTTTGTAAAGTTTTGCTACAATACGGGCGACGGTTGTTTTTCCCGTACCCGGATTTCCGGTGAACACCACATGATAGGAAAGACCGGATGTTTTTAATCCCGACGCTTCCCGCGTCTTTTGAATGCGGATAAAATTTACCAGTGTCTTTACTTCATTCTTCACTTCATCCAGTCCGATCATTTCTTCCAGTTCTGCCAGTATCTCTTCCAGGGATTGGGTTGTGGTCTCAACAATGGCTGTTTTGATCGCTGCCTGCGGAACAGGATGATGCGTAAGCTGGTATATTTTTTTAAGATTGGCTTCTTCGTCTTTTGAGATATGGCCATCTGCCTTTGCGAGGATATTGACCAGACGATAAATCATTCCGGCGTATTCATCGAAAAGGGGATGATTGATTTCTTTCAATTGAACAAGAAGACCAAACGGACTGTCGTATTTATGTGGAAGCGGATTGCCTTCTTTTCCTATCTCAAATAGCGATCGTACTGCATCTTCCTGTTCGTTTAATGCATATAAATGAGCCAGCACTTCATAATCTTGTTCGAGCAAGCTGTTTTTAGACAATAAACCCGAACAGGCAAAACCCATTCCAGCAGTTTCAAGATCTGTATTTTTATACTTTTTGCTATTCAATAATCGCGTTGCCTGGCAAAAGTCATAGATCATCAAAGCCCCGATAAATTGCCGATCGGGCGTTTTCCCGGTAATAGCCTCAATTTTTTTTATAATAATGTCGTCTTGTCTTGAGCTGCTAAAAAATCTATCCAATTCTTGAGAAAATTCTTTCAGCAGATCATAGTAGGACTGTGTAAATGCATTTGTCAGGGCAGGTTTTTTTTGCGTCATTATTTTCAATAATGGCGTGGTGGAAGTAATGGCCTCAAATGCCTCTGCAAACGCTTCGCCCGCGGGGTAGTTACTGATATAATAGTTGCGTTCGCCCAAACCCGGTACCGTAAACTCCAGCGAAGCATAGCGCACAACAGGGATTTGAAAATTATTGCTGAAGCGGAGATCGGGACCTCCGTTTTTGTTCACTTTGTCCCATACCTTATCGATGACTTCTGCATCTGCCGGAAAGGATGAAGTGATGAAACGCTGCGGATGAAAAAAGAAATCCAATTCTGCGGACGACGCGATGTTTGCCTGATCATTTCCGGTGAACCAGATGGCGATGCCGGGGTAAATAAACAGCGGGGGACCTGTCACATTTTTAAAACAAACAGCTTTGTAATCGGAATGAATAAGTTCCAGTTCGGTGACGAAAATGGCTATTTCACTTTTGGTGACACTGTGCGCTGCTGAAGATTTTATTTCGGTATTTCTGACGGAAGAAGTAATCTGCCATGTTTTTTGCGACTGTGAAATACGCTCGGCCGCTTCAATAAATGCGATATATTTCTCGTCCGTTACCTGTTGTTGAAAAGGACTGATGTCTACTGCCAGCAAAGATAATTCCGTTGTTACATCTGCGAGTTGCTGTCTTACACCGTCGACCTCAATCCGTAATTGTTCCCGCTCGCTGTCGGAGCTAAATATTTTTCCAAAAAATCCTTTTGTCTTACGGCGCAATTTCTTCTCCAGCGAACGCAGATTGCGCTCGATAGTGTCTTTTGATGCTTTGAGTTCTGTTCTCTTCTCCAGCGTTTCCTGGATGAGTTTTTTGGTGCTTTCAATATTGCCGGCAACAGCGAGAGGATAAGTTTTGCTCATAATGGTTGGCTTGTGATGAGCAAAAATATCTGATCGTTCTATGTCAGGGGAGGGGGATTTTTCCGGTAATTACCGTTTGGCCAGTTTCCGCTTGCAGGTTTTCAAAGATGCATGCAACAGTTGTTGCAGCAGTTTCAAAGGAATATCATCGTTGGGGTCGATGAGTAAAATTTTCATCCGGTCGCGCTTCTCCAATAACAACAACGGGTGTGTCAGTTCTTCGCTGTGTACAAAGCTGACATAGGGTTGCTGAAACTTTTTATGCACCCAGAGGTAACAAAACATTTTCCCTTTGTAACAAAAGAAAGGCAGTTTGTATTTCCATTCCGGCGTAATATTCTCCGGATCGACGGCCAGGATAATATCACGTAATGCCAGCAGGGTGGAACGGTATGGCTCAGGTTGCGTATTGTAAAAATTATCGAGTGCTTTCATCAATCAACCGGTTCCCATAATTGAATCTTGTTGCCTTCCGCATCGAGGATATGCACAAATTTGCCGTAATCGTATGCTTCGATTTTATCGAGTACGGTCACGCCTTCTTTCTGCAGTTCTTCCACCAAAGCTTCCAGGTTCTCAACACGGTAGTTGATCATGAAATCCTTTTCCGACGGTTCAAAGTATTTTGTGGTCTCGCTGAACGGACTCCATTGCGTGGAGGCTTCTTTTTTGCCTTCCGCATCTTCATACCATTTGAAAGTGGCGCCATAGTCATTGGTGTCCAGACCAAGATGTTTCTGGTACCAGTCTTTCATGGCTTTTGTGTCTTTACATTTAAAAAAAATGCCGCCAATGCCAGTTACTTTTTTCATATTGATGTAATGATTGAAATAGAGGTTAAATTTAAAGATTTTCCTTACACCTTATGCCTTTGGCCTTAAGCCTTCCAAATACTTCTCGAGCTTCTCCACATTCTCCCTTTGTCCCCGGTCAGCTTTATGCGCTTTCACAATGATATCAAACATTTCCGGGGAGTCAAATTCCAGCGACCAGTCAATAATAGTTTTATCATTGTCACGCTCAAACATTACTGTGGTCATGAAATGAGGATTAAAATGTTCGAAGACAATTTTCCCAAGCGGAATAATTTCTTTGAAAATACTGCGGTTGGGAAAGTTCTGCCCATTAGCACTGTGCATGGTGAGCCGCCATTCACCACCTTCACGAAGATCCATTTTGTGGATAGTATTCGTAAAGCCCGCCGGCCCCCACCATGTAGCGATTTGCTCCGGTTTCGTCCACGCGTCCCAAACGATTTCTAAAGGAGCGTTGAACGTAGCCACAGTCTGTAACGTTTTGCCGGTTATATGTTCCGTCATGTTATTTTCTTAGCAGTTACGCAATTGCCGCCATTCTCCGAATTACAAGTATACGCTTATGCTTTTCCTTGTGAAAGTACTGAGCATTTTGACATGTTTATTGTGTTTGTTCAAGTATACTGTTCGAGTACTACTATGCCATTTTCACTAAAGTATAAAGGCCTGTAATATTACGCTATTATTTCACGTGTCCTTTGTAATAAACCTTAGTTAAAAACACAGTTGCTATTCCGATACTTTATTACCAATGGAATCTGGATAATGAAGTAAGTAAACCCTAAAACTAACTCCTATGAGTTCAAAACTCTACCTGTTATTATTTATTGCAGCGTTTACCCGTATTCCAACTATCTATGGCCAGGCTCCCGGTGGCGTTCCTGCATCCGCCTGGTACAAGGCTGACGGCTCCAACACTATTTTTTCAGACGCCGGTGTAACGCCTGCCGCCAACAACGCTACCGTTCAGCAGTGGAACAGTATAACGGGCAGTTTCCCGTTGTTGCAGGCTACTGCAGGTTCGCGGCCTGTTTTTTCCAGCACTTCGGTACTCGCTAACTTCAATCCAACCGTTACTTTCGACGGCAGCAACGACTGGATGCAATTCACTGCCGGAGCCGGCGTTAATATTATTGACCGCGCCAACGGTACTTTTTATGCGGCTGGTTATATGAACCTGCTGAAAAGAAGTGGCTTTGCCGGTTTTCATCCTACAATGGACTATCCGGGAATGCATTTTTTTAGCGACAACAAGTTGTTGTTTTTTACGGGTGGCCCCGGTTACCAGGGACTGAGTCCTGATGTTATGCAGGCGCAAACCTATTTTACTGCCGGCAGTGGCTGGCAGAACGGTTCAGGCAGCAGCGCTGCCTATGCCGGCGCAACCGTTTCACTAAACGGTAACAGAGCCCTTTACAGCGGCAGTCAGCTCAACAATGCCAACCTGAGTACCGCTGCGCGGGATTTCCGCATTGGTGCCGACAACAACTACGGATCTTTCAGCGGCCAGCTTAATGAAGTGCTGCTTTTCGAAGACAGGCTTACGGCCGCACAAATGGACCAGGTAGAAACTTACCTTGCTCTTAAATACGGAACCACGTATGCCAATGGCAGCAGGGATTATAAAAATTCAACAGGCACTACCGTATGGAATGCCGTTGCTAACAACGGATATCATTACAATATTGCGGGCATTGCCCGCGACGACATGGGCGCTTTGTATCAGAAGCAGGCATGGAGCACCAATGCGGGTCAGCAGGTACTGATCGGTGTGGGTGGGCTGGCCAATACCAATGCTGCAAACAGCGGTACGCTCGCCGATAATCAATACCTCGTATGGGGTGACAACGGGCAGCCAAAAGCGCCAACAGTATCTCTGACGGGCATTGCCGGGCTATCTCACCGTTTTGCGTCTATCTGGAAAGTACAGCACAACGGTTCAGGCACAGTGAGAGTAGCATGGGTGAAAGGTTTGTCCAATCTGACACTTATTCAGAGTACGGATGCCATCATCAACGGAAGTGATGTGCCTACGGCAATGACCGGAGAGATCACGGTCAACGGCGTGATCTATAACTATGCCGATGTGACTTTAGCCAATGGTCAGTATTTTACTTTTGGTGCCAAGCTCGCAGGCCCCGGAGGTGTCACCGACAATTTAAGAGTGTGGTTGAAATCCAATGAAGGTTTTACTCCGTCATCCTGGACGGACTTCTCCGGATTCAATAACCATTACACGCAAACCAACACCAGCCGTCAACCCTTTACAGCGACCACCTTATACAATTTTAACCCGGTGATCGACTTTGGCAATAATACGAGTGCCAATGGCCGGTTTATGGTTGTCCCCAGCGGCAAACCTTTTTCTGCCAATGGTTTGAGTGGAACATTTTTTACCACCACACTTACCAGGGCGGGCGGTACAAGCGGGTACCGAGATATCTGGGGGTTTGGCGCCACTACTACCGGAGCAGGATTGATCAATGCCGACGTTCCCACCATCACCAAACTGAACAACAATATTGTTTTGTATAGTTCCACCACATCTGCCTTCCCTAATCTTTATCCCGATAATAAATTCCTGCTGAGTGATATGTCGTACACGGTAGGCGTGGCCGGGATTAAATATGGGTTAAACGGTGCCACCGCGTCTACCACACAAACCAGAACAGCCGCTGGCTCTCTTCAGGCAAATGGAAGTGTGTTGGGCGCACAACCGCAGGTGACCAACGGCGTGATCGGTGAAGCGATTGCGTATGAAAGAGACCTGACCGAAGCCGAGAAGCAACGTGTCAGAACTTATACGGCCATCAAGTACGGCATCACGCTTCCTCATAACTATATCGCCAGTGATGGCAGCACCGTTGTATGGAATCAGAGCACCAATGCCGGTTATACCAATAATATTGCCGGCCTGGCGAATGATGAAGGAAGCGCGTTGCATCAAAAGCAATCCAACAGTATCAACGACGGGCAGCAGGTGCTGATCAGCACGACTGGTTTAGCTAACAGTAATGCCGCCAACGCTGTTTCCCTTTCATCCGGACAATTCCTGGTTTGGGGAGATAACGGTCAGGCTAAATCGTTAGGTATTTCTCACAGTACTACCGTTGGTGGCAACCCCATCAACTTACGAATGGGTGCTGTATGGAAAGTGCAGAATACAGGCGCGGTAGGCACGGTTCGGATTGCATGGCGTAGCGGTATTGTAAACCTGCACCTGATTCAAAGCCCCGATGCCACAATTGATATCGCAGATACACATACCCCGATGAACGGTACCATTACCGTCAACAGCGTGGTGTATAACTATGCCGACGTAACCCTGATAAATGGATCTTATTTCACGTTTGGTGGTTATGTAGCCGGACCAGGCGGAGTGGGGCAGGACCTCTCTCTCTGGTACAGGGCTGATAACGGCGTGGAAACCGACGCGGCTAAAAAAGTAACCGCCTGGAATAATTCCACGGCCAATGATGTGAAGCTGACCATGAGCAGCGCGAATGCCTATGTCCCGTACAACGATCAGACAACTTTTACCAAAACCTGGAATTTCAACCCCACACTTTCGTTTGATGGCACCAACAACTATCTAAGAAATACCACTACAGCCTACCTGAACACAGCCGGCTCGGTGCATTATATTGCCGTAGCAAGATTGAACCCGGCTGCATCCAGCTACAACAGTCTCTTTTCGATCAGTGGCAATGATGATGGTTTCTTCCTCTACCCGCAAAGTGGCCAGGTGTATCCCATGCCTTCGATCGGAAACGGATTCGGCGCTACTGCTGCAGGGCCCGGATCAACTAACCGCTTCGGTATTTATTCATCAATACTGCCCAAAACCGGATCACCGGCGAACCAGCGTGGTTTTTATAATGGATTGGAAAAAATATATACGGCTCCTTATCCCAGAACCGGTGCTGCTTATGTGCTTCCAACCACCGGTGCTTACATCGGTGCAGACGGAACTACCGGTGATAACCCTGACGGAGAGATTGCAGAAGTGATCTTGTATCACGAGCCAGCAGGAGGGGATATGGCCAATGCGAGTCTCGCCAGGATACACAGTTACCTGGCTGTTAAATACGGCATCACCCTCGATCAGACTATACCGCAAAACTATGTCAACTCAACAGGTGCTGTGGTATGGAACGCCACAAACAATGCCGGCTATCATTACAATATTGCCGGTATAGCCCGCGACGATCAGGGCGGACTTTACCAGCGCCAGTCCCGCAGTGTAAACAGCGGACGGCAAGTGCTTATTTCCACCACAGGCCTGGCCAGCACCAACGCCGGCAACACCGGCGTGCTGGCCAATGGACAGTTCCTGATCTGGGGAGATAATAACCTTGCCAAAGCACCTGCTGTACCATTCGGTATCATCGGTGGCATACCTTACCTGCGCTTTGCCGCTATCTGGAAAGCCGCAAACGTGAACGCAATAGGCACGGTAAGGGTAGCCTGGCCAAAAGGACTTGCCTACCTGAAACTCGTGCAAAGCACCGACAATGTGTTTGACCTGGGTGATGTGATCACCGATATGAGCGGCACACAGATGGTCAACGGGGTGGAATATGCTTATGCCGATGTAACCATCACCGATGGTCAGTACTTCACCTTCGCGGCATACATACAGGCGCCGGGTGGTGTCACCAACAACATCAGCTATTGGTATCGCGCGGATAAGTTTGCCGAATCTGTTGCCGAGGGCACAGAGGTTAGTTCCTGGACTGATTTCACTTCCGGTACGGTAGTGGATCAAATCGGCGAGAATGCATTGCCTGTTTCAGCAAAAGGCGGCACTACTTATTTCAACTACAACCCGGGTATCAAGTTTACAACGGCCAATCAATCACTGGCGAATGTAAACGTGCAGACGGTTACCAACCTGAGTTATGACATTTTCACGGTAACCAAAGAAGGTATAGGAGCAGGCAGCAACGGAAGAATATTCAGTTCGCTCGTAAACAACAGCAATCAGAGTGGAAGCATCAACTACTGGGACGGTATCGGTATCATGGCCGATCAGCGAATGGAGCGCATGAACGTAGCCTATAGCAACCGTTACCTCGCCAACCCGGGTAACATCTTGTACTCCACCAACAGTCCGAGCATCATGTACACAACGTTTACCGATCTGAGTGTAGCCAAAGGGCTGAACGGCGCCACATCGGGTGCAGCCGGGACACATACCGCCAGGGGCCAGCTTAACGGCGGTCATGCTTTCGGCTCTACGGTATTTTCAGGTAACGGAAGTGACAATGCCGGTTTCACCGGTGACATAGGAGAACTGATCATTTATGGCAACGGCAATGTGACAGCGACCGAAAGGAACAAGGTTGAATCATATCTCGCCATCAAATACGGTGTTACATTACAGAACAGCAATAATTATACAACATCACAGAATGTAGTTGTATGGGATGCCACGGCGAATAGTGGTTTTTATAATAACGTGGCAGGTATCGGTCAGGACTTCATCTCTGCCCTGCATCAGAAGCAGAGCCGCAGCCAGCACGCGAATACAAACAACCAGGTAATAATTGCTTTGGGTGAAATCGCGGAGAGCAATTTGGAAAATGAGAACCAGGTAAACGACGGACAATTCCTCATCTGGGGTGACAACGGCAATACACAGGCTATGACGAGTACGGCGGGTACTTATGCTGCATTCCCTTATGCCGGCAGCACGGCCAATGGTCGCCGAATGAACCGGATATGGAAAGTACAGAACACCAATAACCTGAACAACCAGGTGATGATCCGTTTCCCGCAGACTTCGGTGGGTACGACTACCTTCCCGGCCAATGATCCCTGTGCCGGTTATGTGATCGTTTTTGCGGATGATGCCGCTTTCACTACTAACATCACCGTAAAACCGCTAACCGTCAATGGTACGGACTACGAAGTATTACATTCCTTTGCTGCAGGCACCGGTTATTTCACTTTCGGTAAGGCCATGCCTTTGAACAACGGTGAAGTTTATCTGGCACAGGTTATTGAAGAAACCGATATCTACAACGATGGTTGTTCGGTAGGTGAGTGGGCTTATTACCGTCAGACAACTGATCTCAATAAAAAACTGCTGGGTCTGTCTGGTTATACCAATGGCCAGCTCGATAATTTCGATGTAACGATTACGCCGGAAGGGACTTCTTACAACGATGGCGTCCGCATCACTAATCTGATGCCGCGTATCAGTACTGTAACGGATAATAATACAGGCGCAATAGCCAGCGGCAAGGTGCGGGTTTATTACAGTCCCGATGAGATGGGTGCTTCTTTAGTACCGGGCGCTACCACATCAGGCTGGTTCTTCTACGATGGACCGGCAGATGATGCGATCATCGATATCTACAGCGATGGCGTATTCGATGCAGGCAAATCACGCCCGCTGGTAGTGGCACAATCTGGTATCGAAGACGGTGTGTATTATGTAGAGTTCCATACTATCAATGATATGGGAAGCTTCCTGTATCTGTCGTCAACCGAGAATACATTTACCTTACTCCCTGTGACCCTGCTTTATTTTGCCGCACAGGAGCAGAGCGGAAAAACACTGCTTACCTGGGCCACAGCAACGGAGAAGAACAACAGCGGTTTCGGTATCGAGCATAGTCTGGATGGTATCAACTGGCGCAACATCGACTTCGTAGCCACAAAAGCAAGCGGTGGCAACAGCCTCGGCCGCCTGAATTACGAATACATCCATCAGGCTCCTGCAAACGGTAAGAACTTCTATCGTCTGAAACAGATCGACATCGACGAGCGTTTTGTATACAGCCCGGTAAGTACGGTTACGTTCGGTGAATTCAACCGCATAAAACTGTCTCCGAATCCTGTTAATACAACATTATTCATCACCGGACTCAGCGGTAAGTATGTAATAAGTGTTCTGAACGTAAGCGGACAGGTTGTAAAAACAATCAGGACGGATGGCGGATCAACAATGCAGGTAGATGTATCAACCTTAGCATCAGGTATGTATCTCATTCGTATCGAAAGCAGCACCGGTAACCAGGAAAGTTACAAAGTGATCAAGCGATAAAAGTCCAATACTGTTGCGAAACCTTACCAAAGGACGGCCTTATTATCAGCACCGGGTTGCAAAACCCGGTTTATTTCCACTTTAGAAACGCGTTTGTTTCTTAGTGTTTAACCACCTCTATACCTCCTTTTTTCATACCACTCACCGGGTAATACTTTGTTACCCGGTGATATATTTCCTTCGCTGGAAACCCATCGCCTGAATCGATCAGAACCTTTGTATGTATAGGTATCCTTACGAAACGCTATTATTTCGATTGCCAACCTAAAACGTGACTTATGAAAAAAAATGTATGCAGGTTAATTTTCGCTTCGCTGCTGATTTGCAGCGGAATGAAAGCCGGAGCCCAGATCGTCGGCAACTGTACGGTGAATGCCGGTGGTAACGCGATAGTCTGCGGATCATTCACCACACTCACCGGAACTGTGAGCGGCAATGTCGGCGCAGCAGCACCACTCTGGACTTTTGTGTCAGGGCCGGTGACGCCCGTGATCGTCAGTCCTAACAGCCTCACCACCGATGTGAACGGGATGACGGTTGACGGCAACTATACCTTTCGCCTGCAGCAAGCCTGTGCAATAGGCTTTAACACTTCGCAGGTCGTTATCACTGCCCATGCACGGCCGGCTTCCTTCACCGCGGGCCCGGATATTACAGATGTGTGCGCTGCTGCCGGCACCACCAGCCTGGGAGGCGTAATACCTGCCGGTTATACCGGTGAATGGCGCGCTGTCAATATCTGGCGATTTTATCGTGCATCCGAAACGGTCAGCACCAACGCACAGTTCAGCAGTACCACTTCAGCCAACCCAGTGTTCTCGCTGGTCAACAAAGCGAATCACGGAATAGATCCGGCTTATTGGGCTATTCTGCGTATTACTTCAGCGGATGGTGTTTGCTCTTATGAAGACACTACCGTTGTTCGCTTTATTCCAAATCCCGTGATCAACCCGGTTGTCAATACTTCCCGTTGTCAGTCACCCACCATTTCAACTCATTACATCACGCTGTCTGCCCCGCCTTACTTTAATACAAATTATCCGGGTGTGGCCGGCGCGGCAGCAGCGGGCACCACTATTTCTTTGAATGTAATAAGTCAACCTGCAGGTGCTAATATGTCGTTTGACCGGTTGGACGATAATATTTTTTTCTACTTTAATGGTGTCACACAACCGGGTACTTACACCTTTACTATTACGGTTACCAATAGCTGTGGCACTTATACGTCGCCGACACTTACCTACAGCTTTCAGGGCGTAACGCCCAGGCTGGTTAATTTGCAGCCTGCGGGTCACGAAGCACCCGAACAATTGGTGGTCTATGCGACCTCAGGCAGCGGCGGAGAAGTACATTGCAACATTGCAGGAACTACCGCGCCGCAATCCTTTTACTTTAGTGTGGATCCGGCTGATCCGCCAACAGTTATTACAACTGTTACGCCGTCAGGTATTATTCCCGCAGGTGGTCCACCAACCGTAACGGTTACGGGTACGGGTACTTATGACCGTGTAGTGACGGCAACACCACCCGCAGGAGGATGGAGGATCGGAACCTACCGGTTTACCATCAACACAAGAAATGCGGATGGCAGTTGTGGTGTCAATCAGACTTACTACATACATGTATCGGATCGAAGCCGGCCCGATGTGGAAATAGCAGATGTCAGTGTGTGTTATCCCGGTACCGGTGCTATCTCAGCCACTATTACGTTGCCTGATGTTTACAAAGGCATCGTTAACGGCAGCTATTTCCAGGACTTCGACGGACACTACGACATACAGCTGGTGTCTGCCCCTGCAGGAGCCGCCCCGCCCACGTATACCACTACCAATCTCCGTTCACTCACCAGTACCTCAACGGTTATATCCAATCTCAACCGCATCGGTAACTATAGTTTCAGGATCACACCTATTGCTTACAACCCAAGTGTGGGACCTTTCCTGGCACAGGAATATGCTTGTTCCGGAGCGCTGATGTCCGATACATTTCTCGTAAGAGTGGAGGGCCTGATCAATGCGAACGCCGGAAGCGATCAGGTATTGGGGAATGTAACAAGCGCCAGCCTGGCTGGAAATAATCCGGGTCTGGCATCCGGCGTATGGACCCTTGTTGCTTCACCAGCCGGATCGGCACCGCAGCTATCCGCCCCCAACAGCCCGCTTACGACTGCTACCAATCTGAATATCGCGGGAGCATACGACTTTGCCTGGACCATTACCACGCCCTACGGAGGTTGCGTAAGTGCAGATACCGTGAGGATAGTGTTGACCACTACGCTTGATGTACGGTGGTTGTATTTCAATGCAGAGAATAATGTTGATAAAATCCTGCTAACCTGGGGAACGGCAAGTGAGCAAAACAACAGGGGATTCGATGTTGAAAAAAGCAAAGATGGCATTGCCTGGCAGACCGCCGGCTTTGTAAACTCGCTGGCTTCTGCGGGAAACAGTGACCAACCGTTAAACTATCGCTTTACCGACAATCATCCTTTCGATGGCGTAAACTACTACCGGCTAAAACAACACGACCTCGACGAACGATATGCGTATAGCAGTGTGAAAAAAGTGACCCGGCCATCTTACGGACAGGTGCAGCTTTTGCCTAATCCCGTACAGGATAAGCTGACCGTCACCGGTTTGAAAAATATCGCTTCCATCCAGCTTTTGAATAGTTACGGGCAGGTAGTGAAAACCCTTCCCGGTAATGCGGCAACCACGGTATACATCAGTTTCACGGAACTACCTGCGGGCTTGTATATCGTAAAAACAACGGACCACTCCGGAACAACCACCCAGTACAAAATTATTAAACGTTAACAGGAAAGGATGTGTCTCATAAATCAGGATAGGGTTTAGACCACCCACGGCCGGGTTTTCCAACCCGGCCCTTTATTTTTCAAACCCTGCAGGGCAACAATTCGTACATTTGGCATCAACCAGAGCCTAACGTCAATTACTGCCCTCTTTATGCGTAAACATTTTGTTGCTATTCTCGTTGCTGCGCTTTTCTTTCATAACTTATCCCTACAGGCCCAGACTAACATCAAAGATTCCGCTGTTTCCCTACTGAAGGGATTGGAGAAAGCGCACAAAGGAGGAAAAATGTCTGACCGTATCTACCTCGATACCGTTCATTCCACCATGTTGTCTTTGTTGTCCGTAGACGTAAATTTTACCAACAAAGAATTATTGGCTGTACTGGAACCTTACCGGCAGACAGCCTGGAGCAGCCACCAGTTTGACGAAGACAAACGAACTTACTACAGTTTGCTGAGCAATCAGGCACAGTTCACCGGCAGGGCGGGCGAAATGTTGTACTATGCGGATAAGTTTAATGAGGTGGAAAAAGCCAACAGCGGGCGGGCATCCGTCACTGCGCTTACGATTCAATCCGATTACTATAATACCAACAACTCCTTCGACCTTTCGCAGGCCTTGTATAAAAATAACGAGGTGTTTGTACTTGGATTACCGGCGGAGGCCCGCAAGGAGACGACTACCATGCCGCAGGCCGTTCAGTCAGTTGTACTGCTGGTAAAGTTGGGAGAAGGACTTTATGGTGCAGGAGACACCATCAATGGCAATAAGGTATTGCAGGCTGCCAGAGAAGCAACTGAAACCGTTGAGTCGCGTTTCCCCGATGTTAACAGAGCCGTTGCCCATTCGCAATACGCCTACTATACACTCATTTATTACAAGGCCGATGCGATCGGATCTGCACCGCTTGCGCTGGAATCTTTTGCATTAATGGAAAAACAACTGCAAAGTGACAAGACGCCTGATTACCTGAAAAATTTTATCAGCTTTTTTCTCACCGAAAAAAAACTGGCTTTCTTCATCCGGGAGAAAAATACCGATAGCACGGCCGTTTACCTGAAGGCATTTGATGAAGAATATAAAAAAGATCAACTGGTGTATAACCTCTACATCACCAAACGCTTAAAATCGCTGGCCCTGTATAACGAAGGACGCTATCGTGAAGCAAGTGACAGCATGCTGGCGGCCATTAAACTGCTGGACAGTTCACGCACTATTGCCACGCGTGAAGTAGATGAAATGATGTATGCCCAGGCAAAAACGGAAGAACAGGACGTATTGCTGGCCGAGGCAAAAGCAGCGGCGCAGCGAAGAGAGAACACCATCCGTCTGATCGTTGCCGGCGCGTTGCTGCTGGTAACGGCTGGTTTACTATTTATCTGGCGCCAACGGCAGCGGCAGCGCAAAAAACTCATCGAGTTTAAATTGAACATGGCCAGAAATATCCACGACGAAACCGGACCTGCACTACTGTATGCAAAATCACTGGCAAAAAACTACCGGACCAAAGGTTATAGCGAAGAACTTACAGAGGAAGTGGAAAAGCAGCTAGACAATACGATTGCGGTGATCCGCGGTCTTTCGCACGACCTGAAATCTACCGAACTGCATTCGGTATTTCAATTGATTAAAGAACTGGATGGTGTGTTGAAAAAATTAAAAGGAGTAAATGTATTTACTTACTCGATCGATAAACAATTAAAAGAAGACCGTTTCATTAGTCACTACCAATATTCTCACCTGAAATCCATTCTGCACGAATGCATCACTAATTCGGTCAAACACAGCCAATTTGATAAAATACAAATGAGCTTCCGGCAGGAGAACAACCGCTTGCAGATTACTTACAAAGACAATGGGAAAGGCTGGGAACAGGGAGATGAGGCAAAAGGAATCGGACTTGAAAACATTGCCGAGCGCGTCAAACAAATGAACGGGGAATATCTTGTTACGAATAATTTCCCGGAGGGCTATGCAATTGATATCAAGGTGTTGCTACGATAGATTATTCAGAGATCGTCGAGTTGTACCACGCCGTTCTGCAAGGCAAATTTGATGATACCTGCCAGGTTTTTGGCGCCGATGCGCCGCGCTATATTACTCCGGTACTGCTCAACAGTCCGCTCCGACAAACCGATGCTCTTACTGATTTCCTTTGTATTCATCTGTTTGCATAACAGGCGGATGAGTTCGATCTCTTTCCCGGAAAACTTGATATTGGCAATAAGATGTTTGACCGAATAATCGTCTTCCGTACCGGAAAAACGGTTGATGATATGGATACGTGCCTCTGGGCTGAAATACTCTTTGTTTTGCAGCAGCAGTTGAACTGCTTTGATAAACTCCTCATCATCGTCTTTTTTCACCACATAACCATTTGCGCCAGCCTGCAGCATTTTCACAATCACATCAGCGGAATAAGTAAAGGAGTAGACCAGGATTTTTGCCATGGGATGCTTGTATTTCAAGTCCCTTACAAGTATATCGCCCGTGATATCGGGAAGAAAATTATCGACGATAATCATTTCCGGGTTATGCTTCAGTGCCAGGCTTTTGGCCGTAGCCCCGTCTTGCGCCATATAGAAGTTCTCGAATAAATCGCCGATCAGCAATTTAATGCCATTGGCAATCATCTTATGGTCATCGATTACTAAAACGGAGGTGTATTTCGTCGTTGTTGCAGTAGTCATATGAATGAATAAATGTCGGAAAGTACGTCTTGCCAATGTTATTTTTGGCTTCCTGTCATACGAGAAAATCCCGGATCAGCCCTTGCGGATTTGGTACGGGAAATGTCGCTAACGATTGAGTTTCTTACTCATGTGAAAGTAAAAATATGGCTTCCACTACAAACTTGTGGTGTTGATGATAGTATTTCTATTGCGTATTGCAATACTTCAACTAATTAATAGTATTTGTTCAATTGAAATGTGGTTCCATTTATTACCCGAAGAAATCAGGTTGAAAAACGGGCAGCGACACAGGGCTCGTCTTTTTTGACATCCAGCGACGGAGCAGGTCAATATTTCTGACCCTTGCCTGGTCGGTATAATCCCGGAATACAGCTTGTTTCAATACCTGCGAGATCATCGACGGCGGAATCGCTTTTGTCCGCTGACTCTTGTCAAGGTTTTTCTTCAGCTGTGCGCATTCAATAATCAGCCGGTTATCGTTATCAAATAAAATCTTATTTATGACTACAAGCTTCCCATCGATTAACAGTAATACATCGCCGGTATCTATACTTAATGTTTTGATGAATGCCGATTGCTGCTGTTCCTGAATGGCTTTTTTTTCGCTAACCAAATGTTGATCGTATAAATACGAGATAAGTTTTTTCAAATCTTCTTTCTGAAAAGACAAGTTCTCTCTGCGTAGCTCTTGCTTTAGAGCATTCAGCAATCGGGGTACATGGATCAATAAGCTATCTATTGTTTGAAAACCTTTCACCATGACCGGCACATTACATTCTGTAACCATTCTCCTGATTATATAGCGATCGATACCCAGCAGATCTTTGATGCTGGTGTCTGTTATGGTAAACAAATGTCTTTCCTGCGTACAAATTTTACGGGAGTCATTGGCCAGTTTATGAAGCGAAGCCCACTGATCGGCATCATCATTATCTTCCCAATAGAGATAACGGGAATCCTCAGCCAGGTCTGTTAAAAATTGAATGGCGTAATTGACAGAGGGGTCAGCGCGCACATGCTGTATGGTTAAAGGGAATTCGGTGCCCAACGCTTTCTCCAGGCGTAATGCGGCCGCAGTGGTCAGGCTTTCATAAAGGGACTTAAACTCCAGCAATTTCAGCGGATGTTGGCGGGTATTATTCTCAGATTGTTTACTAAGGGTGTAGATATAAAAGGGCTCGCCGTTAAATAGAGCATATTTCCGGGAAGGGGAGAGCTTTTCGTAGCGATGATTAACCGTAACGGTGTAAAATATCCGGATGATATGATTGGCAAAACTCTCGGTTGGTTGATACGTGATAGCCACACTTTCCATATACTTTCTCTCCCGTATCGTTTCCTCCACACGTTGATCAAGAAAAACAGCCAGTTTCATTGCATCTGACATAACTATCTTAAAAATAATTAGTTATAGGTTAAATTAGTGTCTACAAACGCAGCCAGGACGAACAGCCAAATTAGTTTACAAACTATTAAAAATCAACTGATTCCTTAGTATCGGGTAAAATATTCTGAAGAAAATGTCTCAAGGAGAGGGGTGAAATTGCTGGTACAAACCGATAATTATTTGATTTTCAATTTGATTTTATTCAGTTAGTTGGAGTCCCCCTTTTTTAAATTCCGGCTAATTTTTTATTTTGGAAACCCAGTAGATCGTAAATAAAACTGGAGAGGAGATTGAGGAGAATGTTTACTATAAACTCGAAGACTTGCATCTATGAATGAAGATACAAAAAATGAGCAAAAGCTCCGGCGTCTGCTAAAAAAAGGACTTGATCATTTCATTCCGGTCAAACGCATCATGCATCACTGGGCCATAGACAAGGAAGAAGCCATATCGCTGGCTACACAATTGGAAGAAAGAGGTTTGCTGGAGAAAGCTCCTTTCGATAATGCATGGATCATTTCGCTGCGCGGAGAACTTCTTCTCCATAAAAATGTACCACGCCGGTTCACCAGGAAAACCATTCATGAACAGTTAAATAAACTTCTTCATCGTGCAGAGACTGTCAACACATCCCGAAAGTTTCCCTATTATGTCGAATACCTGAAATTGATTGATCCACTGCCCGCCGACGAGTACGGAGGTCCGCTGAGGATCATTTACAGACTTCAGCGGAAGCCCATCAGCAGTGAGGTTTACGATCGGCTGTCACGGGAACTTGTAAAAGAAACAAAGAAGAAGCTATACTCCATGTTTGAACACCTGGTTTATCCGCAGGAAGCGGTCCGTCTTTTTCTGAAAGAGAGAAGCCAGGTATTGAAACTGCTGGCATGGGAGACCGAACTCCAGGATCTTCCCGGTCAGTTGATCTTCGAAAGTGGTGATGTAAAATAAGCAGGCACCTATCTCGTTTTCATGGCAATGATCGCCGACACAATACCGGCCAGCATATACAACAAAGCGGCAGAAACAGGCACCATGATGCTGCGGAAAATCAATCCGGATTTTTTATAGGGAAAAGTAGAGAAGTATTGGTAGTAAAACCAAATGCCGTACACGGTGGTGAGCACCAGCACGCCATTGTAGATCACATACAACCCCGCCGTGTTGCGATAAAACAGCATAAGAACGCTGAAAGCCAGGCCAATCAGCAACTCACCGCAAACTTTATACGCATTAAGGATCACGTGCTCTGTCAGGTTGAGCCGGCTGCGATAAAACCAGGCAAAACTGAGCAGGGCATTGAAGGGGATCATCACCAGCGGAATGAACTTGGGATACTTGGTGGCCACCTGCTCCATCTGCGACATAACGGCCTTGGTATTGGCAGGGAAAATATCGGTGAGCTTGACCTGCGAAATCTGTCCGAGAAATAAACCGAGGCCCGTGATGAGCACGATCAGGGTAAAATAATTGAAATGTTTTGCCCGCTTGCCCTCGATAAACTCCCGCGTGGAATGGCCCGGGCGAACGAATAATTCTTTGATCGTAAACAACAGGCCCTTGTCCACATGCCAGATGCCGTGCACCAGATCGTGCGCCAGGAAATGGTGAACAGAATAGCGATGTGTGGAAGCCTTCTGGCCGCAATGGGCGCAGAAATTCCCTTTCACCGGTTGGGCGCAGTTGAGGCAATTTTCGTTATGCGTATGCGGGCTCATGGATCAGGATTGCGGAGAACGGGATTTGATTTCTTTGTTGATCTTAGACAGGCCGATAACCGAAGGCAACATGGCCGGCCACAGACCAAAGGCTACCACAAGCAGGGCGTAATTCGGCTTTTTATTCACGAAAATGTAAATAATCAATCCGACCATGATCAGCCAGACGATGAAAAAAGCGGCCAGCACGCCGGTGAACAGGGACTTTTGTTTGTTCAATTCCCCGAGGGTTTGTTCGGAAAGAGGCTTCTTTGTCATAAGTAGTGTTGTGGTATACCAGAAATCCGCGCGAAAATCGTGAAACCTGCCATTCCGGTGCTACACAAAAGTGTAGTATTATACATCAAACTGCGTATTTTCAAACCCGCCGCAATGAATGACCTTGTCACTTCATCATAATCTCATTGACATGAAAATTCAACTTGCCTGGCTGTTCCTGGCCCTCTGTACACTTGCGTGCAAAAAAAAGAAAGAAGATGATGCTGCCGTCAAACCGGTCGGTTCCAACTATACCGTCACCGGATCGATGCGGGACTTCAGTAATGCCACCTACACCGGTTACTATCCGCAGGAAATCACACTTGACAAAGTAAACGATGTGCAGGGCACGATGTTGCCGACGGAGCTCGGCATTCCCGGCCATATCATACTGATCGGCGGATCCAAAAGTTACTACTCGAACTTTGCCCCAACGATAACACTGGATCCGAATACAAACAAAATAACGGCCATTACCAATCACTATGGGCAGCCTTCGCCCAATGGCCGTTCGGCCACACTCGATCCTTCGGGCATCAATGCCTGGGATCCGGCATCGAAAACAATCAAAATCAAATACTGGATGGATGAGCCGGCCGTATTCACGCCACACCGCGTGTCATTCGATGAAACCTGGACCTATATCGAATGAAATGAGTGACCAACTACACTTTCGTGTAGTTTTGTAGCCGATGAAAAAGAAAAATGCAGAAAGCCTGGTAACGCGCAGCAAATTGGTGCATATAAAGGAACTGGCAGGGCAGGAGGGGATGGGCTACCTGGAGCCGGTGAAGGCATTGTCGAGGCTGACCTATCAGAGCATCTACGTAATCGACTACTCTGACATGAGCTTTGAATACGTATCGGACAATCCGTTATTTCTATGTGGTTATACAGCGGCCGAAGTCCAGGCGATGGGCTATGCATTCTATGAAAAACACGTACCGCCGGGGGACCTGGAGATGCTATCGGAACTGAATGAAAAAGGTTTTGACTTCTTTGAGCGGTTGCCGCCTAAAGAGCGGAAAATGTACAGCATCAACTACGACTTTCACCTGCAGCATAAGAATGGCTCTTTCGTGCTGATCCATCACAAACTGACGCCGTTGTTGTTAACGGACGCGGGAAAAATGTGGAAGGCGATGTGTACGGTCTCGATTGCTTATCATAAAACGGCGGGCAATGCGGTAATTTATAAAGAAGGCGCGGATATCATCTGGCGATTTTGTCCGGATACACGTGCCTGGCAAAAGTTTCCGCGGCCTCAGTTATCTGAGCGGGAAATGGAGGTGTTAAGGTTATATGCGCAGGGGTTGACGATTAACGAAATTGCGGCGCGTGTGTCGGTATCGCCGGATACGGTGAAATATTATCGTCGAAGGATTTTTGAGACCTTGGATGTGGGGACGGTGGTGGAGGCTCTGGGGAGAGTAGTGAGTTAAATTCAAAAGTAAAAAGTCAAAATTCAAAAAGCGATCCCGCAAATGCGGGATTGAGCCTGTCCGAAATATCGGACGAAGTGTCAAAATTCAAAAAACGATCCCTGAGCCCGAAGTGTCGGGCCGATGCTTCAGCCCTCGAAGGTGCTCCCTGAGGCTCCCGAAGGTGCTCCCTGAGGCTCCCGAAGGGCACGCAAAGACGCGTAAGGAGCGAAGGCGCTAAGGGAAACCTCGCCGTTGTTGGTCTCCAGACCAACAACAAAGCGGGACGACTCGATATCATCGGGTTCTGCGAATGAGTGTCTTAGCGGTTGAAGGGTTTCGATTATTATGCAAAGACGCGTAAGGAGCGAAGGCGCTAAGGGAAACCTCGCCGTTGTTGGTCTCCCGACCAACAACAAAGCGGGACGACTCGATATCATCGGGTTCTGCGAATGAGTGTCTTAGCGGTTGAAGGGTTTCGATTATTATGCAAAGACGCATAAGGCGCAAAGGGAAGGCTCGCCGTTGTTGGTCTCCCGACCAACAACAAGCGTGAATTGCGATGCTAATTGATTTCTCTCGCCTTTTGAATTGTCTCTTCCATATTCTGTGTCAAAACGGCCGGCACGTAATTCTCTCTTGGTGTGCCGTTGATATGATAGAGGCGTTCGGTCGGAAACTGGTAGCCGATTTTGGTTTCGGTCAACTGAAAATTAGAAATGGCGCCCAACAGACCGGCCATTGGAGTGCCGATGGTGGTAGCGCGTTTCATACCATCGAAGCCGATGGCCATGCCTTCGCCCATACTGCCTGTCCAGCGACCGACGAGGATAAAAACATTCCCCTTATAAATATCTTTCCGAGGCGTGACATACTCCACCCAATGCCGCTTGGTCTGGTAAGCCTTCTCATCAAACTCATGAACCTGGTAGGGGAGTTGTTCCGTTATAAACCTGCCCATTATTGCTCTGGCGACTGTTGAATTGCCACCACCAGGCGTTTCCGTGAGATCGATGATCAGGTCTTTATACTGGAAAAAGCTGTCCAGCGTTTGATCAAACTCAGCGATCAGGTTATTATTGCCGAGGGAATTATTAATCTTGATATAGGCGGTAGTATTGTTGAGCGATTTTTTAAACAGCAATTCGTTGCTATTACCGTAAGTGACCGGTGTGAATGTTTTCTCTTTGCCTTTATCAACAACAACAGTAATCTCGCGTTTGGTGTCATGTGTACCGGCGAAAAGCATATCGATAGCATACTGGATCATCTTGGGCGTATGCTTATCGGTGAATCTGGGCAGGAACTGCTTCAACTGCTCACCGACGGGTTTACCGTTAAAAAATTTTATCTCCATATCGATCTTCAGCCCGGCCAGGTCGGCACCGAAGCCTTTGCGGAGATCTTTGATGAGGTATTTATCGTTTACTTTCTCCACGTACAAATCGGTTCCAGAGGGGACAAGCCGGTTAGAGGACGGCAGGTTGGTGTTGAGGGAAGAATGTCCGTTGTACAATTCATTCAGCACGTTCTCGAGTAACCGGATAAACTCGTTTCTATCCGTGATCTTTGTTGACTGCGGCTCATAAATGGTCTTGACCTTATCCCAATCGATCTGTTGCTGATTGAGGTAGGCATAATTGTCTTTGATATCCTGCCAGAATTCGAGGAAATCTTTTTGGTAGGAGGGTTGGGCGAAGGATAGGGTGGTGGTAAGGAGAAGGAGAGGGAGGAGGTTTCGTGTCATATTTTGTGGTAGTAACACTTTCTTTAAGGCCGATGTTATCAGGGTAAAATATCAATCCAAAGCCCACACAGTTTACTTCAAAAGATAATGCGAGGCATTAAGTTGAGTAAGAACATTCGGCTTATTTCTATTATTGGAATTCCTCGACTTCTCGCCTTGGAGAGTTCAAAATTAACCCACTTTGAATGCCAAACATTTGGACTAACTATAAGTATTAATACATTACATGTTCTAAGTTCCTCTAAAACGCGATCTTGTTTACATACGGAATCATTGTTTATTAAATCTATAAAAACTTCTGACCAGGGACGTAGCAAACAATATAAATTTAAAAGAAATTCTTTATTTATCTCTTTATCTAATGTAGTATAACTTACGAAAATCTTCATTTTATATAATCGAAGAGAAACAGAAACAACGCTAGTGTATCGAGAATAATAACTATAAAATATAATCGAGTTGATGCATTGATAATTGACCTTTTAATCCTATTCTTACTGGTTCTTGAATTATCGAGAGTATAATTGTCTTCGTTTGATGGTAGTACAATAGGAAGAAGCGCATGTCGGTTTTTAATTTGCTTAAAGCGAGCGTCCATTTTTTCTCTCAACTTCTCTTGATAAAAATATGTAAAACTGTCGAGTAGCCAAAAAGCTGATGCTAGTAAATATATAGTTACAAATAAGGAGAGGTCAAGTTTGTCACCGGCTAATTTGACAAGAGATGGTATTGCTATCCCAATTAATACAAATAGCAATTTCTTTAGCTCAAGGCTTAAATTTGAAAAATTTAAGGTTGCAGCATGGAGTTGGTCGATTATCTTCCAGTCTATCTCGTCATCGACAGTTTTTATATATTGTTTGTCAGTATTTGCCATAGAAGTTAACAATGTAAAACAGCGACTAATAGGTTATAAACCTATTACGCGATTCCAATCCGCTATATACATATAGATTCTTTGAAATTCCGACGGAAGAAGCATTCTATTGTGGGCTATGAAGTTTCTGGTTTTTTCTAATTCTTCCATTCGCTGTTTAAGCCAGTGTTGAGATGGAATAATATTGCTAAATAAGTTCCATTTTTCAATAATTATACTTGCTAACATTCCAAAATCAACAAAACCTAGTAAATCCGTTTTTTCTCCTTCCAGCCAGCTATCCCTTACTGCCGCAGCTTGCCTCATTTCTGCATGACTCTTAATTTTGGTAGGTAATTTGTTCCACCAATCCACCCCTTCAGTTTCACTCAATGTACCTCGGATATAGGATCTAATTTCATTTTCAAAACAGAATAAAAGGGAGTAAAGCCTCGCCATTTCAAGAGCATTATTTCGTAGCCCAATATTAAATGGAGACAATGCTTCACTTAACAGTTGTTGATCCGCATAGGCCGAATCAGCTCCAATTTGGATTCCGGCATTTTGGAAACGAGTTGATTCTGATTCGAACATTAATCCTCTAAAAAAGAAATCACGGATATCCTTTCGTTTATTCAAGTAAATGATCTTTTAATGATTTAAAAATCGCATTATATACCTCTAAATCCTTTGTTGCCGGGAGATGAATTTGAATGTTGTAGTGTAATCCTAAGTTAAGATTACTACCGTTTTTATATAAGTTTTGATTTTGAATGCCTGTCTCATCAGGTTCTGTTTCTTTATTTGTTGACGGTCGTTGAGTCCCACTTTTTTTGTCGCTATCTAATTCGGCCAAATCTAGTAATGCATAGAATGTCTTTGTCATTAAATTGGCAACAACATCACTTGTGTTATGATAGCTCTTGAATTTGCCCTCAATTAAAGCCCTATCGGAAGGAGAGGGTTTTTCTTTAATTAAGAAAATGTCTGAGTATGCTTCTTTCAGTGCGTCCCCCATCACAGATTTTGAAGCAGAATGATTTCTATAATCTTTATATCTCTGAGTTGGAGAGCCGTCAGGTGTTAGAAACCCTAGGGCTTTCAATATTGGAATAAATGGTCTGTGATTGTTTGATTTATAGCCCCAGTCTAAAAGTAATTGATTTGTGAACTTGTCCGGAGCTTGAGCATCACGTATTTTTCCAAAAAATTCAGCAAATCGTTTATGTTCCTGGGTATATGTGCTAGGTAAAGCCATGTCAGTATTAAATGTAAGAAAAAGGATTGTCCGTAAAAGTTATATCTAAATGCAAAGAACGAAAGCTGATGAGTATCTAGTATATATATACTAGTGTTTTCGGATGTTACTATATGTTTGAATACTTGCGAAATATTCAAACGTATAGCGCCCAACAGGAAATCGAACTCCCAATTCCATTGATTTTAAGTGAATGTTAAAGTCAAAAGTGGTCCCAGTTCCAGCTCTTATTATATGAACAGGTGTTCCGTTTGGTGACTCAGTCAAACGTATTGTTAGACTGGGTATGTCATTTAACTGAGGTTCGACTCTTCCACTGCATGTGAACATATATGTTGGCTCTAATAAATTAACTGCTATTTCTCCTGATGCCGTATTCCCGTCGTTAATAACTTGTTTTTGTTCAATGATTTTGGCAAGCGGGGTCTCTCGCTGCCCTTGTCTTTGTTTCGCAACATCAAGAATTTCTGCAACAGCAGCAGTGTTCGTTGTTCTTCCAGAGCTTTCACTGGCAAATGCTAAGAACCTATCTGTCCTGTACATCAGAAATGTCTGTTGGGTTTCCTCGAAAAACTCTTTCCGTAATTCATACTGGGGCCCTACAATCTTTCCGGACGCTTTTTCCCACCAATCTTCTTTCTCTTCAGACGTAACTAAAATTAGCGGCTTTTGTGTTTCTTTGATATAGTCGAGAATTTGACGCCAAATAATATAATCTCCATAGGGCCTGTCGCCATCTTTATCCAAATCTTTGAATCCGGGGGGGATTTTCTTTTCACTTCTTCTTTTGCCTTCTTTTAAGACTTCAGATAGTAGTTCTTTATCGAAAGAAGAACCTATACTTGAGTCAAACAGTTCACAAATCTCCTTAAGAATAGGATCGTTCTCTCGGTAATTAGGGTTTTGAGCCCTTATGCTATTCAATTTGGCTTCTGCAGAACTAATTGCTGTATTTATTGTTTTTTCAAGTTCTTCAGCTAAGGCATCTGGAATTATTCTATTGCCTTTTAACTTTTTTAAAGGTTCTTCACTGACTTTCTTTATATCATTTAGACTGCGATCGGCGTCATTAAAGGAAGTCACTGAAGATAGTATAACATTGTTACGATTTTTGAAAAATTCATCAGCTACTTGATGCGATATCCAAGCACGATTTTTGAAACTTTTCAAAGAATCTAAAATAGCCTGTCTTGTGTCTTGGTGATAGCGATATAAATCCAACAATACATTTGTATCTACAGTCAAGACTGCTTCGCTCCATATTTTTCTTATCTGTGTGCTAGATAGTGGGAAATACCAATTGAAAGCCTTTTTCATTGTATTAAAGTTAGATCCAAATATGTATTTCAAAATTCCAGTTAACAAGGTAGGGAGAATAGAATATGTTGCATAACAAATAACCGGGGAAAAACACCCTATTTCGATTGTCTCATAATTTACATTATGTTAAATAGGTATTCGGCCCACCAAACCCTCCACCACAAAAAAACGGCGACCCTAAGGCCGCCGTCATTAATATACATTCCTTAAAAGCTTATTTCAGCTTGTCATCCAAATCATTCCACTTCTTCTCCGCCGCAATATACTTGTTCAGATCCGCCCCTTTCGCGCCTTCACGCTTGTAAGAGTAGTATTGCGCCAAGCTTCCCACAATCAGCTTGTATTGACGTTTTTCCACTTTGTCCAACTCAGGCTTCTTGGCAAACAGTTCAGCCGCTTTTTCAAAGTATTCACGTCCCTGGTCGTAAGTCGCATCGTATTGCTTTTTCAGTTCCGCTTTCTTCGTGTTGTCAGCCGCCGTGGCTTTACCACCGGGACGCTTGCGGATCTCGGTTTCCACCTCGGTCATTTCGTTTTGCTTTCTGTCGGCTTTGTTCATGAAGTGATCACCTATATATATGAACGCCTGCGCAGCTTTGTCGGGATTCGCAGTTGCAGCTTTGTTCAGCGATGTGATCATTTTGCCTTCCAGTTCTTCAGCATTGGCTGGCTGCACAGCGCCCTCTTTGCGGGAGTTCAACGTGTCATATAACAGTTCACCCAATCCCATGTTCGCTTTGTAGTTCTCCGGATCTTTCGCCAACACGCCCTCCAGCGCTTTTACCTGCGCATCAAATCCCTCTACCGTACCAATCGCAAAGTCCACTTTGTCGTAGTTGAAGTAATCGCTTTTCGGATACAGTTCTTTACCCAGGGCTTTGTATTTCTCGAAGTTGACGTCGTCTTTCTTTTCCGCATAGTAACGCACCAGGTAACGGTACACTTCCTCGTAGTCCGGTGTGTTCAGTTTCAGTCCGGCCAGGCGCGTGTAGTATTTAACGGCTTCACCTTCTTTCTTCGCATTGTCGGCCACCACCGCCGCCAGGATGAGCGCGTTCGTGTCGGCCGTTACTGTCCAGAGTTTTTTATCTGTCATCAGATCGCCAAGCACCACTGCTTTTTCGAGGTTGGGCAGGCCCGCCTCCCAGCTTTTGTCGAGGTAGTTTCTGAATCCTGCATTGAAGTAGCCTGCATATATGTTACCTACGGTATTGGCATATTCAGCGTCCGCGATCAGTTTCATTTCCGGATCCATTTCACGGAATTTGAGGAAAGCGCTGTAGGCTTCTTCACGCAGTTGGGCAGCTTCTGCCGCCGGCAGTGTGGTATCCAGTGCCAGCGCCGAGTATACCGTTGCTTTTTGCATATATCCTTCGGGTTTTGACGTGTATTTTGCATTCGTCATACCCTTGTCAACCGTTGCCTTGGCATTTTTGTATTGACGCAGCAACAGCAGGTTTTTGACATCTTCATACCGCTGCGCGCCTGCAGTCACCGCTAGCAAGCTCATCGTTAATAAAAGAATACTGAACTTTTTCATTGATGTTATTAATTGATGAAAAAAATAAGCTTTCTTATCCCGGTTTCTTTTTATGCTACCGGTGGTTGTTCTTCTTCTGATGCATTTTCTGCCGGAGGAGTTGCGTCACCCGGGGTTTCGGAGCTTCCTTCCACCGCCGGCGTTTCGCCTTCCATTATTTCTACCTGAATTTCTTCCTCATCCAGTTGCGTGATCGCGGCAATTTCATCTCCTTCGTCGATGCGGATCAGTTTCACACCCTGCGTCGCACGTCCTAATTCGCTGATATTGGCCACTTTCATCCGGATCGTTACGCCACTTTTACAGGTGATCATCAGGTCTTCCGTTTGCGATACGGCCAGCATGCCTACCAGGTTACCGGTTTTCTCGGTTACACTGATCGTTTTCACGCCTTTGCCGCCGCGGTTGGTAAACCGGTATTCGTCGAATGCCGTACGCTTGCCAAATCCTTTCTCGCTGACTACCAACACCGTTTTGGATGCGTCAGTCTCAGGATTTACACAAATCATACCAACAACTTCGTCTTTTGCATCGTCTACTTCGATACCGCCCACACCGATTGCGCCACGTCCGGTCGGACGTACACTTTTCTCGGAGAAACGGATCGCGCGGCCACTTTTGACGGCCATCATGATTTCGCTGTTGCCATCGGTCATGCGCGCTTCGAGCAGTTCATCGCCTTCGATTACGGTGATCGCGTTTACACCGGTCGTACGCGGACGGCTGAAGTCAACCAGCGCCGTTTTTTTGATCACACCTTTTTTGGTACACAGTACGATGTTGTGTCCGCTTACGAATTCTTCGTCTTTCAGGTCTTTCACGTCCAGTATCGCGCGCACTTTGTCACCTGGGATCAGTTGAATCAGGTTCTGGATCGCACGGCCTTTACTGGTTTTCTCGCCTTCCGGTATCTGGTATACATTGAGCCAGTAACATCTTCCTTTTTCTGTGAAGAAAAGCAATGTATGGTGGGTGGATGCTACAAACAGGTGCTCGATATAGTCTTCGTCGCGTGTTTTACCGCCTAATACACCACGGCCACCACGGCGCTGCGAACGGAATTCATCCGCCGGCGTACGCTTGATATAGCCGAGATGCGAGATGGTGATCACCACGTCTTCTTCTTTGATCAGATCCTTGATGCTTACTTCATTGTCGAGGTAAGTGATCTCACTCTTCCGTTTGTCGCCGTATTTATCTTTGATTTCAGTGAGCTCGGTTTTGATGATTTCATAACGACGGCCTTCGTTACCCAGGATATCACGCAGATCGGCGATCAGGGTCATCAGTTGATCGTATTCTTCTTTGATCTTCTCGCGCTCCATGCCGGTCAGACGTTGCAGACGCAATTCGAGAATGGCGCGGGCCTGGATTTCATCGAGTCCCCAGCCGGCGTTGATCAGCGCTTCGCGTGCTACATCTGGTGTGGCAGATGCACGGATCAGCGCAATCACTTCGTCCAGGTGATCCAGCGCAATCAGGTAACCTTGCAATATGTGGGCGCGTTTTTCCGCTTCGCGTAATTCATATTGCGTGCGGCGTGTTACCACTTCGTGGCGGAATTCAACGAACTCGCTGATGAGGTCTTTCAGGTTCAGCGTGCGCGGACGGCCTTTCACAATCGCCACGTTGTTAATACCAAAAGACGTTTGCAGTTCCGTGTGCTTGTACAACTGGTTGATGACAACGTTGGCCACGCCATCACGTTTCAGATCCAGTACGATACGTGTACCTTCTTTGTTGTTGGATTCGTTGTTTACGTGTGCAACGCCTTCGATCACTTTTTCATTGACCAGTTCGCCAATGCGGTTGGTCAGTGAGTCGCGGTTTACCTGGTAAGGTACTGCCGTGATGATGATCTGTTCACGTCCGCTGGGTTTGGTTTCCACGGTCAGTTGACCGCGCACTACTACCCGTCCGCGTCCGGTATGCATGCCTGCTTTTACGCCTTCCATACCGTATATGATGCCACCGGTCGGGAAGTCGGGTGCTTTCACGTGTTCCATCAGCTCATCGATCGTGATCTCACGATTGTCGATATAGGCTATGCAGCCGTCGATCACCTCGGAGAGGTTGTGCGGCATCATGTTCGTGGCCATACCAACGGCGATACCGCTGGAGCCGTTCACCAGCAATTGCGGGATACGGGTAGGCAGGATGGATGGTTCTTTTTCCGAGTCGTCGAAGTTGAGCTGGAAATCGACGGTATCTTTTTCGATATCGTCGAGCATGTGTTCGCCGAGTTTGGCCAGCCTTACTTCCGTGTAACGCATGGCAGCCGGATCGTCTCCGTCCTGGTTACCAAAGTTACCCTGACCGTCTACCAGGGTGTAACGCATGTTCCAGTCCTGGGCCAGACGCACCATGGCGAAGTATACCGAGCCGTCACCGTGCGGGTGATATTTACCCAGCACTTCCCCTACTACTCTCGCTGACTTTTTGTACGGTTTGTTGGCATTAAGACCGAGTTCATTCATCGCGAACAGGATACGGCGGTGAACGGGTTTGAAACCGTCGCGCACATCCGGCAGCGCCCGCCCCACAATCACCGACATGGAATAGTCGATGTAGGCGGTTTTCATTTGCTCTTCGATGTTGACAGGAATGATCCGGTTAGTATCCTGGGTTTCCTGTGGGCCGAAATTTTCTTCCATTGTGTTGAAGTTAAGATCCGAATGACAGGCCTTTTACCTGCCACTTCCCTGCTGTGTCTGCAGCCTTATAATTAATTCATTTTCAAGGCACTTGTCCTCAGTGTCGGACGGTCGCAGGTGAAGCCCGCAAATTTAACTTTTCTAACACTTAAATCCGATAAAAAACCAGGGTTTTTTACCCTAGTTATCCACCTTGGTGGATTAACAATCAATTAGTAAGAACCAGCCAGTTTATAACAGAGCTTTTACACTTGGCGGCACAAATTTTTCGTTCTTTCACGGAAGCAAAAATGTGGATCAAATGGGAACTTATCTGCTGTTGCGCGATAACAAAGAAAACGGGCCTTACACGCTCGATCAGCTTTTGTCCTTCGGACTTAAAGCGTATGACCTTGTCTGGATCAACGGTCGAAGCGCCGCGTGGCGCTACCCGAGCGAGATCGAAGAACTGCGTCCGTACGCGCCGGTCGTGGAGGAACAACCCTTCGACCGGTTTTACAAGAAACCGGAAGATACCGTACAACCCAAACCGCAGCCAAAGCCTGTCCAGGATGCGCCCCAACCCGCTTACCAGGCTTATCAGCCCAAGATCACTACTCAGGTCGAGGAAAAGCCTGCCAAAAAAGAACCCGCCCGTAAATCGGTTTTTGTAACCTTACCCGCTACGCCGATTGAGAATTATACCGAAATCGAGCAGGCACCCGTTCTGTCCGAAGAACCCGCCCCGACCATCAAAGTCGTGGAAAACAAAGAAGCCATTCATACCAAATTTTCCCAACCGCTCGACGAAATCAAGGAGCAATACGTCAAAACCTTACTCGACCGCAAACAAAAGATCAGTCGCCGCAGCGTATGGATGCAACAACTCCGCATCGCCGGTATCATGGTGTTGTTGATCGGCGGCGGTATTTTCCTCGGCTGGGCCATGAGCAACCGCGGCGAGGCACCGCATTTACCCGGAGGGCCAACCAGACAACTGGCGCTGGCCGCCAACCAGGAAGAGACAGTTCAAACGGATCCAATCCCCGATAATACCGCATCAACACCCGCCGGCGTGCAGGAAGGTGTGGTGATGTCCACCGGTGCCGAAGAACAAACCGAAGCGGATATCAAAACAAAAGAAGCACGCGACGCTGCTGCCAAAGAGGCACGTCTGCGCAAGATCATCGCCAACTCCCCTCCGCCTACTCCGGAGGAAAAAATGCTGGGCGAAGTGACCGCGAAAAAAGATCCACCAGCGGCAAAAACCGAACCCAGCCGCGGCGCAAAAGCTGTCATGACCAGGGCCGATCGGCCAAAAACACCTGCTGTTGAAGAGGCGGATAGCTATCAGCGTGTAACCACCAATGCGGCCACCGGCGAACGCAACCGGTCTTCGAGAGATAATCAGGATAATATTGAAAATAAATCAACTAGACGGTCTGTTTCAAATTCTGGTTTAAAAGAAAGCAATGCACTGATCGCTTCCGACCGCGACGTGCCGAGAGAAGTAACCGTGCTCAGCAACAATTATAAACGCGTACCCTTCGGCGGCATCCGCGATCTCCGCCTCACCGTCTACAACCGCTCGGACGATCCGCTGGAAAAAGTAATCGTGGAACTGAAATACATGAAACCCGGCGAACAGGTACTGAAAACACAGTGGATCGAATTTCCTGCAATAGACGCCAAATCGTCGGCTACCATCAGGATGCCCGATACCAACCGCGGTATTGATGTCACGTACCAGATCTCTTCGGTGGTGAAAGCGCGGTAAGCTTTTTTGCCACTGAAGCCGTACCTTGCTGCCGCTTAAGTATCATCGTATGGCCGACGTTAAAATAGAAGAAAGCTGGAAAAAGGTATTGCACGCAGAATTCAGCAAGCCTTATTTTCAAAACATCATATTACACCTGAAAACAGAAAAGACGCAGGGCAAGACCATCTACCCGCCCGGCCCTTTTATTTTCAATGCATTCAATACGACGCCTCTTTCGAAAGTGAAAGTGGTAATTCTTGGCCAGGATCCCTATCATGGCCCGGGCCAGGCACATGGCCTTTGCTTTTCCGTGCAGAACGGCGTGCCGGCACCTCCTTCTCTCGTTAATATTTTTAAAGAACTCCGTGATGATATCGGTATGGAGATTCCCATGCACGGCAACCTCACCAGGTGGGCAGAGCAAGGCGTGTTCCTGCTCAACGCTTCCCTGACCGTACGCGCCGGCGAGCCGATGAGCCACGCAAAGATCGGCTGGGCTACTTTCACCGACGAGGTGATCAAAACCATTTCGGCGGAATGTGCGCATGTCGTGTTTTTGTTATGGGGGAAATTTGCACAGGAAAAAAGCGCACTCATCGACGGCACCAAACATCTCATCCTTAAAGCAGCGCATCCTTCGCCGTTGTCTGCACACAATGGATTTCTGGGATGTAAGCATTTTTCCAAAACAAATGAATACCTGATGCAGCAGGGCATTCCGCCCGTAGACTGGCAGCTCTGACCAATGCCTTACTTTTGCGCTGTGCGTATTCGTTTTGTTCAAAAGAAATTCAATAGATGTCATTTATAAAAGCTGTGGCCGGTCGTGTATGGGCCGTGTGGGGATTGCTCACTTTCGTGGTTACTTTTTTATTGGTGTTTCTGCCTTCGATGGTTTGTTACCTGATGCCTGAACCGCGCAGCACCGCTTACTTTATTCATGTTTCCCGCATCTGGATGCGTGTCTGGTTTTTCCTGGTGGCTTGTCCTGTGCGTGTGCGTGGTAAAAAGAATTTTGAAAAAGGCCGGGCTTATATCGTCACGTGCAATCACAATTCCCTTATTGATATTCCGTTGTCTTCTCCTTTTATTCCCGGCCCCAATAAGACGATCGCCAAGACTTCTTTCGCCAAAGTGCCGCTGTTTGGTCTTTATTATCGCAAGGGTTCGGTACTCGTCGACCGCAACAGCGAACGCAGCCGCCGCCAGAGTTTTGATGAGATGAAGAAAGTGCTGGCAATGGGTATGCACATGTGTATTTATCCCGAGGGCACCCGCAACCGTACTGACCAGCCGCTGAAGAAATTTTATGACGGCGCTTTTAAACTGGCGACAGATACCAATACTCCTATCATTCCGGCGGTCATCTTAAATACGCGCAAAGCGGTACCCGCCAATAAGCCCTTCTTTTTCCTACCCAAACGCCTGGAAATACATTTCCTCGAACCTGTACCGGCCAATGGATTATCTGCGGCTGAATTACGCGAGAAAGTGCGCGGGATCATGAGCGAATATTTCACCGCTCATCAGTAAGTAACGAAAGTACGTGTACGGTTGATGCGCAGATCCTGCAGCATGCCCGACTTCGGACTGATGGTGAAGTTGAAGTAACGGTACGGCGGTGTTGGTGTTACGTTGATGGACAATTGCCAGCAGTGCATATCCCTCGAGATCGACATAGAGAAGGTCTGAATATCCTTTGTACGGAAGTCATAGAAAGTATTCGCACTGATGTTCCATTTCGGTGTAAGGTTGAAACTGCCGCTAATACTCGCATTCGAGTTTAATCTTCCTTCAAACGCAGCCAGCGTGGTGTTGAACACCTGATTATAGACAAGTGAATAAGATATGTTCACCGACCAGGGAATGTTAAAGTCAACAAATTCGCCCGGGTTCTGCCGCATGTAATCGAGCAACCGCTGCTGATCGGCCTGCAGCGTGGGATCGGCAAATTGCTGCGCCAGTTTATCTTTTTTCAGTTTTTCTTTGTCGGGGTCTTTTGGTTTGCTCTGAAAACTGGTGGACATCGACACACTCACCGTTGACAGACGTCCCACTTTAAATCCACCTCCCTCCCACGCAAATTTATCAATGGGCTGGCCGATGGCATTGGTTTGATAGGGATCGAGTATACCGGATGCACTGATGTTGATCTTGTCAAACAGATTGGTACGGAATGCCAGTTGGAAGGGCGAAAGCCGCATGGAATCGGCAAAAAAGTTATAGGAGGCGCCGAGACTCAGACCATCGATCAGCCGCACTTTCCGGGTGCCGTTGCTGGTAGTGTCTTTTTTATCCCGCACTTTCATCTCCACGTTGTTATCGATCAGAAAGCTGATTCCTCCCACTCTGCCGCTGCCGTAACCCGCATAGGGTTGTGCAGTTTGCAGTTCACCAAACATCGCCGTGTATCCCGGTGCAATTGTATCACGGTAATAATAACGTGAAGAAAGATCGGGCCGGTAGTTGAGACTGAACGATGGCCTTATCACGTGCCTGATCGCCATCACTTTTCTATTCTTGAATTCATAGGTACCAAACAGCGCCGTATTGAACGAAAGTGCAAAGCTGGTTTGCTGATCGATGAAGAATCCGCGTGTGGTGGTCGTATCCAGTTTCTGGTTGGCCGTATTCCAGCGATAACGTGTTTTCTGATTGGCCCATACCTGCGAATAAGATACGCTGGGTGCGATGACCAATGCGCCGTTGAACACCGCCGGTAAGGATAAAGTAACCGGAATGTTGTGCTGCGCGCCCCATTGCAAGGTATCGAGCAGGTAAGAGAAAACAGATTTACCGTATACGGATTTATAATTGATTGAATCGTAGAAAGAGAACGAGTTGCGGAAGTTGCCCTGGTAACCGATACCCAATTGCTCATACCATTTACGCGAGCCTACCATTTCTTTTTTCTGGAAAGGATAAAGCGTGCTCACCGTAAAACCCGCGTCCGGCAAACTGATCGTTACCTGCCGGTTGAGGTTGTTCTGGCTATGGTTCGCCGATAAGGTCAGGTTATAAGGTTTGCCCACCCATGTTTTGGAATACATGATGGACGATCCCATGATGTTATTGAAGTTGGTACGCGCATCATTGGTCACGTTGCGGTTGTAGTTGGTGGAACTGGCGTTCACGCTTGCCGAGAAGGTGGTGCCGGGCCGCGCGCGCGAATCGGAACTATGTGCCCAGGCAATACTGTAGCTGCTTGCTTTGTAATAATCCGGGTCGCCTTTAAAGTTACGTTTGGTAGACAGCAGGCCGATGTTAGCCGATCCATTGTACTTATAGCGTTTACGGTAAGTGGGGTTGATATTACCCGACCATCCACCGTAAGAATAGATGTTGCCGTATACTTTTACGTCCCAGTACTGGTTGATCACTTTATAGTAACCCAGCCCTTCGAGACCAAGACCAGCCACATCGTTGGTGGCAAACTGCGGAGCAAGAATACCGGAATGGCGTCCCTGGCTCAGCGGGAAGAAACCGAAAGGCAGGTAAATGGGAACAGGTACGTCTTCAAATTCCGGGTGTATGGCGCCGGTGACCGCCAGTTTTTTGTTGACCACTTTCATCCGGCTCGCGCGGAAGCCGAAGTGCGGATGATCGGAAAGATTACAGGTAGTGATAAAACCGCCTCGGCCGAAGGTAGTGTTGGCATCTACTTTTTTGGCTACGTCGAAATGGATGAATGCGCCACTGTTTTCGGTGATCGTATTTTTGGTAAGACCACGTTGCGTTTTGAAGTTGTAACGGATGGTGTCGCTCGTGAAGGTGTTTTCAGCGCCTTGCGAAAATTCAGCCGTTTCCACTACATCACCGGTACTGTCTTTCCGGTTAACGGCGGTGAGTACCTGTGTGGCCTGATCGATTTCAACCTGCGGTGCTTTCAGGCTGATGTCCTTGTATTCGGTTTTCGTTTTGCCGTATAAAAAGATTTTTTTCGAGGTCACCATTACCACGGCGGAATCCTCTGCGTAATAGTTAACAGGTCCGTCGAGCGAGTCTTTTGAAAGTTTTAATGAAAAGGTATCAACCTTTTGTGCAGGTAGGGAGTCTTCTCCTAAATCGAGTGAATCACGGCCGGGTATAGTATCCGCTCTGAGCGGACGTATGGTATCCGATCCGGTGAAACGCAGTCTGGACGTGCTGTCTGCGGCATTACGCGGCTTGATGGTGTCGGCCGCTGTTGTTAAAGGTGTGTAAAAATTACCTTGCGTGGTATGGAAAGCTACACTGTTCCGCGTTACTGTGCAGATGATTAATGCAGTCAGTATGGCAGAAAAAAAATATTTTAGTTTAAATTTGTCTCGCAGCCCCATATATTTCCAGGCAGCAAATGTAAATCATTCGGACTTAAACAAATTGTGAAGATTGCAATAACCCATTAATTTAACTGGCAAGGTCCTGCCGGTGTGTACAGCGATAGCAGATGAGCAAGGACCCGCCACCAAAAATTCCAGTAGTTTTCCATGAAAAGAGCCCTTTCATTAACCCTGTTTGCACTTGCCAGTTGTTGCTTTGTTTCGTTTATCAATCCCACGAAGGATACGGTAGCGCCCGGTAAACCGGCGGTACGTACGTTGATCATCGACCCGGGTCATGGTGGTGATTTTGCGGGAGCCCAGGGATTGTTCTCCAACGAGAAACAAGTATCACTTGAAGTTGCACTTAAATTAGGTAAGGCATTTCAGAAAGAATTTCCTGAGATCAAAGTCGTTTACACCCGCACGAGCGACGCCAATGCCGGCAACAAGAAAACATTGAACGAAGATTTGCGTTACCGCGCCGATCTGGCCAACTCTTCCGGCGGCGATCTCTTTATTTCCATTCACTGCAATGCAGCGGGCAAACGTCCCGGCGGCTGGTATGAAAAAGTAGTGGTAGGTAAAACGGCCAAGACCCGCATGGTAGGCAAAGGCAAAAAGAGAAAGAAACAGACTTATTACGAATACCAGTACCAGAATGTATACCGCGAGAACACGGCCAAAGGTACCGAGACCTATGTATGGGCCGTAAATAAGAACGACGCCAAGATCAGTTCCGTTGCCAAAAACAACGAATACTATGGGGAAATGGATTCCGTTTCCGGACTGAAACTCCCCGACCCTTCCGACCCCGCAGAAATGGCGCGTATGCTGGTGTACGCGCAGAACTATTTCAAAAAGAGCCTGACATTGGCCGATTTTGTAGAAAAAGAATTTGCCGCTTCCGGCCGCACAAGCCGTGGCGTGCGTCAGCGTAATGATACCGGTATCTGGGTGCTCCAGGCAACAGGTATGCCGAGCATCCTGGTGGAAATAGGCTTTATTTCTAACAAAGAAGAGGAAGAATATCTTAATAGTGAAAAAGGCCAGGACGAAATTGTGCGGAATATTATCAACGCTTTTAAATCCTATAAAGCAAAACTGGAAGCCAAAGGTCCCAAAAAGGCATTCTGATCCGATTCTTTTACAAATGATTGAAACAGCGGCTCCGGTCGCTGTTTTTTAATGTACTGTCCTGCTGTTTCGGGTGGTTCAACGGCCGGCCCCGGGCCTCTTATTAACTGGTTTTCAAAATAAATGGCTAATTTGGCACTCTGTTAGCATACGAAGTGTGTAAAGTTACCAGCATGAAAATCAGCAATGAAACCAAAGTTGGCATCCTGGCGGCAGGAGCCATCGCCCTGCTTATCGTTGGATTCAATTTTCTCAAGGGGAGGGATGTTTTTAAAAAGAAGAATACCATTTATGCCATATTCGAGAATGTGGGATCGCTTGATAAATCGAACCCGGTGAAGATATTGGGTCTTACCGTTGGCCATATAGATGATATAGAGCCACTGGACAAAGACGTTAACGGTATCAAGGTCACCATCGCTATGGATAAAAAGGTGAATATCCCCGATAATTCCGTCGCCTATATCGAACCCAGCCTCCTGGGAACTCCCGTATTGGTGATCCAGAAAGGAAATTCATCCCGGAGCATAGAAATGGGACAAGAGCTCAAATCCGTTTCCCGCCAGGGAGGCATGCTCAGTTCCGTTGCACCACAACTGGAACCTGTTTTTGGTAAAATAAGCAACACCATCGATACCCTGAATTTGATCCTTGGTAATGTGAATACCATATTCGACGAGTCGGTCAAAGGTCATATCCGTTCTACCCTGGCCCAGCTCGATGCCAGTGCCGCCGCTCTCAGCAACATGCTGCAGGCTGCCAATGGCAACCTTACCGCTACCCTGGGCAATGCCAATTCCATTACGGCCAATATTGCTAAAAGCAACGACAGCATTACCGCGATCATCAGCAATGCCAAACGTTTTACCGGCAGCCTGGCAAGTGTCAACATCGGCCCGATCGCCGACTCTATGCAGGTGGCCGTCAACCAGCTCAAGGGAATTGTAAACAGTATGTCCAGCACCAAAGGATCGCTGGGCGCGCTGATAAATGATCGCGAGTTATATGATAAGATCAACAACACGGTACTGAGTGCGGAGATATTGCTCGACGACCTGCGGGCTCACCCCAAACGCTACGTTAATATTTCCGTGTTCGGAAGAAAAGATAAAGGTGGGGCGCTAACTTCGCCACTTAAAAAGGATACGGTTCGCGTAGACTACTAAGTCCCCGAACCCGATTTTAATATGAAGCCGCCTGCGACCCGACTAATCTTCAAGTATTTCCTCCTGTCTGCCATGCTCCTATTGCTGGCAAACATGATTCATGCACAGGAGCCGGTACCGGTACCTTCCGATACAGTCAACTCCATTAAGATTGTCAGCAACACACGCAACCTCACCATGAAGCGCGTGGACGACAGCACCAATCTTACCATCGTTGCCGGCAATGTAAAAGCGCTGCAGGGTAATACTATTTTTTATTGCGACAGTGCGGTGGACAACAGCCGTACCCGCATCTTCGAAGCATGGGGAAATGTGAGGATCGTGGATGGTGACACCGCTACTATCAGCGCCCGTCACCTGATTTATCACCGCGATAAAAAAATCGCCTACTTCGACGGAAACGTAAAACTTACCGATGGTAAAGGTTCATTGACCACGCCGGACCTGGAATACGACATGTCCACTAATATTGGTATCTACAAAAATGGCGGACGGGTAGTCAATCAGAAAACGGTACTCACAAGCCAGGAAGGTTATTACTACGCAGACCTGAAAGACGTCTATTTCAAAAAAGATGTATTCCTGAAAGACCCGGCATATACCATTACCACCGATTCACTTTTATACAATACACAAAGCGGCGATGCCCGCATCATAGCCCAAACTTATATTGTAGACAGCAGCGGACGGAAAATCCGGACCAAAGAAGGTTTTTATAACCAAAGGACCGGTCAGGCTCAGTTTGGACGTCGCTCTGAAATCATCGATGGCAAAACGCGCATCACCGGAGATGTGATTGAACTCACAGATAGCATTTACCGTGTCACGGGCAATGCCATCATCAGCGATACTGCGCAGGGTACTACTATTCTCGGAGGACTGGTGTTCCAGGACAAACGTACCGAAGCCGTACTGGCTACGCGCAAACCGGTGATGATCGTGAAGCAGGACAAAGACTCTATTTATATCGCAGCCGATACTTTATTTACGGCAAAGCTCACCGCACTTTATGGTGCACGTGATTCGTTGACAGTGGATACCCTGAAAGGCACGAAAGTGGCCAGGCTGAATGACAAAGACAGCACCAACCGTTACTTCGAAGCATTTCATAACGTGCGCATCTTCAATGATTCGATCCAGGCTACCTGCGACAGCATGTTCTATTCCTTCCAGGATTCCACCTTCCGGCTCTACCAGGATCCCGTGGTCTGGGCCAACAACAGCCAGATCACCGGTGATACCATTTATCTCCATACCAAAAACAGGAAGGCCGACCGGGTTGAAGCATTTGAACGCAGTTTTATGGTCAACAAAATGGATCATGAAGCGTATAACCAGATCAAATCAACGCGCATGGACGGTTATTTTGTCAATGGAAATATCGACTCCGTCCGCGCGAAAGGCTATGCCGAATGTATTTACTATATAAGAGATGATGCCGACAGTTCCTATACGGGCATCAATCAATCGAAATGTGATATCATTGATATTTATTTCCAGGAACAGGCATTGCATAAAATTGCTTTCCGCAGCCAGGTGACCGGTACGATCTGGCCTATCCGTCAGAAAAGCCCGGCTGAAATGCGTCTCCCGAATTTCCGCTGGCTCGAAGAGCGCCGTCCTAAAACGAAATACGAATTATTTGAGTGATCCGTCTACGGATCGATCGTCCACGTAAATGGTGACTGCAACAGCGGTTTGTTTTTCCAATCCAGCGGTTGCAACATGGCCGTGATGGTATCGGTGCCGAGCACTCCACTGATAAATAAGGGACCATTTGCCTCCGGCTGGCTGTAAGCAAATACTTTCTCCTCTCCCGTTTCCGGATCCTGCAACCACCATTCATGTGTGACGGTATCGCAACGGAAAGCGTAGTCCTGCATTTGATCATCCATCAATTGTGTAACAAAATAGTTTTGGCGATGAATAAACACACGGCGCCAGCGAAACTGGTCGGTGGTTAATGGTAACAATGTATCCTGGTTAACGATAAAAACGGGCACATCATAAGCTCCGTGAAAAGCCGGGCGTGGTGCGGCATCATCATTATAAACACCGCTTTTGAGGTAAGGAAAAAGTGTAAACAGGATGATGGCTCCAAACAGCGCCAAGCGCAATAACATTCTTCGTTTGTTGATCAAAGTCCTGCTACCGAATAATGCATGCCACCATCTTCTTCTTTCCGCATAACACAACCACGCCGCCAACAGCAGCAACAGGAAGGAGTAAACTTTTACCGAAATACTAAAAGAAAAATTTACGGCCACCACATTGGCCATGATCGTTAATGCGAGCAACGCACCGCCGGGTCTTGTACTTCTTAAACACAACAATATCGCGGCCAGCAATTCGGCTATACCTAAAAAAATACTGTAGCTCCGCGAAATGCCCATCGTGCTCCAGTAGAGCAGATCGGGATAGGTATCCGCGAGTGGCGTATATAAGGTGTTGGGCTCTGGCTGATAGAATTGCCATTTGAATATTTTATTCCAGCCATACATGAATAAATGCATGGCGAGATAAAAAGCCGCCAGGTTGATCAGCCAGCAACGCGCTTTGTCATAATTGCGAGGCTTCCTGTCCACCAACGACCAGCTCAACGTACCAATGACCGCGAGTAAAAAACAATGCAGCAAATGAATATAAAGACCGGGTGTATCAGAGGCTAATTTATAAGTAGCAGTGGCCGGTAATCCCAGTATATAAAAGCCGGTGTAACCATTCCATTTAGTGAATAACGGAGCGAGCCAATTAGCCGGATGAGGCAGCGAGTCCTGCGGCCAGGGCAATGTAAGAATCAACAACAGGAAAAAGAAGGCCCCGAAACGAAAAAATACCGTCCGGACGGGAGGCCATGCAACTGGTGGGCGGGTATCTTGCATCCTTAAAAGTATCTGATAAATTTCAGGATACAAATTACGATTATGATCCGCAATCTTCTGCTTCTGACCATTGCCTCGCTGGCCGTTACGGCTGCTTCGGCACAAACGAAAAAAGTAGCGCACCGCAGTCACAGCGGTGCTGCCGCGCATTTCAAACCCGCCTCTGCCGGTTCGGGATTCGGTTTACCGGATAAGGAAACCATGAAACAATGGGAGGAGGACCGCAAGCGCAGGCAGCAGGCCGACAGCCTCGCCGCAAAAAAACGTGCCGACAGTCTTGCTAATCAGGCACCGCCCAGGCCGAAGCCAAAAGCAAAACCAGCGCGTCGTTCCGCTACAGCGAAAGTGAAATAATCTCAGGTTTCCTCATCTTCCAGGAGAGGTTCGGGAGCGTGCCTTTCGCGCAGGAACAATGCCAGCCATCCCAGTCCTGCCACTGCAGCAATCAGCGATGACAGCAGTATGGCAATTTTTGCGGTGGTGATGTAATGCGGGTTATCGAATGCGAGTAAAGTAATAAAGATCGACATCGTGAAACCGATGCCTCCCAGTATGCCGGCGCCAAAAATATGTTGCCACTTCAATCCCTGCGGCAGGCTGGCAACTTTCAACAACACAGCCATCAGGCAAAACAAAGTGATGCCGACGGGTTTTCCGATAACAAGACCGGTGAAAATGCCCAGACTTTCGGATGAGGTTAATTCCTTTGCCCAGCCCGCTTCAATAATGATACCCGTATTGGCCAATGCAAAGACGGGCAGGATAAAAAAGGAAACGGGTTTGTGAAGAAACGATTGCAGTTTATAGGAAATCGTTTTAGGACCGCCGCTTCCAAACGGAATGGCAAATGCCAGCAGCACACCGGAGATGGTTGCGTGTACGCCGGAGTGCAACATAAAATACCACATGCCCGCTCCCAATAGCAGGTAGGGCCATAACTTATGCATGCGCAGCCTGTTCAGCACCAGCATAACGATAAACAATCCCAGGGCAATGCCCAGGTTCAGTAAAACAATTCCCTTGGAATAAAACAGCGCAATCACCATGATAGCGCCGAGGTCGTCGATCACGGCCAATGCAGTGAGAAAAACTTTTAAAGTCGCCGGTACGCGATTGCCCAGCAGCGAAAGAATACCCAAAGCAAAGGCGATATCTGTTGCCATGGGAATACCCACGCCATCTGCGAAAGCGGTTCCTTTATTCAATAACCAGAAAAGCAAAGCGGGCAGCGCCATTCCGCCGATAGCACCGATGGCCGGAAATAACGCGTGTCTTACCTGCGACAATTCTCCTTTGTAAATTTCCCGCTCCAATTCCAGTCCGATCATTAAAAAGAAGATGGTCATTAAACCATCATTGATCCAGTATTCAAGCGATTGCCCGCCAACGTTGGTATGCCAGAAATGGACATACGACTCTCCCACTGCGCTGTTGGCCAGCAGCAGGGAAAGGGCTGTGCAAAAAAGGAGTATCAGGCCGGCAGCCTTTTCACTTTCAAAAAATTGTCCGAATAATTTGGTAAGGCGCATATGTGTGCAAAAATAAGGACTGTGACCCTTAACGACGATTTTGCATTTCATTTAAACTATGCGGCGCAGTTTTTCCGTTCTACCGCAATAACTCATTTAATATGAAAAAAACTGTTCTATCTCTGCTCGTGGTGCTGACCGTATGTAGTGTACAAACCGTCAATGCCCAGGAAACTGAAACGATTCCGGAAAGCACTGCTCCCGCTTATAAGGCTGCGATAGGTATCCGGTTGAGTAGTAGTCAGGCGATCGTTAACAATTCCATTTCTTTCAAATATTTTTTCCAGGAAAACAAAGCGATCGAGGCCTTGCTTTCACTGGGTGATCCGCTGGCGATCGGCGCTTTGTATGAACTGCATAAACCGATCGGTGCTGCGGAAGGATTGCGTTGGTTTTACGGCGGTGGTGCGTATTTAGGTTTTGTAAAAACGTACAATGTCAATAAAGACCACAATGAAACGATTCCCAATTTTGGGGCGCAGGGCGTTGTGGGTCTCGACTATAAATTCTCCAATATTCCGCTGAATCTCGCGATCGACTGGAAACCCGAATTGAACCTGGTGGAGGATATCAATTTTGAGCCGGCGGTGATTGGCCTGACGGCGAGGTTTACGTTTTAAAAGTAGTAAGTAGTAAGTAATAAGTTTTAAGTCAGCGAAGGGCTGTTGTACCTATAACTTAAAACTTATTACTTATAACTCTTTTCCCCATAAAACCGGCATTTTTCCACATTCTGCAAAAATGTACGGTTTTTTGCGTTTTTATGCGGGAATATATTACTTTAGGGGTCTAAACGAAACAATTGCTTAAGAAAGAACGCCAGGCTTACATACTGCACCAGGTAAACCTGCACAATAAGGTGCTTTCCGCCACTCTTTGCCAGGATATTAATGTCTCGGAAGACACGATCCGCCGCGACTTGCAGGAACTTGCGGAAGAGGGCAAACTTATAAAGGTGCACGGCGGAGCTCTCTCCCATTCTTTTAACGAAGTTCATTTCTCTACGAACGGAGTATATTCGCAAAGTCAGAAAAAGAAGATTGCTCAAAAAGCCATCAGCCTTATCCACAACGGAATGTTTATCCTCACCAGCGGTGGTACCACCATTATTGAAATGGCGCGTTCACTTCCGCATGGTTTGAAGGCCACTTTTATATCGGGCAGTATTCCGGTGATCCTGGAATACATGAATCATCCCAATATCGAAGTGATCCTTATTGGCGACCGCATTTCCAAAAATTCAAAAATTACCGTAGGGCCGGAAGCTATCGCAAAGATTCGCCAGATGAAGGCGGATATTTGCTTTTTGGGTATTAATTCTATTGACCTCGAACACGGGGTTACTGACAATGACTGGGAAGTGGTGCAATTGAAAAAAGCGATGATTGAATCGTCCCAGCGGGTTGTTTGTATGACGATTGCCGAAAAAGTCAATACGTTTCAACCGATCCAGGTTTGTGAGATCGGCAAAATCCACACCCTGATTACAGAACTACCTGCAGACAATGCCCTGCTGCAACCCTATCAGCAGGCCGGTATACAGGTGTTATAATTGTTTACTGCTTAATTATTATACTAAAACAACATCATGCTATGAGAAAAGCTCTCCAGTTATTAGTAGCCTTTCTATTGATGATCGTCCTGGTACCGCAAGTTGCTTATGCACAGGAAAAGACCATTAGTGGAACGGTACTTTCGGATGACAAAACACCGCTGCCTGGTGTGACGATCCGGGTAAAGGGCACCCGCCGCATCACACAGACGGATGCCAACGGTAAGTTTACCCTCCAGGTAAGCCCGGGCGAAACCCTGCAGGTAACTTATGTAGGTTACGAGCCGCAGGAAATCAAAGCCGGTGACGGCGCTACGTTAGGTATCACGCTGAAAGCTTCGGAAGGAGCGCTCGGCGAAGTGGTCGTAACGGCCATGGATATCAAACGTAATAAACGTGAATTGGGTTACTCAACCCAAACAGTAGGCGGTGATGATATCCGCGAAACACAACGCGAAAACTTCATCAACAGCTTACAGGGACGTGTAGCGGGTCTGACCATCAACCCTACTTCAGGAACTGCCGGTTCTTCCAGCGCTATCGTATTACGTGGTTTCAACTCTCTTTCACTCAGCAACCAGCCTCTCTTCGTTATGGACGGTGTAATCATGGATAACACCTCTCTCGACGAAAACTCACAAGGCGGTTCAGGTGTCGGCATTGTTGAACGCGGCGCCGGTCTTACTTCCACCAACAACCAGAAGACGGACTATACAAACCGTATGGCCGACATCAACCCCAACGACATTGAATCGATCACCGTGTTGAAAGGTCCTGAAGCTACCGCACTGTACGGTAGCCAGGCAAGCTCCGGTGCCATCGTTATCACCACCCGCAAGCCCAAGTCCAGCAAGTTTGCACTGCAGTACGACAACAGCCTCCGCTTCTCCAAAGTGACGCGTTATCCCGAAACCATTGACGGATATAAGAATGGTGAGAATGGTGTAGCCTCTGATGTGTTCCGTTATTTCGGTCCTGCTTACGAACCGGGCACAAAATTGTACAACAACAAAGACGCGTTCTTCAAAACCAGCTTTACGCAAAACCACAACCTGGGTATGGATTTCGGTTTCAAGAAATCTTTGTTCCGCTTTACTGCGTCTTATTTTGACCAGGACGGTGTGGTGCCAAACAACACTTATAAGAAAATCAACTTCCGTTTGTCCAACACCACAAAGGTTGGCAAATGGCTGGAGCTGACACCTGCCATTTCCTATATCAGAGCGGAGAACCGCAAGGTACTCCGCAGTGCGGGCGGCTTTCTTATCGGTCTCATGATGTGGCCGAACACCATTGATATCCGCAACTATGAGGCAGCCGATGGTTCAAAAATTCCGCTGTTCAGCAACAACCCCAATGCCGATTACGACAACCCGTTGTTCAACGTTAACAAGAACAAGAACTATGACGAGAACGATCGTTATGGTGCCACGCTGGGTATCAACATCAACCCCACTTCGTGGCTGAGCTTCTCCGGTCGTTTCGGCTATGATACTTACGATGCCGAAGGTTATCTTCAGTATCATCCGCAGTCTTACTACATCGCTTCTACCGTGAATGGTATCCAGGACAACTGGTGGAGAAAATACACTGGTTACAACCACACCATCACCGGTACAGCACGTAAGTCGCTCGGTAAATTCAGCGGACGCCTGATGGTTGGTACCATGTGGCAGGATTATCAAACCGAGATGTTCGCAGTAAGCGGTAACAACCTCTCCGATCCTAACCGCACCGACAGTGCCAACACCGCACCGAACACACGTACTTACCTGCTTCGCAATGTATACGGTGAAAACAACCTGTTTATCACCAAGATGTTTGCTTACTTCGGTGAAGCGGCTATTGCGTATGACAACAAGGTGTTCCTGAACTATACCCACCGTTTTGAAGAAGCATCTACCCTGCCGAAACAAAACCGTAAGTATAACTATCCCGGTGCGAGCCTCAGCCTTATCATGACCGACATCATTCCCGGTCTGAAAAGAGGAGGCATCGATTATGTGAAACTGCGTGGTTCACTGGCCGGTACTGCCCGCCTGAACCTGCCTTATTCCACACAATCGATTTTTACCAACGTAACTTCTTCCGGTGGTGGTTTCCAATATGGATTTACCAACAACAACCCGGATCTGGAGCCTGAAAGACAAAAGACTTTCGAGGTTGGTACGGAATGGCGCTTCTTCAAAGGACGTCTGTCTGTTGATGCTGCTTATTATAACACATTGACAAAAGGCCAGATCATCGAAGGTTTCCGTCTGAGCTACGGTACCGGTTATGTACTCAACACGCAGAATGCGGGCAGCACACGCAACGAAGGTGTGGAAGTGACCGTTTCTGCCAACATCGTGCGTAAGAAAGACTGGAACTGGGACATGCAGTTCAACTTCAACCGCATGTGGAGCCGTGTAACAGAAATGCCGGCCAACGTTGCGGAATACTATATTGCTGACACATGGGTTTATGGTAATGCCCGCGGCGGTATCATGAAAGGTGGCCCAACCACTACCATCACTGCTGCAGGTTACCAGCGCAACAACGCCGGTGATATCCTTATCGATCCTACCAACGGTTTGCCGCTCGTAAATACTGTTTACTCTGTATTCGGTGACCGTAACCCTGATTTCCGTCTGGGTTGGAACAACGTGATCAGCTATAAAAACTGGCGCCTCAGCTTCCTGTGGGATCTGAAAGTCGGTGGTGATATCTTCAACGGTAACAACAAGTTCCTGACCAGCATCGGTAAGAGTCCGATCACCGCAGACCGTTATACCCCGATCGTAGTGGAAGGTGTACTGCGCGACGGTAAAGAAAATACCGCAACGCCTACACGTAATACTTATAGCATCATTCCTGCGTACAACTGGACATATTATGCTGAGCGTATGCCGGAAGAAGTGTTCATTGAGAAAAATGTAAACTGGTTCCGTCTGCGTGATCTGAGTGTGAGCTACAATTTCCCTCAGAGCTTTGTACGCCGCATAGGTGTGATCAAATCACTGGGTGCATTCTTTACCGTAAACGACCTGATCCTGATGACCAACTACTCCGGTGCTGATCCGTCCGTGAGCGGTACTTCTGCCGGTGCACGTGGTGTTGGCTCTGCAGGTTTCGACTACGGTACATTGCCTACTCCGATCAACCTGAACTTTGGTATCCGTCTTTCCCTGTAACCCTCAAAAAAGAAATGAACATGAAAAAGATATTTGGTATTTGCATGGCTTCGGGGATGGCAGCACTGCTGCTGGGAAGCTGTAGCAAACAAATCGACGATGCCTACCTCAATCCCAATGCGGAAACTGTAAAACCCATTGAGCAATTGTTGCCAGGCATTATTGACAACATGACCTGTAGCTTTTCTGCTGCCGGTACCAACTATGGTACTACACAGGATGGCATGTATCTCGGCAAGTATATCCAGTTCTGGGTCCAGAATACGGCCAGCAACCAGTATGATGCGCTGGGCGGTGTAATCGGTAACAGTGACCTGCTCGGCAACGTATGGGCCATGCATTATTATGGCCAGGGACAGAACCTCAACCGTGTTATCCAATGGGGCAGTGAGCAAGAGAAATGGGATTATGTGGGTGTGGCTTATGCCATCCGCGCATGGTCATGGCTCACACTCACCAATACTTACGGTGAAGTGATCCTGAAAGAAGCCTTTAACACGAACCTGCGTGTATTTAAATACGACACACAAGCCGAAGTATACGACGAAGTACGTCGCAACGCTCACCTGGCAATTGAGTTCCTCAACCGCACAGATGGCAACGTAAGTCAGGCCAACCTGGCTATCGGCGACAAGTACATGAACGAAGGCGACGTGAACAAATGGAAAAAATTTGCTTACGGTGTATTGGCGCGTTCATACAACCAGCTTTCCAACAAAGCTGATTACAAGCCCGATTCCGTAATTAAATACACTCAATTGGCCGCAACAACCAATGCCGAGAACACTTACGCAAAATTTTCCAATGCAGGTCCTACCGGTACTTTCCACTTCTGGGGTCCGCAGCGCGCCAACTTTGGTGTACAACGCCAGTCTAAGTTTATTGCTGATCTCATGTCGGGCGTAAATGAGATGTTTAATGGCGTGAACGATCCACGTGCGTGGTATATCCTGCGCGAGAATCCGAATGGCACCTTCAAAGGCTTCCGTCCTACTTATGGTCTGGAAACAGCCGTACTGCCTGTGGCAAATGATCGTCCCAATAACTTCTGGGGTGGTTTAAATGCGGTAACAACGGCACCTACTCCGGATACTGTACGTTACGTTTATCAGAACGGCCCCGCTTTCCCGATCATTACTGCATGCGAGATGAAATTTGTGGAGGCAGAAGCGCAATACCGCAAAGGCCAGAAAGGCCTTGCACTCGCGGCTTACCGTGAAGGCATCCGCCTGAGCATGGACATGCTGGCTACGGTGTATCCCAAAAATGTTCCGGAAGCCCGTAAGATCACCTCCGGTATGATCACTTCATACCTGGCTGATACGCGTGTGGTACCTGCCGATCCAAACCAGCTGACACTTTCGCATATCATGTTGCAAAAGTATATCGCACTCTACGGGTATGGTGTATATGAAACCTGGACGGATATGCGCCGTTTCCACTACACTGATACGGAAACAGCCACTGGTTTGCAGGTATATCGCGGATTTGAGCTGCCTCCTGTTGACCGCCGTTATGTGAATAACTCAGGTAAAGTTGTTTACCGCTGCCGTCCGCGTTACAACTCTGAATATCTCTACAACGTAGACGAACTGAGAAGAATCGGTGCGCTGGACCTCGACTATCACACCAAAGAAATGTGGTATACACAGCCCTGATCTATCCACCAATAAAAACAATGCAACATGAAAAAAATCAAGCATATAAAATTTCTTGCAGCGGGATCTCTGGTGGCACTGGCAGCGCTGATCTCCTCCTGCGACAAAAATCTCAACGACCGCAACAAGCTGGATAAGGATGCTTCCAATTCAGTATATGTAAAATTTGTGAACCTAGCCGGAAGTGCTACCCGTAACTATGTATACGTGGATGGTAAACAGGTGTCGGGCGCACAAATGGTTTATGGTGAAACACTGCCGGTACACTCTTCAAGCTATGGACTTAAGATGACGGCAGGCCTGCGTTCATTCGTGGTGCGCGACACGCTGGCTACCTCCACACAGGTACCGCTTACCTTCAACGGCAATTTCGATGCTAACTCTTCTTATACAGTGTTCCTGTACGATTCGATCATCCGCATCAAACAGGTAACGGTGAAGAATAACATCGAGATTCCTTCGGATTCAACATCGCGTTTGAAGTTCGGCAACTTCATGTACCTTACCAATGGCGGTACTGCACCTGCGGTTGATCTGTATTCCAGCTTCTTTGGCCGCAGAATTTTCACCAATATTGCTCCAAGCCAGGTGACGGAGTTCATCACTTATCCTGGTGCACATGCAGCCGGTGATACCTTGCGGACCTATGTAGCAGGAACCAATACGGTACTGAATGAATTGATCGGATATACCACCACCAAGAAAAGAAGTTATGTAGTGGTGGCAAGAGGCAACTATAACAACGTTCTTACCACCGGTACCGGACGTTTGCTCTCAAGCCATACGATCTGGTAACAGAAATGAAAGTTTCTGAAAGAAAAGAGGCTGTCAGACGACAGCCTCTTTTCTTTTTAGTAGTAATAGAGATTGTACGGACCGCTGGCCGGATCAACGTCTGTACCAATCACAACAGACGACTGCCTCGTTTCAGAAAGCGTAAGCTGACCATTGTACATGCTTACATGGTGCGACTGAATTTGTGAAGAGCTGCCGTTATACATGATATCGACATCAAATTCGACATTGCCTTCACCGGCTTCATTTCCCTGCCGTTCAACAGAGAGAATAAACTCACGGGCGCCGATACCTACGCCGGTAGTGATGTAGAAGGTTTCATCTCCTACTACCACAGTCTGTTTGTTGAACTTAGCCACTGAGGCTGTACCGGATGGAGTGAAAGAGCAAAGCAGCATGGTTGTCGCTGCGAGGACTACGAACATTGTTTTTTTCATACGATCAAGTTTTCGGTGATTAAGAAATACGAGGTTTAATAGTAATAAATGTTGTAAGCATCTGTTACCGGATATACATCTGTGCCTACTGTTGCTCCCGCCTGTCTTGCCTGCTGGAGTGTGAGTTGGCCATCAGACATGCTGACGTGATGCGTTTCCGGATAATAAGGATTGCCATCAACAAAGATGTCGACGTCAAATTCAACATTACCCTCGCCGGCTTCATTGCCGACCCGTTCTACATAAAGAATGAACTCACGGGCGCCGTAACCGATACCAGTAGTAATAATGAAGGACTCATCCCCCGTCACTACTACCATTTTTTGGGCCGTTTTAACTACAGCTCCCGAACCAGCCGGTGCGAAGGAGCAAAGCAGCATTGTTGTCGCTGCCAGGACAAAGCACATTGTTTTTTTCATATGATCAAGTTTTCAGTAAAATACAAAAACGCGTGAACGATACCAGCACTATGCCCCGCGAGTTGGTGCGATCGGGTACAAACCCATAAATGATTGAGTAGAAACTACTGCGACAGTATCCGTGATTTTTCTATTTGCGGCTTTCTGCGGTTGAGTTGAAGGCTAATTTGTTCCCTCTGCATTTTTTTTCAGCTTTTTGCGCTATTGTGCGGAATTAATGATACATTAGCGTTGACACTGCTTATGAAGAAACTCGGCTGGTCACTGTATTTCTTCTCTTCATTCTGTATGCTTTTCGTGAGGCATACCACTTTACAAACCTATTCCATTGAAAAAAACGGCCGGTTTATCCCGGAGAGCTAACCTGTAACAGTTGAAGCTTTATTTGTCCATTTTTATAACCAAAACAACTCACAGCTATGAGAAGAAACCTGCTCTTTCCCCTTGCTTGCTTCCTGCTGTTTTTATTGCTGCCACCGGCATTGAAGGCACAGGAGAGATCTGTATCGGGCACGGTACTGGCAGATGATGGCACACCTATGCCAGGTGTGACCGTATCGAACCAAACCAACGGCAAAAAGACACAAACCAACTCTGTTGGTTATTATGCCATCGAGGCCGCTACAGGCCACAAACTTCATTTCACCTTCGTGGGTTATGTTGCGCAAACAGTTACCGTACCGGCTGGAACCCTGGTGAATGTAAAACTGGTATCTGCGGAGAATGACATGGAGAACGTGGTAGTGACGGGTTATGGTCAGAAGCGTAACAAACGCGAACTGGCTTACCAGGCCCCTACTGTAAGTGGCGAGGAAATTGCGCAGACAAAACGGACCAACTTTCTGAATGCCCTTGCTGGTCGCGTGCCGGGCCTCACCGTTACATCCACGTCCGGATTACCCGGCGCAAGTGCCCAGATTATGTTGCGTGGTGGTACGTCGATCGGCGGCAGTAACACGCCGCTATTTGTAGTAGACGGTATGCCGGTTGTCGATGCGTCCGTTGACCAGAACGATCTTAACAGCGCATCCATCACCACTTCTGCATCAGGTGCGGCAACCCTCGCTCTTTCCAACAGGAACAGCGACTATACCAATCGTATCGCGGATATGAACCCCGAAGATATCGAGAGCGTTACTATCCTGAAAGGTCCTGAAGCCACCGCTTTATACGGATCAGACGGTGCCGGTGGAGCTATCGTTATCACTACCAAAAAGGGCAAGACGGGTAAAACACAGGTGACTTACACAAACGCACTTTCGATTTCACAGGTTTACCGCTACCCTGAAACGCAGTCTACCTATTCACGTGGTGCCAATGGTGCTTACGATCCTACAGCGTATAATTCCTACGGGTATTCTTTCTTCGGTCCCAAGTACCCCGATAATACACCGCGCTACGACAATATCCGCAATTTCTTCCGTACCGCTTTCAGTCAGCAACACAACGTTTCACTGGAGGCGGGTACTTCTACCCTCAACTATCGCCTTTCCGGTGGTTATGTAAATTCAACAGGTGTTGTACCGAATACCAAACTGGTACGTTATAATTTCCGTTTTTCTGCATTTGCAGAATTGAGCAAACGTTTCAAACTGAATACGACCATTGCTTATGTTCGCTCAGACAATGATAAAGCGACCAAAAGCGCAGGTAGTTTTTATACGAACCTGATGACCTATCCTACCGATGTAGATGCCCGCGATTACATCAACGCCGACGGCACCAGGAAAGTATTAAGAAATGTATCGCCTGCCGCAGAACTGAACAACCCTTTCTGGGATGTAAACAAAAACAGATCGAACGACCGTAACGATAACCTTACCGGCAACATCAGCCTTACCGCCAAACTGGCTAAAGACCTGACAGCAACCGGTATCCTCGGTATCAACTCTTTCACTACCATGGGCACCATGGTATATCACCCCTATTCACGGGAAGGTTATACCCTGGGCGGCTACCTCTCCACTTATGAGCAGGTGTTCAATGGCCTTAATGGTACCTTTCGTTTGAACTACAGCAAAACGATTGCGAAGAAGTTCACCAACTCGTTCTATCTCGGCGGCTTCTTTGAAGACAACAAGCAAACGCTCAATTCTCAAAGAGGTGAAAAATTTTATGAGATCGATTTCGTGTCTATCAATAACACGGATCCTACCAGCCGCATTGCATCACTGTCTCGCCGTGATACGCGTAAAGTGCGTTTCTATGGCGGCTACACGCTTGGGTACAACAACCTCGTGTATGTAACTGTCACCGGCACACGCGAAGGCGTATCCAACCTTACTTCCAAATTTTACAACAAGCAGCCATTCTTCAATTACGGATCTGTATCAGGCAGCTTTATTGTATCCGATCTGAAATTCATGGAAGCAACCAAAAGCTGGCTGAGCTTTGCGAAACTGCGTGCTTCATATGCAACCACGGGTCGCGGCCCCTACTCGCCTTATATCATTGACCCTTCATTCGGAAGCGTACTGTCTACCGGTGGTGGCTTTGCCTTGGGTGTAACGGGTAACAATACCAACCTGCGCCCTGAGTTCAACAAGAATATGGAGATCGGTGGTGAACTGAAATTCCTGAAGAACCGTCTTGGTCTTGATGTGGCTTATTTCAATAACAAAATAAAGGACAACATCCTGGCTAACCGCATCAGCTATGCTACAGGCTTTATTCTCCGCTGGTTCAACGGTGGACGTCTGGCCGCTAAAGGATGGGAGATTCAACTTACCGGCAGCCCCGTTCGCAGTAAAGACTTCAACTGGGACGTAACTGTTAACTTCGACAAAGCCAGAACAACGATCGAAAAACTTCCGGGCGATCTTCCGTTCTACTATGATTCTGATACATGGGTATTTGGCAGCGTACGTTCACAGGTAGCAGTAGGTCAGTCTCTTGCTAACCTCTCTGGTTTTACTTTTGAGCGTAATAACAAAGGTCAGTTACTGATTTCTCCGACCACTGGTCTTCCTATCCAGTCTACCACGGACTACGTAACTATCGGCGACCGCCAGCCGGATTTCAAAATCGGCATCATCAACTCCGTTTCCTACAAGAACTTTTCTTTGTCATTCAATCTTGATCTCCGCAAAGGTGGCGATGTGTTCAATGCCAACGAAATGATGATGACGATGAACGGTTCGAGCGTGCGTACACTTGACCGTGAGCAGCCGCGCGTGATCGAAGGTGTATTGAAAGATGGTCTGGAAAACACCGACAAGCCATCGATCAACACCATCGCCATCACCCCTTATTTCCGCAACAACTATTACAATGGTGTGATTGCAGAGTCTGACTACATCGAAAATGTAAACTGGCTCCGTATGCGCGACATCACAATTGCTTATGACTTGTCTTCTAAGTTACTGAAGCGTCAAAAGTTCTTTAAATCAGCCAGCGTATATGCAACAGGAACGGATCTGTTCATTATTACCAACTACAGCGGCATGGATCCGAACACCAACGCCCTGAATGCATCCAACGCCAAAGGTTTTGGAGGTGCCGGCATCGATTATGGCGCCATTCCTACTCCACGCGCATTCAACTTCGGTGTAAAATTTGTTTTCTAACCGCTAAACAATCTGACAATGACAAAGAAATATTTAATAATAATATTGGCAGCGTTGACGATGGGGACAGGTTGTAAAAAATACCTAGACATCAACAGCGATCCTGATACCACGCAAAATCCGTCCAACCGTTCTGTACTGCCTCAGACACTTTCGGCCATTCCCACCGCCCTGCAATCGGACGGTGGACTGTATGTGGCCAAGTTCGTTCAGAACTGGCTTACCTGGAACAGCGCCAACCAGAACGTATACGACGCACAGGGTTATGCCTGGAGCGGCGGTACCATGGCCGCTACGTGGACACTTACTTATCTTAACCACGGCCCTAACATTAATTACATCATCGACAAAGGGTTGAAGGATAACGAACCGCAATATGTAGGTGTAGCGCTTGCATTGAAAGCCTGGTCATTCCTGCATACAACAGACTATAACTCTGATATTCCTTTTAGCGAAGCTTTTAAAGAAGGATTGTATTCTTTCAAATACGACTCGCAGGCTGTGGTGTACAAAGGTGTTGACTCACTGTGCCGACTGGCGCTTCAATACCTCGACCAGGGCATTGCCCGCGGTAATTCGGGTACACTTTCCGGTGCCGATTTGGTATACTCGGGCAACCTGGAGAAATGGAAAAAATTCGTTTACGGAACCTTAGCACGTGTATGGCACCATCAATCCAACAAATCCACTTATAAGGCCGACTCCGTTATCAAGTACGTGAACAATGCCATGACAACTGTGGACGATGACTTCTGCGTACCGTTTGATGCAAACCTGAATAACAATTCAAATTACTTCGGAACTTTCAGGGACAACGCACGGCTATGGCGCCAGAGTACATTCATTGTTGGCCTGCTTGACGGCACCACACTGGCCGGCAGCAGCGTTGGTTACAACCGCGATCCCCGTATGTCTTACATGCTGGCAGCCTCGCAGGATACCACCAACGGCAACGGGGGTTACAGAGGTGTGGAACCTGGCGTAGGTGATCCTTATTCTTCACTGACCGGTACTTATGCTGTCAACTCTACCAACTGGATCAACGCACGTAAACGCGTTGCCATTAACTGGGGAGATAGTATGTATACCAACCCAAGCGCCAACGTATTTGAAAACAATGGTAAATACCTGTTCAAAAACAAGGCGGTTTATCCGGTGATGACACTGGCCGAAATGCAATTTATCAAAGCGGAAGCTGCGTTTATTGCCGGCGACCGGTCTACGGCTTATACCGCTTACCGCGCGGGCATCCAGGCACATTTCGATTTCATCAACAGAAGCTATGGTAATATCCGCGGTGCCGCCAACCTGTACAACAACAGCCCGATCTCTGCCACTAATATCACGCGTTACCTGAACAGCGCCAATGTGAAACAGTCCGCCGGTACATTGACGCGCACCGATATTATGCTGCAGAAATACATTGCGCTGTGGGCATGGGGATTCTTTGAAACATGGGTGGATATGCGTCGTTATCACTATCTTGACCTTGATCCGGATACAGGCGACCAGGTATATAAATCCTTTAAAATGCCTGTTCCACTTTCCGCAACAAACGATGGCAAACCTGTTTACCGCGTGCGCCCTCACTTCACTTCCGAGTATACCTATAACCGGGATGAACTGAACCGTATCGGTGCGTTGCAGCAGGACTATCATACCAAAGAAATGTGGTTCAGCCAACCTTAATCAACCAGGGATTTCACCTTTTTAAATTAAATTTTATGCGACATATTATTACCGGAGCTCTCGCCCTAATGGTACTATCCGCAGTAACGTTTTCCTGCAAGAAAAATGAACTGCGTAGCGCTCCGTTTGAATATACTGACGGCAAGGCTTTAGTAAAGATTAATCACGCCTGCCCTTATGCTAAAAATCCGGGCATTATCATCAAAGTAAATGGAGAGAAGGTCAGTAGTGCCATCACCTATAGCACGCCTTATCCGGGTGGAGGTCTGAATACCGGAGGCAACTCGTATGCAGATTACCTGGCCTTCGCACCCGGCGATAACAAGGTCAGCCTCACCATTCCATTCGTAGGAACCAATCGTGATTCAATAGTACTGCATGAAGGCACGTATAATGTAAAGGCAAATATTTACCAGACTATTCACTTTACCGACACGTTGGAAAATACGGTTGGCGTTACAACCATCGATGCCTCCAACAAGCCCGATTCCGGTTATACAGAGTTTCGCTTTGTGAACCTGATCCCGAACTCTACCGGTATCGATCTTTATTTCGGCCCGGACCGTGTGGCGGCTAATATTCCTTACAAAGGGACAACCGAGGCCTTCCTGCTGCCGGCCGGTAACTCGCTGGCATGGACGCTTCGTGATGCAGGTGGCACCACTACTTTGGGAACCGCTTACACCAGTGCAAGTACGGTAGCTAACCAGCGCGTATTTACTGTTTATGCGCGTGGCTATCGCGGATTGCCGACAACAGATATCCGCAGTCCAAAAATTTCATTTGTTTATAACAAATAAATTCGTGTGAGTATTCAACTGTTCCCCGTCCGTGAAGAAATGTAGCGGACGGGGTCAGTTTTTTTTATCCATCCAAAATCGAATATATGCGTATAACGCTTCTTGCTATATGTCTGGCCATCGCTGCTTCATCCCACTCACAGACGGCGTTGTGGTCGGCTCCCGATTCGGCGCTGGCTGACTTCAGAGATAATTATCCGCAGGAAAAAGTATACCTGCATACCGACCGGGACATATATGGCGCAGGAGAAACGATTTGGGGTAAACTTTGGTGCCTGCTGGATCAATCGCCCAGCTTCTTAAGCCGCATCGCTTATGTAGAACTGGCCGACAAGAACGGCAAAGTGGTACAGAAAAAAATGTACCGGCTCGATACAGTTGCCAGTGCTGCCGTTGATATGGATATTCCTTCCGGATTAGCTACCGGCACTTACTCACTCAGCGCTTATACTTTATGGATGCTGAATTTTCCGGCATTTGTTAGTCATAAAAATATTTATATCCAGGGAGCAAGCCCCTCTGAAGCAAAAACAACAGAGGCCAAAGCAGTACTCAACCTGCGCTTTCTGCCCGAAGGGGGCGAATGGATACTCGGACTCAACAACCGCGTGGCCTTTCATGCCACTGACGCCAATGGTATGCCGGTGAGTATAGAAGGCTACATTGCGGATAATACCGGCTCACGCGTTACCACTTTCAAAACCGAACACAATGGCATGGGCCTGGTGGAACTTACACCCGCAGCCGGAAAATCATATGCTGCATATGTGCGTTTTGGCGGTTCTGCAGAGCGTAAATATGTACTGCCGCCGGTAAAAAGCGACGGTGTTACCCTGCGTATCGAAAACACCAATGCAAAACGGCTTTTTGTGCTGGTTAACCGCAGCGAACAAAACAAAGCACGGTTCCGCGAGCTTGAAGTGATTGCACAGATCAATTATGAGATCGTATATCGCGCCAAACTCAACCTTGACGAAGAACAGAACGCCGTTTCCATCAACAAAAAAGACCTGCCTCCGGGCATATTACATATAACCGTATTTGACCAGCAACATATGCCGGTTGCCGAACGTATCTGTTTTATCGAAAATTATCAGCTTACACAACCCGACATACACCACGAAGAAAAGGGATTGGCTGCACGCAAACGTAACACCGTAAGCTTCGGATTGCCGCAAGATAAAGTGTATGCCCTGTCGGCCCAGGTATCGAGCTACACAGCCGGAGAACCCGTTCACAACAATGCGGATAACCTGATCGCATCGTTGTTGCTGGGTAGTGATATCAAGGGTTATATTCATCAACCCGGATATTATTTCCGCAACAAAGACACTGCTACCCTTCGTCATCTGGATTTGTTGCTGATGACACAGGGATGGCGCCGTTTTGAATGGAAACAACTTCTTGCAAAAGAGAAGCCTGTTATCAGTTATCCCGTAGAGTCAGCGATGAGTTACCGGGGCACCGTAACGAAAAGTGACAGCAAAGAACTGATCAAAGATGGTAAGGTGTCGTTCATGATCAGAGGCGTGGATTCCTCGTCATTGCTGGCGGAGGCTACGCTTACGGATAAGGGTGAATTCATTTTGCCGGATGTTAATTTTATCAAAAGTGCCGAAGTGGCCTACATGGGAACAGACAACAAGCGTTCAAACTTCATTGTGGATGTACACATGCTGCCTACTTACATCGATAGTTTACAGAAAAGCCGCTATCGCCCGGAAATTACGCTTGATTCGGCGGAGTTGCTGGCGCAGCAAAGAGCGTTGGCGCTTGCCATGAACCAACACACGCAACAACTGCAGGACAGTGTGAAGATGCTAAACAATATTGTGATCAAATCGCGTAAGCTATCGCGGGAAGACTCACTCAACGTGGCTTATGCAGGAGGCCCATTCCTTATGGGCCGTTCGATCGATCCGACAGCTTATAAATCCTACAGAACCATCTGGCAAATGATACAAGCAGCTATACCGGGAATTACGATTGAAGGTAATCCATTTGCCCCTACGAGCGTTACCATGAATCGTTTTGCCGGCATGGGATCCGCCAGTGGCGGCACTGAAGAACTGGCCGGCAGTTCCGACGGATCGATCAGCAATGGCATTGTAATGGAAGAAAACGGCATTGCCTACTTCCTGAATGAAATAAATGTGAGTTTCGACGTGATCAATACGTTGACAGTGGAAGATGTGGCGCTGATCAAAGTAATGAAAAATGAAGCGGCCGCATTGGGTGCCTCCCAGGGAGCCATCGCCATCTACACCAAAAATGGTTTCGATGCCGCTGCGCGGGTCTATGACAAACGTTATATTCGTGTAAAGAAAGAAGGCTATGCCGTAAGCAGGGACTTTTTCGATCCACCTTATGCGCGCGGCGACTCAATGACCACCGCCGATCAGCGTTATACACTTTATTGGAGCGGCAAACTTCGGCCCGCCAACGATAAGCAGTACCGTTTCCGTTTTTTTAATAACGATTCAGGTAGTAAATTTAAATTGATTATACAGGGTATCAGCCGGGATGGTGAGTTGGTTTGGAAGGAGCAGATACTCGAGTGAGTAGTAAGTATTAAGTAGTAAGTATTAAGTAGTAAGTAATAAATTTCAGGTAAATGGCTATATTCACTATTGACTATTCACTATTGACTATTCACTATTGACTATTCACTATTGACTATTCACCATTCACGTTTTTGACTTTTGAATTTCCCTCATGGCATTAAGCAGAATCTGGTCCGCTTTTATAATCGTTGCTTTAAGTGTAGCCCTGTTCCGGTTTGCCTTCAATGGCAGCCAGGATGATATATTCGGACGAATGGTAACCGGTTCGTCGAAAGACGAATTCCGTTTCTACGCTATCGGCGATCCGGCAAAATATGGTTACCCTTCCATCGACAGCTTTACACGCAAAGTGGCGCCCTACTCTTTCAAGCGCCAGGATGCGCCGGATGAAAGCACTAAATTTTTGCTGACCGATAATCTTGCTTCGGATTCTGTAAAAATTCTCACCGGTAAATTCACAGCCTTACGTGCAGTCGAATATTCTTATGTTACCGGCAGACTACAAAAGCCGGTAGATGGTGTAATAGAAACCTGTAAGAGTGCCGTCAACATCTGTTTAGGATTAATAGGCATCATGGCTTTGTTCATGGGATTCATGAGCATTGCAGAAAGAGCCGGCGGCGTCCGTTTTCTTTCGCGCATCGTGGGACCTTTCTTTTCCAAATTATTTCCCGAAGTGCCTAAAAATCATCCGGCCATCGGTCACATGATGATGAACTTCTCGGCCAACATGCTCAACCTCGATAACGCTGCCACACCTTTCGGCATCAAAGCCATGGAGAGCCTGCAGGAACTTAACCCGGATAAAGAAAGAGCCTCCAACGCGCAGGTAATGTTTCTCTGCCTCCATGCATCCGGTCTTACGTTGATTCCTATCACGATCATTGCGGCACGTGCTTCCGTACGGGCAGCCAATCCCACCGATATTTTCCTGCCCTGTATGATCGCTACGTTTATGGCCACCATCGCCGCCATGATCATCGTTGCCTTCAAACAAAAGATCCGGTTGTTTCAGCCCGTAGTCATTTTATGGGTAGGCGGATTGTCGGCGCTGATCGCCGGACTGGTGCTGTTGCTGGTGTCGATGAATACAGTCGGTGTAAACCTCTTTTCAGATCAATTGAGCAATGGCCTGATTTTATCTATCTTCTTATTGATTACGTTGGGTGGGCTGTATAAACGTATCAATATCTTCGACGCATTCGTAGAGGGCGCCAAGGGCGGTTTTGAAACCGCTATCCGCATTATTCCCTACCTGGTAGGCATACTCGTTGCCATCAGCCTGCTCCGCAGCAGCGGCACGTTTGACGTGGTGATTGCCGGTATGAAACAACTATTCGGAGCCTTTGGGGCCGATACGCGTTTTGTAGACGGCCTGCCGACCGCCCTGATCAAACCAATGAGCGGCAGTGGCGCACGCGGAATGATGTTCGATACGATGAACGCTTTCGGCCCGGATTCGTTTGCCGGCCGTCTCTCCTGCATTCTGCAGGGTTCCTCCGACACCACTTTTTATGTGATTGCCGTTTATTTCGGCGCCGTGGGCATCAAGAATACGCGTTATTCTATCGGGGCCATGTTGCTGGCCGACCTGGTGGGCATTATCACGGCGATAAGTTTGTGTTACCTGTTTTTCGGGTAAGTGAATCATCGTGAATGGTGAATGGTCAATCGTCAATGGAAGAGTCATGGCTGTTCCATCTCCACATTTTCACATTTCCACATCCCGCAGGGCACATTTTCACATTCAAAAAGCGCCCTGCGCTTTTTGTTTCGTATCTTCGCGCGCCGAATTTTACTTAAAACTGAAAATCTCGAATTACCATGGCATTACAGGCAGGCATCGTCGGTCTTCCGAATGTGGGCAAATCAACGCTCTTTAACGCGGTGAGCAACAGCGCAAAAGCACAGGCCAGCAACTACCGTTTCTGTACCATCGAACCCAACGTGGGGCTAGTCGATGTACCCGATAGCCGCCTGAGCAAACTGGCCGAACTTGTACAGCCTCAACGGGTTGTGCCTACGCAGATCGAAATTGTTGATATCGCCGGACTGGTAAAAGGTGCCAGCCGCGGTGAAGGGCTGGGCAACAAATTCCTCGGCAACATCCGCGAGGTGGATGCCGTTATCCATGTGATCCGCTGTTTCGAAGACGAAAACGTACTGCGTGAAGAAGGCGCGATCAACCCTGTTAGCGACAAAGAGATCATCGATACCGAACTGCAGTTGAAAGACCTGGAGAGCATCGAGAAAAAGATGTCGAAAACCGAGAAAATGGCCAAAACCGATCCCAAGGCCAAGGCAGAACTCGCCGTTTTGCAGCTTTGCAAAGATCATCTCGAAAAAGGTCGCAGCATCCGCGAGCTCGGACTGAGCAAAGAAGACAAGATCGCGGTAGCGGATCTGTTCCTGCTGACGGACAAACCCGTATTGTACGTTGCCAACGTGGACGAAGCTTCCATGCACACCGGTAATAAATATTCCGAAATGCTGAAAGAAGCCGTGAAGAATGAAAATGCTGAAGTAATCATCATGAACAACAACATCGAAGCGCAAATCGCCGAGATGGATAATGTGGACGACCGTCAATTGTTCATGGAAGAATACGGTATGACCGAGCCGGCTCTAGACCGCCTGATCCACTCAGCCTATAAACTCCTCAATCTTTATACTTATTTCACCGCCGGTGTGCAGGAAGTGCGTGCCTGGACCATCCACCAGGGTTGGAAAGCGCCCGCCGCAGCCGGTGTGATCCATACCGACTTCGAAAAAGGTTTTATCAAAGCTGAAGTGATCGGCTACGACGATTACGTACAATATAAAACCGAAGCCGCCGCCCGCGAAGCAGGCAAGCTGCGCATTGAAGGAAAGGAATACATTGTGAAAGATGGTGATGTGATGCATTTCCGGTTTAATGTGTGAGAACAGTTATAAGTTGTAAGTAGTAAGTTATAAGTAAAACAGCCCGCAGAGTCTGAAAAATGAACTTGTGGCTGTTAACTTACTACTTAAAACTTATTACTTAATACTTACTACAGTAACGCTGTAATAGTCGCTCTTCCGGTATGAATCGTGCGGGTACTGCCAGGCTTGCGTCCATCATACTGAAAATTTAACTCCAGGTTATTCAGCAACCTTTTGGTCAGGGTGATATTCCAAAGGAAATTTTTACCGGGCAACAAACCATCCAGCATAATATAACTCACCGTGGTGGTGGTGCTGCCAACCGCCGCTTTGTAGTTGATGTCTTCATAACTGAATTTACCGGAGATCGAGGTATTCTGCAGAATATTGTATTTGGTTTCTGCCGTAAACCTGTTCGACACCGCTTTCTCGCCACCGAATACCGGCTCATTTCTTTTCGTTTCGTATTTATATCCCGACGCAAGACGGAATGTGGTTCCGCGGATAAAGGTTAATACCGGTTCCACACTCTGGCTGTTGAGATCGTAGTTGCGATTATCAAACTGCGCGTTATCAGTATACAATTCATTGTTGGCGTAGCGTGAATTAACCAGTAACTGAAATGCCCTGTTGAGATTCCAGCGCAGTTTCAATGTCCAGTCACGCGAGCGGCGACTTTCATATCCATAAGTAAGTAATGATTTACCACTGCTCCGCAAATTGCTGAGGTCCACACCCCATTTGCTGCCGAAACGGTTGAACGAAAGTGTATTCAGCAAAACTGTATTCAAGGTGATGAGGCCGGTATCATTCACGCCATATTTAAACGGATTAAATTCAAAATTTCCCTTGGCCAGCGACTTTTTGGTGATCTGCATCGACGACCCGAGATTGAATCGTCCGATGAATTGGTGAAAGGCCGAAGCATTGCTGTTACCCCATTTCACGCGCGGATTGAGGGCTATGCTATAATTCAGCGTCGTGTAATTCGCTTTGATGTATTCATTGGTCGGTGTAAAAATGCGGATGAATTTTGCCTGGTCAGGAAAAGCAGCGAGTTCAAATTCATTTAATTGCTGAAGACCGTCCTCGTTGTAATCGATCCAGGCAAATTGTCCCGTACCTGCGGGCACCTCAAGATAAGCATAGTCACGTTTCTGCTCCTGCCCCGATCCTACTTCGTATAAAACGTTTCCCGTGATTAATCCTTTCCATTCATTCATCACATATTCCACCCGGCCGAGAATGGTTTCATCTTCCGTTTGGGTGGTGATTTTTTTGTCATAGATATGCAGTTTACGGAAGGTGGTATTCACATACAATTGCCGCGATGCATTTCCCAGCAACTCTGCCTGCAGATTGAGGTTGTAGCTGCGGTCGCCTTTGGTGAATTCATTGGCTGCCGGGTATTTGTATTTGTCTGCACGTGTGAAAAACGTAGCGCCGTAGCGGTTGCGCTTTCTTTCATCGGAACGGAAATAAACGGAATAAGTATCAAAAGAAAATGCATCGGCAGTCAGGCTGTCCGTGCTTTTGTCTTGCACCTTGTTATGTTCCAAAGCATACCGGAAGCCTAAGCGCCAGTTGTCCAGTTTTTTTAATTCTTTGTTGATGTCGATCGTCGGACGCAGGAACGATCCCTGGTTGCGGCCTGTTTCAAAATTCGTCAGCACCAGTTCATTGTTGAAGCGCCATCCGCCAAAGTCGCCCTGGTGCAGCACGGCATGTTGCACACCATTGTAAGAAGCAGAACGGTTATAGGTGGTAATGCGGTAGTTGAAGGTATGCCCGGCCTCGTTTCTTAATCCAGCCGATGCACGGATAATTTGTTCATTCGCCGGTTCGGGAAGTAAAGGCAGGCCCCAGTCACGCGAAAATTCTACACTGCGCAAACGTTCCAGCGGCCTGAATTTTTGTTGCACGTATTCATAATCACCGGACGTAATGAGTTGCAGTTTATTTTTCTTTTTGAGCAATGCAGTATTGAAGACCTGAAACTTTCCGGCATATCCGTTGTCATCTCCATTGTCTACCCGCGAGAAGGTATTCACATCATAATTACTCATCGCCCCTTCGACCTTTACGAGCGTGTTTTTGTTGAGCTGATAGTCTAATCCCAGGTTCAGTAACTGTTGTTTCTTTGGTGTGATCAGTAAGAGCACCGGTTCGTAACGGCCCTGTTTTACGCCGGCGATGGGATCGATGAATTCAAACACTTTACCATTGGCGCCATTGAAACTTGGTACATAGTTGCCATTGCCCTGCCCTACATCCGTAAAAGCCAGGCTGTATTTGGCCTGATCCGGATCGGTGGAATAACGATAAAATGAATCGAGTCCCGTACCCGGATTATAGTATATTTTTTCATACAATACTTTACCCGCTGCAAACGTGTCGAGTGCCGCAGATGGATAAAATGCCTTCTGAATACTGTCTCCTAACTCCGACAAGAATTGCTTCTGCCTTGTGTCGAGCACCTGGTTGATAGAAGAGTTTTTAGCATCGCTGTTGTTGAAAAATCCGATGCGGACGGTAGCTTTTTTATCAATGACCACTTCCTGGTTCAGGTAAATATTGGCGTTGAGAAAATTACGGTCTGCATATTCAAATTCAATCTGGATACGGCTGTCTTTGGTGATCATCCTGCGTGGCGTGAACGTGACTTCCGCAGTATTATAATTGATCACATAATCCTGGTCTTCGCCACGTTGCAATAATTCACCGTCGATAAATACACGTTCGGTATTGGCAAGTACAATAAAGAAAACTTCGTTGTTGGCGCCTTGCAGGCGATAAGGTCCCTGGTTGCCTTCCAGTCCCTGGATCACGTTGCGGGTAAACTTTCCTTTGGCAATGGATCCGCTGACCAATGTGTTGGATTGTAACCCGGGTGTGATCTCGTTGGTCGTTTGAAAGGATAAACCCTGCAATCGTTTATAAAAACGGAGGAAATAAGACTGATTCTGCCGGATGTCGATATCGCCAATGTTGAGTTGCCAGTTCTTTTTCCGGAAACGTATATACACTTCATCAAATTCATTCAATTGTTGCGTATTGCCGTCGGGTTGAATAGGAATGTTGTTGTCGGTGATCGCGGCCTGCAATTCGATACTGTCACCCAGCATACCGCTCAGTTGAATATTGAGGGTAGAGTTCAACACCGCATCCTGGTTATTACCAAAACCGATTTGCCGCCCGAAACTACCGGATGCCTGGATATTACCAAAATTGAACAGCCCTCTCCCTTCGTTTTGCAGGATCGGCAGCGGTGAAGAGGAAGCGACCGAATAGGTAACGAGGCTGTCGAAGTTCAGCGTTTGGGCAACGGGATTCAGTTTATAGGGAAACACGCGATAGGTGACGGCAATCATACCGGCTGTTGGACGTTGTTTCCAGTAAAGCATGCTGCGTACAAAGTCAAGGCTGTAGGATGCCGTATCCACTTCTGTAACCACCAATGTACCGGGAATAATCGAAAGTGTATCGAGCCGGATGCTGTCGGCTTTTACTTCGATGAGTTTTTTGCGGAGGTTGGAGCTGGCAGCGCCCGGCACAGGCAATTGCCCGTAGCTCCGAACGAACAGGCACAGCAGGATCAAAACCGATATTATTCTCCGCACAACACGCAAAAGCAGTGAGTTTTACTCGAAAGCGTAAATTTCGGCCATTTATTGCGTATGACCATCGCCGTCGGTTTTATTTACGAAAAAAGTGAGAACTTGGGTGCTGGCAAACAGTTCTCCCTTATGTTTTTACGCTATTCTTTACGTTTTGTAGTCTGTATTAGTTTCTGGTGTTACGCCATGATGGCTCACGGTCAGGACAAGCGTCATCACCTGGCCGATGCATCGGTGAACATACCGGTTGGCGACTTTGCCGCTACGCATGTGGCGGGCCTGGGTATCGGCTGGCAATGGTACAGTAAGGGAGTGCCCGATGGAAAAAAAGCAATACCGGTACAGCTGAACTGGCTGGCGGGTGCTGAACTTGCCGGTTATGCAGGCAAAAAAATGACTACAGCGGGATATTCCTTTACCAACAAACCTTACCTGGTTGCGCGTGTGGAAGGTGGCGCGGGCTTTACGGTTACACAGCGGGCGTGGTTGTTTGTGGCGGCAGGTCCGGGATTAGGCTTGTATCGCGGCGATCCGGGGTTTTTATTGACGGCGCAGGCGGGCGGTTATTATTCTTTCGGGGAAAAATGGTCGGCAGGTCCTTATTTGCAATGGGTGCGCGAGCCCCAGACCCGATCGCTTTTTCATACGGGAATTAAAGTGGGAAGAGTGTTTTAAATTCAAAAGTAAAAAGTCAAAAATCTCAATGATCAATGATGAATCGTGAATGCCTTTTATTCCTTGGTTCGTGCATACACGAACCAAGGCTGTTGGATTCACTGGCTTAAAACTTAATACAGCTGTTTATTAACTCGTCGGGCTCAGATCTGCGCTGAGACCTGCTTTCAGGTATTCGCTGTTCAGGCGGGCGATGTTGGTGATGGAAATCTCTTTCGGACACACCGCTTCGCAAGCGCCGGTATTGGTGCAGGAACCAAATCCTTCTTTATCCATTTGTGCCACCATGGCGAGGGCGCGTGTCTTGCGTTCGGGGCCACCTTGCGGCAGCAGGGAAAGATGCGACACTTTCGCTGACACAAACAGCAGGGCTGAAGAGTTTTTGCAAGCTGCGACGCAGGCACCGCAACCGATACAGGCGGCCGCTGCGAACGCTTTGTCCGCTTTTTCTTTTTCAATAGGGATGGCATTACCGTCAACCGAAACACCGGTGTTCACCGATACGTAGCCACCAGACTGAATAATCCGGTCAAAAGCGGTACGGTCAACGATGAGGTCTTTCAATACGGGGAATGCATTGGCGCGCCAGGGTTCAACGGTGATGGTATCGCCGTCTTTGAAAGCGCGCATGTGCAACTGGCAGGTGGTTGTACCATGCCAGGGACCATGCGGGCGTCCGTCGATATACATCGAGCACATGCCACAAATGCCTTCGCGGCAATCGTGGTCGAATGCGATCGGCTCTTTTCCTTCCTGGATCAACCGCTCGTTCAACACATCAAACATTTCCAGGAATGACATTTCAGAAGAAATATCAGTAACGGAATAGGTTTCAAACCGGCCTACTACGTTCTTGTTTGCTTGTCTCCACACTTTGAGTGTGAGGTTCATTGTATAATGTTCCATAATGAGGAATGTGAAAATTTGAAAATGTGCCCCGACTTCGTCGTGGGCCGTGTGAAAATGATTATCATTTTCACGTCAATTTATTATTCCCTGCATCTTTCCGCCTTTCGGTTATACCGATTGCCTGGCAGATAAAATGATTCGCGATAACAAGCGCTTTAACTCAAGCGCTTGTTCTTTTAAAGAACTGTTTTCAGGATATGTTTCACTCCTTTCACATATCAATAACCAATAAATACTCTCGCTTGTTTCCTTCGCTGCGATTTTCATTTTGTGAATAAAATCCGCGCGACTCTCTGCGTCCTGCGCCTCAAAAACATTTGCGCCTATCGCTGTTCCGCTTCTAAGCAATTGATTAGCTACGGCGTATTTATGACTCCGGCTCAATAAATCACAAAATCTTATGATATCTGTAGCAAAGGCTAATGACTTGTCGACTATTAAATTTTTCCGGTTAGACATTTTTACCTGCAATCTTTCAATTCGGTAAAAAATCACCAAAGGAAAACCACGTTTATAAAGAACTATTTTTCTCCCTACACATTTACAAATGGCCCCCGACGAAGTCGGGGCACATTTGCACATTACTTGTAGTTCCGCTGGCTCGGCTTAATCACCTCATACTTCAACTCCTCCTTGTGCAACTGCCAATTACTTTCGCCTTTGAATTCCCAGGCGGCGACATACATGAACTCATCGTCCTTACGCTCTGCTTCGCCATCGGGTGTCTGGCTTTCCTCGCGGAAGTGACCACCGCAGCTTTCATTGCGCTCAAGTGCGTCAAGGCACATCAGCTCGCCCAGCTCGATGAAGTCAGCCACGCGGCCGGCTTTGTCCAGCTCGGGGTTCATTTCGTTGATGGTGCCGGGTATGCGTACGTCTGACCAGAATTCTTTTTTCAATTGTTGTATTTCCGCGATCGCTTCGGTGAGACCTTTTGCATTGCGCGCCATACCACATTTTTCCCACATGATCTTGCCCAAACGTTTGTGGAAGCTTTCCACACTTTGCTTGCCTTTGATAGACATCAGCCTTTCCAGACGGCCCGCTACTTCTTTCTCCGACGCTTCAAATGCTTCGTGCGTGGTGGGAATGGCTTTCGTTGCAATCTCGTCGGCAAGGTAGTTACCGATCGTATAAGGAATAACGAAGTAACCATCGGCCAGTCCCTGCATCAGCGCAGATGCCCCGAGACGGTTGGCACCGTGATCACTGAAGTTGGCTTCACCTAATGCATACAAACCTTTTACGTTGGTCATGAGCTCGTAGTCGACCCACAGACCACCCATGGTATAGTGAACCGCAGGATAGATGCGCATCGGTACTTCATAAGGGTTCTCACCGGTGATCTTCTCGTACATGTCGAAAAGGTTACCGTATTCTTCTTTCACCACTTCTTTACCCAGGCGAACCAGCGTGGCTTCATCCGGATTTTCGATACCGAGTTTGTTGGCTTCGGTACGTCCGTATTTATTGATGAGGTTGAAACGGAAGTCGAGGTAAACCGCTTGTTTGGTGGTACCTACCCCGTAGCCGGCATCGCAACGCTCTTTGGCAGCGCGGGAAGCTACGTCACGGGGAACCAGGTTACCGAAGGCGGGATAACGGCGTTCGAGATAGTAATCGCGCTCGTCTTCGGGAATATCGTTGGCTTTGCGGGGATCGTCTTTTTGTTTGGGCACCCAGATACGGCCGTCGTTGCGGAGCGATTCCGACATGAGGGTCAGTTTGCTCTGGTGATCGCCGGTAACAGGGATACAGGTTGGGTGAATCTGCGTGAAGCAGGGATTGCTGAAATAAGCACCCTGGCGGTGTGCTTTCCAGGCAGCCGTAACGTTGGAACCCATGGCGTTGGTAGACAGGTAGAATACGTTGCCATATCCACCGGTGCAAAGCAACACGGCGTGACCGAAGTAACGCTCGAGTTCGCCGGTTACGAGATTGCGGGCTATGATACCACGGGCTTTGCCATCGATCTTCACGATCTCGAGCATTTCGTGGCGGGAATACATTTTTACATTGCCAATGGCCACCTGGCGTTCCAGCGCCTGGTATGCACCGATCAGCAACTGCTGGCCGGTCTGACCTGCCGCATAAAAGGTACGTTTCACCTGCGTGCCACCAAAAGAGCGGTTGTTCAGCAGGCCGCCGTATTCACGCGCGAAAGGCACACCTTGTGCCACGCACTGGTCAATGATATTGACACTCACTTCGGCCAGTCGATGTACGTTGGCTTCGCGCGCGCGGTAGTCGCCTCCTTTGATCGTATCATAAAAAAGACGGAAGACCGAGTCCCCGTCATTCTGGTAGTTTTTTGCAGCATTGATACCTCCCTGAGCAGCGATAGAGTGCGCGCGACGGGGAGAATCCTGAAAGCAGAACGCTTTAACCTGGTAGCCGAGCTCACCGAGTGAAGCCGCCGCCGAAGCACCGGCCAGACCGGTACCAACGACGATCACTTCCAGTTTACGTTTATTGGCGGGGTTTACCAGTTTGCAATGGCCTTTATAGTCAACCCACTTTTCTTCTAATTTACCAGCAGGGATTTTTGAATCTAACATAATCAATTTGAAGATTTGAAAATTTGCAAATCTGAAAATCAAGGCCGGCTGTTAAACCCAGCCGAAGTAGAAGCTTACCGGCATCATCGCGAACGCCAGCGGTACGATAATAGAGAACCCGGCTCCGAGTCCCTGGATCAGTTTGATGTATTTGTGGTTGCTCAGCCCCAGCGTGCGGAAGGCGCTCTGGAAGCCGTGCAGCAAATGCCACGCGAGAGAAATACAACCTATCACATATAAAGCAACTACCAGCGGATTGTCGGTAAATACCGCTACCATTTCACCATAAAGATTGTGGTATTCTTTACCATCGATAAAGACCGGTTCAAGACCTGTAATGCGGGAAGGAACCCAGAAATGTGCAATGTGCATGATCAGGAACAGCAACAGCAACGTGCCGAGCAGGCCCATGGACTTGCTGTACCAGGTGCTGCCACGGCTTCCCATTTTCACATTGTACCCGATCTTGCGTTTCGCATTGTTCTGCGCAACCAGTACAAATCCCTGAATGATGTGGAGCAGAAAACCAGCAAAGAGACCGATTTCCAAAATTCGCGGAACAACGTTTGCTCCCATGAAATGTGCGGCTTTGTTGAACATTACACCATCGTCCATCGCCCAGATACAGGCATTAAGTCCAACGTGTACAACGAGAAAGGCGATCAGAAAAAGACCCGACAAACTCATGATGATCTTCTTGCCGATTGATGAAGTAAAAAATTCAGACCATTTCATACGTAATCAGAGGATGATGATAAAATTTTGGCAAATTTACTATTGAATGACGAAACAATGACAAAAACTTTCCTATAGGGCCGGGAATGCCACCGGTAACCTTGCCGGTATCGTTATTCCAACCGCGCCTGCTGCTCTCCGTCTATCTTTTTAAACAGGTGAAAAGGTTTGTAGGTACGCCAGTTCAACAGCTCTACCAGCTCAATATAACGGTTCAGATGTTTCTTGCGGAAATCATGTTGCGTTGCCTGCGGCATGTTGAGACACACAATCCAGCCATCTTCATCTGCCAGCTCTTCGAATAACTCTTCGTAATAATCGGAGGTATCACTGTGAAAGTTCAGCACATTCTCTGCAATGAGGATGAATTTGTGAATGCCCTCGTACATGAATTTCTCGAGCACTTCCCTTTTGAGTACTGCAATATCATTTTCGATGGCATCGTTCCACTCGCCGATCAGTTCGATGATGGCATATTCTTCCTCATAGTCCGCCAGCAATACTTTCAGGTAAAGCGTGCGGCTGCCGAAATCATCCCATTGCGGATGGATGTAATAGTTGTAAACAGTTTGCGAAAACTCAAACTCAGAATACGTGCGGTCAAAAAAGGGAGAAAGTTTATCCTCTTCACTCACGTAAATGTGACGCCAGTTATAAAATGGTTCTATATCATGCATAGGCGGTAATCGCCTGCAAAGATAACAAACTTTCTCCCTCGTATTTCCCCAAAAAACCAGTTAAATCTGGCTGAGCAGCCAGGTCCGCAGCGCATCATATTCCGGTTCCATTTCAACGCTGTTTTTCGGACGTCCCACCAGGTCTTTGACCGCTTCCGGCCATTCAATGGGTTTACCCGTCACCTTTTCCACTGCTTCCGGGAATTTGACCGGATGCGCCGTTTCCGCTACCCAGCCGCGCTGGCCCGGATGCGACTCCAGATAACGTTGCAGCGCCAGGAAACCCACCGCACCATGCGGATCGCACAGGTATCCGTATTGATTATAAACGGAACCAATCGTTTGCAGGGTTTCCTCATCTGTAATGGTGGCCGCTGAAAGAAAATCTTTCAGTTCATCGTAACCAAACAGTTCCAGTATGCGTACAAAATTGCTGGGATGCCCTACATCCATCGCATTGGACAAAGTAGACACCGCTTGTTTTGGTTTGAGTTCACCGGTAGACAGGTAGTGACTGGCAATATCGTTGACATTGCAGGCCGCGATAAAATGGTTGACCGGCAACCCCGTGCGCGCCGCCAGGATGCCCGCGCAGATATTACCGAAGTTGCCGCTGGGCACGGCTATTACCGGCGGTGCCTCGCGGTGAGGCCATTGCTTCCAGGCAAAGAAATAATAAAATTGCTGCGGAAGCCAACGCGCCACATTGATCGAGTTGGCCGAGGTAAGGAATAATTGCCGGTTTAATTCTTCATCCGCAAATGCCTGTTTTACCAGTCGCTGGCAATCATCGAAACTGCCATTGACTTCCAGCGCGCGGATATTTTTTCCAAGCGTTGTCAGTTGTTTTTCCTGCACCGGGCTCACTTTTCCCGAAGGGTAAAGGATAACCACCTCTACTCCTTCCACACCATAAAATCCACTGGCTACTGCCCCACCCGTGTCGCCCGATGTGGCAACGAGCACCGTTACTTTTTTGGTTTCATTACGTAAAAAATAACCGAGGCAGCGGCTCATAAATCTTGCGCCCGTGTCTTTGAAGGCCAATGTGGGTCCATGAAAAAGTTCCAGCGAGTACATATCTTCTGTTACTTTAACCAGGGGCACGGGAAAGCTGACTGTTTCCGAGACGATGCGTTGCAATTCATTTTCCGGAATGCAATCACCTACATAGGGCCGTATCACCCGAAGCGCAATTTCTTCATTGGAAAACTGCTCTATGTTTTCAATGAGTTCTTTATCGACGGACGGTAATGTTTCGGGGAAATAAAGTCCTTTGTCCGGCGCCTGGCCTTTGATGGCCGCTTCACGGAAACTGACCACCGGCGATTGACGGTTGAGGCTGTAATAGTTCAACGTTTATCAATTTTGAGGAACGCATGGTTCCGGATTATTCAATAATGGTAACGCCGGTTTTGCTGATGGTCGTTACATACGTGTGATACGCGATGCCCAATCGCTCGTATACTGCCTGCATGGCGGCTTCAACTTTTTGTGCCGTGTGCTGGTGTTCACTCAGCATAAAAATAGAGGGGCCTGAACCGGAAATGCCTCCGCCCAAGGCGCCTGCTGCGAGACAGGTTGTTTTTACTTCATCAAAACCCGGTATCAGTATGCTGCGTACCGGCTCGATGATCACATCTTCCAATGAACGGCCGATAAGCTGGAGATCGTTGGTAAAAAAACCGGTAACGAGTCCCGCAATATTTCCCCATTGACGGATGGCATCTTTGAGCAACACCTGTTGCCGCAGGATCTGGCGCGCATCCGATGTACGCACTTCCACCTGCGGATGCACGACGGTCACCCACAGATCAGGTGCGGGAATGGAAAGAATATCGAGCGGATGAATGCTGCGGATAAGACTGATACCGCCGAGTATGCAAGGCGCAATATTGTCGGCATGTTTGACTCCCGCGGCGAGTTTCTCTCCATGCATGGCAAGTTGTACCAGCTCATCACGGCTGAAAATATTTCCCAGTAAATGATTGGCGGCAACGGCCGCGCCCGCCGCACTGGCTGCGCTGGAACCGATACCGCTGCCGGGCTTGATGCGTTTTTCCATCACCACCTCAAATCCCTGCGAACTGCCAGCCTGTTCCAGTGCTACTTTGAACACCACACCGGCTACGTTCTTATCAGGATCGGTTGGTAAATTGTATTCGTCGCGGTTGTGAATAATGATACCCGGCTGATCGGTGAGTGTGACCTCCATGATATCGTAAGGCTCTTTCAACGCGAGGCCCAATATATCGAAACCACAAACCAGGTTGGCAACGGTGCCGGGGCTGTGAACGGTAATTTTTTTCATGAAATAATTTTACAATTTGCAGGCCCGGATGATATCGGCAAACACACCGCTGGCAGTTACTGCTGCACCGGCTCCCGCTCCTTTCACCACCATCGGCTGATCGGTATAACGATCGGTATAAAATAAAACGATGTTGTCTTTTCCATATAAATGATAAAGATCATGTGCCGGATCGATATGACGGAGGCCGACGGAGGCGCTTCCCTGGTCAAAGCTGGCCACGAACTTCAAAATACAACCTTTGGCCTTTGCCTCTTCATACAACGCGCGGAAATGCGGTTCTTCTTTTGCCAATGCCTTGTAAAAATCTTCCACGCTTCCCTCATTGCAGGACGCGGGCAGGAAAGAATTGTTGGTGATCTGTTCCATTTCCATGTTCTCACCGGCTTCGCGTGCGAGGATCATGATCTTGCGCATGACATCCGTGCCGCTGAGATCGAGGCGCGGATCGGGTTCGGTATAGCCTTCGTCCTGGGCCTGGCGCACCACTTCTGCAAACGGACGGCTGCCGTCGTAGTGATTGAACACAAAATTGAGTGTGCCGCTGAGTACGGCATCGATGCGGCGCACACGGTCGCCGCTGTGCGTAAGATCATTGAGCGTGCCGATGATCGGCAAACCGGCGCCTACATTGGTTTCGAAAAGAAAACGGCTGTTGAATTCTCCGGCGAGTTCTTTCAGGCGCTGGTAATTTTCATACGCTGAAGATGCCGCGATCTTGTTGCAGGCAACCACGGAAATACTTTTCTGTAATAATTTATCATACACGGAAGCTACCTTTTCATTGGCCGTTACATCCACAAAGATGGAATTGCGCAGGTTGCGCGCGATGGCTTCGGACACAAACTGATCGATGTCTGCAGGCTGACCAGCTTCGAGTTCTTCGCGCCATTTACCTAAATCGATTCCTTCTTCTTTTATCAACCGGTGACGGCTGTTGGACAATCCGGCTACACGTACCTGCAGGCGCAGGCGTTGCGACAAAACAGCGGCCTGCTGCTGCAATTGTCCGATGAGTTTGGCACCAACATTACCGGTGCCCGCGATGAAGAGGTTGACCTGTTTATAAGTAGTTTCAAAAAACTCTTCGTGTAAAACGTTGATCGCTTTGCGCACGTCGCGTGTGGCGATTACGGCTGAGATATTTTTTTCGGAGGAACCTTGCGCAATGGCGCGTACGTTAACGCCGTTGCGCCCCATGGCGCTGAACATGCGACCGCTGATACCGGGGTGGCTCTTCATGCTCTCGCCGACCAATGCCACGATGGAGAGATCCGATTCAATGAGCAGGGGGTCAACTTTCTGCAAAGCAATTTCGTTGGCAAATACGGCATCAACGGCTTGTTTGGCGCGTGCGGCAGAAGCGGCATCCACAGCCACGCAGATCGAATGTTCGGATGAGCTTTGTGTGATCAGGATAACGTTGATCTTTTCGCTGCTCAATGCTTCGAACAGGCGTTTGGAGAACCCGGGAATTCCCACCATGCCGCTGCCTTCGAGACTCAGCAGGGCAATATTGTTAATGCTGGAAATACCGCGTACGATATCACCGTTGCGTGCCGCCGATGATTCGATCAATGTACCGGGATCCTGTGGCGCGAAGGTATTCTTGATCCACACAGGAATGCCTTTGTTCATCACCGGTTGAATGGTTGGCGGGTAAATCACTTTGGCACCGAAATGCGAAAGCTCCATCGCCTCCTGGTACGTGATGCTGGGGATGATGCGTGCATTGCCGGTAAGACGCGGATCGGCCGTCATCATACCGCTTACGTCTGTCCATATTTCGAGTACGTCGGCTGCCAATGCCGATGCAAGAATAGCGGCGGTATAATCCGATCCGCCTCTGCCTAATGTAGTAGTGATATTGTTTTTATCGGCCGCAATAAAACCGGGCAGAATGAACAAACGGGAATAATCGCCGGTGAAGAAGGCTGCGATCTTTGTATTGGTAACAGTGAAATCAACTTCGGCATGTGTGAAGGCGGAGTTGGTGGTGATGAGTTCACGTGAATCTTTCCACTCCGCTGCGGTTCCCAGCGCGCGGAAAGCTGCGGCAATGATCTGTGAGGACAACCATTCGCCATAGCTGCCGATGCGGTCGCGGGAGCGCGCGGTCAACTCTCCAAGGAGAAAAATTCCGCTGCAGATATCTTCTATTTCGTTGCAGCTTTTTTTCACGAGACTGAGCAACTGGCTCTGGCTGGCAACGGGAATGAGTTGTTTGACGGCATCCATGTGCCGTTGTTCGATGGTTACTAATTTCTCCTTGTATGTTTCATTGCCTTCGGCAGCGAGTGCGGCTGCGTTGAGTAGAAGATCGGTAACACCACCCAGCGCAGACACTACAACAACTGTTGTATCTTTTTGCGCAGCAGCTTGAACGATAGAAATGACCTTACTGATATTCTCTGCATTGGCTACGGAAGTACCGCCAAATTTTAGGACCTGCATGTATGCTTGATATTAAAGATTGAGCTGAAAAAATGAGTACGTAAAAACGGGCTGTGGGATGAACACCTTTGTCGGTGATTGCAGCAAATTTGCCCCTGGGGTGGTATGAACAAGTACAATCCGCGTTAGCGGATCGTAATAATTGTTGTTGTTGTAATAGTGCCGGTAGCAACAATAGCAGCCGGGAGAGCTGCTATTGAGAAAATGATATGTTGATTGTTGCGTACCACTATTGTATTAACGTGGTACAAGATACAAGCTAAAGTTTAATAAACAACAGCTCAGGCAAAAGATTCTGCTGCTTTTTTTACGCTTCCGTATTTTAATAACAATGCTTTGGCTTCTTCGTAATCTTCGAGCTGAATTCTTTCCATCAGCATGCGTGTGCCTCTGTCAACCAACTTATCGTTCGTTAGTTGCATGTTCACCATTTTATTGTCTTCTACTCTGCCGAGTTGTATCATGGCCGATGTAGAGATCATATTTAATACGAGTTTTTGTGCGGTGCCGCTTTTCATGCGTGTGCTGCCTGTAACAAATTCGGGGCCCACTACTACTTCTATCGGAAAGTCGGCTGCTGCGCTGATGGGTGTATCGGGGTTGCAGGAAATACTTCCCGTAACGATGCCGCGTTTGCGGCATTCGTCTAATGCGCCGATAACGTAAGGTGTGGCGCCGCTTGCGGCGATACCGATTACCACATCTTTTTCATTGATGCCATGCACGTCGAGGTCTTTCCATCCCTGTTCGCGGTCGTCTTCTGCAAATTCAACGGCGGTCGTGATCGCTTTTTCGCCGCCGGCGATAACGGCCACCACAAGTCCGTAAGGAACGCCGTAAGTGGGAGGACATTCACTTGCGTCTACAACAGCGAGACGTCCGCTGGTGCCGGCGCCGATATAAAAAAGGCGGCCGCCCATCAGCATTTTATCACTGACAACTTCAACTAATTTTTCAATCTGGGGAATGGCTTTCGCTACGGCCTGTGGCACTACCTGGTCTTCTTTATTGATGTTGGTAAGCAGCGAAGCGATCGACATTTTTTCGAGATGGCGGTATTGGCTGGGCTGTTCTGTAATTTTTTCAAATGCCATAAATGATCCAAGTTCTGTTTAACGGTGATAAGCAATAAGGCCGCTCATGGGTTTCTGCAATACTTTTCCCAATTCGAATTCATAGCTCTGGCAAAGCTGGGCCAGCACATCGCGGAATCCGTAAGCGACACTGCCCGCGAAGTTCACAGGAAGTTTCCATGTTTCGCGGTATTTACACAAATGTGTGAAGAAAAAGTCATTAAGCCCGTCTTCGATGATATTTTCTATCATATAATGACCGCGGTTTTCTGCAAGGAAGTAAGTAAATCCTGCCAGATAACGGTTCGGTAAGGGCTTTTTATAAACGTTTTCGAGTATTTCCGTGGCATTGGTCATGTACGTGAGGTCAAACCTGCCGCGTAATTCATCGTCAAATGTGCCGTATAAATAATATTGCAGGACTTTGCGGCCTAAATAAGCTCCACTGCCCTCATCTCCCAGCACATATCCGAGTCCGGGACTGTTGCGCATGATCTTTTTGCCATTATAATAACAGGAGTTGGAGCCGGTGCCCAGGATGCAGGCGATACCTTTATCCGGTCCGCACAGCGCACGGGCAGCGGCCATCAGGTCGTGCGTTACTTCCATGTAAGCGTCCGGGAATACATGTTTTAATGCCTTTTTAATCAGTTTTACATTGTCAGGATTGGCGCAACCCGTACCATAATAATAGATCTCGTCTACCTGTACATTTTTGAGTTTAGGGGACAGTTCCTTCAGCAGGAGGTCACGGATCTGCTCGGTATTGAGAAAGTAGGGACTGATTCCCTGGGTATTGATCGTTTTAACTTTCCCCCCGTTCACAAGGCTCCATTCTGCTTTTGTGGCTCCGCTGTCGGCTATGAGTTTTATGGAAGACATTTATAGATATTGTCGTTAGTAATGAAAGGTTTGCAATGATAAAACACAAACGAGGAACTGCAAACTATAAACTTTTATATATTTTGCGACAAATTTCAGTAAAGTTAGACGATGGGAACTAAAAAATTGCAGGTTTGGCTGCCTCTTCTGTTTGCGGTGGTCATGATTCTGGGGATGTTTTTCGGATACAGACTGGGCAACAAAGGCAGTTCGAACGGCTTCTTTAAAACAGATAAACACACTTCCCTCCAGGAAGCGTTGGATCTGATCCGTTCCCGCTATGTTGACTCCGTTAATCTCGATTCCATTCAATCCGGCGCTATTCAGGATATGATGTCTGAACTGGATCCGCATTCGGTATACCTTCCGCCTGTTGAGCTCAAAGCCGCTAATGAAGACCTGGCCGGCAACTTCGAAGGCATCGGTGTGCAGTTCAATATATTCAGTGATACCGTCAATGTATTATATGTAATGCCTGGTGGTCCGAGTGAAAAAGCAGGACTGGAGATCGGCGACAAACTATTGCGCGTGGACGATTCATTGCTGACCGGACGTGGTATCACCAGTGAAAAAATCCGTCAGCTGATCCGCGGACGCAGCGGATCAAAAGTGATCCTCGATATCCTCCGCGGTACACAACGACTGAAAAAAGAAGTAACCCGCGGCAGCATTCCCGTGCCATCGCTCGAAGCCTATTACATGGTGGATGCCACGACGGGTTACATGAAACTGACGAAGTTTACCGAAACCTCTTATGAAGAATTTATGCCGGCGCTCGAACAACTGAAGAAAGAAGGTATGACGAGCCTGATCTTCGATCTGCGTGGCAACACGGGCGGATATATGAATGAAGCGGTGGAAATGGCCGATGAATTTTTAAGTGGTGATAAATTGATCGTGTATACACAAGGCGCCAATAATCCGAAACGTGAATACAAAGCCCGTCGTCCGGGTTTATTTGAAACCGGCAAGCTGGTGGTATTGGTAGATGAAACCTCGGCCAGTGCCAGTGAAGTACTCGCGGGTGCGCTGCAGGATTGGGACAGGGCAACGATCGTTGGCAGACGTACATTTGGCAAGGGACTGGTGCAGGAACAATATCCCCTGAGCAACGGAGCGGCGCTTCGCCTTACGGTGGCACGTTATTATACACCACTTGGCCGCAGCATCCAGCGCCCGTATGATCATGGCAAAAAAGATTATATGGATGAGGTATGGAAACGCTATTCAAATGGCGAGATGTTCTCTGCCGACTCCAACAAGATCAACCACGGTCCGCAGTACCGCACACCGGGCGGAAAGATCGTGTATGGCGGTGGCGGGATCATGCCGAATGAATTTGTGGCATTGGATACGGCCACTTATCCCGCACGCATCAACAATATCTTTATCAGCGGAAGATTTGAAAGCTTCGTGTATCAATATTACCTCGCGCATAAAAACATTCTCGACGGTTATAAAAATGCGGGACAATATATCCGTGAATTCAATCAACTGGATAATATGTGGTCGCAGTTCACGACTTATATGGCAAAGGATTCTGTGCAGGCCTCGCAATTGAATGCGCGTCAGCAGGAAAGTCTGCGTTTTCGCCTGGAAGCAAACCTGGCACGGTTCAGATGGCGTACAAGTGGTTATTACCAGGTGATGAATAATGAAGATGTGGCGTTTCGTAAAGCGTTGGAGCTGGTGAAGAAGTAATAAGTTTTAAGTGCTAAGTTATAAGTGAAACAGCCGGTGTAAGGTATAAGGTGTAAGGTGTAAGGTATAAAGTTTGAGGCCGGTATTTTCGAGCCTACTATCTTTTCATTGACGATTGACCATTCACCATTCACGTACTCACCTATTGACAAAAGCCCGGCCAATGCAGATGCAATGACCGGGCTTTTTTACTTTTGAATTGTACCTGTGCGGAAGCGCTCCGTCTTAACTCATCCCTAAGTTAAAGAACTTCCGAAGCGTCTTCCACACGGGTTTGGGGGTATAATGCCTGTTCTTTTTCATACATTTTATCCCACCATTTCTTTTCCAGGAAATACGATACAACGAGGCCCAGGCCACCGCAGACAGCTATAAGGGCGAAATAGATGGCAACATTTGCATCTCTGTCCACATAACGTCTACCGTTAAATTCATTGTATTGCTGTGGCAAAATATGGCGGTCGAGCAGAAAAGCCAGGAACAACCCAAGCCCTGCGCCGATCAGCAACATCGCCCAGCGCATATTTCTGTAAGGAGTCGGGCGCTCTATCCGCAAGCGGGGATTCATTCCTTTTTCGATCATGGCGAGGTTTTGACGTGTTTTAAGGTAAAAGATTCCAAAAATGGTGGCAAAAGCACCAACAAACATACACATGAGTACTATTGCTGCTCCGGGATTCATATCTTATCGTTTAAAAGTGATTGTTTAGAGGTAAGACTACGCGGGTTTTCGTGTGGTTACACGAAAACAATTAAAAATTCAAAAAGTAAAAAGTCAAAACAGCCGGTTTTAAGTAATAAGTAATAAGTCATAAGTGATAACAGGAGCCTAATATCCTATTTACCATTCACTTATTGCTTTATTGCCTGCTCATGCGCATTTCTTATTTTCACTTTCAATTCGGAAGCTTCAGCATCAAATCACCAAATTTTCAAATTATCAAATTTTCAAATTATTTCTCTGTAACCATAATTTATCAACCCGCGTCTAAATCCGCAGATGTCTACAGGTGTGAATGATAACGAGTTGATTGCCCGTGTAAAGGCGGGCGACCAACAGGCTTATGCGGTAATTGTTCAACATTACCAGGGTTATGTTTTTACCCTGGTGCTCCGCTACGTGCCCAATCGTGAAGATGCCGAAGAAGTAGCACAGGATGTTTTTATCAAGGCCTACCGCTCACTCGCCGATTTCCGCGGCGAGGCCCGCTTCAGCACCTGGCTCTACACGATTGCGCGCACGACCTGCCTGAGTTTTTTGCGGCGCAAACAACAACCGGTTCATTCACTCGATCAACCGGGCATACAGGAAGCCGCTTCGCAATTAAGCACCACCGGCATACCCGGCATCGAAATAAAAACAAAGAACGAACTGCTCCGGCGCGCTTATGGCTTGCTGAACACAGACGATTCAACCATACTTACGTTGTACTACCAGGCAGAACAAAGCCTTGACGAAATTGGTCGTATCTTAGGGATAGAACCCAATGCTGCCAAAGTGAGGCTACACCGCGCACGAACGCGATTGAAAGAAAAAATGGTGCAACATTTTCCGCGAGAGATAAAAGATTTATCCTCATTTTAAATTAACGAGCGATGGATATGAAGGAAAATATTGAATTACGCATCTGGAATTTTGTCGAGGGCACTTGTTCCCACGATGAAAAAGCAGCCGTGCAACAACACCTGGACACCGATCCGGAATGGCAGCGTATATTCCTTGAGGTAAAGGAAATGCAGCAGTTGCTTGCGCAGGAACCGGAACTTCCCTCCCTGCGTTTTACTAAAAATGTGATGGAAGAAATCACCCGGCAGCAAATTGCGCCGGCCGCGCAGTCCTATATAAATAAACGGATCATCTGGGCCATCGGTATATTCCTGGGTACCATCATCGCCGCTACGCTTGCTTACGGGTTCGGACAAATGAACTGGAAAGACAATTCAGCACCTGTTAAAGAGTTTAAACCCCTCGCCAAACTCGACAATATCGATATCAGCAATATCTTCAGTGACAACCTGGTGAATGGTTTCCTGTTGCTGAACATCATTCTGGGTCTCTTTTTCCTTGACCGCTTCCTGGCCAATAAAAGAAGGAAACATCAATCGGGTGGCTTCTGATTATCACACTTTCAAATCTTCAAATTACCAAATTAGCCCAAAAACTTACCTTTGCCCCGGCCAAAAGCCTAAGCAATGGATATAAAAAACAACATACTCGAAACGATTGGCAACACGCCCCTGATCCGTCTCAACAAAATAACCCGCGACTTTCCCTGTACTGTCCTGGCGAAAGTTGATTACTTCAACCCCGGCAATTCGATCAAAGACCGCATGGCACTGAAAATGGTGGAAGTGGCCGAACAGGAAGGTAAACTCAAACCCGGCGGCACCATCATCGAAGGCACCAGCGGCAACACCGGCATGGGCCTCGCACTCGCCGCCGTTGTTAAAGGCTACAAATGCATTTTCGTAACCACTGATAAACAATCCAAGGAAAAAGCAGATATCCTGAAGGCTGTAGGTGCCGAGGTGATCGTATGCCCGACCAACGTGATGCCCGAAGATCCGCGCAGTTACTACAGCGTGGCGGCAAGACTGGCAAAGGAAGTTCCCAATTCCTACCACATGAACCAGTACGACAACCTGGCCAACCGTCTTGCCCACTACGAAACCACCGGCCCGGAAATCTGGAAACAGACCGATGGCAAGATCACTCACCTGGTATGCACGGCCGGAACCGGCGGCACCATCACCGGAACAGCACAATACCTGAAAGAAAAAAATCCGAACATACAGATTTGGGCTATAGATGTTTATGGTTCTTTGCTCACAAAATACTTCAATACCGGAGAGGTAGACATGACCGAAGTTCATCCCTATATCAGCGAAGGTTTTGGTGAAGACTTTGTGCCGAAGAACTACGATATGAGCGTGATCGATCTCTTCGAGCAGGTGACCGATAAGGACGGCGCGGTGATGGCCCGCCGCCTGGCCAAAGAAGAAGGTCTGTTTTGCGGTTACAGCGCCGGCAGTTGTTTCCAGGGACTCACCCAGTTGAAAAGCAGACTGAAGGCCGACGATTTGGTAGTGGCCATTTTCCACGACCATGGCAGCCGCTACGTAGGTAAAATTTACAATGATCAGTGGATGATCGAAAGAGGTTTCCTCGATGTAAAAACATTTAAAGATGTGGTTAGCGCACGTGGTTCACAACGCCTGATCAGCCTCACGCCCGATCAGACCATTGCCGAAGCCGTGGAACTGATGAAAAAGTATGATATTGAACACATTCCGGTAATTGTTGAGAATACTGTGGCAGGTTCCATCAGCGAAGGCGGTCTGTTTCAGAAGATATTCGATAATCCGGACCTCAAACATTCCTCCGTGAAAGACGTGATGGAAGCGCCCTTGCCGGTGGTGGCGTTTGATACAGCGGTAGAGAAATTGAGTCCGCTTATCAACAAGGGAAATGGCGCGGTTTTGGCGAAAGATGAGGCAGGAAGTTACCACATTGTAACCAAGTACGACATACTTCACGCATTAGGAAAATAACTAATACGGATACACAATAAGCAGAAAAAGCCTTCCGATAACGTTCCCGGAAGGCTTTTTTCGTAAAAATACGGTAACACAAGGGGGTATAATCACCCCGCTAAATCGGTTCTTTACGCCCGGATGTGGGAATTACTGATGCAAAAAAATCGAGCAATAATGCTCTATGGTGTTAAAGATTACATAACTATTTTTGTATCAGAAGTTGATTGATTACTAATTATCAATCTAATCTGAAGTCCAATTCCAAATGAATTAAAACCATCCAAGTAAAAACCAAGTATCCGAAAAACCAGTAAAAATCCAGTATCAGTCAACTTCTTTCCTTTTGAAACCCGTTCTTAGAAAATAGTCCAGAAAAATCCAATTACCGAAGAAAGACTTATCCAACATCCGAAAAACCAAAGATTGAAATCCAAGACCGAAGAAAAACCAGTCCAAATCCAGAAAGACCAAAAAATCCAATTCCAGACGAAAAATCGTCCGATCCTTTCCTTGAAGACAGTTCTTTAGTCACCGTGTCCAAATCCATGAAAAGATTATTTTAATTCCGGAACCCCTCCTGCTAAAATCAACTTTTAGCAGGAGGCGCGGTGATTTTCAGCCGGTCTTTTATCTTCCGCATTCGTCCCCCATTTTTCCTTATTCTTATTGTAACGTAATTTGCCCGAAAACTGCCCTATGCAGGTAACTGATCAAACCGGCAGCCTCGTTGTATTATCACGTCCTGTGCAACGGATTGTTTCGTTGGTGCCCTCACAAACCGAGTTACTGGCGGCGTTGAACCTGGACGAGCAGGTGGTGGGCATTACCAAATTCTGTGTGCATCCGGAAAACTGGTTTCGCACCAAAACGCGTATTGGTGGTACCAAACAGGTACATCCCGACCGTGTGCGCGCACTCGCTCCCGATCTGATTATCGCCAATAAAGAAGAAAATGTAAAAGAACAAGTGGAAGCGCTGGCCGCGGAATTTCCCGTCTGGGTGAGCGATGTGAACGATCTCCCCTCAGCGCTTTCCATGATCCGCGACATCGGCATCATCACCGATCGCGGACAACCCGCCGGGCAACTAGCGGATAAGATCGCAACTGCATTTGCAAAACTGGCCTCCTTTCCTCCGAAAAAAGCAGCTTACCTGATCTGGAAAGAACCTTATATGGTGGCCGGTGGCGATACCTTCATTAACGACATGCTGACACACGCAGGTTTTGAAAATGTTTTTGCTTCGCAAAACCGCTATCCCGCCGTGTCTGAAGAAGCACTGCTCAACAGCAATGCCGAAGTTTTTCTTTTTTCTTCCGAGCCCTACCCTTTCCGTCCGCAACACCTCGAGACATTTCAGCGCGCCGGGCGCACCTGCCTGCTGGTTGACGGCGAACTGTTTAGCTGGTACGGCAGCCGCCTGCTACAGGCTCCCGCTTATTTTTCTATCTTGCAGCAACAAATCAGCCAGGCAGCGAATGGGGTTCATGGAACATAAAAACAATGTGGAATTAAAAGAAAGTGACCGGCCGTCGCGCAAGAAATTCCTGTATCCGGTTAGTGTGCCGCTCAACAACTACCTCAAATATCACGGGCGGGAAGTGACCTTGCCCGTCGCCCACCGTGATCTGCTGAACTTTACCTGGACCATTCCGATAAAAGACAAACAAGGCAATCCCACGCATTGGGAAAAAGCGATCTACGATACGCGCGACTGGGAATATCTGCGTGAAGGGCTCGTGCGCATTTACGCGGTATTAAAAACAGAAGGAGATCTCACCTTTATCGATCAGTTGGATGTGGCGCGCATCGACTATTGCACATTCGGCAACTCCATGCCTTTCCGCATCCGCATCGTCAATAAATTCAACGCCAATTACGACCACTACTATATCAAGATCACCGATGCCTCGCGCATTTACGGTTTGGAGCTGGAACACATTCTTTCGCCCAACCGGATCACTTTTTTTACACATGGGTCAACGCTGGTGGAAGAACATATTCCCGGTATTCCGGGCGATGTGTTTATTAAACAGGAACTCGGCAAACCGGAAACCAACAAAACACGTCTCGCGAAAGAATTCGTAAAGTTCAATGAACGTTGCTTCGTACGGTTGCTCGGCGATATGCGCAGTTATAATTTCGTGGTGGAGGTAACGCCTGATATCGAAGACTATCAATACCGCATCCGCGCCATCGACTTCGATCAGCAGGTATATGAGGGACGGAAGAACATGTATCTTCCGCAATTCTTCAAGGAAAATAATCCGCTGGTGCAAATGACACTGCAGCAGCTCAACAAAGAATCGATCGACCAATACCAGGCGGAAGAACGTTCGGCCATGGCTTTCCGTGTGGCTGCTTCAAGATTCCGCTTGATGGATCTTTTCAATATCATGTCGCGCGATATCATTTCCACGCCGGAAAAAACCGACAACCTGCGTCAGGAACTGAATGCGTATTTTAACACCAATGCTTTCGACCGCTGCCGTTCAATGGGACAGATATTAAAGGTCCACCTCAAACTCATGTTGAAAGACAACCTCCTGTTGATCCAGGAAAAAACACGCCGGCTTAAGAATAAGTAGTAAGTAGTAAGGTCATAAGTACTAAGTATTAAGTACTAAGTATTAAGTATTAGGTTTTAGGTATTGGGTTTTAAGTTACTACAAGCAGGCAAATTATTTATCAATGGTCGTTTGCTTCATTTCGTTTCTTCCAAAGAATGTAGGGAAATACATGAGTTCTGCGCGCACGGGATTCAGGTGGTATACACCACTGTAACGCGGCTCGAGCTCAAGCTGAAAACGGTGCTCACCTTTGGTCATGCGCTCGATGAAAATGACTGCTTTATCTTTCAGGTATTCGGCATGATTGATCCAGTTTTGTGGTTTGTTGCCATAGGTACAACCAGCCGGTATGGGAATTTCCAGTTGTACATAATCAGCGTCTTCATTCACCGTCACTTTCACGTGCAATATCACGCGTTCACCGGCTTTCAATTCCCCTACCGGGCGGCCGCTTCGTTCAAACCAGGATGCTACCTGGAATTTATCCGTTACCGGTTCGGGTTGGGTATTAAAAATGCGCTGATAGCAGGTCAGGTATAACAGGCCGCCGCCAATCTTGCGTATACCGATCGGTGTTGCGGGTTGGGTTATCGCTGTTTTAAAAGGAAATTCAGTTGTGCGGATGGTAGTGCCCGCCTGTATTTCCAGTGTAGTCTTTGATGTAAAATCTTGCTGTTCTTGCAGCAATCGCGGCAGGATCGCAGAAACAATCGTGGCCGATTCAACCGTGTTGACCCATCGGCCTGACTTTCTGCGCTCGAGAAAATACTGGATGATAGCATTCAGCTCGTTTTCATACCCTTTTTCTTTTTCCAGCACTTTAAATGCAAGTACGGTGCTGGCTACCGCATTGGCACTCCAATTATAAGAATCCGCTCCCCAATGCAATCCGCCGAGCATCGTGCGAATTTGTTTACGTATGAGTGATTCAAGATGTGCCTTATATGGTAATTGTTGTGCCTGTTCGATTTTCACCATCTGCCATTGCTGATGCAGGCTGATCGAGTCAAACGGAATTTTCGCCAGCCAGGAAGCATATTCACCTTCGTGTTTGGCCTCGCTCATGGTGTACAATGCGTCGAGCAGTGCATAACGGTCCATCAGCCGCAGATTGTTTTGCAAGTAAAGCAGTGCGTTGCGCACGTTGGTTTCGATCAACGGTTGACTGCGGAATGGCAACAAGGCTCTTGTAACATAATTCGTGATGACGGCATTGGTCACGCCATTCTGCCACCAGCCCCAACTGCCTTCAAAGCGCTGCGATTTTTGCAGCCGGTTGAGCAACTGCTGCATTTCTTTTTCATGCTTAAAAGGCTGTTTTAAGGTGGCTCTTATTTTCTGTTCCATGGCCAGTCCGGTCAATTTGGAAGCGGTTTGCTCCATGCAGTAGTAAGGATACTCTTTCAGTTTTTCTATTTCATCGAGTAATACATCGAGTGTATTATTCTGCGCGTATATCTCCACTTGTGCTGCATCAGCCAACGGTATAAAAGAAAATGCCGTGTCTTTCCCAAGCGTCCGGAAATCACCTTTTGCCTCCACAGTGCCTTTGCGCACAACGGGAATGCGGCGCAGCTCTCCATCACTGTAGCCGTTGGCAGTGCTGATCTCAAAGCGCGCCGATACAGTATCGGCGGTGGCAATGGCGATGGGCAATTCTTCTATTACCGAAGCATTTGCTTTCAGCGATGTGTTAGGTAAATTTTTGTTTTGGCCATTCCATTCAAACGAAGTCTGCAACAACACGTCATCGGTCGTGTAGTTGATCATTTTGCCAATAAGAACTGCCGAGTCTCCTTCCGTTAAGAATTGCGGGGTGGACAATTGTGCCAATACCGGTTTGAATGATTTAACGAACATACCAGTTTTAACGATGCGTCGTTTTTTATCCATGCCCACTACATAGGTGTGCCAGCCGGTAATATTATCGGGATAGGTAACGGTAAAGGAAACTTCGCCGTTCTCATCCGTGATCAGGTTGGGTTGCCAGAACGCATAGTCTCTGAATTTCTCCCGGATGCCTGTTTGGAAATCAGCGGTCGTGATGACGATCACACCATTGACCGCTCTGTCGCCATATAAGGCAGAGGCCGCCGCCCCTTTTAATATGTTCATCTGTGCATTTGACAGGTCCATATTGGCAGGCAGCTCCTCCATCATGATGCCGTTGATCACGTACAATGGCTTTTGATTGCCGTTGATCGATGAAATGCCCCGGATCGTGATTTGAGATGAACTTCCCGGCGTCCCAACGTCTACACCCGGTATTCTTCCCTGCAACAGTTGTTCGGAAGACACAACCGACACCGCTCCTGTAACGGACATTCTTCTTTGTGCTCCGTATCCGGTTACCACCACCTCATCCAGAGCGCCGTCGCTGACTTCAAGACTAACCGTCATGTCATCGGTATAAACAAGTTCTATTTTTACCTCCCTTTCGTAACTAATGTACCCGACTGCCGCCACAACTAATACATATTTTCCGGGGCTTATACTGTCGATCACAAATCTTCCGCCTTCACGCGTTACAGTGCCTCCCCGGTATCCTTTAAGATAAACGGATGCATTGAAAACCGGCTTATGACCTTTTGCATCCACCACCACGCCTTTTATCCTGGCTGATCCGCGCGGTAAAATCAACTGTGGTTCCGGTTTTGGTTTTCCTGCAGCTTCCCGTCTTGCATACTCGACCGCCATGCTGTCTTCCACTTCATACTGTCTGAGCAAAGCTGCAACATAGGTGTTCGTTGAATCGTAGCGCACCGAATCTACTTTCACGCACAAGGTGCCTCCGGGTTTGATATCAAGATTATTGTACACCGCAAAATTGCCACTCGGGGTAACCAGGACGAGACTATAAAGGCCGTGTTTCAATTGCGTGTACCGGTTGAAATCATACCTTCTTATTTTCGGATCATCAGGTTCAGCTACGTTATAAAGAATGCCGTATTGAAACGAAGAATCCTTTGGCATTTTTACCAACATCTTGCCGTTGTCATCCGGATTGCGTGATGACCGGTAAGAATAATCATTCGCTCGTAACCGTGCTATACGTGGTCTGGGCGCAGCCAATCGCATTGCCGGCGGTGCAACAATCGTATCTCCCAATGGCCATGCCGTATTGGCAACAACCGGAAGGTTCACTTTTTCCTCATTGCCCAATATGCGTTTCTTTTCCAGTCGTGCAATGCCGGGTGTAAGTTTATACTCATAACCCACTTCAAAGGGAAAACTAAAAGCAAAATCATCGGGCTTGTAATATTGTAAATTTTCTCCCGGCAAAAATGGGCCGATCAGGTGCGGCCTGCCATAACCGATGTATACCAGTTTGTGCCGCTGCCATACAAAAGCGTTGTTGGTACGGGAATCATTTTGCAATTGCCAGATGGAGGTCTCGATCTGCAGCCGTTCATTACCGGTATAAGCATCCGGCATTTCTTTTACCTGTGCATTGGCAGGCAGGTTGTCGAGATCAAAAGCTATATCCTGCTTATAATAAGGCTGCATGTAAACGCTGTCGATCTGGATATATTTATTACGCAAACGAATTCCGATCTGCACATAACCCGGCGCCACGGGAAAAGCATAAACAGATTTATCGGTAACGCCATTGTAATAAGCGAGTTGGCGGTTGAGGTACAATAAATATATTTCCTGCGGAATACCTTTTTGCACGGCATATACAGCCAGTTGTGGTGTAAAATCCGAGATCAGCGTGGCTTCCGACCGATACGGTTTTTCAGGAAACAATAGCTTGTAGTAGGCCATTGTATCCAATGAAAGCTTTTTGATCCAGCCTGTATTTTTCCCCAATGGATGGCGCAGGATGAGGCCGGTTTCTTCCGTTTCATAATTGCCCAATAATATCTGTCCACGCCACCTGTATTTTCTCAGATACGGCGGTTCCGGTACACGGATATTATCACCGAACTGACCGTTATAGCTGAGCGCCGTGAGGTTTACATTGCCGGCTTTTCTATCGAGATAGTCTCTCACTTTTACTTTAAGGGTATCGGTTTGTCCGGGATAAATAGTGCTGGCACCGCTGATATCTGCCTGTAAAATTTTATCCAATCGCGCAAGACTTTGCATGCCGGTTCTTTCTTCACCACCCCACCAGTACGACCATTTTAACGTGTAGATTTTGCCCGTCGGGATTATAATTTTTCCGGTAATAACCGCTGCGCTGTCAGCACCGTAATTCACTACTTTATTATTATTCAAAATAGTATAATGAACCGGTATCCGGTTTGGGTTGTCCAGTGTAAAACCTGCCGTATCATGTTGCTGAATGCGGTTGAATACAAGCTGATAGCTCTCCGGTTCAAATGTTTCGCGGATCACTCTTCTGTCATCGCCTGCTATCGTTGTAAATAAATAAGCGCTTGTATAAGGATCGATGTCTGTTTCGTAGGGAAATGCAATAACATCGGTTGTTTTTCTCTCCTTCTTCTTAACAAAACCGGATGCCGGCACAGATTCACCTTCTTTCAGGTAATGAGCGATCAGCCGTTTGCCTTTCAGTTTTACATCGATGGTATGTTGTTGGTGCAGGAAGCTGACCGTTTCGCTTTTCTCCTCCAGTTCGTTGTTGCTGTTGCGAAACTCCGCCACCAGTTCCAACTGCATGTCAACTGCCGGTATTGCGTTCAGCGGAAAATCAAAACGCGTTTCCGTATTCACGTCCAAAGGTTTCTCATCGCGCCAGAGCGTATCGGGTACAAATTCGCGATCGGTATACCAGTTGTTGATCTGGCCCGCTAACACATAAAATTTAACGCGTCCATCCATCACGGCCAGTCCGTTCACATCTTTCGCTGCGGCAAAAATGCTGAGCGTGTCGCGTCTTGTATAAACCTCTTTGCCTGCGCGTAATTTGTAAGAAGCTACTTCATCCAGCACATAATCTTCTATTTTGAAACCACCCGAAAGCAGCCGCTGTCCTTTTGCCGTTTTAAAAACGATCGTGTATTGTTTATCGCCCGGCAAAGAATCGCCCGGAAGGAACTCATAGATATAAGCACCATCCGTAGCGGATTTCAAGGTGGCGAGTTTCTTATCGATGTATTGCTTGTCGTAGTATTGGATATAAATATCAAGCGCTCCTTTAAGCGGTTTCCATTTGCGGTTCAGGATATAGGCTTTTAGCTTAACCGTGTCCTGCGGTTTGTATTTAGGCTGATTGAACAAGACATACCCGGTGCCGGCGTTCGCGTTTTTGTTGGACCTGTGCCGGTATTTACCTGAGCCGGCAAACACCCTTTTCAATTTTATGATGGGCCATGAAACAACCTTTCCGGCGCGGCCGTTACCGAAATTTTTCCACCATTGCGACCATACGCGCGGCGGATCATCTTCGTTATTCACCAGATCGACCAGCAGCGTATCACCGGGTACTGTCACTTTGATCAATGCATCGCCGGGTTTGCTGCTTGTTATGCGATAGGCTTTCGCAGCTCTATTGTATGGTGCCGGTTTACCCTTTACGGTTACCACTGCATTGCTGATATATTGCCCTGTCCGTTCATTCCTGACTTCCAGCAAAACCCGGTGCCGGTCATTGTGTGGCATGGCTGCAAGATTACTCTTACAGTATACTTCGGTAACGAGCTGATTATTGGCAGCGGAAACGATGAGGTAAGTACCCACCGGCAATGTCTCCGCTTTAAACGTATCGCTTAACACGGTAGCAAAGGGTGTTTGGGAAAGATAGCGCTCCGGGTAAACAACCGTTTTCCGGATATACTTTTCCGCAGTATCGGCTGGTATGCGATAGATCAGCGTCTGCCAGCCTGACCTGCGTGCCTTGGAAAGTGGTTGCTGCGCTATTGCAGGTAGGGAAACAAGCAGGAAAATGAATACGGCTAATCGGCGCATAGCAGATGGTTTGGGGAAAGGATGTGCCGTCCGCACGGATTACATAAATAAATGCTAAATAATTCAGGTATGTGTGTAACCTGTTTCTTTTTTTTAAACCCCGCGATACCATTACCTTAGCATCGCTAAAAAAAATGATATGAGCAAATACAAAGCCGGTGTGCTTTTCGGAGACGATCTGGAAGCACTCTACAAAGATGCCAAAGACAATCAGTTTGCCCTTCCTGCCGTAAATACAATCGGCACCAACACCATCAATGCCACGCTGGAGACTGCCGCGAAAGTTAATTCGCCCGTAATCATCCAGTTTTCCAATGGCGGAGCACAGTTCATTGCCGGAAAAGGCATGCCCAACGACAACCTGCAGGGAAATATTGCCGGCGCCATCTCCGGTGCGCTTCATATCCATAATGTGGCAAAATATTACGGCGTTCCTGTAGTACTGCATACCGACCACGCGGCTAAAAAATGGCTGCCCTGGATCAGCGGTCTGATCGACGCGGGTGAACAATATTTTAAGGAAAAAGGCCAACCTCTTTTCAGTTCGCATATGCTGGATCTCAGCGAAGAATCCATCGAGGAAAACATCGGAACATCGGTTGAATTCTTCAAACGCATGCAGCCGCTGGGCATGGGCATCGAGATCGAACTCGGCGTTACAGGCGGAGAAGAAGACGGCGTTGACAACAGCGACGTGGAGAACTCCAAGTTATACACGCAGCCTGAGGACGTGGCCTATGCCGTTAAAGAGCTCAGCAAGGTGGGCCGTCTCTTTACCGTAGCTGCGGCATTCGGTAACGTGCACGGTGTTTATAAACCCGGCAACGTGGAACTCCGCCCCGAGATACTGCACAACAGCCAGGTGCATATCGAAAAAGAATTCGGCACAGGTCCCAAGCCTGTTTATTTCGTATTCCATGGCGGTAGTGGTTCTCCGCAACACCAGATCCGCGAAGCCATCGGCTATGGCGCTATCAAAATGAACATTGATACCGATCTGCAATGGGCATTCTGGGAAGGTGTACTCAACAACTACAAAAAGAATGAAGGTTATCTGCAGGGACAGCTCGGTAGCCCCGAAGGCCCCGATTCTCCCAATAAAAAATACTACGACCCGCGTGTATGGTTGCGCAAAGGCGAAGAGAGCTTCATCAAACGTCTCGAAGTGGCGTTCGAAGATCTCAATTGCGTTAACAGAAACGCGTGAATGGTCAATCGTCAATCGTGAATATAAAAAAGCCAGGAATTTTTCCTGGCTTTTTTATATCAATAAGTCCATAAGTTCGGCTCAATTAGTTTGCGCCTTTGCGAGAATCCGTTGCTGGTATCGCGCAGGCAACGGCTGTTTACTTATAACTTAACACTTACTACTCAATTCTGTTGACTCTGCTGCAAATTGCGGAAATCCACACTTACCAGTTTGCTCACACCCGGCTCCTGCATGGTAACCCCATAAATCACATCCACCGTACTCATCGTTGTTTTGTTGTGCGTAACGATGATGAACTGTGAGTTGTCGCTGAACTGACGGATCATGTTGGTGAATTTGCCAACGTTGGCGTCATCGAGCGGGGCGTCCACCTCATCGAGGATACAGAACGGTGCGGGCTTGATCAGGTAGATGGCAAACAGCAGCGCCGTTGCGGTAAGGGTACGCTCTCCACCACTGAGCTGAGTAAGCGTGGTCGGGCGTTTACCTTTCGGACGCGCTACTACATCGATACCTGTTTCGGCAAGGTTCTCCGGATTATCGAGTATCAGATCGCAATGGTCATCTTCGGTGAACAGGGTCTTGAACACTTTGATAAAGTTATCGCGCACCTGGTTGAATGTTTCGAGGAATTTCTGGTTAGCCGTTGCTTCCACTTCTTCGATGGTTTTGAGCAGGCTGTCCTTGGCGTTTACGAGGTCGGTCTTTTGTTCAACGATGAACTCATAACGCTTTTTCATCTCGGTGAACGCTTCGATTGCCGTCGGGTTTACTTCGCCCAGATTCTCGAGGCGTTTCTTCATGCGATCGGCTTTCTCCTGTAATTCTTCTACCGGCACATCACCGCTACGCTCTTCGTCGAGGATGTCTTCCAGTTGAATGCGGAACTCTACATTCAGTCTCTCCTTGGTACCGGCGAGCTGGAGTTTCAGTTCGTTCAGTTTATCCTTGATGGCCGCAAGCAGGTGTTCCACCTGTTCTTTGTCTTTTACTTTATGACGCAGCTCGCTTTCTTTTTCGCTCAGTTGGTTGCGGATGTTGTAGTAAGTCTGATCCGCTTCGTTCAGTATTTGCTGTTCTTCCTCGCGGCGGCGCATCAGTTCAACTAATCCTTCTTCCAATCCTTTCAAGGTGGAAGCTGATTCGTCGATATTACCGGATGTGTCAGCGAGTTGAGCGGTATTGCTTTCAATCTGCTGTTTCAGGTCGTTGAGCTGGTTGGTTTTGAATTCCAGCTCCTGCTTCAGCGCGGTGATCTTGCTTTGCTGGCGCGTAACATTCAGGTTGAATTCGTTGTATTGCTGTGTGGCTTCGTTATAACCCTGCTCTGATGCCTGGAAGTCTTCGTTCATTTCCGCCAGGCGCGATTGATAAGACTGCAGTTGTTCGTTGAGGATGGCCAGGTCGTCGCGCACACCCTGCACAGACTGCTGCGTCTGTTGCATCTGCATGGTCATTTCTTCCAGTCGCTGAAGGCTGCTGCCTTGCAGGCTTTGCAGGTTCTCGATCTTGTTTTGTAAAGCAAATACCTGGTTGGTCAGTTGCTGGATTTCTTTTTCCGTTTCGCGGAGTGCCGCTTCACGCAGGTCTTCGCTGTAAGCGATCACTTCGTTGTGACGTGCCTGGATCTGTGCACGCAAACCTTCCACTACTTCGTGCTGACGGTCGATGTCTTCACGCAGTTTCTCCAGGTTCTTCACACGTCCGATCTTCTTGCCTTCGATCATTCCAACACTACCGCCGGTAAGAGAATATTTTCCTTTTACATATTTGCCGCTTTTCTCGATCACCACAAAACCGTTGCTGTTTTGTAAGGCGCTTTCCTGTTCGGCTACAAACACGTTACCTAACAGGTGTACGGCCAACTGGCGGTATTTCTCCTCCACTTCCACTACATCGAGGGCAGCAATGCCGCCTTCCAGTTGGTGATCGGCCGTGGCATGTGCATGTTCGTTGATCTTATCGAGCAGGAAGAAGTTGGCCTTGCCTTTCTTGTGGTCGTCGAGCAGTCGCACAGCCTGCAGTCCCTCTTCGAGGTTGTTGACTACGTAATAGCTGAGATAAGGCTCCAGCACATTTTCGAGGGCGGTACGGTATTCTTCTTTTACGTAAAGAATATCGGAAAGGATCGGCGCGGTATGATTCCAGCCGGTGTTGTTGTGCAGGAACTTCACACTTTCGGGATATCCTTCCATCGAGTCGATCATGCTTTTCAGCAGGTCGTGTTCGTTTTTCTTTGAATCGAGTTTGCGTGTTTCTTCCGCCAGTTCGTTGCGCAGTTCTTCGAGCACGGATTGTGTCTGAAGAATTTGCTCACGCGTTTGTTCCTGGTGACGTTGCAACTGTTCGAGGTCTGTCTTCTTCACCTCCAGTTCCTTTTCACGAACCAGCCGTTCTTCATCCAGTTGACGGAGCTGGCTGTCGCGTTGTTCGCGTTCGTCTTCTATTTGCTGAATGGCGCGTTGCAGGTTTTGAACGGATGTATCGGCAACGGCTACTTTTTTCTCTGCATCGAACTGGTTGCGTTGTACCTGCTGGTATTCGTTACGGAGCGAGTCGAGTGACTGGCGTTTTTCATCCAGCACTTTGCGGCGTGCGTCGGCCTCTTCGCGCAGGTTCACCAGTTGATCGGAAAAGCCGGAAAAGGCTTTCTCTTCTTCTTCGATCTGCAGGCTGGTGAACAAAATGCTTTCGTCGATGCCTTTGAGCTGGCCACCTGCTTTTTCCAGGAATGCTTTCAGGCTTGTTTCGCGTTCTTTGAGGTATTCGAGGCGTTGTGCTGCGAGGTTCTTTTCGTTCTCGCGGGTGCGTACCTGTTGTACGAGTTCGTTGAACGTATGTTGCATGCTTTGCAGCGCGCGTTCTTTTTCGATGAAACCAACTTTCTCCTGCTCGAGTGCCGCTTCTGCTGTGGCGATCTCGGCTTCCATGCGTACTTTCTTATCGGTCTCGGTCTCGTGTTTTTCTGTAAGGTCTTTGTAGGTGAGGTTGAACCCTTCGAGTGCTGCTTTGGCGAGTTCGATGCTGATCTCGCGGTAATCTTTTTTAATCTCGTGGTATTTCTCCGCCTTCTTTGCCTGGCTTTCGAGTGCTTTCAACTGGTTGTTGATCTCGAACAGCAGGTCTTCGATACGGGCGAGGTCCTGCTCGGTAGCATCGAGTTTCTGGCGGGCTTCTTTCTTCCGCGTTTTATAGATGGAAATGCCGGCAGCCTGTTCCAGCATGCGGCGGCGGCTGTTGTCTTTGTCTTTGATGAGGTCGTCCACCATGCCCAGCTCGATGATGGCATAGGAGTCGGTGGAAATACCGGTATCCATGAACAGGTTCTGGATATCCTTGAGACGGCATTGCACGTCGTTAAGACGGTATTCGCTCTCCCCGCTTTTGTAAAATTTGCGGGTGATGGTAACGGTGCTGAATTCGGTGGGCAGCAGGTTCCGCGTGTTCTCAAAAGTGAGGCTCACTTCGGCCAGGCCGCTGGCGGAACGGGTCTTGGAACCGTTGAATACCAGGCTGTCGAGGTTTTCGCTCCTCAACTGGCTGATCTTTTGTTCGCCGATCACCCAGCGGATGCTGTCAACGATATTGGATTTTCCGCAACCATTGGGCCCCACAATACCGGTAATGTTGTCGTCGAAGTTCACAACCGTCTTGTCGGCAAAGCTTTTGAAGCCCTTGATTTCTAAACTCTTTAATCTCACAACTTTCAGATTTAGTCAGGCGGCGAATATAAGCCAAACCGGGCAGATTAAAGGAGGCCTTTCACCCCTTTTATGCACAAGCCGCGGGGAAAACATGTGGGAAGAAAACGGTCTTTTTTCTTGCGGCTGCCGGGAGCTGTTGCCACAGGGTTGTCACTCACCGGGGCGAGTTTTGGCAAAAGACAAATTTTATGGAAAAAACAGACCTTCTCAAGACCGATCCTGACTACTACCGTGCAACAAAACACCCGTCCATGCTGCGTTTGGGCCCACTGCCCTACTTATCCGTTTCCGGCCAGGGCGATCCGTCGGGCAAAGCTTTCGCAGAAAGGGTAAAACTGCTGTACAGCCTGATTTACGCTGTTAAGTTCCGGTACAAGGAAGAAAACCGGGATTTTGTGGTGGCTAAACTGGAGGGACTTTGGTGGTACGACGAAGCACGCTGGGGTACACCATCAGTATCCGAAGCGCCCAAAGTGATCCCCCGGGACGTGTGGGAGTACAAATTGCTGATCCGGCTGCCCGTTTTTGTGACGGCAGAATCGGTAGCAGCCACCTGGAATGCCATCGCCGGCAAAAGGCAGATTGCGGGCGTAGAACCACCCGCTTTTGAATTGCTGGAAGAAGGCGACGTGGTACAAATCCTGCACACCGGTCCATTCGACAAAGAACCTGAGACGCTGGCCAGGCTGCAGGAATACATGTCGGATAAAAAAATGGACAGGAATGGCTTTCACCACGAAATCTACCTCTCCGATTTCCGGCGTACGGCTCCTGAAAAACTGCGCACCATTCTCCGCGAACCCGTGAAAGTTTTCGGAACGGGAATTGCCTGACTATGCGTAAATTGAATACATGACCGATGTCACCTACCGTTCCCTGCAACGGCTTCTCTACCTTGCTGCGGCACTCTTTATCGGAATATGGTTTTTGCACGAAGTGCTGCAGGTTGTGCTGTTGTTTTTCTTCGCGATTGTATTTACGATCGTGCTGAATGCGCCGGTGACCTGGCTGGAAAAACGTAACTGGTCGCGGACATGGGCGGCATTGGCGGTGTTCTTTGGAATGATCGTGTTTCTCGGACTGATCGGATGGATGGTGGTGCCTAAAATTGTGACACAGGTAAAACTGCTGGCCACGAATCTTCCGGGATACATCGAACAACTGCGGACGATGTTGTCGGGCTGGCTGGGCGACCAGGTGACGGAAGAATCAAACCCGCTGACACCCGAAGCCCTGAAGGCCGATATGCCTTCTGCATCGACGCTTTTTTTCGGCATCGGTCAGTACTTCATGGGTGTGGCAAGCCGCATACTGCTGGTGATCTTTTTCTTCTGCCTGGTGATATACATGCTTATTAATCCGCGTCCGCTACTGGCTTTGTATCTCTCTTTTTTTCCTACACAAAAAAGAGATACCGCAGCAGAAGCTTTTGCCAATGCATCCGTAATGACGATCGGTTGGATGTGGTCCAACATTTTTGCCGGCGCTATCCGCGCAACGATAGTGTGGATATTCCTGTACTTTATGGGGATTCCCGGTGTATGGGTTTGGGCGGGCGTCACTTTTTTTGCGGAGCTTATTCCGCGGATAGGTTTTTATATCATGTCGGTACCTCCTATTCTCATCGCACTGACCATCTCCCCGACCCTGGCGATGTGGACAGCCGGTTTTTATATCGTGCTCGACGAGATTATCGGTGATTTGATACTGCCACGCATCCGTTCCAATACGATGAAAATTCATCCGGTATCGATCCTGCTGATGTTGATGCTGATGTCGGCGGCATTCGGGATCATGGGTGCTTTCATCGCTACACCCTTAACGGCTTTTATCAAAGCGCATTTTGAAGCATTCAACAAAAATCGCCAGGAGCCCGAACTGAAAGACCGCAATATCGAGCGGATGTTATTCCGGAAGTGAGGCTTAGAGGGCCGAAGTATCGGCCTCAGCAAGTTCCTATTCACCATTCACTATTCACCATTCACTTCAACGATTCCTGCTGCTGCGGAAAAGGTGAGTTTGTCAACCGGTAACGTTTGGCCACGGCCAGGTTGCGGATCAATTGTGCCAGGCAACAAACCGCCACAATGCCCAATACGATCCATGCGGCCTGTATCACCAGCTGGTCTTCTGCATTGCCACGCTCCTGTCTTTTGGAAATGATGCCATATAATGCCCAAACAACGACCAACCCAAAGAATACATTCTTACGTGCGAAGATCATGAACAGGCTCAATAAACCTGCTACACCAATCATGATGCGCGCCCAATTAACAGCAGCAATACCTGCACCGTCCCAGTTTTTGGACACCAGAAAAATGGAAAGATTCGCAATCGTGGCAATACTGATCCAGCCCAGGTAAATACTCAAAGGAAATTGCGTGAATATTTTGCTGCCAGCCGTCTCGTTGGGTTGATGGATGTGAAGCTGTCCATGAATAACGATCAGGGTAACGAGTTGACCCAATATCAATGCTGCCGCTACCGCTACATTGCCTGAAGTCCAGACGATGAGCCAGCCGATGGTCAGCAAATTGTTGACGATAAACCAGCCACCGGCCTTGCGGATGTCGACATTACCCGGATGATCGAAAGGTTTTGTAAAGGCGACAATCAGATGCCTGATTGTAAAAGCCAGCAAAGCTGTGTAAATAACGCCCCAAATAGCAAACGTAAAGCCCGCCGGTGTAAAGAAGGAGTCGTAACGATCCGATACGTCGCCTACATTGTTTTCGTTGATTAACTGCGATTGTGTGCCGTAAGCGAGTATGATCTGTGCTACAACTGCCAACAGGCAAAGCATGGCAAGGTTTTTTGTCTTTTGCATAACAGGGAGGTTTATTCCCTGAATGTAGATAAAAAACTATGCCACGGCACGGAAAGTTTGTTCAGCCATGACATTACACATTTCTTTATTTTTAATAAAAAACCGATTATGCTTAGCCGAATCACCTTCTCCACCGCAATATTGGCCCTTAGTCTGGCTGCCTGCAACAACACCGATAAAACAAACGGATCATCAACCGATAATAAGGACACGCCCATCGTTCAGCAAACTACGCCGGTTGCACCGGATAACTTATCGACCGATACCACCAAACATCTGCAAGGCACCTGGGTGCTCAATTATATCACTGGTCCGCGGATTGCATTCGACGGATTATATCCTGAAAACAAACCACAGATACAGTTGGATGCCTCCGGTAATCTCTCGGGTAACACGAGTTGTAACAGCTTCTCTGCTCCGTTGACCATTACCGGTCATGAATGGAAAACCGGCGACATTACGCAAACTGAAAAGGCCTGCAAAGGAAGTGGTGAACAGGTTTTTCTTTCCACGCTTAAGAAGGTGAATAAGTATGACGTGACAGATGGTAATACCTTGCAGTTAATGTCGGGAGATATTGCGGTCATGCGGTTTACAAAGAAGTTATAAGTTTTAAGTTATAAGTTGTAAGTAACAGCCAGCCTGTTCTTTGCGTCTTTGCCCTTTATGCGCCTTTGCGTGAATTTTCCGCTGTTCACTATAACCTACCATTTATTACCTATTACGGCTGTTCCTGGCATAATAATTTGTCCCTATAAGCAAACAAGCATATGAAGAAGAAACGTTTTAGAAACTACCTGAGCAAGCGTGCGGAAAATACACCGATGAAAGACCAGGAATCGGTGGCCTCTCATTCTGATGAAAAGATCGATCAGGATTACCCGGGATTTCCGCGCGGCCATGCTTCCAAAAAGATCATCAAACCCGAAACGGAGACAGACGAAAAAACCGCAGACGTTGATAATTCCGACGGTGAAAAAGAATCTGGTTAATGTACGCCGTTACGCAACTGTAATGCTTTGTCGTACACACGCAAAATAGCATCACGGATAGCAGGCCACTCAAATTGCGCCAACCGGTGTTCCCTGTTTTGAAAGAAATGAATATCGAGATACGGCGCATTCACCAGGTGTTCGCGGGCGAAACCTGCGTTAGCCGTATCGATCAATTCATCATGTGCACCCTGCATATAGGCCACCGGCACGCGGATGTTTTTCCATAGCGGCAGCATTTTTTCCAGCTCCTCTTTGTGATGCATCTTTTCTGTATTGGCCGAACGGAAGATGCGCGGGATGAACCAGCGGATCGACCAGTGCTCAATCATGGGAGTAAACCAGAACATCTTTTCCAGGCCCGGTCCCAGCGAAGGTCCGGTCAATACCAATCCATCCACCAGTTCAGGATAATCCATAGCCAGGCGACACGCAACGGAAGAGCCATAGGAACCACCGGCGATGATCACCGGGTGATGCGCTTTGGTTAAACTATCCAATAAGGGGCGGATCAATGCAGCCTGTTCCCCGATCGAAGGTTCCGGATTGCCCAGTTCCGAATAACCGTATCCAGGCCGGTCAACCGTGATCATCCGGAAGGTTTTTTGTAAGGAAGAATCGGCGTATCGCCCGGCATAATAACTCATGGAACCCGGCGAACCGTGCAGCATCAGTAAGGTAGGCAACGAATCGGCACCTACTACGGCATAACGCAATGTTCTTCCCCTGGCCGTGTAATAACCGATCTTGCCGTCGATGCCGCGTTCTGTAAACATTTTACGCAGTTCGTCATCCGGCTTGCGGAACTGTACAAACTGGTCAAAAATCAGGCAGGCGATGATGAATACAACCAGTGAGGTTATAAGAATGCGAAGTGACCGTCGGAGCCAGCGGTAAGGTCGCTGTTTGTTTTTCATGGTTGTATCTTTGATCTCGTAAATTAATTCTTCACCGGGAAACCGGAACAATAACGTTTATAACATTCCTGTTAAGTTTTTGTTGGCAAACCTGTTTTATGGAATATAGACAATTGGGAAAAACCTCCGTCAACATATCAGTGATTTCATTCGGCTGCATGTCGCTCGGGCAGGATCAGGCGGTGAACGATTCGCTGATTCGTAGTGCGATCGACGCAGGCATTAACCTTTTTGATACGGCGGATATCTACGATAAAGGACAAAACGAACGAAGCGTAGGCCATGCCCTGCGCGGTATCCGCGATAAAGTCATTCTTTGTACGAAAGTTGGTAATGTGGTAAAAGCGGATGGCAGCGGTCTTGACTGGAATCCATCACCGCCTCATATCCTGAAGTCTGTTGACGAATCCCTGCAGCGGTTGCAAACCGATTATATCGACCTCTATCAATTGCATGGCGGCACCATCGACGATCCGCGTGCGGAGATCATCGCCACCTTCGAGAAATTACAGCAACAGGGAAAGATCAGGTATTATGGCATCTCCTCCATTCGTCCGAATGTGATCCGCGAATACGTAGCGCAATCACCTATCAGCAGCGTGATGATGCAATACAGCCTGCTTGACCGCCGGCCCGAAGAAACCGCCCTTTCTTTATTAAAAGAAAATGATATCAGCGTACTGGTTCGCGGTGCACTGGCACAGGGCCTGCTCGCGGGTAAACCTGCCCGCGACTATACGGGCTATGATAAAGAAACGGTGAGGCAATTGCAGGAGATAATCAAACGCTATTCTTCACCTGAACGCTCCGCGGCGCAAACCGCCTTGCAGTTTGTATTAAAAAATCCGGCTGTCACTTCTGCCGTTACCGGCATCCGCACTCCGGAACAATTAACTGAATTAACCAAACGGGTACCGCAACTCACCGATGAGGAATATGCAACTATCAAAGCCGCAGCAGCACCCAACCGGTACACCGATCATCGCTGACCGGCGATATCGTTTTTAAAGATTTTTTCCAGCATCGCATACAGTTCCGGATGCTTTTCGCGGAGCAGTTCGGGACGCTCAAAGAAATATTCCGATACTACCGCAAAGAATTCGGCTTCGTTCGTGGCGCCATACACGTCAATGTCCGACCGGTTCTGCCGTATTTCCTGTATACAACGGCGGATCAGTTGAATCCACGGAATCGAATATTGATGTTGTAAAAGCGCTTCAGGAATATCGTCCGTATCGCCGTCGGTCTTGTCGATCAGGTGCACAAATTCGTGGATGGCGGTATTGCGTTTGTCGGTGGTATTGGCAAAACCCTGCTCCAGGGCCTGGCGCGAAAGCATCATTACCTGTTGCAGCGGTCCATTGCCTACCATACCGAGTATATCGCGGTCGGGTCCGCGCTGCGCGAAATCGGTATTAAACGTTTCGGGATAAAGTAAAATCTCCCGGAGATTGGTATAATGCCAATCGGGGAATGCAAAAATCGGGATGATGGCGCTGGCGCCGACGAGTACGCGGTCGAGTTCGGTGACGGTCACTCCCACCCCGGTGACGCTCACTCTTTGTAAAAAATCCAGCACTCTTTGTTCAAACTGCTGTTGCTGCGCCTCAGCCAACCGCTGATAAAATTTCACGTGTTTTTCCAGCAAAGGCCTGATGCCGGCGGCATCCAGCCCGTCCCCGGCCGTGCCTTTCCGGCGGGTGACGTAACGGATCATGGCGGCAACAATCACCAATAACACAACGAAAATGATAAATCCGGCTATTTTCATGGGAGTAAATTAAACAACCGGGATAATTCTTTTGCAATTATTTTTGGTCCACAAATTTACCTGCATGGTATCCTACAACCCGAAGGAGTGGTTTTCCTTTATTTTTCGCTTTCACAAAGCCGATACATTCCGTAAGCTTACGCCGCTGATCCTCGGCATTGCCGCCTATTCCGGGCTGATCGCTTTTCTGGAACTGGAATACTGGCAACTATCGCAAAACAGCTATGTAAAAGGTATTCCGGCCATGCACGGCCTGCTAGGCTTTGCCATTTCCATGTTGCTGGTATTCCGCACCAACACAGCTTATGACCGTTGGTGGGAAGGCCGCAAACTCTGGGGAAGCCTGGTAAATAACAGCCGCAACCTCGCGCTCAAACTCGACACTATCTTCGGTAAAGATTTTCCGGAAGAACGTTCTTTTTTCCGCACCATGATTCCGACTTATGCAAGCGTTCTGCATAAACATTTGCGAAGCGAACATACCCGTGTGGAATTATTCGACGACAACAAACACAAAAACATCCTGGACGCAATCGATCATGAAAAGCATGTGCCCAACCAGGTAGCTTCGCTCATGTATCGCCATATACACCAGTTGTTCGTTGATAAAAAAATTACGGGTGAACAATTGCTTTTTCTGAATGCGGAACTGCAATCGTTCACCGATATCTGCGGCGCCTGCGAACGTATCAAGAACACGCCTATCCCCTATTCGTATACGGTGTTCATCAAAAAATTCATTTTTATCTATATCATGACACTGCCGTTCGGCTATGTGTTCAGTCTCGGTTATTATGTGATTCCCGTAGTGGCTTTTGTATTCTATGTACTGGCCAGTCTGGAGATGATCGCTGAAGAAATCGAAGATCCGTTTGGCGGAGATGCCAACGATGTGCCTACCGAGAAAATTTCCCAGAAAATCCAGGAAGGCGTTGAGGACATCCTTGACGGTGCCTGATCAATCGAATGCTTATGAGACCAATCATTTTAGCGGCCTGTATCTTTTCAGGCCTTGCATCACAGGCGCAGCAGACCATTCCCCTGACCGTGGAGCAAATCATGCAGGATCCGGCATGGATAGGCACCTCACCATCCCGTCCGCGATGGCCGGCCAACAGTGAGCGGTTGTATTTCGACTGGAACCCGGTGCGTGCTGTGTCCGACTCATTGTATATGATCGATCCGCGGAAACCTGCCCCGGAGCGCGTGAGTACTGTTTCCCAGAAGGAAATCATCTGGGACGATGCAGTTACTTATAATAAACAAAGAACCGCCGGCGTATTCAGCCGCGAGGGTGACGTATTTTATTTTACCCAAAAGCCATTCCGGGTGGTGCGGATTACGGAAACGGTGGACATCGAGAGCAATCCCGCTTTTTCCTATACTGATACACGGGTGGTGTATCAACGCAATCAGCAATTGTATGCCTGGGACATTCAAACCGGCAGCACGCGCCAGTTGATACAATTTCAAACCGGTGAAGCCAACGAGCGTCAGGCAAAACCTTCAACCGAAGAAGAATGGTTGAAAAAAGATCAGTTGAGTTACATGCAGGTGTTGAAAGAGCGCGCAGATAAAAGCAAGGCAGCGGAAGAAGCACGCCGCGCGGCGCAATCCAAACCGCTCCGCAAAATCAGTATCGGTGATCAGACATTGCAGGATCCCGCGGCAAGTCCCGACGGCAGATTCATTACTTACCGTTTGGTAAAACAAGCTGCGGCAAAAACGACGATCGTCCCGGCTTATGTAACAGAATCCGGGTATACAACCGATATACCGGCGCGCACCAAAGTGGGTAGCCCGCTTCGCAGCACTACTTTTTATTTATACGATAGCGTGCGGGATACGGTATGGAAGCTGGCCACGGATTCATTACCGGGCATCTATGATATACCGGCTTATATGAGTGACTATCCGAAGGCGGTATCCGATAAAAAAGAAAAAAAACCGCGGGAGACCATGGTGTATGGCCGCGAATGGAATGCCAGCGGAACCAAACTCCTGCTCGATATCCGTGCGCAGGATAACAAAGACAGATGGCTGGTACTCTGGGATACAGCTTCCCGTCAATTATCATTGGTAGAACGCCAGCATGATGACGCGTGGATCGGCGGCCCGGCCGCTTCGCAGGGAAGTTTCGGCTGGATAAATGAAACGAATCTCTGGTATTTATCGGAATACTCGGGTTATAGTCATTTATATACCTATGATGTTGTGCAAACCAAAAGCAAAGCCCTTACAGGAAGTGATTACGAAGTGCAGCAGGCGCAACTATCCATCGATAAGAAAAATTTCTACCTCACCACCAACAAAGTTCATCCGGGCGAAAAGCATTTTTATCGCATGTCAGTGGATGGAAAGACTACTGTTCAATTGACGAAGTCCGAAGGTGCGCACCAGGTTTATTTGTCGCCGGACGAGCAATGGATGGCGGTATTGTATTCGGGTATGGTGCAACCCTGGGAACTGTACCTGCAAAAAACAGCCGATGCACTGGCTGGCAAAGCGCCGTTGCAGATCACGAACCTGGCGATGACGGATAGTTTTAAAAAATACCAATGGCAAAAGCCTGAGTTGACAACAATCGTTGCCCGCGATGGTAAACGCGTTTATGCCAGAATATACCAACCAACCGATCCAAAGCCCAACGCACCGTTGGTATTCTTCGTACATGGCGCCGGTTATTTACAAAATGCGCATAAATGGTGGAGCAGTTATTTCCGGGAATTCATGTTCAATAATCTGCTGGCGCAAAAAGGCTACTATGTAGTGGATATGGATTATCGTGGCAGCGCGGGTTACGGGGGCAACTGGCGTACCGGTATTTATCGTCACATGGGTGGCAAAGACCTGACGGATCATATCGATGCCATCGAATACATGCGGCATCAGTATAAAGTAGATACCGGTCGTGTTGGCATCTATGGCGGTTCATACGGCGGCTTTATTACCTTGATGGCTCTGTTTACCAGTCCGGGTACATTCAAAGCAGGCGCGGCTTTGCGCCCGGTCACGGATTGGGCCAACTACAATCATGGTTATACGGCCAATATTCTAAATGAACCACAGACCGACAGCATTGCTTACCGCAAGAGTTCGCCTATCTATTATGCGTCGGGATTGCAGGATCATCTGCTGATGTGCCACGGTATGGTGGACGTGAATGTGCACTACCAGGATGTGGTGAAACTGTCGCAGCGGCTGATCGAACTGGGCAAGGACAACTGGGAACTGGCCCCCTATCCGATGGAAGATCACGCCTTTGTGGAGCCATCGAGCTGGACGGACGAGTACAGGCGTATATTGAAACTATTTGAAACAATTTTAAAAAAGGATCGGTAACTTTAAGGGTTCTATCTCCAATTATCAACTAACTTTTTCTTCTACATGATGAAAAAAATAATGTATGCGCTGGTCATGACCGGCCTGAGTTCTGCGGCACTGGCTCAGCAGGCACTCTCCTATTCGCCTGAAAAACCAAAAGCCGGCGACGTAGTTAACTTTGAATACGTGCAAGGCGGTGACCTTACGGGCATCCAGGCATTGCCACAGGCAAGAATTTATTTCTATGGCGGCCCGATGACCAAAGTGGTGGAAGTGCCGCTTACCCGCAGCAAAGGCAAACTGGTTGGCAATGTGAAGGTGGACAGCGCCGCCAACCTGATGGTATTTGCTTTCACTGCAGATAACAAATTCGACCACAACGATTCAAAAGGATATTACACCAACCTGTATAACGGCGACAGCATAAAGGCCGGCAGCTATATCAGTCTTGCCTCCTTCTATTCAGGTATGGGCCGCAGAAGTGCGGGTGTTGACCTGAACAGTGCTTACGCGGTGGAAGCGTACAACAAAGAATTTGCGCTTTATCCAGCCAGCCGCAAAACCAATCTGTTTGGATATGCACGCGCGCTGAACAACGAGAAAAAAGCGGAAGCAGCGCCGATCCTGCAAAAAGAAATCGAAAGCCTCCTCAAAGAAGGACTGACCAAAGAATCCGACTATACATTGGTAGAAAACCTTTACAATGTGTTGAAACTGCCTCAGCAGGCAAAACTCGTTGCTTCATTGAAGAAAGAAAAATATCCTGATGGCTCCTGGAAAGCGGGCGAAGCAGCGGATAAATATTATGGAGAAAAAGACGTAGCCAAAAAACTGGAACTGCTGAAGGCGCTGGAAAGCCGTTCGGCTTCTGACAGTAACTGGGCTTACCTGAAAGGAACACTGCCTTTTTACCGCCAGATGATGGCAAATGCCTATGCCAATGCAAAAGACTGGGATGGTTTTAAAAACTATGTAGCGGCTGCAGGATTCGATGATGCGACGAAAGCGGGCATTTGTAACAGCGTAGCCTGGAAACTGCAGGAAGACAGCAGCAATCTCCAATATGCAATGGAGCTTTCCAAATTTGCAACGGAATGGGCACAGAAAAATTACAAAAAGCCCACGGATCCCAAGCCTGATAACATGACAACGGATCAATGGAAAGAAAACCGCAAATATGCGTATGGTCAATATGCAGACACCTACTCGATGGTGCTGTACAAACTCGGCAAATCCAAAACCGCGCTTCCTTATATCCGTGAAGCAACATTTGACATCAACGAAGGAAAAAACCCGGACTACAACAATACCTACGCGCTCGTAGCGTCGAAGGCACTGCCAGTGAAAACATACAAACCACAACTGGAAAAATTTGTAGTAGAAGGTAAATCGACCAGCAAGATCAACGAGATCCTGCGTGAAGCTTATGGTAAGAAAGACGGATTTGACGACTACATGGCCAACCTGCAAAAAGCCGGTCAGGTGAAAATGCTGGAAGACCTGCGTAAATCCATGCTGAATGATGCGGCTCCTGCATTTGCATTAGTGAACCTGGAAGGAAAAACCGTAAGCCTCGCTGATCTGAAAGGAAAGGTAGTGGTAGTAGACTTCTGGGCCACCTGGTGCGGTCCTTGTAAGGCGTCCTTCCCCGGCATGCAGAAAGCGCTGAACCAATACAAAGATGACCCTAATGTGAAATTTGTCTTCATTGACACCTGGGAAAATGTAGCCGACAAAAAGAAAAATGCGGCCGACTTTATTACGAAAAATAGCTACACGTTCGATGTGCTGATGGACACGGAAGACAAAGTAGTCTCCCAATTCAAAGTGGAAGGCATTCCGACCAAATTCGTAATCGACAAAGAAGGCAAGATCCGCTTCAAAGCGGTGGGCTTCGATGGCAGCGACGACAAACTGGTTCAGGAGCTGACAGCGATGATCCAATTGGCGAGTGGCGAGGAAAAGAAAGCTTTTTAAAATCTTTTTTTAGATATAATGGAGAGACCGGCTTTAGGGCCGGTCTTTTTTATTTGTCTTCCAAAATATTATAATGAAGTTATGTTGCTCCTTCGTATCTAGATCAATCTCGCATTGTGCTACTTGAACTGAATTTAAAGTGTCACCCTCGAGTAAGCGACTATTTTTAATCAAGTAGTCTGTGACAAGGCGTTCTTTTTTTCTCGAATCATTTACGTGATGTTCTTAAGTACTACAATAACGTCGATAGTACTATCCGCTTACGCAATCGATGGCCGGTTGACTGTCGACAACAACCTGGTAGAGAACAGCATACGCCCGGTAGCACTGGGTAGGAAGAATTATTTGTTTGCCGGCAGTCATGAAGCAGCGAAGCGGCATGTTGTATTCTTTAACCCGGCACCTGTAAGATGCACGGTATAGATCCTTATACCTGGCTGAACGAAGTTCTACACCTTATCGCTGGTCACCCGGTTAACAAAGTAGCTGAACTTCTGCCACATCGATACAAAAACAATTAGCGATCAACGGGTGTAGTTGCTCGGAGGCTTACAGTGTATCAAACACTAATACTTTATAAACTCTTTCGCTACAAGTTTAAGTTCCGAAATCTGTTTCTTTAAATCTTCGCGACGAGTTTTTTCTTCAACAAATGACAAATACTGTTCTGCATCTTCAAGTAAGGCCAAATCTTTTTCAGGATCACCATCATAAGGATACCCGGCATCTATTTCATGCTGATTCATATTAACCCCATTTAGCAGCATCAAAAAAAATAAGGATAGCGTATCCTGATCATTGGGGTTTAAGTCAACAGATTTCCTCAAGAGCTTCGAATCAAAGCTCCATTTATATGGGATTGGGTTATCTGGCTCATCATTAATCCAATTGGCAATTTCTGGCTTTATCAACTCCTTATTAAAGTTCTCAGGAATATATAAGCTATAATTATCTGTCTGAAAAGCAAGATCGTAAATATTATTTACAAGCCATCGACGTGATTTATTTTCTTCATTTTTGAAATCAGAGAAAAATAAACTCAACTCGTTAAATGCTTCCTTTCTCAAGCCTTTTTCACGATAGTTTAAATAATTGATATAATGAATAGTTCATTTTGTCTTTTCAATGTCCTCCATATTTACCATTGTTTATTTTATAACATTTTGATGCTGTTTTAGTTTGTTATCATCTGCTTTGCCTGCATTAAAATGTCCTGGTTGATCTCCTTTGCCTCCATCATTATATTTGGCTGGCTTATCTTGTCTGATTTTAATCTTTTGGCCTTTTGAATTTGTATATTCATACTGTTTAACATTCCTATTGTTAAGTTTAGCCTTATTGCCCTGGTCTGTATTAGGTTTTATGGTTCTGTCGGGTTGCTGACTTCTAGGGATGCCATTTTGATCCTTTGCATTTCGCAAGGCTTCCCTTGCAGTAATTCTCGGTCTTGTTGGCTTAAGCGATTCTAGGTTTAGCTTCGAGATAGTTCGTCAACCGTAACGATCATTTTTGTTCCGAAAATCACAGCTTTTTTAGGTATTACGCTATTCGGCTAGTCAATCATTTATTTTTTTTCCCTTGGAAAAATAAATAAAATAACCCAACAAGTATAAAAGCACCGAACCCTGCCATACCCCATTTATCATCAGAAGTATCGATGATAGTGGGAAAATAAAGATCATGCTTATTGTTGTAAAGTACTTCTATCGAGTCGCCGACATTTAACGTTGCACAAATCTGAGGCCCTACATTGACAATCTCATTTTCTTTAGAACCTCTGAAAACAAAATAATTTTGACTGTTCTTACTTCCCCTGCAGTGCACCTTATCAACCCGAACTTTGAATAATTCGCCAGATTCCATCGTTTCAATGTGCATCCGATATCTGAAAAAAGACAGAAGAAACAATATCGTCATCAGACAAATAAAAGCCAGATAAATATGTCTCGGCTTAATTTTTGCAAAATTCATGATTCAAAGTTATTACTTTTATCAAAATGGTCTGGGGGGAACGTTTCTGGCATTATCCGCTTTAGGTCGATTATCGTTCTGAAATGAGCCAAAAAGTGATGGAGTAGGTTTTGATCCGACAGAATTTCCAACTACATCCCTTTCAATTGTTCCTTTTAGAGCCGTTTTAGATGCAGTCTCTGCGGTGCCATTTACCGCGGACTTTATTGCTTGGTTACCTCTATTAATCCAATTCAGTTTACTCTGTGCATCATCCAATCTATCGATCTTTCTCTGTGGAACCGGAGATGTACTACTCTCAATAGAATTCTCGGCCTGTCTAACCATTTTTCTAGTCGGATCGATGCGAATTGTAGGATGTTGTATCTCAGGCATAGGAATCATATCAACACCTGTTTGAACAGGATCTACCATGCCATTTTTTCTATACTGATCAGCGGCACTAAAACTACCATTTACAACTGCTGTTTTTACCAAAGCTGCTGTTCCCTGTTCATATGCAGAAATTCCCCCGGTAGCAAACCCTGCACCTGCGGCAGCAAACGTTTGCTTTAAATCTAAATCATTCCAAACTGACTTAAGCGTAGGACTTTTCCCTTCTGCCAACGAGTTCACGACCGATGACGACACCTGAATTGTTACGTCCACTACAGCACCAATAAATGCGCCAATAATACAACTTGGACATTCTCCCGTAGGATCAGCATTTTTTACAGGATCATTCCATGCGAACTGATAAGGTGTTAGCTTCTCTTGTCCCCCTTCGTTAGATAAAGGGTCTATCTGTATAAATTTTCCATTCTGCTGATCGTAGGTACGTGCGTTAAAGTCTAACAATTCCAAACCAGAGCCATCGTTAAATTCTTTATTTTGTAATTCATTGCCGTTGTACCCATTCCGATTTTTAGGATTGCCAAACTGACTGGCCTTCGAACTTATCCCCGCCATCGTCAACCCAAAGGGATAATAATGCGTCTCTTCTAACAGCGCACTGCGTGTATGCACCAACTGCAGGTTATCAAAGAACACATTCACCGGACTCTCGTTGCTTACATAGACATAAAGATAACCGTTTTTGGTGGCAGCGAGATTTTGCAGGTCAGAGAAGTGGTCTTTGGTAAAACCGGTCGGATTTACCGGACTGGCGCCACCGCTGACCATTTTAAATTGTTCGTCGAAGAAGATGTAGTTGATGAACGCTTTGGGGCGTTGCGGATAACTCGCATCATCCCGGCTTGGGTCATTGATAAAGGCGCCTAGCGGCGTGGTGATATCGGTGATCGCATTCAACTGGCTGGCGGTAGCTTTCCCGGCAGCCGCACTGCCCGGTGCGCCGAGTAAGCCTGATAAGATATCCAGCACCACCGGTGCCACATTGGGCGAGCCGGAGGTATTCGGTGTGTACCAATGGCTTTTCCCAAAAACATCCACCTTGTCTCCCGCCAT